>CADABQ010000028.1 GCA_902786205.1 uncultured Lachnospiraceae bacterium | reverse complement strand
AATATTTTTTCATTTTGCTATTGACATTTATTAGCTGGACTTGTAGTTTGATTATAGCAAACTATCACTTGGTGTTACAACTTAATTATAGCAGGTCAATAGGAGAATAGGAATGGAAGAACAGCAGGATGGAGAAAGTAGAGCCCAGTATGGAAAAAAAGTATTAATAACATTATCAGATGTGTTGAATAAGGAGTTTGGAAAAGGTTTTTCTGTTGCAACATTAACGAACATTCGGAAATTTTACTTGACATATCAAGAACGAATTTCGGAACCAGCGGTTACGAAATTCGCTCTTGAAAAATCGCAACCACTGGTTACGAATTTTGAAAAAGAACCACCGTTTCATTTGTCCTGGTCCCATTACTTGATTTTAATGAGAATTGAAAATAAAGATGAAAGAAATTTTTATGAAATGCAGTCATTGAAAGAGGGATGGGGAAAAAGGGAGCTACAGAGACAATATGGAAGTTCTTTGTATGAGAGATTATTGCTTGGAAAGGATAAAGATAAAATCTTAGCAGCGTCTCAAAAGGGACAGATTGTAGAAAAACCAGGGGATATTGTAAAGGATCCGTATGTATTAGAATTTTCGGGTTTAGATGAAAAAGTAGATTTTTCTGAAACAGACCTGGAGAGTCGTTTGATTGACCATTTACAGGAATTTTTACTCGAACTAGGGACAGGTTTTGCATTTGTGGCACGACAGAAACGTTTTACTTTTCAGGAAGAGCATTTTAGGGTGGATCTTGTGTTTTATAATCGGCTGTTACAATGCTTTGTTTTGTTTGATTTGAAAACAGAAAAACTGAAACATCAAGATTTGGGGCAGATGCAGATGTATGTAAACTATTATGACCGTTATGAAAAACAGGAGTTTGAAAATCCGACAATTGGAATTCTGTTGTGCCCGGATAAAAATGATGCGGTTGTAGAATTGACACTTCCAGAAAATTCCAATATATATGCTTCAAAGTACCAGTTATATTTGCCAGATAAGCAACTGTTGCAGAAAAAAATGAAGGAATGGATGGAAGAAGAAACAGGTGGTGTGAATTGACAATTTATCAAAAATGCTACAGATAGCAAAAGACTGATATTTTAGGGTGGATTTTTATGGCTGGATGAGATTTGAAGCAAGGTACGATAACGGAATATAATCTTACGGAAAATCATATCTGGTCATTGTTTAATTTCGTATTGTCATGTCCAGCGTGCAATAGGGAAAAAAGCAACAAAGTACCAGCAAGGAATTTTCTTGTTCAAATTGAAGATAGAAATAGAAAAATTCAATTGCTGGAAAATACGGTGATACAAACGGAATTTACTGGTTATACAGAAGAAATGATGGACAGAATGTGGAATTCTGCGAAATTAAGTGGTTTTAAAGAGTATAAATAGGAAAGATAATTGAATTTTGTAGAAAACCGAAATCTGCAAGTGAAAATCGGTGAAATACCCTTTTTCACAGTTGACTTTTATTGTAAAATAGCATATAATTTTTTAGTAAAAATGGCTATGACAAAGAGAAGTAGTACAAATTATCGTTTCCAGTGAGCAAAGGATAGTGAGAACTTTGTAAAGTGAATTTGTATGAATAACACTTTCGAGCTGCAATCCGAACAATTTTTTTAGTAGGTGCGACGTAGTTGCGCGTTAAGCAACAGGTTTAAGACCAATGAGTGACTGTGAAACAGTAAATCGGGTGGTACCGCGGACATAGATAAGTTCGCCCTGAATACATTTAAGTATTCAGGGCGTTTTTTTACTTTATAGGGATATAGAGAGTTGGCCACTTTGTTCTAAAGAAAGGAGATATAAAATGGAAACAAATACGAACAATCAGTATCGTAATCGTATGTTGAATGAAATTACAGAAAAAGACGTTGACCAGACACTTCGTGTCTGTGGATGGGTAGAAAATATCCGTGACCATGGTGGAGTATCTTTTATTGATTTAAGAGATATGTATGGAGTATTGCAGGTTGTTATTCGTGATGCAGCTTTATTAGAGGGAATCAATAAAGAAGACTGTATTTCCGTAGAAGGTTTGATTGAGCATCGTGATGAAGAGACATACAACCCAAAGATTCCAACAGGAACAATTGAGTTAGATGCAAAGACGATTGATGTATTAGGAAAAGTATATACACAGCTCCCATTCGAAATTATGACATCAAAGGAAATTCGTGAAGATTTACGTTTGAAATATCGTTACTTAGATTTGAGAAACAAAAAAGTAAAAGACAACATGATTTTCCGCTCGAATGTGATTAGTTTCTTACGTCAGAAAATGTCTGAAATGGGATTTTTAGAGATACAAACTCCAATTCTTTGTGCATCTTCTCCAGAGGGTGCAAGAGATTATATTGTTCCATCAAGAAAATACAAAGGAAAGTTTTATGCATTGCCACAGGCACCACAGCAGTATAAACAGTTGTTAATGGTATCTGGTTTCGATAAGTATTTCCAGATTGCACCATGTTTCCGTGATGAGGATGCCAGAGCAGACCGTTCACCAGGTGAATTTTACCAGTTGGATTTTGAGATGAGTTTTGCAACACAGGAAGATGTATTCCGCGTAGGAGAAGCTGTTCTTACAGCAACATTTGAAAAATTTGCACCAGAAGGTGCTACCGTTACACAGGCACCATATCCTGTGATTAGCTATAAGCAGGCTATGTTAGAGTTTGGTTCTGATAAGCCAGACCTTAGAAATCCATTGCGTATTATTGATGTAACAGAATTTTTCCAGAGATGTACTTTTAAACCATTTCATAAGAAAACAGTTCGTGCCATTAAGGTACACGCAGATATGTCAAAAGGTTTCCATGAGAAGCTTCTTAAATTTGCACAGTCAATTGGAATGGGTGGTTTAGGATATTTAGAGGTAAAAGAAGATTTATCTTACAAGGGACCAATTGACAAGTTTATTCCAGATGACATGAAAGTGGAAATGAGAGAGCTTGCAGGATTGGAAGTTGGAGATACTATTTTCTTTATTGCAGATACAGAGAAGAAGGCTGCGAACTATGCAGGACAGCTTCGAAATGAATTGGGAGCACGTTTGGATTTATTAGAAAAGAATGCATATCGTTTCTGCTTTGTAAATGATTTCCCAATGTATGAATATGACGAAGAGGAAAAGAAGATTATCTTTACACACAATCCATTCTCAATGCCACAGGGTGGCTTAGAAGCTTTGGAAAACAAAGACCCTGAAGAAATTTTGGCATACCAGTATGATATTGTATGTAATGGTGTGGAATTATCTTCTGGAGCTGTGCGTAACCATGACCTTGCTATCATGGTAAAAGCCTTCGAAATTGCTGGTTATACAGAAGAAGACCTGAAAGAGAAATTTGGAGCATTATACAATGCATTCCAGTTCGGCGCACCACCACATGCAGGTATGGCACCTGGTATCGACCGTATGATCATGCTTCTTCGTGAAGAAGAGAACATTCGTGAGATTATTCCATTCCCAATGAATGGTAATGCACAGGATTTGATGTGCGGAGCACCAAACGAAGTGTCAGAACAGCAGCTTAGAGAAGTACACATTAAGGTACGTCAGTAAGATGAAATGTTATTTTGCCCCTATGGAGGGGATTACCACGTATTTGTACCGACAATTACATTGGAAATATTTTAAGGGTGTAGATGTATATTTTACACCCTTTCTTTCGCCTACCATGCATGGGCCATTTACACCCAAAGAACGAAAGGATATATTGCCGGAAAATAATAAAGGCATTCCAACGGTGCCGCAGATTCTGACAAATCATGCAGAATATTTTTATGAGGTTGCAAAAGAGTTAAAAGAATATGGCTATAAAGAGATTAATTTAAACCTTGGTTGCCCTTCCAACACAGTTGCAAAGAAGTGTAAGGGAGCAGGTTTTTTAAGCGAAACCTATCGATTGGAAACTTTTTTGGATGCTATTTTTGAAAAATCGCCTCTTCCCATTTCAATCAAAACACGAATCGGACGGTATGAAGAAGAAGAGTGGGAAGAATTGTTGGAACGATACAATCGGTATCCGATCAAGGAGTTAATTGTACATCCGAGGGTACAACAGGATTTTTATAAAAAGCCGATTCATTGGGACTGTTTTTTACAAAGTGCTAAAAATATAAAAAGTCCATTATGTTATAATGGAGAACTTCATACAAAAGAGGAAATCAAGGCTTGTAAAGAAGCTTGTCCATCGATTCAAAATGTTATGATTGGCCGTGGGCTTCTCACAAATCCTTTTTTATTGGAGCAGGAGACGCTTACTTGGACGAAGGAACAAAAAAAGCGTTTTTGGCAATTTCATGATGAGTTGTTTGAAGCTTATTATGAGGAAATTGGAAATAATGCACTGTATAAGATGAAAGAATTGTGGATATATATGGGAAAATCTTTTCCTACGGTGGATAAAAGCGTAAAAAAAATAAGAAAAGCAAAAAAGTACGAAGAATATAAAATAGCGGTCGAACAGATTCAGGCGGTCTGTTTTCATTAGAAAAGAAAAGGTTATAAAAATACCGATTTCCAAAAATTAGAACAAAATCTAACGATTGGAGGTCGGTATTTTTATAAAAGAACAAGAGTTGTATTAAAACATTATAATGGTAAATCCTGCAATTTCGACCAGGTGATAGCATGCCCCTTTGAATTGTGTTTGATAAAGTACAAGGCTTCATCTGCGTGGGTCAGAGCATGCTCAATATCTGCTTGGCTAGTGCCAGTGTATTCTGTAATACCGATGGAGCAGGAAAGACGTTTGTTTTCCGGAATGGTAAGTTCCTGTTGCAATTCTTCTGAAATAGCCTTTTTACATCCGTCCTGTATTTGAGCATAAATTTGCTTGGAAAGTTCTATTCCATATTCTTCTGTTTTATCTGGAAGTACCATAACAAATTCATCTCCACCATACCGAACGGTATAGCCATCTCCTTTTACCAGTGAGGTAAATAAATGGGAAAAATGTACCAAAAGGAAGTCCCCCAGATCATGTCCAAATGTGTCGTTGTAATATTTAAAGTTATCCAAGTCAATGTATAAGATTAAAATAGTTTTTCCTTGCATCTGACAAAATTGCTTTTTTATAATTTCACTTAAACCATGTCGATTGTATAATCCGGTTAGGTAATCTGTAACAGAAACCTGTTCCAGAGTTTTATTCATTTCTCGGATTAAGTTATTGTTTTTAATCTGTTTTATGGCATCGATTAACTGGCTGTATGCAAATTTTAATGTAACAAGATTTTCTTCTGTAAGCGGAATTCGATTGTTTGTAAAATTTCGTTGTGCATTTACGTGTGAGAGTAGCACATACTCTGTATTTTCACGGGAAATAGGAATTCCTAGCATGGTAACTACTTTATGCTTTTCGAAAAGCTCAATGATAGGCATAAATTGCAAAAAGTTTTTATCCGTTCGTTTGGTTAAAAATCCACGTTTGTATTGGCGGAAAAAATGAAAGGTATTGTGGATTTGTTGTTCGGATAAAGTAATGGAGCTATTATTATACAAAACAGAGAAAGTATTATCTTCCTGCTTTAGCATAATAACGTCACTCAGGTTATAGCTTTTTTGCATAATAGTAAATGCATTTTCTAGTAATGCTTGTATATCGTTTTTGGAACGATTTAAATTTTCCTGCCAGATGGTTAAAAAGGCAAGATCCTTTTCTCGGTATTTCAACTTGTTCTGTGTTCCCTCGTAGTTTGCCAACGTCAATAGCTTATCAAAATGTAAATCTGTTTCACGAAACGGTAGTTTTACTTTTTCTGGTGTTTCACCATTTTGAATAGTAATTAGTTTTTTTGCACATTGAAAAAAGCCTTCTTGTTTGTAGTAGGTAATCGCTTCATTGAATAAAGCTGTTTCCTCCTCTGGTTTTCCGCATCGTTTATATAATCTTGCTTGTGCAACCGTATACAAAGAATAAGTATAAAAAATAGTACCGGGTAGCATCCACAAGAATTTTTTAGAAAGAGTAAGCTCGTTTTGGCTGCTTTCAAAATTATTCTCATGTTCATATAAGAGTGCTTTGATATAATGATAAAGAAAGAGCTCTTCTTCCCAATAGGTATAGTCTACATTTTCATCTTTTTCTAAAAATGGATTCATGTTTAGTTCCATAATTCCTAAAAAGTGGTGTGTATTATAGTAGTCCTCTAGGTGAAAATATGACAGAGCCAGCATTCCATACAGTTTTGCAGAGCTACAAACCATAGGATTTAGATAGCCCAGAGCGGTTAACATTTTTAGCAAAATATCGATACAAGGAATCACTGCTTTATAATCTTCCACTACAAAATAATTCATACTGATATTGTATAGGGCATCCATACAGTCATCTGCTTTATTCTCTTTTACAAGGTTGTGTAGTGCGTTCCGAAAATAATAATATGCTTTTGTATATTTTTCCAGAATAATGCAGTTATAGCCTATGCCCAAGTACATATGTGCCTGTAATACTTTGTCTGAACTATTTACAGTATCAATGCGTTTTTTATGCATTTGGTAAACGTATTCGTGGAAACCCGCATCGGAGTATAGAATGATGTTTTTCATATAAGCAAGCATAAGAAAATCTGTATTACCAAGTGATTTTGCAAGTTGTATTCCTTTTGTAAAATAGATGGAATTTTCTTTTCCCTCTGCGATGGACTGGATGGTTTCCTTGTCATTTTCAAAGCCCATTGTGTACAGGTATGCTAAATGATTGAAAAATTTGTATTTTTTACATTGTTCCACCAGTTCGTAAGAAACCGGAATTCGAAAATCACACAGGAATAAATCTTTCCATCCACCAAATTGTGCCATACAATAGATGAGCTTTGCACGAAAAACAGAAAAATCATCTTTTTGTTGTTCGGCAATGGAAAGACAATTTAAGTAAGAATTACGAATAATATCCATGTGACCAGATGAAATCTGTGTCAGAATAGAAAGATAGTTATAGTCATAAGCCACATGTGGTAAGGTTTTGTAAATGTCTAAATTAGTAATTAATTTGCAGGATAATATAGCCGCTTCGGTATCCTCCTGGCATAAACTTAATAAAGTATATAATTTTAAGATTTCATAAACATTTTCTTCTGGTAGAATACTTGGATTATGCTCGATTTTATTGTAAATATCAATAATATAATATTTCATATCTTCCAATGCAAATGTATGATACATATTATAAAAACGTGTAATATTTTGCAAAATATGGTTTGTATCAAAAACGTAATCTTTGGAAGAATGCATAATCGTATCGCTTTTAAAGGTATCCAGTTCTAATGGAATCGTGTTTCGCTGTATATGGGAAAAAAGTGCATTCCAAGTTTCCTCAATATATGGTTTTGGATAATAGGCATCATTATATATAAGAATAAAGTGAAGATTTGCAATCTTTTTTTTCAAAATTTCCATTAAAAGGGTAACGCTGGATAGTGGTGCCCTGTGAAAAGCGGATAGAATCAGAACAAGTTTATGTTCCGATGCAATATATGTAAAAATTTGAATGATATCCTGAAAGAAATTTTTACGTTCAAAATTTAGTTCGGTATACATAATTTCTTCTGTTCGAACACAACGTCCCGTAGTAATATAGCTTGAGAAGATTTCTCTATGCAAAGAATAGACCTGACATGTTTGCAAAAATGTATCTAAAGACATATGGTTTTGATAAAAATTAATATAAAAAAGACGAATCCAGTCTAAAAATGGTTCGTATGCTTCGTATAAAAAATCAGGTTGATATTCATGGTACATATAAAAAGTGGCTGTATCAACAGGAAGTAATTGCAATAGGTCCGATTCAGTTGGTTGTTGTATATTATAATGTTTAATTACTAAAACCGGTTTTGATAGTTCTTTAAAAAAACTTTCTATTGTTTGCCGGATGTAAATAGTATATTCCATAAACCGTATCCTCCTATTGGTTTTGTTGCTGTTGAGATTTTGCAAGAATAAAAAGATTAGGCAAAATCGCTAAAAATTACATAATTTTCCATCAAACAGTCTCTATTTTAACATAAAAAATAAAATAGGTAAATAAAATTACTTATATTTTGTAGAAAAAAACAGGTTACTTGTGTATACTAGAGTTATAATGTGATACAGAGTTTTACAATGGTATAATAAATGTACTCTCTGCATCTCCCTTGCACTCACTTTTGTGGCTGATTTTCCGCCAGTTGCACATAAATTTGTGCATATCTGACAAAAAACATCGCACAAAATCAAGCACAAAGAGACTCCGAGTGTACATAATAAAAGAAATGGAGGAAGTAAGATGGAAGGTACGATAATGGGGAATATAGTTGGTTGTGGCTATTTCCTTTTGTATCAGGTATTCGGCATTTTGTTTGCCGGAATGTTCGTAAGAAAAGAACGGAAGGAATTTCAATTGTTAATTGGAAGCATTACAGGTAGTGTAGCACTACATTGGCTGCCAACACTGACCTCTCTTGTTATGGGATTTACGGTAGCAAGTCATTGTGTAGGATTGGCAATTTTTGTTGCGTTGTTTCTGATTGTTATGTTTATAAAGAAACCAAAGCAGGTTGTGTTTGGGACAGAAGCCAAGCGGGATGGATTTGCAAACAGTGTGAGAAAGTTTGGTTGCGAAATAAAAGAAGCACCAGTATATTGGCTGGTCATGCTGGTGACATTTATCTTCTTTGTTTTGTTATTACTGTCCCATACCATTGTAACTGGTAGCAATGGGGAAATCCGTACGGGACAGTGTACCTACGGTGATATGAATATGCATCTTGGATTTATTACAAGTATTGCAAATCAAAAGAATTTCCCACCGGATTATTCTATCTTGCCAGGAGTAAAACTTGCATATCCATTTTTGTGTGACAGTATTTCTTCTAGTGTATATGTATTTGGAAGTTCTTTGAAACTTGCGTATATGCTTCCAATGCTGGTTGCAATTTTGCAGGTTTTTTTAGGTTTTTATTGTTTGGGGAAAATGGTTCTGAAAAGCAAAGTTAAATCTTTGGTAGCGTGGGTTCTTTTCTTTTTTAATGGCGGATTTGGCTTCCTTTACTTTTTTGATATGCTTACAAAAAACAAGGAGAATTTTACACGTATCTTTACAGGATTTTATACAACACCTACGAATTTGGTGGACAATAATATACGTTGGTCGAATGTAATCGTAGATATGTTACTGCCACAAAGAGCAACCTTGTTTGGATGGGCAGTACTGTTTGGAACGCTGGCATTGCTATATCGTGCCATGGAAGAAAAAAATGTACGTTATTTTGTTTTAGTTGCGGTATTTGGTGGAGCGCTTCCACTGATTCATACCCATTCTTTCCTGGCTTTGGCAATGGTTTGTGTAGTATGGGTAACCGGATATATGTATGAGATGACAGGCGGGCAGATGGAAGCATCCAACCGGATTGCCAAGTACTTAGTTCCAGGTGGACTGTTACTTATGAGTGTGCTACAAATTTTTAAACCATTTACCAATGGGATTAAGACCAATGGTATGTTAATGGTTGGTGTGATTGTGTTTGTCGCAGTAGCAGTTATTGTATACTATATGTATAAAGTATTTCAACAAGGAAAATGGAAAGAGCTATTGCAGACATGGGGAATATTGTTGGGTATTGTGCTTGTGCTTGCTCTACCACAATTGTTTAACTGGACATTCCAGCAGGTAGGAAATGGCGAATCCCTTCGAGGATATTTCAACTGGGCAAATGAGCAGGATCAGTATATTTGGTTTTATATAAAAAATATAGGTTTCACTGCATTGGTTGCCATACCAGCACTGATTTATGCAACGAGGAGAAAATTATTTATGGCTGGACCAGCATTATTGATTTGGTCCATTGCGGAATTTATGGTATTCCAGCCAAATGTATATGATAATAATAAACTTCTTTATGTCGGTTATATGTTACTGTTATTCTTATGTGCGGATGTTTTAGTGGATTTATTCAAACAGGTCTACAAATATAAAAAGATCGGTGCGATTTGTGGTGCAGTGTGTGTACTTGCGGTTTGTACCGTATCTGGTGTACTTACCATGGGAAGAGAGTATGTTTCCGGAAAGGAATATGAGTTATATAGTGCAGATCAGGTTTCTTTGTGTGATTATATTGAAAAGAATGTAAAGGCGGATGCAGTAATATTAACGAACTGTAGGCATAACAACGCAGTATCTTCTTTAACTGGAAGGAATATTGTTTGTGGTGCAGGAACTTTCTTGTATTATCACGGGCTGAATTATCAGGAGAGAGAAGCACAGGTTGGACAAATGTATACGACTCCATTACAGAGTCAAGATTTATTTGAGCAGTACAAGGTTTCCTATGTGTTGATCGGACCAGATGAGAGAAGTTCCTATAGTGTAGACGATGCTGGTATACAGTCCCTTGGAGAATGTGTATTTAGTCAAAATGATGTACAATTATATAAAATAAAATAGTAACACAAAACAAAAAATGCTGGTTATGTAAAAATTTCATAACCAAGCAGGCTAAGTGCAATTTCCACAATCATTTCTATTGGGCTAACGCCAAACATGAATACACATTGAACACTTGGCGAAGTATTTTTGAGCCTAGTGAGAGAGCGTACAGAGTAAAGTGTCCAGCCAAAAAGGATATTTTTAGTCATGTTGTATATTCTGGCACTTTATGAATGTACCCGGCTGAACTGTTACTTTTTGTTCGATAGGAAGCTGATGTGGACTTGACCATTTTATAAAAGAGCAAGTGACAGTGCAGATGCAAATAGCATGGACTATAACGCTTATACCCAGCCCATATTTACCGCAATGGTACCAATCAGATTGAGTGCAAGTCCAAACACGCAGAATGCTATATGAAGAGGATAGGTATAATCTGGTATTGCCTCTTCTATTTTTTCTGTTTCGTTTGTAGGTGAATCTATTTGTGCCTCTTCTGTAATTATAGTTGCTTTCTGTTCCTCTGTTTCTTGGCTTGATGTTGCAGGTTCAACAGGTTCTGTAGTTTTTTCTGGTGTGATAGGAGTTTCTGCTATTTCTTCAGACCGCGTTTTTTTGGTAATACAGCCTGCAAATACAAGAATACCCCAGTATAAATATGGTGTTACATCGTTGATATATCGATGTCCAAAATGAAAGCCACCCATTGTTCTGTGTGCGCATAATCCGATGATGTGTAGTGCGATTAAACACGGAAGAACAAGGGTAAATACAGGGCTTATTTTTTGCTTTTTAATCCAACTTCTCAACCAATATACAAAGTATGATACGAAGAGAGGAATAACCAGAAAAATACAATTACCGTCAAATTTATAAAAAGTGAGTAAACCGTTTTCTCCCTTTTGAGGAAGGCGGAATAGGCTTTTTATATTATGTAAAATGTAACTTTGATGAAATTGTCCATGCTTCTCCCGAGTAAACTCTGGAAGATAATTATGTCCAAATTCAATTGGATTTCCAAAACGAGCATAATTCAATAGCATGTAGGATAGGGCAATCAAAAGTACGGGAATTGCCCAATAATACTTCTCCTTTATCATAGAGAGTAATGTGCGTTGTGGTTTTTCTTGTTTTAGATTCTTATATAAAATATAAAACAGGATAGGAAAGTAAACGATTTGAAGTGGACGACAGCCAACGGAACAGCCCCAAAAAAATAGACTCCAGCCACCTTTATTTTGGATTGCATAAAAAATTGCCATAAGAGATAGTGTTAAGGCAAAATTCTGCGCAATAAACCATACACCAGCATCTAATGTGATATATAAAACATTTGTACCTATATATAAAAAACTTGTCCAAAAAATAGCTTTTGCACCTTGTCCGAAATAATGCCAAGCGATTCGTAATGCGTAAAAAGCACCTAAAAGCATGGCAAAAAAGGCAATCCAGCCTTCTGGTGTCTGTTTTCCTAAAATTGCTACAAAAGGAAGCAATACATAAGATGGGAAAGGTGGAAAACTTACAAAATACTTATTTTTGAAAACAGCCAATTCTAAGTATTCATAATTTTGTCCCAAATCTAGTCTGCCATGTAACCAGGATTCTGCCTGAAGAAGATACGAATTGTATGCATTTCCAGACCAGGGCCATTTTCCATTGAAGGCACCGATTACAAAGTGTACGGCTAAAATAACAAGAAAAACGCCGATAATATCCATAAGTTGCATTATTTTTTTCTGTTGAAATTTCATTTTTTCATTCCTTTCTTTTGGTGTGTTATGTCAAGCGGATATTCGCAATCCACTCTGCTACTTGGTTACTATTCACAGCCTTTCTTTTCTACATTCAGAAAAACCTGCGCAGAACGCTGCAAAATCAGCAGCTTCCTTTTTCTTCCTGTACAGAAGAGGTTTGTCCCCCTCCTTGATTGTGTTAAAATACTTGTCGCCAACATAAGAAGGCCCACATATAACAAGTGAACAGCATAGAAAATAAAACAACTACACCTGTCCAAAGTTTTGGCTTTTTATCTAAAAATTCGGCAAGAATAAAATAAAATGGTATTGCAACTGTCATATATCTTCCTGCACTTAAAAGCCAGCTCGCCATATAATTCATAATTAAATATAGGAGCAAAAAACTGGTATATTGAGGTTTGTGTTTACGCAAACCATAAATTAAAACCAAACAGATGGCAAAAAATAAAAGTAGTTCAGGAAGCCAAATGGCAATTCTTTTGTAATCCGATGTGGCAAGGAACATATTCCAGATCATCTGCATGGTTTTGCCAAAGTATTGTGCATGTTGAGACCAAATTTTTTCTTGGTATTCCAAAAACTGAAATGGATTTCCAGTGATACGGTAATTTTCCCATAAATAAATCAGCGGACCAAAAGCCATAAGAATCATCCATAAAAGTTTTGTTGTAAATAGTCTGGCAAAGTCCTTGATTTTTCTCTCTTTTAGCAGAAGGAGTGGTTTGTAATAGGTAAGCCATTCGATTACTGCCGGCAAGATTAGTAGCATGCCCTGCATACGGGATAGGGTTGCTAAAAATCCAAAAAATGCGGCAAGTGGCCAGTTGTGTTTTTTAATATAGTAAAAACAGGCAGCTCCCATAAAAAGAAAAGTACTTTCTGGCATCATAGAGCCAAGGAAGAAGGAAAATGGGAAGATGGAAATAAGTAAAACGGTTTTCCATGCAATGGATTTTCCGTATTCCAGAGATACAAAACCAAATAAGTAGATACAGCCTCCGATAAAGCCAAAAAAGGAGGCGAAAAGTGCTGCGATACTTTCGTTTGGCACAAACAAAAGAAAAAAGCGAATCATCCAAGCATACAGAGGAAAAAATACAAGAGTAGAATACATTCCATCTGTCTGGTAGCCCATATAGCCTTTCGTGGCAATTCGAATGTAATTATTCGCATCCCATTTTTGCCATTCTCCTATCACATTTCCCAATCCATAACCATCCTGTTCAGCATGAAAAAGATAAAGCATCAGATAACTGAACATAAGAATCAAGATACGAAAAGTGCCTGCAAATAAAAATACTTTCAAAAAATCGATTTTCGTTGGTTGGCATGCAGGAAAAGAAGTCTTTTTGGGAACCAAGAATGTATATTTCGAGGTTAAATTAGGAAAAAGACCACTTCTAGATAGAATTTGAAATCCACATACCAGAAAAATGCCCCATACAAGAGCTGATGACAATAAGTTGACTAACATAAGTATGTCCTCCTGTTTTGTTTTTCAATGATTCTGTAAAGGTAAAAGGGGCTGCTGCATTAATAAAAATGAAAAGGGTTTTGAGCACCCAGAACAGTTTCACTAATGCAACAGCCCCTAATCGAAAAATCTTCTTTATAGTATCATGTATAGGCATGGATGTCAAAATAGAAGACAATGCAGGGTTACTGTTTTGCCTTTGCCAAAGCTTTTTTTACAGCATCTAATAAAATGGTCTGTGTATATTTGTTTTCTTTTGTTGTGGAGATGTTTTCGATTGCTACATTATTGCAAAGTTGCTTTTCAATATCGGTTAATGTAGGCTCTAATAAAGGATACATGGCAGATACACTTTCATCGATATTTTCAAATGAAACCGAATTTACATGGTTTTCATCTACAACAACCTGTACATTTAAGAGTGTATCATTTAAAGATAATTCAGTTGTATATATACCTGGGGTATATTGGGCAGTATCACTGCCCTTTTTATTTTCTTTTCCGTGAAACATAAATATAAACAAAAGAATAAAGAGAAAGCCAAGTCCTATTAAGATACCCGTATAAATCAATTCTTTCTTTTGTAGTACAACAATTTTCGTGTTAGACAATGTGAAGCAACCTCCTTTCTTTATATGGCATTTCTTTGAATAAGGTAATTGTTTAGGGAGCGCCATTTGCAAAATGCCCAATATACAATATATTTCAAAATTTAGTGATTGGCTGGACACTTTACATAGGTGCATTTTCTAAACCGTTACAAAATAAGTTTGATTTGGATAGAAGTAAAAAAATGCTTTATATAATTTATGAAAAAAAAGAAAAAAAATAACTTAAAATAATTGCCAAAGTTGGGACAGGCAATCCCAAATGCAATTGTGAAAAAGAACGAATTTGTAAAAAAGGTTTTGGGAATAGTTCGCAAAAATAAAAAAATAAAATCTGCCCGAGACAGCAGAAAATAGGTTTGGAACAACTGAAAAGAAAAATGCAAGTAAAAATACAATATATTGTGCTGGAGAAAAAAAGTAATACTATATAGTGTAGACAATGCATGTGTGGTGTGCTATAATGGGAAAAGTTTTAAAAAAGAGGAAAGGATGAGAGGAAATGCAAGTAATCAAACGAGATGGAAATTTAGTGAAATATGATAGAAATAAAATTATTGTTGCGATTCGGAAAGCAAATATAGAGGTAGAAGAAACAGAACGAATTTCCATGGGAGATATTGAGGGGATTGTAGCTGCCATTGAAGGTAGAATGAAGGATGAAACGATTCAAGTGGAAGAAATTCAGGATATCATTGAGCAAAAGCTTATGGCAGCAGGAAAATTTGTACTTGCAAAGACATATATTGTATATCGTTATTCCAGAGAATTAGTACGAAAGTCCAATACGACAGATAATTCTATTATGAGTCTGATTCGAAATAATAACAAAGATGTAATGGAGGAAAATTCCAACAAGAATGCGGTCATTGCTTCTACACAGCGAGATTTGATTGCAGGAGAGGTATCAAAAGATTTGACGAAACGTATGCTTTTGCCTGAAAAGATTGCAAAGGCACATGAAGAAGGAATTTTACATTTTCATGATTCGGATTATTTCCTACAGTCTATATTCAATTGTTGCTTGATCAATCTGGGAGATATGTTAGAAAACGGGACGGTTATGAATGGAAAACTGATCGAAACACCAAAGAGTTTTCAGGTTGCATGTACGGTTATGACGCAGATCATATCAGCAGTAGCTAGTAGTCAGTATGGTGGTCAGACCGTAGATATCAAACACTTAGGAAAATATTTAAGAAAGAGTCATGATAAATACTTAAAACATTATACAGAAAAATACAAAGGAAAAATTTCAGACGAACTAATCGAACAATTTGTGGAAGACAGATTGCAAGATGAGTTAAAATCAGGGGTACAGACGATACAGTATCAGATTAATACATTGATGACTACAAACGGCCAGTCACCATTTGTTACATTATTCTTAAACTTAGAAGAGGATGATCCATATATTGAAGAAAATGCTATGATTATTGAGGAAATTCTTCGACAACGTTTGGAAGGTATCAAGAACGAAAAGGGGGTATATGTTACCCCGGCATTCCCAAAACTGGTATATGTTTTGGATGAACATAATTGCTTGAATGGTGGCAAATATGATTATATCACCAAACTTGCAGTAAAATGTTCTGCAAAACGTATGTATCCAGATTATATTTCTGCTAAAAAAATGCGTGAAAATTATGAAGGAAATGTATTTGGACCAATGGGATGCCGAAGCTTTTTATCTCCTTGGAAAGATGAGCATGGAAATTATAAATTTGAGGGACGCTTTAATCAGGGTGTAGTTAGTATTAACCTTCCACAGATCGGCATTTTGGCAGCAGGAAATGAAGAAGAATTTTGGAGATTATTGGAAGAACGTTTATCATTATGTTTTGAAGCATTATTGTGCAGACACAAAGCACTGGAAGGTACCTTATCCGATGTAAGTCCAATCCATTGGCAGTATGGTGCCATTGCTCGTTTGAAAAAGGGAGAAACCATTGATAAATTGTTACATGGTGGATATTCTACGTTATCACTTGGGTATATCGGTTTGTATGAAGTAACAAAAGTTATGACTGGTCATAGCCATACAGAGCCAGGTGGAATTGAATTTGCAAAACGTGTAATGGAACGGTTACGCCGCGCAACAGACGATTGGAAAGAGTCTACGGGAATTGCATTTGCATTGTATGGAACCCCAGCAGAATCTTTATGCTATCGTTTTGCACGTATCGACGAGGAAAAATTTGGAATTATTCCGGATGTTACAGACAAGGGATATTATACAAATTCTTATCATGTGGATGTACGAGAAAAAATTGATGCATTTAGTAAATTCTCGTTTGAAAGTCAGTTCCAGGTAATTTCTTCCGGCGGAGCGATTTCTTATGTAGAAATACCAAATATGCGTAATAATTTAGAGGCATTGGAAGATGTTGTGAAATTTATTTATGATAATATTCAATATGCAGAATTTAATACAAAATCAGATTACTGCCATGTTTGTGGTTTTGATGGTGAGATTATTATTAATGATAAATTAGAATGGGAATGCCCACAGTGTGGAAATAAAGACCAAAATAAGATGAATGTAACAAGAAGAACTTGTGGTTACCTAGGAGAAAACTTCTGGAATGTAGGTAAGACGAAAGAAATTTCGGAGAGAACCTTGCACTTATAAAGTGTATTCCGTATATTGTTGATTTACATTTTAGTTTGAGATAAGGACATTTTAGTTTGGGATAAGCGAAAAAATAATATTGTGATGATTTACAATTTAGTTTGAAATAAGCACAAAAAAGAAGTCAATTTTATGGAGTTGGCTTCTTTTTTGTACAAAAAAAGTAAAAATATTCCAAAATCTCTAATAATAAATTGCAAAAATTTACATTTTAGTATAGGATATAGATAAATATACTTACATTTTAGTTTGAAATAAAACTGCATCTCTTGCGGATAGAATAAATAAATCTGGTGAATATGAATTAGTAGGGGAATTTGTTAATCAGGCAACAAAAATTAAAATAAAACATCTTATCTGCGGAGAAATTACGGAGTATTCTCCTAGATATTTTCATATGGGAGCTGTTTGCCCGATTTGTAATAATAAATTTAACGAAAAATGGGATGAGATGTACAAACTTATATATGAATACAAACAAGAACATGGTAATGTGGATATTCCAAAAAGAGAAACATATAGAGGGTATAAATTAGGTGATTGGTGTCAGACACAAAGAAAAGATTTGAAAGATGAAAATAGAAGAAAAAAATTACTTGAATTGGGATTTAGTTTCAACCCGCTAGAAGACGAGTGGAACCGACGTTTTGAACAATATAAACGATATGTTGCCCTAAATGGTTGCAAAATATCCAGACGAACAGATTTTGAAGGAGAACATTTAGGAGCATGGGTAGAAACACAACGAAAACAATACAAGGCGGGGAAATTATCAGAAGAAAGATATATAAAATTAGTTGATGTGGGGATGAACTTAAATTGAAAACGGAACTATAATTGATAATTTATCACATTCGCAAAATTTGTCCAAAATGCGAGATACAATAATAGCGTTGCTATATTGATTGAGACATAGTATCCTTAAATTATTAAAAATGGAAGCAAATTATAAAATAACAACAAGAAAAATTAACAGAACGGAAGGTTTTGGGGAATATTTGAAAAGGAGGAAATGTGTATTTTCTAAAGAGGTATATAGAGGGAAGCTCGCATTGAACCATGAAGTATATAAAAAAAATGGAAAGTAGGAGGAGAAAAATTTTTATAAAAAAAATAGAAAATAATGCAAAAAAATATCATATTAGTTAATGGTTGATTTTTTTAAAAAAATCGAATATAATAAAAATGTAAATAGTAATATTTGTCGTGTGGAGACACGTTAAAGTTGGGCTGGATATGGACCAGGATAACCCTCCATAACACATAAGTCATCAAGATGGATGGCGAGCTCCAAAGCAGAGATAGTGCTTGACCAATACGACTGGTAATAGAATGTTCGTAACGTATGAGTCATCAAGATGGATGACGAGCCTGACAACCAGGATAACACACTCATAATTTAGGTTCTGAGATATCAGGACCTTTTTTTGAAATTACGGAGGAAAAAATGTCAAGACAAGAAACCATAATAAATATTAAAAATAAAATTATAGAAAATGCCGATATTTATTCTTCTCAATTGGCTGGACGTTATTATTTATATATTTTTGATAATAAATGTTTTGAAATGTATTATGGTACTGAAAATTATTTACATTTAACTGGAGTCGGTACTAATTTATCATCTTCCCAGTTTTATCAACTTGCGAAAAATGGACAATTACAAACAACACAATTGTTTTTTAATGAACGTTATCCAATAAAAGTAGCAAATAAAAAGACTACTTATTTGGCAAATATAGAAAATTTTATTAGAGAAGATAATTTGATAATCAAAAATTTGATAACAACAACTTGCACGTATCCGTATGCAATTGTTAATAGAGATTTATCTATTTTGCTTGGTATAAAGGAAGAAACAATTGACAATATATATATTCCTAAAAGTTTTAGGGTCAAAGGCAACATCTTTAATAAAACAATAGACGAAAATGTTTTTAATATTGATTATATTTTAGGAAAAAAGGATTTTGCTTCAAAATATGATTTGGTGTTTTTTGAAAGAAATTTAGAGTATGCAAATTTGGATGAAGAAATTAAGGACAAAATAGATGATGAAATATTGCATAATATCAAAAATAATAAATTAGCCTGAATTATTTATGAAACAGTATATTGTTTAAAAACGTTTCATGCACCTTTAAATTTGATTCTTTCTGGTAGCTTGAAATTGAGTTTTTTGGTTAATATTACGTCTTATTTTAAACTAAATTGTAAAAAAAATAACGGAAAAAATAATGAAATAAAATATATTTTAAACTAAATTGTAAAAAAACAGGGGAAAACTGGGGAAAAAGTAAAAATATATTTCAAACTAAAATGTAAATGAACAAATACATTCTAATTTTTCTCTGGATTCTCCGGAAAAAATTTTTGAACAAAAATTTCTGGATTCTCCGGAAAAATTTTCACCCTGCAATGCAAGTACATGGAAAGGAGAGATGGCGCATGAAAGGAAAAAGTATAGATATTCCATTTCAACAATGGATGCATATTATGCGATATGAGTATGATTATGCACAAGATGAAAAGGAATTTTCACACAATGGTTATGCAAATATAATAGGAAAAACATTTCAATATGCAGTAGAATGCCGATATGATTTCATTCCTTTTGTCAAGGCATTTCTTGCAAGTGATATTTTTGCGTATTTTGAGCAGATGCTTTCCATATACAGCCAGTCTCCGTATCACATTCTGGCAGCTTTTGATAATGAAATGTTAGGAAAAGGAAAGCGTATGCATCATCTAGAAGAGGAGCAGACCGAGTTGGCAGATGTTTCTTATTGGTTAGGTTATCTCTTTATGCAATGGAAATATTTGGATGATGCAAATGGGGAAGAATTGGCTTCGCAATATGATATTCAGTGGATGATGGAACAATATGAACAGGGAACCTTCCAAAAATATTCTATAAGAAAAGCGATACAGGCTACAAAAGCAAAATTTAATTTTAAAGTGTTGGAATAAAGGAATCGTGTATAAAAAGGATCTTACCGAAAAAGAGGTAAGGTTCTTTTTTCATAAAGCCGTTACCGGTTATATTTCACTGTACCCTCTGAACGGTGATGATATATTACAAAAGTATTACAAAAAGGTTAATTGATGTTGAAAAAAATAGAAAAAAATGGTATACTTGAGTAAGTAAAAAAATTACAAATGAGAAGAGAAAGGAACGGGATGTTATGAGAAACGATTCAGGACATGGTCGTAGATTTGGTCGGGCATTAGCGGTGGCTTTGACACTTACACTTTCTATGACGACATTACCAAGTGGTAGTTTGAAATTGATAGCAGCTACCGATACTGCTAAAAAGCAGGTAGAAAAAGTAGAAGTACAAGACAAGCAGGTACAGGCGAATAGTTATGGATTGCAGAATAAAGTACAGGGAAGCAATATTTTGCATTGCTGGAACTGGTCTTATAGCACGATTGAAGCACACATGCAGTTGATTGCAGAGTGTGGATATACAGCAATTCAAACGTCTCCGGCACAGCAACCAAAGGATTATAATTATTCTTACGTGGATAAAACAACAGGACAGACCATTACCGTAAATGGTGACGAAGAGGGCGGTAGAGAAGTCGGTTGGCCTGGTCGTGGTGGAACAGGAAACTGGTGGAAGTTATATCAGCCAGTAACATTTGATGTATGTGATAATGGACATACCTGGCTTGGAACAAAAGCTGAGTTAGAATCCATGTGTGCGACAGCAGAAAAGTATGGTATCAAAGTTATCGTGGATATTGTAGCAAACCATATGGGAAATATAACAGGATGGAAAAATTCCTTATCTGATGTATCACCACAGGTAGGAGAATTTTGGAATAAAGATATGCTTACGGATGAATCGTATTGGCATATTAATGATCGTCAAGTATGGATGAGCGATGGACGTGAGGATTTCACACAGGGAACTATGGGAATGCCAGATTTAAATACAGCGAACAAAACCGTACAAAAGTACGTGTATGATTATCTGGATGAGTTGATTGATTGTGGTGTAGATGGTTTCCGTTTTGATGCGGCGAAACATATTGAAACACCAGATGATGGTTCTTTTGCCAGTGATTTCTGGCCAACGGTTTTAAATGAAGCCAAAGGGCATTATAAATCCAAAACAGGTGGAGATTTATATGTTTACGGTGAAGTGTTAAATACGGTAGGTGATAACTTTAGTATTGATTCTTATACAAAATATATGTCTGTAACAGATAATTCAGCAGGAAATCATTTGTTAGAGGCATTCCGTAATAATAATGCTGGTGCTCTTAGCATGGATTATGCGTCAGATAAATCGGTGCTTTGGGCTGAATCTCATGATACCTATATGAATGAAAGCTCCAGATACGCATCAGACCGTTCTATTGTTCGAACCTGGGCAATGGTTGGAAATAAAAAAGATGCTGCGTCATTATTCTTTGTTAGACCATATTATTCCAAGGATACCCTGTTAGATGACAGAGATGGAAGTTTTAATGACAATATGGTAAAAACAGTAGAACCGGCTTTGATGGGCGCTTGTTCTACTTATGTATGGGCTTCCAAAGAAGTAGCAGCGATTAACCATTTTAACAATCGATTTGCAAATGATGCAGATGTTTCCGGAGCAGATGGAAACATTGCATATTGTAAACGTGGTAATGGTATTATTTTGGCTAGTTTTGGGGGACCGGGAGAAGTTAGTACTTCTGCACATGGTTTGCCGGATGGCTCTTATGTAGATGAAGTTTCTGGAAATACCTTTAAGGTTTCTGGAGGAACCGTTTCTGGAAATATTACAAGTGAATATGGCGTAGCAGTCATTTATCAAAATGTAATGCCAAATCCTTCTACATCCTATCCAATTACTGTGGA
The DNA here is from genome assembly GCA_902786205.1 of uncultured Lachnospiraceae bacterium. Classification (GTDB taxonomy): domain Bacteria; phylum Bacillota; class Clostridia; order Lachnospirales; family Lachnospiraceae; genus CAG-411. The sequence continues at coordinate 33,044 of CADABQ010000028.1, read as the reverse complement.
CAAGCCAGTAATTCAAACAACCTATCCAAATGGAACGATTTTGGGAGAAAAAGAAATTACATATACAGTAAAAAATGCAGATAGCGCATCTTATAGTATTGATGGAGAAAAGGAAACAAGCTTTTCTGATTCTGTCACACTTACCATCGGAAAGGGATTAAACGAAGGAGATACTTGCACGGTTAAGATTACAGCAACAAAAGATGGAAAAACAACAGCGCAAAAGTATACCTATACCATTGGTGCCAATAAGCCACAACTTAGCATAACACCAGAAGAAGATACGGAGTTTTCGGATACGATAGATGTAACGGTTGCAGCAGAAAATACAGTAAAAGCTACGTATCAGATTGGAAAAGCAGAACCAGTAGAATTCACAGAGAAAAAGACATTTACAATTGGCGAGGATATGCAGGAAGGTGATACGGTAACTGTCACAGTGTATGGAAAAAGCAGCAATGGAAGAGAAGATACAAAAACAGTAACCTTTACCAAAACAGAAGAAGATACCAGCACGTATGTCTATTTTAAAAATACAAAGGGCTGGGATAAAGTAGATGCCTATGCTTGGACAGATGGAGCTGGAAATAATGCAGATTGGCCTGGAAAAGAAATGACACTTGTGGATGAAAAGAACAAGATTTATGCAATTGATTTGGGAAAAGAGCAGTATCAAAATATTATTTTTAGTTGTGGTGGAGATGAAAAGACCAAAACTAAGGATTTAACGTTACCTGGATTAGGACAAATTTATGATATGGACAAAGGTACTTGGTCTGCTTATGAAGTGAAAAAACCAACGATTTCCGCTTCACAGCAATCTGGAACAGTAGCAGCAGGCACAAAGATAACTTATCAGGTAAAGGATGCAGAAAAAGCAACTGTTTCTGTGAATGGTGGAAAAGAAGAAAGTTTTGAAGAGACTACGACATTTACAGTGGGTGACAGCGGAACCGATACGGTTGTTATTACAGCAACAAATGGGTCGAAAACGGTAAAGCGTACCTACGAATATACGGTAGAGACAACAAAACCGACAGACACACCAGAATCAGATAAGACAACATCTCCGACAGAATATAAAGTATCTCTTTCTACAAAGACTGCCATGTATGATGGAAAAGCACAGGATTTGTATGAATGCAAGGCTACAGATGCAACAGATATACAATATAAAGTAGATGGAAAAGCGGTAGAAAAACCATCCTTTACCGAAGTTGGAAAATATAAATTAGAGGTAATAGCCACGTTCCCAGATGGCTCCAAAAAATCAGCAGAGGGAACCGTAATGGTTGCAGCTTATCTTGTAGGTGATACCTATTTTGTCGATTTTGATGAAGCATTAGCCTATGCAAAAGGACAAAAGAAAGCAGTAACCATTCAGATGGCAGGAAAAACTACGATTTCTAAGCAGACAGATCTGACAGCAGATATTACGTTGAAAGCTTACAACTCTACAGGAAAATTGAGCATTGACAAGAATGCTACTTTGCAGAATGGTAAGTTGGAAATTGATACACAAAATGATGGAATAATGGAAAATGTAGAGGTTGCAAGTGGAGTGATTGTTACTGGTGATGGAAAGCAGATTGAAAAAACAACGGATCCAGATGTTACGAAAAAACCACAGCAAACACCTGCGGTAAACACACCAACTCCAACCACGCCCGCTATAGATCATGAAAAAGAAACACCAATACCATCACCAACAGCAACTAGTACTGTTGCACCATCACCAACAGCGACGCATCCAAGTTATGATAGTGATTTTGCAATTTCGGTATTTCGCGTTGCACCATCTTTATCGCAAGTAAAAAATAAAACGGTTAAAATTACGGTTCGTGCAACCGGAGGCGTTGGTGTATATTTCTATCGTTATGAAATTTATAACAGTAAAAATGAAAGAGTAGCTTATAAGAAATATACCGAAGGTTTAACCTCTTGCAACTGGAAAGCAAATAAGGCAGGAACCTATAAAATTAAGGTATATGCAAAGGATGAGGATGGTGTTGTCGTAACAAAAACAAAAACATTTACCATTGTATCTAAAAAATTATCAGTTGCAACGACCAAGAATACTACCGTTAAACTGAAAAAGGGAAAAACAGCTACTGTTAAGGTAAAGGCTTCCGGTGGAAAGAAAGCATATAAATATAAATTTACAGTTTATACTTATGCAGGGAAAAGAGTTACCTACTCTAAGTATCGAACTAATACTATATGGAAGTGGAAGGCAACTAAAGCAGGAAATTATAAGATTGTAGTAACGGTAAAAGATAGTACTGGAACAACCATAGCAAAAACAGTGAAAAAAGTAATCGTAAAGTAAAAATAAAATAAATAGGTAAGAAGGCATTTCAATGTATGAAGTTGAAATGTCTTCTTTTCCGTTCGAGTTGATAAGTAAAATGTGGTGTGTTAAACTTGTTCATAGAAAATACGAAACAAATCGTGTATAGTGGTATGTATCTGTATCTTATGTTTGTTTTGAGCAGGCAGGATGAAAAGGGTACAGAATAATATGGAGGCAGAAGCGATGAATTATGCAGAGATAAAGCGTGTAGATGTGGCAAATGGACCGGGAGTCAGGGTTTCTTTGTTTGTAAGTGGATGTACGCATAAATGTAAAAATTGTTTTAATCCGGAAACTTGGAATTTTAATTACGGTAGTCCTTTTACGGTGCATACAGAGGATGAGGTATTAGCCTATATGGAACCGGACTATATTAAGGGAATCACTCTTTTGGGGGGGGATCCCGTGGAACCGGAAAATCAGGAAGGGTTGTTACCTTTGTTACGAAAGATAAAAGAGCGTTTTCCAAAGAAAACAATTTGGTGTTTTACTGGGTATTTATTCGATGAAGATATTTTACAAAAAATGTGGAAAGAATGCCCCTATACACAGGAATTTATGAGTTACATTGATGTATTGGTAGATGGAGAGTATATCGAAGAAAAAAAAGATTTAGGATTACGCTTTAAAGGGTCTGCAAATCAGAGGACAATTCTTGTACAAGAATCCTTACAAGCGGGAAAAATTATTGAGTATGATCTGACAGAGAATATACAACATGACTAAAAATATCCTTTTTGGCTGGACACTTTACTCTGTACGCTTTCTCACTAGGCTCAAAAATACTTCGCCAAGTGTTCAATGTGTATTCATGTTTGGCGTTAGCCCAATAGAAATGATTGTGGGAAAGAGTTCGATTCTATTTGACATTTGTGCAAAAGTTGTGCATAAGGTTAAGAAAAATAGATTTTTACAATTACCTAATCATATGGAAAAAGAAAAGGAGATTAGAAAATATGGAAAAGCAAATTGTGAATATTAAAAAGTTGAGTGAAGGGGCCGTTGTTCCAACCTATGGAAGCGATTATGCGGCAGGTGCAGACTTATACGCGTGCTTAGAGGAGGCGGTAACGATAAAGCCTGGAGAAACTTATCTTGTAAAAACAGGAATTGCTATGGAAATTCCTGTCGGTTATGCTGGGCTTGTTTATGCAAGAAGTGGACTTGCCACGAAAAAGGGATTGGCACCTGCAAATAAAGTAGGAGTAATTGATGCGGATTATAGAGGAGAAATTATGGTTCCACTTCATAATCATAGTAATAAAGCGGCCACAATTGAACCCAGGGAACGAGTAGCACAATTGATTTTAACACCATATTTGACTGCACAATATACTGTGGTAGAGGAGTTAAAGGATACCCAGAGAGGGGAAGCAGGATTTGGTTCTACTGGAAGATGTTAAAAGGGAGAATGTAGAATATGATAAAACCATATGAGAGAAAAACAAATTATTATGAAACAGATCAAATGGCAATCATACATCATTCCAATTATGTTCGTTATTTAGAAGAAGCAAAACTTTATTATATGGAACAGTTTGGTTTACCGTATTCTTATGTCGAAGAACAGGGGATTTTGATTCCGGTATTGGGAGTATCTGTAGAATATGAAAAAAGCAATTCATTACGGAGAGACTGTTGTGATACAAGAATGGATGCAGCAATTTTCTACAGTGAAATTTTCAATCTATTATGAAATACGAAATAAAAAGACAAATGAATTACACGCTACAGCGACTAGTAAACATTGTTTTGTCGACAAAACCTTGTCTCCAATTCGGTTGCGGAAAGAATATCCGCAGATTTATGAAGCATTTCAGACGGTAGCGCAACAGGATAAAGCAGATTTTGAAAAAATGAAAAAGGAATAATCATTTAGTCAAGCAAAAATGACTATTTTTGGTAAAACGGTTACCAAAAGGAAAATAGGAGGTGCAGATATGTCATATAATGCTATTGTGGAAGAAAAAAATAAGCAGATACGAGAACGTTATGAATTAGCAATGGAGCGTATGGAAGGTATTGTATGTGACCAACATACGTTGCCGGAACAATACAGAGATTTCTTTAAAAAGACTGCAAAATTTTTATTGCAAGTAAAAGATATTGCAACCATGATGGAAGCGGGAGAATGGGAAGAAGTTGGATTTGATGAGTGGAAAGAGATTAATTACGACTTATATGAGGATATATTTCCGAAAAAGAAGAGCAGTCGGGAAGAATGTGTTTGCTATGAAAATAGTTATGCAAATCCAACCTATGCCAAGGAAAAATTGGGAGAACAGTATGGATCCCTTTTGTGTTTTTTATATACAGAATTACGTGGATGTATAGCCTATGCGTTTGAGCAACGCCTATTTGATATTACGATTGGTTTGGAATTGTTTATTCAGATTTTTAATTTGCTGGAAGAAATGGATGAAAATACTTATAAAGAAGTAAAGCAGGCAATTTACTATTATATTAGTGATTATTGTGATGTGACAATTCCTACGCGTGTACGAGAAATGTTAGATCCGGAATTTTCTTTTGCAACAGATATCATTATGAAACAGGATTTAACCGATTTAAGATATTTGTATTTATACGGAGAATATATTAGTGAAAATGAAATAAAAACTGCACAATATTTAAATGCACTTTCTCCGGATGCTATACAAAAAATGGCACACACGTATACGGAAGGTTTTCGCAAAGGATTTGAGACTGCAAGAATAGACCTGAACAAAAAAAAGACGGTAAATATACGCTATCAGATTGGTTTTGAACGAATTGTCAAAGAGGCAGTCATACAATTTCGTGAAATGGGACTAGAGCCGACATTTTACCGAACGGCTGTAAGTAGTATTCATAAAAAAATAAATAAAAATGGTTTTTATGGAACTAGTGCGAATCGACAGTATGATTATGACCATCGTTTTGATCAGGCTATTTATTTAGATCGTCCATTGGCAGAACGAAAGCTTGTAAATATGCGACTGGCATATGAGAAAATGGAGGAGCTGGCAAGTGTATATGCAGGTCCTGCTTTGATTGAAACGTTTGGGGAAAAGAAATTTGTTCCAATAAATAAGGAAGCTGCGCTATCCCTATCTGACAAGCAGCAGAAAGTATCGGTAGAATATCAGCGAGATGCTGGATTATTGGTAAATGAATTTATTCCAAGTGATCAGTATAGTTTTACAATCATAGCTTATCCAATACCGGAAATCGGGGAGCAGTTTGAAGAAATTTTTGCAGAAACGGTGAAAGTAAATACGTTGGATATGGAGCAATACAAAAAAATACAACAGACAATGATTGATGTATTGGATAAAGGGGACTATGTTAAAGTAATTGGAAAAGGGAAAAATAAAACAGATATAACTGTACAACTTACGACTCTTAACAATCCAGAAAAGGAAACATTATTTGAAAACTGTCTGGCGGATGTGAATATTCCGGTAGGTGAAGTATTTACTTCTCCTAAATTGGAAGGAACCTATGGTTTGTTGCACGTATCAGAAGTTTACTTGAATGGAATGCGATATGAAGATTTGGAATTAGCATTTGAGGATGGAAAAATAAAACGTTATACCTGCAAGAATTTTTCAAAAGATGGGCAGGCAGATACCCCGGAAATTATAGCGCAAAATGCAGCAATTATAAAAGAAAATATATTGTATCAGCACGAGACACTTCCTATCGGAGAGTTTGCAATTGGAACCAATACAATGGCATATGTGATGGGAAAAAAATATAATATTTCAGATAAGTTGCCAATTCTGATTGCGGAAAAGACAGGACCACATTTTGCAGTGGGAGATACCTGTTATAGTATGAGTGAGGAAAATAGACTCTATAATCCAGATGGAAAAGAGATAATTGCAAAGGATAATAGCTGCTCACTGCTTCGAAAAACAGATATTACCAAGGCATATTTTAACTGTCATACGGATATTACGATTCCTTATAATGAATTACAGGAGATTAGCGTATATACAAAAACTGGAGAAAAAACTACCTTGATTCAGGATGGTCGTTTTGTGCTTCCTGGAACAGAGGAATTAAATGTACCGTTGGATTCATTGATGGCAGAGCCATAAAAAACACTTTCTTTATTAGGAAAGCTATGCTATAATAGAGTGTATCTGTTTAGGGAACAGTAAGAAATAGAACACCTGTCAGAATGCAGGTCATTCGGCGTGATTTGATTAGGAGGATAAAAGATGGATTACAAGAAAGCAGGCGTGGACATTGAAGCTGGTTATAAATCAGTGGAGTTGATGAAAAAACATGTACAGCAGACAATGCGTAAAGAGGTTATGACAAATCTTGGAGGATTTTCCGGTGCATTTTCTATGGATGCATTTAAAAATATGGAACATCCTACTTTAGTGTCAGGAACAGATGGTGTTGGTACAAAGCTTAAAATTGCATTCGAGATGGACAAACATGATACCATTGGTATTGACTGTGTTGCTATGTGTGTAAATGATATTGCATGTGCAGGTGGAGAGCCATTATTTTTCTTGGACTACATTGCATGTGGAAAGAATGAACCAGAAAAGATTGCTACTATTGTAAGTGGTGTTGCAGAAGGTTGTATCCAATCTGGAGCAGCTCTGATTGGTGGAGAGACTGCAGAGATGCCAGGTTTCTATCCGATTGATGAATATGATTTGGCAGGTTTCGCTGTAGGTGTTGTTGATCAGAAAGATTTGATTACAGGTAAGGATGTAAAAGAAGGAGACGTATTGATCGGTATTGCCTCTTCTGGTATCCATAGTAATGGATATTCTTTGGTTCGTAAGGTGTTTACTATTAAGTCACAGTATTTGAATTTACCATTCGAATCATTAGGTGGAACACTTGGAGAAGCATTACTTACACCAACAAAGATTTATGTAAAGGCATTAAAAGAAATTAAAGCAGGCGGCGTAACTGTTAAGGCTTGTAGCCATATTACAGGTGGTGGTTTCTATGAAAATATTCCAAGAATGTTACCAGAAGGTATGCACGCTGTAGTAAATAAGGGAAGTTATGATATTCCTCCAATCTTTGGTATGTTACAAAAAGATGGAAATATCGAAGAAGAGATGATGTACAATACATATAACATGGGTATTGGTATGATGATCGCAGTAGATCCTGCCGATGTAGATAAGACATTGACATTGATCAAGGCCGCTGGAGAGACTGGCTATGTAGTCGGAGAAATCAAAGCTGGCGATAAGGGTGTTACATTAGTATAAAAAGAAGTACAGAAGGTACTTTATAGAGATAGATAGAGAGGGTGTCGTAAAACAATCAAATGAGAAGAGATGGTTTTGTGACACCTTCTTCTGCTAAGAGAACAGGAGGTCTTTATGTTAAAGGTAGCGGTATTAGTTTCCGGTGGTGGAACAAATTTACAGGCCATTATTGACAAAATAGAAGATGGAGCCATTCAAAATGCGAAGATAGAAGTGGTAATCAGTAACAAGCAGGATGCATATGCGTTGGAGCGTGCCAAAAAACATGGCATCAAAGGAGAGTGCATTTCTCCAAAAAGTTATGATAGCAGAGAAGCATTTAACCAAGCATTGTTAGAAGCATTGCAACAGCATGATATTGATTTAGTTGTTCTTGCTGGATATTTAGTGATTATTCCGAAAAATGTAGTAGCTGCATTTAAAAACCGTATTATCAATATCCATCCATCCTTGATTCCATCTTTTTGTGGAGACGGATTTTATGGATTGCATGTGCATGAGGCAGTGTTAGCAAGAGGTGTGAAAGTCACAGGAGCTACGGTACATTTTGTAGATGATGGTACAGATACCGGACCGATTATCTTGCAGAAGGCAGTGTATGTGCAAGAGGGAGATACTCCGGAAATTTTGCAAAAGCGTGTGATGGAAGAAGCAGAATGGAATATTTTACCAGAAGCCATCAACTTAATTGCAAATGAAAAAATCGAGGTTATAGATAATTTAGTACATAGAAAGTAGAAAAGGAGAAAAAAGATGAAAGTTTTAATCGTAGGAAGCGGCGGAAGAGAACATGCGATTGCAGCGAGCGTGGCAAAGAGCAGTAAGGTAGACAAGATTTATTGTGCACCTGGAAATGCTGGTATCGCAGAATTAGCAGAATGTGTAGATATTGGCGCAATGGAACTTGAGAAATTGGCTGATTTCGCCCAGGAAAAGGCAATTGACCTTACTATTATTGGTATGGATGATCCATTGGTAGCGGGCGTGGTAGATGTATTCGAAGAGAGAGGTCTTCGTGTATTTGGACCTAGAAAGAATGCTGCTATTCTGGAAGGTTCTAAGGCATTTTCAAAAGATTTGATGAAGAAATACAACATCCCAACTGCTGCATATGAGACATTTACTTCATCCGAAGATGCACTTGCATATTTGGAAACAAGTGAATATCCAATCGTGTTAAAGGCAGATGGTCTTGCTTTAGGAAAGGGTGTATTGATCTGCAATACAAAAGAAGAAGCAAAAGAAGGCGTTAAGACATTGATGCTGGATAAGCAGTTTGGTTCTGCGGGAGATAAGATTGTAATTGAGGAATTTATGACAGGTAGAGAAGTATCTGTACTTTGCTATTGTGATGGTACACACATTGCTCCAATGACAAGCGCACAGGATCATAAGAGAGCCAAAGATGGCGACAAGGGATTAAATACAGGTGGTATGGGAACTTTCTCACCAAGTCCGTTCTATACAGATGAAGTGGATGCATTCTGCCATAAATATATTTATCAGGCATCGATGGATGCTATGAAGGCAGAAGGAAGAGACTTTACAGGTATTATGTTCTTTGGTTTGATGCTTACAGAAAAGGGACCAAAAGTATTAGAATACAATGCCCGTTTTGGTGATCCAGAAGCACAGGTGGTACTTCCTCGTATGAAGAATGATATTATTGAAGTAATGGAAGCTTGTATTGATGGAAAATTAGATCAGATTGATTTACAGTTTGAAGATAATGCGGCAGTTTGCGTGGTACTTGCATCCGACGGATATCCTGAAAAATATGAAAAAGGAAAACTTATTTCTGGTTTAGATACCTTTAAGGATAAAGAAGGATACTATGTATTCCATGCTGGAACAAAAAGAACAGCAGAAGGAATTGTTACAAATGGAGGACGTGTACTTGGTGTAACAGCAAAGGGTGCAAACCTCAAAGAAGCCAGAGCAAATGCTTATAAGGCAACTGAGTGGATTTCTTTTGAAAATAAATATATGAGAAATGATATTGGTAAAGCAATTGATGAGGCATAGGTAGAAATCTTGAATGATTACTTGTGTAAATAAAGGAAAGCAGAGGGGGATGCAGTAGTCTCTTTCTGCTTTCTTTGCCTATTGAAAAGCAGTCTTTAAGTATGGTAAAATAAATGTTGAGTTTTGTAGATAAAGATTTATGAATTAGTTTGGAGGAAGAGAAATGGGTAAGGTTTTTAAGTTCCAGCAGGATGTGGATACGGATCAGATTATCGCATCGCAGTATCTTTTGTTTTCTACAATTGATGAGATGAAGGCATATACATTTGAGTCATTAGACCCAGAATTTGCAAGCAAAGTAAAGCCGGGAGATTATGTTGTAGCATCTGAAAACTTTGGATGCGGTTCTTCCAGAGAGCAGGCTCCAAGTGTACTAAAAGCATTAGGTGTAAAAGCTGTGATTGCAAAGTCTTTTGCTAGAATTTTCTATAGAAATGCAATTAATATTGGATTGCCGGTTATTGTATGCAAAGATTTACATGAAAATGTAAACCCTGGAGATGAGATGGAATTATCTATGCAGGAAGGTGTTGTACGTGTAAATGGCAAAGAATACGAATGTACAAAGCTTCCAGAATATATGCAGGGAATTTTGGACCAGGGTGGTCTGATTGCATCATTAAATAAGGAGGATTAAAAGATGGGAATGACAATAGCAGAAAAGATCATTGCAGCAGCGGCTGGTGTGGAAGAAGTAAAGCCGGGAGATATTCATACGGTAGAATTAGACCGTCTGATGAGTAATGATGGAACAACGCATCTTACCATTGATATGTATTATAAATTAAAGCATCCACGTATTGCAGACGTGAATAAGCTTGTTTGGATTGTAGACCACAATGTTCCTTGTGATAGTGTAAAGACAGCTGCATCGCATAAAAAGATGCGTGATTTTGCAAAAGAGCATGGAATTACATTTTATGAGGGTGCAGGTGTCTGTCATCAGGTAATGATGGAAAACCATGTAACCTCTGGAGAATTGATTTTTGGTGCAGACAGCCATACTTGTGCATATGGTGCAGTAGGTGCCTTTGGTACAGGTGTTGGATGTACGGACTATTTATATGCCATGGTAACTGGAAAGTCATGGTTATTAGTTCCGGAAACATTACGCTTTAATTTAACAGGAAAATTGCCAGAGGGCGTATATGCCAGAGATTTAATCCTTACGATTATTGGACAGATTGGTGCCAATGGTGCAAATTATATGGCAATGGAATTTGGCGGAGAAGGATTAAAGACATTAGATATGAGTGCGCGTATTGCCATTTGTAATCTGTGTGTAGAAGCAGGTGCAAAGACGGCATTGATGGAAGTGGATGATATAACCCGTGCGTACTTAAAAGAACATGGAAGAAAGCCAAAACATGAGTTTACAAGTGATGCGGATGCAAAATTTGCGAAAGTGTATGACATTGACTTGTCAAAGATTAAGCCAATCGTTGCTAAGCCTCATTTTGTAGATAGCGTGGTTGATGCAAAAGAGTGTGTAGGAACACATATTGATGAAGCATTTTTAGGTTCTTGCAACAATGGTCGTATTGAGGATTTAAGAGTGGGAGCTGAAATCCTTAAAGATAAAAAAGTGCATCCATTGGTACGTTTCTTGGTAGTTCCTGCCAGTGCCGCTGTATATGAACAGGCATTGGAAGAGGGATTGTTAAAGATCTTTATGGATGCAGGTGCAATTGTTATGAATCCAAACTGTAGTGTTTGCTGGGGAAGCTGTCAGGGTGTCATAGGCGAAAATGAAGTGCTGATCAGTACAGGTACCAGAAACTTTAAGGGACGTGCGGGACATAAAGATTCCTTTGTGTACTTAGCAAGTGCAGCAACGGTTACAGCTTCAGCAATTAAAGGTGAGATTGCAACTGCAGATATGGTTTGATAGAAAAGAAACAGACGAAGTAATATTCTTTTGTAAATCATAAACATAACGTGAGAAAGAGGTAAAACCATGGATAAATTTAGTGGAAAAATTTGGGTACTTGGGGATGATATTGATACAGATATCATTATTCCAACAGAGTATCTGGCATTAGAAACTGTAAATGATATGGCGCCATACGCATTTTCACCATTGCGTCCTGAATTGGCAGGTCAGATCAAAGAAGGAGACATTATTGTAGCAGGAAAGAACTTTGGATGTGGTTCTTCTCGTGAGCAGGCACCAGAGATTATTAAAGCGTTGGGAATCAAATGTGTCATTGCCAAGTCTTTTGCGAGAATTTTCTTCCGCAATTCGATTAACAATGGATTGCTTTTGATTGAAAATGAGCAATTAAGAGATGTGGTAAAAGAAGGCGACGAAGTGACCGTAACACTCAATGAAAGTATTGAATATAAGGGACAGAATTTTCCGATTGCTTCCCTTCCTGACAACCTAATGGATATTATTAATGCAGGCGGTCTTGTAAAGGCAATGCGTAAATTAAACGGTTTGGATTAGGAGGTTACTATGGGAGCAACAATTATTGAAAAAATTATTCGTAATAATGTAGGTAAAGAAGTAAAACCCGGAGAGATTGTTACTGTAAATGTAGATCGTGTTATGATACATGATATTTTCATTCCATTTGTAGCATCTAAATTTGAGGAGATGGGATTTAAGAAACTATGGGACCCAGACAAGGTAGTATTGATTTATGATCATTTAGTACCAGCCAGTCAGGTAGACGATACGAGACATTTTCGTGTAGGAAATGAATTTGTAAAAAAATATGGCATGAAGAATATTCATCGTTCTGATGGTATTTGTCATCAGCTTATGACAGAAGCAGGATATGTTAAGCCTGGAAATATTGTATTTGGTACAGACAGTCATACAACTACATATGGATGCGTGGGTGCCTTTTCTTCTGGTATTGGTTACACCGAGATGGCAAGTATTCTGGGAACAGGAACTATGTGGGTACGTGTACCGGAAACTATTAAAGTGACAATCAATGGAACATTACCAGAAAATGTTATGGCAAAGGACATCATATTGAAATTGATTGGAGATTTAGGTGCAGATGGTGCAACATACAAAGCATTAGAATTTGCAGGTGATACGGTAGAAAATATGTCTGTTGCTTCCCGTATGTCTATGTCAAATATGGCAATTGAAGCGGGTGCAAAGTGTGCATTATTTACCCCGGATGAAAAAACAGCAGAATATTGTGAGATGGAACTTACGGATAAGGAAAAAGATTTAATCGGTGACAGTGATGCAGTATATTGCAGAGAAATTGTTTACGATGCAAAGGATTTTGTTCCGGTTATGGCATGTCCATCCAACGTGGATAATGTGAAACCAGTATCCCAGCTTGTAGGAAAAGAAATTGACCAGGTATTTATCGGTTCTTGTACAAATGGCCGTTTGGAAGATTTGATGGCAGCAGCCGAAGTCTTAAAAGACAAGAAAGTGGCACCATTTGTAAAACTAATCGTGACACCAGCCAGTCGAAAAATCTATAAGCAGGCAATGGAAAATGGCACCATGGCAATTTTAGCCAAGGCGGGAGCGATTATCACACATCCAAGTTGTGGACTTTGCTGCGGAAGAACTGGCGGTATTTTGACCGATGGTGAAACCGTTGTGGCAACGAATAATAGAAACTTTTTGGGAAGAATGGGAACTTCTAAAGTTGGAATTTATCTCGCATCTCCAAAAACAGCTGCAACTTGTGCTGTGGCAGGAAAAATTGTAGAACCGAAATAAAAAGTATTTTGGAAGAAAGAAAGGACTGAGAAGGATGTATAAACAGGGGAAAAAGGCAATAGCAATGCTGCTTTTGGTAGTATGTACAATTACTTGCATTGTTTCAGAAAAGAACGGAAACCAAAAAAATGTAGTAGAAGCAGCATCAAATACAAAGACAGTGAATGGCTTGGAAATAAGCGCAAAAGTTACTGCAGCTTCTTTACGTGTACGTACAAAGGCAAGTATTACAGCGGAACAGCTTACTTATAAAGGTGAGAATGTAACAATCAAGAAAAATAAGAAAATAACTATTACAAAGCAGAAACTTGTAAAGGGTGTCGTTTGGTACTATGTTACGTTCAAATACGAAAAAGAAAATTTGCAGGGATATGTACATAGTGATTACGTTGCCTTGACTTTTGCGAATCCAGTAAAGGGAACCATCAATTCTAGAACAAAAGTAAATGTTCGAAATACACCGGGAGTTAGTGATGACTATCTGATGTATAATAAAACAAAAATAAAAATAGCAGATGGAAAAAATGTAACAGTAAAAAAAGAAGCAAATGCCAATGGAAAGAAATGGTTTAAGGTATCATTTACTTATAAAGAAGATACGTTAAGTGGATATGTATTGGCAAATCAAGTTTCTTTTAAGGCTGAAAAAAAAGTTGTAGCGACACCATCGCCTAAGCCATCTGCTACACCTAGTGTTGCACCAAGTACAAAACCAATCAGTGGTGTTGTTTCTACACCAGATGTTTCAACTTCCGGAGCCGTAACAATAAAGGCTGGAAAGGTTACAGCAGAGTTATTAAATGTGCGTCAATTACCCGGAATGGATCAGGAACGTACACAAATAAACGGAAAGACGATACAATTAAAAAAAGGTACACAGGTTTATATATTTGGAAGCTTAACAAATGATCAAGTAAACTGGTATTATGTTGTATTTCAATATGAAAATGTAATGTTAAGTGGATATGTAATGGCACAATATATTCAATAATTCGTGAAAATATAGAGGAAAAGGATATGAGATATAGACTAGGAATTATATTAAGTTCTCTGGTTTTGTTGTTCTCATTTCTACATGGGGAAGCAATCTATGCAGCCAGCGCATCGGTTGCTTTTTCTGTAGCAAGTGATGATATTGAAGAAGGAGAAAGTTTTGTTGTAACAATCACAGCACAATCCTCCGCAGGTGTGGGAGGTTTTCAGACGTATATTGCATATGATACATCAATGTTGGAATTGGTGGATACAGGAAAACACGTAAGTGGTAGTGATGGTTTGATACAAATCAGTGACATGAAAAAAGGAAACAAACAGATACGAGAATACCATGTTACTTTTAAAGCACTGCAACAGGGAGATACGCAAGTATATATTAGTGATGATGTGTACATGTATGCTTCGACGACAAAAGAACAAATGTCAGTTTCAAAAAACTCGCTGCAAATACATGTTTCTGAGAAAAAAAAGAAAACAGTAAGTTCTAATGTTGGTCTTGTTTCGTTAAAAGTAAACGAGGGAAAATTACTTCCTGATTTTCAGGCCAATATAACAAATTATACATTAGACGTTTCAGCACAAACGGATATGGTCTTTTTTGATACGAAAACAAGAAGAAAGACAGATATTGTAGAAATTGTTGGAAATGATAATTTAAAAGAGGGGGAAAATATTGCTACGATACTTGTCTCTTCTAAAAACGGAAATAGCAAAACATATACGATTGTGATAAAGAAATCGGCAGAACAAACAGAAGATGTAACATCTACAGATCAACCGGATACTAATGTTACAGAAAATGAAAATGCAGAGGATAAATTAGTACTGTATCAGGATGGAGAAGTACAACACTTAAAAACTGCAATAGATCTTGAGATTATGTCTGTACCATCTTCTTCTGTTATACCTACAGGATATAAAGAAAGTTCTGAAATAATAAATGGTACAAAGTTGACGGTTTATGTAAAAGAAAATGGGCAAAAACTAGAACCAGTATTAGTTTATGGAAAGGTTGGAGAACAGGAAGCACAATTTTACAAATTAGATCGTATAGATAAAACATTGCAACGTTATAGAGCAACAGAAGAGGAGACAGCAACGGAAAAACAGGATGTAGAAGTGAACGGTATATTATGTTGGGTTGTATTGCTCATGGCTGGTGTGATTTTGGTATTAGTGCTTCGAAACCATCATTTGAAAAAACGGCAGATGTATTATTACGAGGATACATATGAGGAAGAAAGAACGGAACAAGAAGATGACATTTGGGACAGGGATTGATTGAATGAATAAAAAAAATTATCAAAAAGAATTAGAAAAAATTATTTTACAAAATCAAAAAGAGGAGAAAGTTCCTACACTGTTGTTACATAGTTGTTGCGCACCATGCAGCAGTTATTGTATTGCTTATTTATCGGATTATTTTCATATCACTATATTTTATTATAATCCGAATATTACAGATAAAGAAGAGTATCAGAAAAGAGTAGAGGAACAGAAGCGTTTTATTGCAATGTATCCCTCGAAATACCCGGTGCAGTTTCAGGAAGGCACATATGAACCGGAGCGTTTTTTTGAAATTACCAGAGGGTATGAAAATTTGCCAGAAGGTGGGGAGCGTTGCTTCCACTGTTATGAATTACGATTAAAAGAAGCAGCGAGGATAGCAAAAGAACAAAATTTTGATTATTTTACCACTACGCTTTCCATTAGTCCTTTGAAGAATGCACAAAAATTGAATGAAATAGGAGAGAAACTTAGCAGGGAATGGGAAGTTTCGTATTTATATTCCGATTTTAAAAAGAAAGAAGGATATAAGCAATCCATACAATTATCCAAGGAATATGCGTTATACCGACAGGATTATTGCGGTTGTATTTTTTCAAAACGACAACGAGAGAAAGAAAAGATAGAACAAGAGAATAGAAAGTAGTAATCTGGAATAGCACAGTTCACGGTTTGACGATTTTACGTCAAACCGTTTTTTTTCTTGTATAAAATAAACAAAAAAAGTAATCGAAATTTGATTTTTCTTTTATTGTGGATAATGTTATAATAAAAGCAGTGTGAAAAAATTTTCGTCGCGCTTTAAAAGGAAAGGAGAAGGCAATGAAGGTAAGTAAAAAATTGAAATCAATAATCAGTGCAATTTTGCTAATTGCAATGGTTATTACACTGTTGCCAAATGGTCAGATTATCAAGGCAGCAGAAGGAATGAATGTTAATATTCATTTCTATGACAAAGATAAGGCATATGCAGGTAAAGTGTATATGCAGTATTGGCAACCAGGAACAGCAACTGTTTCCACAAAAGAGGAAGATTTTGCGGATTGGAATGTGAAACGTTATCCTTTGGAATCAGAAACAGAAACTGAGGGAGAAGATTGGTATGGACTTAATCTGCAAGGTAGTGTAGAAGGTTTCCAGTTCTTAGATGAAACAGGAAAACAAAACACAAATGGTAGTGTATATTTACCTGGTATGAAAAAATATCAGGGAGACTTATACTATATGGATGGTAAGTGGTATACAGAAAATCCAGTAAAAAATAAAGATGCAAAAGAAGCAGAATTGAATGTAAAAACGAAAGACGTTTTTTATTTAGTAGGTAATATTGCAAATGCAAAATGGAGTGCAACAGATACAACGTATCCACTTACAAAAAATGAGGATGGTACCTATAGTATCGTTTTAAAGGATGTTCCGGCTGGAGATTATGCGTTTAAAGTATTACAAGACCCAGAAAACTTTGCATGGAATAAAGCATGGGGCGGTGAAGGCTCTGGTGGAAATTACGAACTTACTGTAAAGAGTAAGAGTAATGTTACCATTACAATGGACCCTGCAGATACAACACACAAACTTACTGTAAAAACAGAAGCTTCAGAAAATTCTGATGTGAAAAGTCCGATTTACAATGCAGATGGAACCGTTACATTTCAGTATGTTTCAAATACTACGGGCGCATCGATTGGAGTTCGTGGAAATGTAAAAACAACAAAGAAAAAGAGTGTTATTAAAGCGGAGCCGGTAGAAAAATTAAAAGATGGAAGTTATTTATATGTTGCAACATCGGCAGCCATTAAGGCACCGGGCTTGTATCGTTACAACTTTTATGAAATGACAGAGAAAGGCGAATTGGGAAAAGAGTTAGGTGATCCAAATTCCACTACATTATATTCTGGAACAGGTGCTTTTGTTCGCAATCCGGTTATTAGTAGTATTGGATTGGTAACAATTTATTACCCATATGATGGAAAAGGTGCACAGGTTTATTACAAATCTACATCTTCATCCAATAAAGAAGTATTGAAACCAGGAGATAAGGTTACAAAGACAACGGCAAAAGAATATGGATATACAGTCGTGGATATGAAAGAAGATTCGGATTTTAGCGGTGGCGGTATGTACTCTGCTAAATTCTACGACAAAGAAGATACCTATAGTTATGTATTAGTAAAAGATGATGTAGTAGTAGAAGATGTTTGCAACTACACGGAAAATACCTTTAAGGAATCTAACGTGGATGAAATTGCGTTGACAGTAGATAGTCCTGTTGTTATGGAGAATGGCTCAACCGTTAAATTCATGTATTATAATAAGGAATTTACATCTGGCACCATGAGTGTAGCGGGAGAATTTAACAGTTGGACAAAAGATGTAGATAAAATGACTATGGATAAGGATGGAAAGGGTATTTGGTCTGTAGAAATAAAGAATTTAACTCCAGGGTTATATCAATACAAATTTGTACAGAATGGTTCAAACTGGATGGCAGATCCACTCGCTAAAATGAGTGGGGCAAGCGATGGAAATAGTGCTTTTGTCGTTCCGGGGTTTGCACCTGAAACTGCATTACAGGTTGAAAAAGGAAAAAGCGTAACATTACCAAAAGAAGTTTTAAAGTATACGGCCAATGTGAAAAAGGCAGAAAAAACAGAAGTAACTTATAAATTGAAAGATGAAACACAAGAAGGAGTATCCTTAAAAGATGGGGTTCTCTCGGTTACAGAAGATTATAAAGAAGATACCGTTCAATTAATTCTTACAGATGGAAAAGTATCTTCTACCTGTTCTGTTGAAGTGGTAGGAAAGATGTATACCTACACAATTCATTATTATGCACAAGATAATTCTACCTATGCAGACCGCGATATGTGGATCTGGGAACAGTCAGGCAAGGCATATAATACAGGATATGCATTTAATAAAGATAACTATAAGGATTCCAAGGGAAGAACATGGGCAACTGCAACTTATTCTTTCCCAACAAACGCAATCAATGTAATTGTACGTTCCAAAGGCGGATGGACTTATCAGGAAGATACAAGAGCAATTACATTACCGGAAGGCAAAGAAAGCGGAGAATTTTGGATCTTACAAGAGGGAAGCAAAGCATTTTCAGAATATGCAGATGAGTTTGACACAGGTGTAAAACGTTATATTGTTGTAGAATATGACAGACCAGAAAAAGATTATAAGGGATGGAATTTCTATACATGGAATGCAACAGCTGCTTATAATGAAGTTTCCAATTTATTTACAGAAGTAAATGGAAAGTATCAAACAACGATTACGATTGATGAGCATACAACAAATGTGGGATATTTGTTACGAAGTGGAACTCCAACGGATGCCAATTGGACAGGCATTGAAAAAGATATGGAAGGAGATCGTTCCATAAAGACTCCACTTGATCAAAAAGTCATCAAGGTAAAATTAAAACAGGGATCTTTAGAAGCAAAATACGTTCCATACAATAAGGGATATGAATTAGATCCAGATAATAAGCAAATCAAATTCTATTATAGAGATGATGATTTGTATTTAGCAGATACATTAGATACATTAAAATCTGTAAAACTGGAAGTTGCAGGAAAAACTTTTGATATGACATACAATAAGGAAAATGAAAGATATGAATATACGTTGAAGAATGCAATCAACGGTACCTATGAGTATTCTTATAATGTAACTCCAGCCAGTGGTGCAGCAATTAATGTATTAGATGCATTCAATAGTAAGAAAAATGCAGCAGGAACAAAGTCTATTTTGGAATATAAAGATTTAACTACAAAGGTAGCAGTTACATGCACAAATAGCAGCATTTCCTGTGAAGAAAATACTTTAATCGGTGTATCTTTAGATAACCCTGAAGTAAAGGTTGAGGAAGCTTATGCAGATCTTACTGCATTAGGTGGAAATGCAAAAACGGCAATTGATTCTACACTTATGACGTTATCTGTAGGTGTTAAGGATAGTGTGCCTGTAGGAAAGAAGACCATTCCGGTTTATATAAAAGACCAGTATGGAAAAACACATAAGGGTTCTGTAAATATTACAGTGAAACAAAGAATTAAGACGGATGATAAGGACTTTGACTGGGATGAATCTGTTGTTTACTTTATGGTTACAGACCGTTTCTGTGATGGAAACAAGGCAAATAATGATGCATATGGTGTAGGAGATTATGATCTAAAGGGAACCAGTAGCTATCATGGTGGAGATTTTGCGGGTGTAACTTCAAAACTGGATTACTTGAAAAATCTTGGTATTAATACGATTTGGATTACTCCAGTAGTAGAAAATGTATTAGAGCCACAGAAAGCGTCTGCGGATGGAAAAGAAGTACCATCTTATGGATATCATGGATACTGGGCAAGCAATTTTGAAAAATTGAATAAACATTTAGGAACAGTGGATGAATTCCATACATTAATTGATGAGGCACATGCAAGAGGAATTCGTATCATGGTTGATGTTGTATTAAATCATTCTGGTTATGGTACAAAAGAGTTGAGTCAATTTGCAGGAATGTATCGTGATAAAAATATTGATGGAAATGATATTTTAGGGGAACAGGATGGACTTCCTGATTTCGCAACAGAACGAGAAGACGTTCGTAATAAATTGATTTCATGGCAGATAGCATGGGTATCTGAAATAGGTATGACCAGTAAGGGAAATACGATTGATTATTTCCGTGTTGATACGGTAAAACATGTTGATCAGACTACATGGACAGCATTTAAAAATGCCATGACAGAGTATTCTTCAAAATTCAAAATGATAGGAGAATATTATGGAGCTTCACCATCCGATGATTTCGGCATGTTGCATGATGGAAAAATGGATTCTTTATTAGATTTTAGTTTTAATGATATGGCTGAAAAGTTTGTAGATGGAAATTTAGAATCTATGGAAGCACAATTTGAAACAAGAAATAGCGCTATGGATAATGTAGGAACATTTGGTAGCTTTTTAAATTCTCATGATGAGGAAGGTTTCAAAACAAAATTAGAAAAGAAATACGCAAAAGAAAAAGATGCGTCTGAGAAGGCAGATTCACTTTCAAAAGTTGCAGCTTCTTTAAGTATTACTGCAAAAGGACAGCCAGTTATTTATTATGGTGAGGAAATTGGATTGACAGGAGAAAACAATTATCCATATCAGACAAATCGTTATGATATGAAATTTGATAATTTGAATACATCCGAAAAATCCATGCTTACACATTACCAAACATTATTGAAGATTAGAAATGATTATAGTAAGCTGTTTGCAAAGGGAAATCGAACTTATGTAGCAGGAAGTGATAAAGAAAAATATATTGCTTTTGAGCGCTCTTATAAGGGCGAAAATGCTGTAGTTGCATTAAATATTGCAAATACTAGTAAAAATGTGACATTGATAGTAAAAGATTTTGCAGGAAAAGTTATTACAGATGCATATTCTGGAAAGCAATATACGGTAAATAAACAAGGAAAAGTGGAAATAACAATACCAGCCAATAGTGATGGTGGAACTGCTATATTATTTGCAGAAAATAGTAAAGCAACAGACAAAGTTATGATTGCAAATCTTATGCAGGCAAGAAAAAATGGAACAACATTAGTTGTAAATGGTAAGAATGAAAAAACAGGAAATAACAATATTACATGGACCTTCTTTGCAAAAGATTTACAAGCAGTGAATGCAGCAAATCTGAAAGATATTGATTTGCAAGCAACTGTTAGCAATGCATCTGAAAATGCACAGGTAAAGGCAATTCTGAAAAAGGATAAGAAAAATGCTGATGGAGCGTTGCTTTCTCTTGCACATACTGGAACATTGCAGGTAAATGCTAAGATAAAAGTAGACTTAAGTACACAAAGCAACATAGCATACGGAAATAATGTTTATGTATATCGAGTGTCTGGAACAAAATTACAGCAGCTTGCAAATAGTAGTGTAAAAGTTACAAAAGACGGCTATGTGACTTTATATGTTGCACAGGGTGGTGATTATGTATTATTGAAGAATAAGCCATCAGATGCAGTAGTTACTACATTACCACAACAGGTAAAAGTATCTGTAAACAGTACGATAAAGGTTGGAAAGAAAGCAAATATTTCTATTGTAGTGCCAAGCGTTTCTATGCAAAAGGTAAAAGCGTTTGATGAGGATAATATGAAGAAGTTACAATCTGCCCAGGTAGGTGTGAAAATAACTTATAGTATATCAAATAAGAACGTTGCAACCGTATCTTCTTCCGGTGTTATAAAAGGAAAGAAGAAGGGACAATGTATTGTTTCCATTCAAGTTCAAACAAGTGATGGACAGAAAAAAGTAATAAAGAAAAAAGTTACGATAAAATAAAATAATTCAGAAAAAACGTCGCAAAAGCGGCGTTTTTTCGTTATAATAGAGATTGAGTAAAATATTTTATGAAAAGTTCCGATATAAATAATAAATGTGCAAATATAATCGGTGACTTTTCAAAAGGCAAGGAAGATAGAAAGGAAGATAATATGTTTTACCCGGAAGAAATAATCGAAGAAGTAAGACAGCGAAATGACATTGTAGATGTTATTTCTTCTTATGTAAAATTAAAGAAAACCGGTAGCAATTATATGGGGTTATGTCCATTTCATAGTGAAAAATCTCCATCCTTTTCTGTTAGTGGCATGAAACAAATGTATCATTGTTTTGGCTGTGGAGTTGGTGGCAATGTATTTACTTTTGTGATGGAATATGAAAATTATTCTTTTGTGGAAGCGGTACAATATTTGGCTGAACGAAGTGGTGTGCAATTACCAAAGGTAGAGATGACACCAGAAGCGAAGAGACAGGCTGATATCCGAAATCGTATTTTAGAAGTAAATAAGGAAGCTGCAAAATATTATGTATACCAACTTCATACAAAGCAAGGAGAAAAGGCGCTTGCATATTTGAAAGATAGAGAATTATCGGAGGAAACCATTTTAAAATTTGGACTTGGATTTTCTAGTAAATATAGTGATGATTTATATCAATATATGAAGAAAAAAGGTTTTGGAGATAACCTTTTAAAAGAGACAGGGCTTTTTACCATAGATGAAAAAAGAGGTGTAAATGACAAATTTTGGAATCGTGTTATGTTTCCTATCATGGATATGAATAGTAAAGTAATTGGTTTTGGTGGAAGAGTAATGGGGGATGGAAAGCCAAAATATTTAAATTCACCGGAAACCAGGGCGTTTGACAAAAGCCGTAACTTATATGGATTACATTTGGCAAGGCAGTCACGTAGTCGTGCGATGATATTGTGTGAAGGATATATGGATGTGATTGCCATGCATCAGGCGGGATTTTCCAACGCTGTGGCATCTTTGGGAACGGCATTTACCGGGTTGCAGGCAAATTTATTAAAGCGATTTGCAGATCAGGTGCTTCTTTTATATGATAGTGATGAAGCTGGAATAAAAGCAGCATTGCGAGCAATACCAATTTTAAAAGAAGTAGGATTACCTGCAAAAGTTGTCAGTCTAAAACCATACAAAGATCCGGATGAATTTATAAAAGCACAAGGAAAAGAGGCATTTCAACAACGTTTGGATGAGGCCATGAACAGCTTTTATTTTGAAATAAAAGTATTAGAGCGCGGGTTTGATCTGAGTGATCCGGAACAAAAAACAAAGTTTTATAATGAAATAGCAAAAAAATTACTACAATTTACAGAAAAGTTAGAGCGTGATAATTATATTGAGGCCATTGCAAGAATGTATCATATAGCATATGCAGATTTGGAAAAGTTGGTAAATCATTATGGTGCACAGATGGTTGTCACACCTAACATGGAAAGACGAATGCAACAGGAGCAACGTAATCAAAAGAAAGAAGATGGTTTGCGAAAGGCACAGAAGATTTTATTGACATGGATGATTGAAGAAGAGGGATTGTTTCAAAAGATTAGTGCATTTCTTACAGAAGAGGATTTTAAAGAAGAACCATATCATATAGTGGCACAGGCTTTGTTTCAACAATTTAGGGAAAAACAGGAGATAAATCCGGCTAAGATTATCAATCAGTTTGAAAGTAAGGAAGAACAAAGCGAAGTGGCATCCATGTTTAATCGGGATTTAAGTGAGGAATTAACGAAACAGGAAAAAGAGAGGGCGTTAAATGAAACGGTCCTGCGAATAAAATCCCACAGTCTGGAATACAGAAAAAGCCACGCAACGGATATCGGTGAATTACAAAACATCATTAAAGAACAGGCGGAATTACAAAAATTGCATATTTCTTTGTAGATAGTACATGATAATAAATAATGGGAAAGACACCAAAGTGAGGGAAAGGACGTGACATACCATGAAAGATGCGACAAAATTTCAAGAAAAACTAAAAGAACTGCTTGTATGCGCAAAGAAGAAAAAAAATGTTTTAGAAAGTCAGGAAATCGTAGAACATTTTAAGGACATGGATTTAGATGTCAGCAAGTTGGAAAAAATATATGATTTTCTGGAAAAACAGGGCATTGATATATTGCGTATAAAAGAAGAAAAAGAAGCAGATGATATTTTGCTTGAGCCAGATGATGCTGATTTAGATGAGGAAGAGGAAGTAGAAGATATTGAAAATATTGACTTATCTGTTCCTGATTCAGTAGGTGTGGATGATCCTGTCCGTATGTATTTAAAGGAAATTGGTAAAGTACCACTTTTAACATCAGATGAAGAAGTAGAGCTAGCGAAACGAATCGCGGATGGAGACGAGGAGGCAAAAAAACAGCTTTCAGAGGCAAACCTTCGTCTTGTAGTTAGTATTGCAAAACGTTATGTAGGACGAGGTATGCAATTCTTGGATTTGATTCAGGAAGGTAACCTTGGATTAATTAAAGCAGTAGAAAAATTTGATTATACAAAAGGGTATAAGTTCAGTACCTATGCTACTTGGTGGATCAGACAGGCAATCACAAGGGCAATTGCAGATCAGGCAAGAACCATTCGTATTCCAGTGCATATGGTTGAAACCATCAATCGTTTATTGCGTACACAGCGTCAGCTTGTACAGGATTTAGGACGAGAACCGACCGTAGAGGAGTTAGCAGAAGAATTGAAGCTTCCAGTAGCTCGTGTTCGTGAAATACAGAAAATATCCCAGGAACCAGTTTCTTTGGAAACGCCAATAGGAGAAGAGGATGACAGTCATTTAGGAGATTTCATTCAGGATGACCATATGCCAGTGCCTATGGATGCAGCAGCAGCAACGTTACTTCGGGAACAATTGACAGAAGTGATGAGTTCACTGACAGAGAGAGAACAGCGTGTGCTTCGTTTACGATTTGGAATGGACGACGGAAAAGCACGTACTTTGGAAGAAGTAGGAAAAGAATTTGACGTTACAAGAGAACGAATCCGTCAGATTGAGGCAAAAGCGTTGCGAAAATTAAGACATCCGAGTAGAAGTAGAAAACTAAAAGATTATTTGGAGAGCTAGGATAATAAAATGGAGAAAAATATTCAACTTTCAAAGAGATTACAGGCAGTTGTAGAGTTGGTTACGAAAGGAAAGCGTGTTGCAGATGTAGGATGTGACCATGCGTATATATCCATCTATATGATGGAGCATCAAATTGCGAATAGGGTCATTGCGATGGATATTAATAAAGGTCCTTTGGAGCGGGCAGCAGCAAACATTGAAAAATATGGATATAAAGAACAAATAGAGACAAGACTTTCGGATGGGTTAAAGGCATTAAATCCTGGAGAAGTGGATACCGTGCTGATTGCCGGCATGGGAGGCCCTTTGATGCAGAAAATACTGCTTGGGAAAAAGAATGTGATTGAGCAGGTCGACGAATTGGTGTTGCAGCCACAGTCGGAGGTAAGGGACACCAGAGTATTTGTAGAGCAGTTAGGATTTCAGATCATACAGGAAGATATGCTGATAGAAGATGGCAAATTTTATGTCATGTTAAAAGCGAGAAGAAGAACAGAGCCGCTTTTACAAAAAAAAGAAATATATAATTTATATGGAGAATATTTGTTGGTGAACAGGCATCCTGTATTAAAGAGTTATTTAGAAAAAGAAAAACGACAAATAGAAACTATCATAGAAAAATTAAAGCAGACCCCTTCTGAAAAAGGTCGAAAAAAACAGAAAGAGTTAGAAGAAGATATGGCATATTGTAAGGAGGCGCTTACATATTATGAAAGCAGCACAAATAATTGACAAGTTGGAACAACTGGCACCAGTTGCTTATGCGGAAAGTTGGGACAATGTAGGACTTTTAGTAGGAAGCAGGGAACGGGAAGTAAAAAAAATCATGGTGGCATTAGATGCAACAGATGCGGTAATTGAGCAGGCGGTTGCAAAAAAAGTGGATATGATTATTACGCATCATCCAATGATATTTTCAGCAATGAAAAGGGTGACAGATGAGGATCTCATTGGAAGAAGAATATTTCGTTTGGTTAAACATGATATTTCCTATTATGCAATGCATACAAATTGTGATGTTTGCGTGATGAATGATGTAGCAGCAGAAAAAATACACTTAATAAGTGAAGATATTTTGGAATTGGTATCTGACAAAGAAGGTACCTCAATGGGAATTGGAAAAGTAGGCACTTTGCAGGAAGAAGTAACAGTAAAGCAACTTGCCGAACAGACAAAAGAAGCCTTTGATTTGGGTGAGGTAAGAGTTACTGGTGATGTGGAAAAAAAGGTAAAAAGAGTGGCCATTTCTACAGGCGCAGGCAAAAGCATGGTAAAGTATGCACTACAAAAACAGGCACAGGTATTAATTAGTGGAGATATTGACCATCATACAGCAATTGATGCATTGGATTGTGGATTGCAGATCATAGATGCGGGGCATTTTGGAACAGAACATTTCATGGTTTCCTATGTTTCTGATTATTTACAGAAAATATATGGTTCAGAGATAGAAATATTCCAAGCACAGGAAAACACACCATTTTTCACAATATAAGAAAAAAATGATTTCTTGTATAGATGAAAAATAGTCAAACGGTGGGTAAGAGTGTAAATGTCCTAATGCAGAAAAGAAAGTGAGGCAGAGGTATGGGGGATACAATAAGTATTACAGTAGATCAGAAGAAAAAGGAATATAAAAAAGGAACAACTTATTTAGAAATTAGCAATGATTTTAAGGATGCATATGCAAGTGATATTATATTGGCAAGTGTGGATGGCAGACTACAGGAGCTAAATGAAAAGGTAGAAAAAGATGCAAATGTAGAATTTATTCAGGTAAATAATCCAGATGGCTATCGCACCTATTGTAGGGGATTAATCTTTGTTATGCTTAAAGCGGTGTATAGCGTGCTTCCATATGAAAAACTTGACAAGGTTTCTGTTCAATTTTCAGTAGGAAATGGAAGATACTGTGAAATTGAAGGAGATGTGCAACTGACAGAGGAGTTGCTGAAAAAAATAGAACTAGAAATGCGCAATATAATTGCACAGGATATTAAATTTCGCAAATATTCCATCAATACAGAAGAAGCAAAAAATATGTTTGAATACTATGGAATGATGGATAAGAAAAAGCTGTTTGAATATCGTCGTGTATCCAAAGCTAATATATATGATTTAGATGGATTTCGGGATTATTTTTATGGTTATATGCCTCCAAGTACAGGAATGTTATCTTATTTTTCTATGGAATTATGTGACGAAGGATTTATCTTACAACTTCCTGAACGGATGGAGCCAACCAAGGTTTCTAAGTGGGAAAACCGTCCAAAGTTGTTCCAGACATTACGTGCATCAAAAGACTGGGGAAAGATGATGGAAGTAGATACGGTGGGAGCATTAAATGATGTAATTGCCAGCGGTGACATCCAGAATCTTATCTTAGTGCAGGAAGCATTACAAGAAAAAAAGATGGGAGAAATTGCACAACAGATTGCGGTAAACAAAGAGAAAAAAATTGTAATGATTGCAGGACCATCCTCCTCTGGAAAAACAACATTTTCTCATCGGTTATCTGTACAGCTTCGGGCGCATGGTTTAAAGCCACACCCAATTCCAGTAGATGATTACTTTGTAAATCGGCAGGAGACACCGAGAGATGAAGATGGAAATTACAATTATGAATGCCTGGAAGCGTTGGATGTAGAGTTGTTCAATCAAAATATGACTGATTTATTAAAGGGAAAACGGGTGGAACTTCCTTCTTATAATTTTAAAACAGGACGAAGAGAATACAAAGGAAATTATAAGCAGTTAGGAAAGGACGATGTATTGGTTATTGAGGGGATTCATGGACTAAATGACCAATTATCCTATTCCCTTCCTAAGGAAAATAAATTCAAAATCTATATTAGTGCGTTGACACAGTTAAATATTGATGAGCATAATCGAATTCCGACTACAGATGGACGTTTGATTCGAAGAATGGTCAGAGATGCAAGAACAAGAGGAACCAGTGCGAAGGATACCATTGCTATGTGGCCATCTGTAAGAAAGGGAGAAGAACAATATATTTTCCCATTTCAGGAAGAGGCAGACGTAATGTTTAATTCGGCATTGATTTATGAGCTGGCAGTGTTAAAACAATATGCCGAACCAATTTTATTTGGCATACCAAAAGATTGTCCAGAATATACGGAAGCAAAGCGACTGTTGAAGTTTTTGGATTATTTTATCGGAGTTAGCACAGAGGATATTCCTAAAAATTCGATTGCCAGAGAATTTATTGGTGGAAGTATTTTCAATGTATAAAAAGATAACTTTTCGGATATCGCAGTAAGGCATCTGCATAAAAATAGTTGAGGAACAAAGTGTTTTAAATCTTTATGAATAAAGGATTTAAAACGCTTTGTTTTTTCATTAATAAAAATGTCAAAAAAAAGAATAAAAAAATTTTTTATGGATGAAACTTTTTAAGGCACATGGGTATCTAATAATATGAAAGCAAAGATGGTACCGGAAAGGCTTTTAATCTTGCAAGAAAAAATGGTATAACGAGGTGAGAAAGTTGGGTTTGTTGTCCAAAAATAAAAAGAATGAAAAGATAGTGGAACAAATATTGCTGGAAAATTATAATAAATATTTCCGTTTAGCATATAGCCATGTAAAAAATGAGGAGGATGCAGCGGATATTGTGCAAAACGGAGCTTATAAAGCAATTTTAAATAGTGGTCAATTAAAAAAGCCCGAATTTGCAGCAACATGGATTTACCGTATTATGTTGAACGAAATAAAGCAACAATACAAAGCAGTAAAATTCGAATCAATGGAAGAAGTGCCTGAGACCGGAAAGCAGGATGTATATGAAAATTTTGATTTGAAAGAGGCGATGGATCAATTAGAATTAGCTGACCAGGTAGTAATTCGTTTGCGCTATTTTGAAGACATGAAACTGGAAGAAATTGCACAGATTCAAAACGAAAAATTGAGCACTATAAAAAGCAGATTATATCGTGGACTGAGAAAGCTACGAGTGCAAATGGAAGAAGTGTAAAAAAATTTTTAGATGACAAAGAATGGAGGAAGCAAAATGGGTAATGAAGAAATAAAAAAAATAAAGGAAGAATATATGAAGGTAAAAATGCCCAAGGAACAAGTAGAAGCAATGAAAGAAAAAATAGAACAGGCAAAGAAAGATAAACGGAGAGAAAGGAGAAGAAATATTGTAAAATATACAGCGGGAGCTGTAACTGCCGCGATGGCAGCGTTTGTAATCTTGCCAAATACTTCTCAGCGTGTGGCGTTTGCGATGGAACAAATCCCTATAGTGGGAGATGTTGTACACACGGTGACATTTCGACAATATTCGTATGAGGATGATCGCAATTATGCAGATGTAGAGACAGAAAAAATAAAAACAGATGGCAAGAACAAAAAACTAGACAAATCTTCAGAAAAAATTAACGAAGAAATTGATGCAATTACAAAAAAATGGGTAGCAGAATTTAAGGAAGAATTGAAAGAGAAGAAGGGTTACCAGTCTATGACAATAAAAACAGAAGTGGTAACATCCAATGAGGAGTATTTCACTTTAAAGTTAATTTGTTATCAGGCAGCAGGAAGTGGTTCTGAAACAGACTACTATTATACAATTGACCTAAAAACAGGAGAACGTTTGCAGTTAAAGGATTTATTTAAGACAGATTCGGATTATAAAAAAGTAATCAGTGATAACATCAAAGAGCAAATGCGGACCCAGATGAAGGAAGATAAAAATGTACAGTACTGGTTAGACGATGCGGAAGCAGCAATGTGGGAGTTTGATACCATTAAAGATACAACATCTTTCTATATAAACAATAAGGGAAATTTGGTAATTTGTTTCAATCAGGGAGATGTAGCACCAATGTACATGGGAAGCGTAGAATTTGAGATACCATCAACAGTAACCGAACCATTATTAAAGTAAGCAAGATGTTACAGTGCAAGGGCGTATTAGTTCCTTGCACTGTAGCAACAAAATGTCTGCCTCTTCTTCTTGAAATCAGGGGCAGATATTTTTTGTCTAGAAAAATGTATCCGATAAAGCAAATTCTTCAGAAATGAAAAATTTAGGAAGTGGCTGTGGAAGTTCCTAACTTGTTCTACGATAGGAAAGATACATTTTGTAAAAAAACTTTGTGAAACTGTGTGGTTTGTGGACAGTAGCAGTTTTCAATGAAAAAAGAAAGAGAAGGTACAAACTGTGAGTTTTAGTGATAATATATTTATTTTTCGATTTTTAGCAATTTTTCTGCTGATTTATATTATTTGTCCTAAAAAATATAGAAATCTGTGTATTTTATCAGGAAGCCTGCTTTTTTATTGGATGAATGATTCAAAATATCTCTGGTTGTTAATAATATCATTGGTATTTAACTATCTGGGATTGATTTTGGTCCATAAGGAAAAATCGAAAAAAGCGTTGATTGTAACAATTGTGTTTGATGTAGCAACGCTGTTTGTATTTAAGTATTGGGATTTTGGAGTGACAAATATAAATACTATGTTGCATCATAATCTTTTGCCAGTATTGCAATTAGCGTTACCTTTGGGAATCAGCTTTTATACGTTTCAAAATATATCCATATTGATTGATTGTTATAAAGACGAGAATGGGAAAAAAATTTCATTTTTGGAGTACGCTACGTTTATAACAATGTTTCCACATATATTGTCAGGACCGATATTTTCTTACCCAGATATGCGACAGGATTTAAAGTGTAGAAATATATCTATGGCATCTATGAATCAGGGATTTCGTATGTTTGTAATGGGACTGGGGATGAAGGTATTACTCTCGAATAAGATAGAAACTTTGTGGAATTCTGTTCAAATGGCAGGAACGATAGGAATTTGGGCGCCAATTGCCTGGTTAGGTGCAATTGCATATTCTTTTCAAATTTACTTTGACTTTGCTGGATACTCATTGATGGCAATTGGGATAGGAAAAATGTTAGGATTTCACTTTCCAGAAAACTTTAGACATCCGTATTGTGCCTCCAGTATATCAGACTTTTGGAGAAGATGGCATATCACATTGGGAAAATGGTTTACAAAGTATATTTACATTCCATTGGGAGGAAATCGAAAGGGAAAGCTTCGTACCGTATTCAATATATTTGTTGTGTGGAGTTTAACTGGAATTTGGCATGGAGCAAGCTGGAATTTTGTTTTGTGGGGATTATTGTTTGGAATTTGCATCGGATTGGAAAAAATAGTAATTGGAAAACTTTTTGAAACATACAAACCGTTAGGACATATATGGGTTATTGTATTGTTACCAATATCATGGATGCTTTTTGCGAATACTAATTTGCAAGCATTGCTTCAATATATAGGCTGTATGTTTGGAAAAGCAGGAGCTACACTCTATTTAGGACCAGATAAATTTATATTTTATCTGAAACAATATTGGATTTTGTTGTTGATTTGTATTTTATTTTCAACCCCATTGCCGCAAAAATGCTTTCAAAAAATAGAAAATAAACCAATTAGTACGTTGGTTATTCTTTGTATTTTCTTTTATTCCGTATATCAATTGATGCAATCGGGAAGCAATCCGTTTTTGTATTTACAGTTCTAAATACAGTGATGAAACAGAAATTGTCTGGTAGGAGAGTAGAAAGTATAAATAAAATAGCTAATATCGATTAGAACGTGTAAGAAGAAAGTATAATAGAAAGAACGAGGAGAGAAAAATGATGAAAGATAGCAGACAAAATAAATGGAGAAAACAGGCACCAGACATATTTTGGGCATGTATGGTTACAATAATAGTAGGGGCATTTGCATTAGGAAAAACTGTAGGAGAACATGGGCTGACATTTGCTTATATAGAAAAGAAACTTACTTCACCTTTATGGCAGGATGCATTTGCAGAAGAAAATACAAGCAATCCAGTGGGAAAGGGTGGAAATGCGGAGGAAAATCAGCAAACAGAACCAACCACTTTGGAAAAGAAAGATGAAGCAGAGAAAATAGATGAAGCAAAGACAGAGCAGCTAAATGGAAAACAGACAGAAGAAAAGAAGAAAACAGAAAGGAAAGAAGACATAGGAGTTACTAAGTTTGATAAGTATACTCCTGTAAAGATTAACTCTCCTTATTATTCAGATCGAGGAAAAACACCGCTTACGACAGAATACAAGTATAGTAAAAAAGTTGGAAAATCTTACTTTAAAGATGCTATGTTCATTGGTGATTCTAGAATGGTTGCTTTTTATGATTATCTTGACTTAAAAGATACGGCTGATTTTTATTGCCAGGATGGTTATGCGTTATATGACTGGGTACGAGGTAAGTCTATATTGTGTAAAAATACAAATCGTGCAGAAAATTTGAATCAGGTATTACAAAATAAAAAATATGGAAAAATATATATCATGCTGGGAATGAATGATTTAGGTTATGGAAATGCGGCAATTTTCAGAAAACGTATGGATTCATTGATAGAAGAAATAAAAAAGACACAACCGGATGCAGTCATATATTTAATGGGAATGTTGCATTTTTCAAAAGGAAGAAGCGACAGTAGCGGTGTATATAATAATATCAATATAAACGATAAAAATGTGGAACTTGCAAAAGCAGCAGATGGGAAACAGGTATTTTATATAGATGTAAATCCATTGTTCACAGACGAAAAAGGATATTTAAAAGAAGGATTGTCTGCGGATGGTTGTCATATGTATGGTGTATATTATGAAAAATGGTACAAGTATTTAAAAGAACATGTAGTAGTGAAAAAACAAGAAAAAAATGCAGGAGAAAGATAGGAAGAAAAGGGAAAAATACAAGGAAAAACACAAAAAAAGAAAAAAATTGAAAAAAATTAAAAAAAGTGTTGACTTTTGAAAATCAGGGTGCTATACTAAACAAGTCGCTTGGGGGGTGACAGAAAATAAGAAACACCTCAAAGCCTTACAGAATAAGGCTTGCAGCGATTAGGACATTGACAATTAAACAGTGAAACAACCTTGAAAATTCAAAAGAATTTCATGGGACATCA
>CADABQ010000027.1 GCA_902786205.1 uncultured Lachnospiraceae bacterium | reverse complement strand
GTTAAAGTATAATCAGTCCGCAGATACTGCAATTCGACAGATTAAGGAGAAAAGATATCAGGGGGCGTTATCCGGATACAGTGATAAGATACTTTTGGTTGGTATCAATTATGATGCGGAAGGAAAGGATAAAAAGCACCATACCTGTGTGATTGAGGAATATAGAGAGGAAAGCTAAAGGTTGCGGTACAGAAGGCTCTTGATGAAATACAGTTACTATTTGATCGTTTAATATGATTAAGAAAGTCCCCTACTTCTATTGCGTAGAGCAATAAGCGGTGGGTGGGGCTTGCTTGTATCAAGAAGGGGGAAAAAGCCTGTTACTTGCAAGAAAGAATAAATTCCATTATACTAGAACAGATTACATAGCTTATATGTCACGTTAGGTGATGCATGGATAAAGAAACGATGCAAATCCTAAAAGAAGAGTGATAAGTAAAATGGTTTGAGAATGTTTTATACAAAAGGAGAAGATATGGATATTAGAGAATATTTGAAACAACATAAAATATTGGCAGATGGGGCCATGGGGACGTATTATGCCACATTACATAATGGAGAGGTTTCAGAATTTGCAAATCTGGAAAATCCAAAAGCGGTGGAAAATATTCATTTGAATTATTTAAAGGCTGGAGTGAACATGCTGATAACAAATACCTTTGCTGCAAATGAACAGAGCATGGGAACGGTATGGAAACAGGTACAGGCATGTATTAATGCAGGGATTGCAATTGCAAAATCTGCAAAGAAAAAATCTGGTCGAGAAGATGTATTTTTAGCAGGAGATATCGGACCATTACAGGTTGTGGGAGAAAAAACAGAAGAACAATTGCTCGTGGAATACAAACGAATCATTGATTTGTATTTAGAGGCAGAACTTCCGGTAATTCTGTTTGAAACGTTTTCCAGTCTTTACTTTGTAGAAGCATTGGTTCGCTATATTCGTGAAAGAAATAAGGATGTTTTTATTATTGTTAGTTTATCGGTTAATAAGAATGGATATACCGCAACAGGATTATCTGCTAGACGTTTATTAGAAGAATTGATTTCTATGGATGAGGTAGATGCGTGCGGATTAAACTGTGGTATTGGTTCTGGACATATGCTTCAGTTGGCACAGGATTTGCAGGATTTATTTGAACAAAAATATTTTATGATTATGCCAAATGCAGGTTATCCAGAACAGTTGCGACATCGTATGGTTTTTATGGACAATGCTAATTATTTTGCGGATAATATGCAGGAGATTGCAAAAATGAATGTTGCAATTCTGGGTGGTTGTTGCGGAACTACTCCAGAATATCTCTTTACCTTGGAAAAAAAGATGGATTTTTCGCCTGCGGTGATTAAGAAAACAACTTCTAATTCAGATGAAGTAAAAGATGTGGTGCGTAAACCAAAAAAGAAAAATAAGTTTTACGAAAAATTTTCTTCAGGAAATAAGGTAGTTGCAGTAGAGTTAGACCCTCCGTATGATGCAAATTGCGACAAAATTATGGAGTGCGCGATGCATTTAAAAGATTGCAATGTAGATATGATTACTATTGCAGATTCGCCTATGGGAAGAAGTCGTGTAGATTCTATTCTTATGAGTATCAAGTTGGCACAGGAAACGGAATTGCCTGTAATGCCACACCTTTGCTGTCGAGATAAAAATATGATTGCAATGCGTTCTGGCATCTTGGGAGCGTATGTAAATAAAATAAGAAACTTATTACTTGTAACAGGGGATCCTGTTCCGAGTGTCAATCGAAATGTGACAACGGGCGTATTTGATTATCATTCGATACGACTTATGAATTTTGTAAAAGAAATGAACGAAGAACATTTTGCAGATGATCCGATTTATTATGGTGGAGCATTAAATTATGGAAGAGGCAAGATAGAAAATGTTGCAAAGCGGATGCAACAAAAAGTGGATGCGGGTTGCAGTTATTTCTTAACCCAGCCGATTTATTCGGATGAGGATATTGAACGTATTCGTATGTTGAAATCTATGGTGGATACAAAAATTTTATGTGGTATTATGCCGTTAGTAAGTTATCGTAATGCGAACTTTATAAAGAATGAAATGTCCGGCATTAATGTACCGGACGAAATTGTTGAGCGTTATACGCCTGATATGACCAAAGAAGAAGCAGAAGTAGTAGGGGCACAGATTGCCAGTGAAATTATAGAAAAACTGTCGGAATTTGCAGATGGATATTATTTTATGTTGCCATTTAACCGTGTTAGTCTGATGGATAAGATTATTATAAAGTAAAAAGCCAGCGGATTTACGGATGGAATTTTGCATGTTCCTTTTGTAATTCTGTGAATAACTGTCGTGGTGTCCAAGAAATATTATGGATGGTCAAAATGGCTTTTAATGGTGTTGGCGCTATAAGACTTTGTTTATATTTTTCTAAAAATTGATCGAAAAGTGGTTGTGGAATGCCAGAAAAAACAAGCATTTCAGAGGGAAAGGGATTTCCGAAAGGAAGGACCTTTCCTTTTTTAAATCCAGATATATCTGCAAGGTATCCAAGTGATTGTTCGTAATCATGTGGTGCAACCATTTTACATTTGATGTGTAAAGCGGTACAAAGTTGTTGGATTTGTCTTGCTTTCGTTGGTTCTATTTGAAAAAGAAGTATCATACTTTTTGATTCCATATAAAATCTCCTTACCATATTTTTTTTCGTATCGTTCATTTGATGGAGCGATACTTTGCATTTATAGTATAGAAAGAAAAACGGAAAAAAGTCAATAAAAAGGTGTTTTTTTATGCTTGAATATGCTATACTCTAGTAAAAGCGTAGGAAAATAAAATGGATATCTGTGTGAATGATTAGAAAGAAAAACTTGCAGGTATCTATACAAAATAGAAATTGAAAGGAGTTTGTTATGACACAGGAATTAAGAGAAGAATATCGGGAAGAACTAAAGGCATTTAAAGAAAAAACAAAAGCGTTTTACAAGGGTGAGGTGCCAGTTGCAGAGTATAAAGGATTTTCAGGCTATTACGGTAGTTATGCACAAAGAGGAGCCAGTGCAAGTATGCTTCGTTTGCGTATGACAGCAGGAGATTTAGACAAAGATAAGTTAAAATTTATTGCAGATAGTATTGAGAAGTATAAGATAGACAAGGCACATTTTACCACTTGTCAGACCGTACAATTACATAATTTATCTTGTGAAGCGGTCTGTTCTTTGATTGAGGAAGCCATTGACCATGATATTATTACAAGAGGTGGCGGTGGAGATTTTCCAAGAAATACGATGTGTGCACCATTATCTGGTGTGGAACAGGGAGAAGCTTTTGATGTTATGCCTTATGCAAAAGCGGCTGGAGAATATGCACTTGGGCTAATGAAAGGATTAAAACTGCCAAGAAAATTAAAAGTTGCCTTTTCGAACGGGGTACAAAATAAAACACATGCAACTTTTCGTGATTTAGGATTTGTGGCAAAAAAGAATGGCATGTTTGAGGTATACTGTGCAGGTGGCTTAGGAGTTAAGCCTAAATTCGGTGTAAAGGTTGTAGAAGATATTGAACCAAAGAAAGTATTATATTGTTTACAGACGATGGTGGATGTATTTAAGGAACATGGAAATTATAAACAAAGAGGTGCATCCAGAACTCGATTTTTGCAGGATACCATGGGCGTAGAAGGATTACAGAAAGCATTTGCAGAGAAACTTGCAGAAAATCTGGAAAAGCTTTCCTTAGATGTAGAAGTACAGCCGATTGAAATTACAAAGACTGGAAGCACAGAAGGAAAAGAAGCGTTCTTAGCAGAAAATAAAAGAGTAATCGCCCAAAAACAGGAAGGGATTTATGCCGTGTCCTATTACCCAATCGGTGGTACACCAGATGTTTCTTTGTTTCAAAAATTATATAACACCATCAAGGATATGGATGCAGTTAGCGTAAGAATATCTCCAGATGAAGGAATTTATATTATCAATCTGACTATGGAAGAGGCAAAGAAGGTTTTGGATATTACAAAAGATTCCGCAACAGATACCTTTGAACATTCCACAGCATGTATTGGAGCTGATGTTTGCCAGGTGGGAATTGGAAAGTCACAGATTATGTTACAGAAATGTGTAGAGCGCGTAAGAAAAGAAGATTTTCCAGATGGTGCATTGCCGGAAATTCATATTTCAGGATGTCCATCTTCCTGTGCAGCACATCAGACTGCTTTAATTGGGCTTCGTGGGGGAAAGAAGCCATCGGCAGACGGCCCACAGGATGCATTTACCTTGTATCTAAATGGTAGTGATTTACAGGGACAGGAAACAATGGGAGAAGAAATTGGTGCGATGTATACAAAAGATATTCCAGAGTTTTTTGTGAAATTGGGAAAGACTGTTGTAGAGGCTGGAACAGATTATGAAACATTCTATCAAAAGAATCCGGAAAAAGTAAAAGAAATTGCAAAGGAATTTATCTAATACGATTAAGTAACGGAGCAAATTGCGAATATCCGCTTGATTGAAAAGGATGCTGTTAGGTATTTGATCTTGGCATCGTAGATAGATAAGTAAAAGGGTTATATTATAGGTATTCCTGTAGTATAACCCTTTTTTTCGGTTTAGTCCCAATGTTCATAAAGTGTCCAGCCAGAAAAATATTTTTAAACAAGTTGTGTATTATAGCACTCTATGAATGAACTTGGCTGGAACTGTTATAATTTTTTTTCTTTTTTGAAAAAATTTCCTTGACATTCCTAGTAAAGTGGTATAATATAATTCCTATAAATTAAGTATGAATAATATGATTTTGAGAAACGATGGTTGTTTTGGAGAAATATATTAGGATTAAAAGACAAGGATGTGACCAGCAGGATGAAAAAACGAATAGTAGGAATACAAATACTTTTGTTAGTGCTGTTGTCAGTTATGTTGACGGCGTGCGGTGCTAGTTCCAGACATAAAAACATTAGTATTGTGAATGTTTCCTATGACCCTACAAGAGAATTTTATGAAGAATACAATAAACTGTTTGCAGACTATTGGAAAAAGCAGACGGGGCAAAATGTAGAAGTGATTCAGTCCCATGGAGGTTCTGGAAAACAGGCATTAGAGGTGTCAAATGGACTGGAAGCGGATGTAGTAACTTTGGCATTAGAGTATGATATTGATGCAATTGCCAAAGAAGGTCTTATTCGAAAAGATTGGAAAAAGCAGTTTAAAAAGGATAGCGCACCATATACTTCTACTATTGTATTTGTAGTGCGAAAAGGAAATCCAAAGCAGATTAAGGACTGGGATGATTTGGCAAAAGATGGGGTAGGAGTCATTACACCAAACCCAAAGACTTCCGGAGGTGCCAGATGGAATTACATGGCAGCCTGGGCGTATGCTATGGAGAAGTATGGAGATGAAACAAAAGCAAAAGAACTTTTGAAAAAGATTTATTCCAATGTTTTAGTGCTTGATTCGGGAGCGAGAGCAGCTACAACCTCTTTTATTGAAAATAAACAGGGAGATGTGTTGATTGCATGGGAAAACGAAGCGTATCTTTCTATTCGAGATTTCCCAGATGAATATGAAATTATCTCACCAAGCATTAGTATGTTGGCACAGCCTTCTGTAGCTGTGGTAGATGATGTGGTAGACTATAGAGATACAAGAGAAGTTGCTACCGCTTATTTAGATTATTTATATACAGAAGATGCACAGAAAATTGCAGCAAGAAATTACTATCGTCCAAGCAATGAAAAAGTGTTGGAAAAATATAAAGATGTATTTGATCTTTCGATGCAATTAAAAACCATTGATGATTTTGGTGGATGGGATGCTGTTTATAAAAAGCATTTTGCAGATGGAGCGATATTCGATCAGATATACGAATAAATAAAAGGGAGGAAATCACATTGAAGCAAAAAAGAGTAATACCGGGATTTGGATTATCCATTGGTGTGACATTGACGATGGTAAGTTTTATTGTGTTGATACCATTAGCGTGTCTGCTTATGAATGTGACAAAACTTAGCATTGGCGAGTTTATTGAGATTATTACGAGAAAAAGAGTGCTGGCAAGCTTCTATGTGAGTTTGATGACTGCATTTGTTGCATCTTTGATCAACGCAGTTATGGGAATGATTATTGCCTGGGTATTAGTAAGATATGAATTTCCAGGAAAAAAGATTATAGATGGTATGATTGAGTTACCATTTGCGCTTCCTACTGCGGTAGCAGGTATGGCACTTACTTATCTGACCGCAGATGAGGGTTGGGTTGGAAGCTTGTTTGCAAGGTTTGGAATACATATTGCATATACAAGAATAGGTATTATTGTGGCTTTGGTTTTCGTGGGAATACCTTTTGTAGTAAGAGCCGTACAGCCGGTTCTTGAAAAACTGGACCCATCCTATGAGGAGGCAGCAGGGGTACTTGGTGCAAAAAGAAGTCGTATCTTTTGGAAAGTAATCTTTCCAGAAGTGTTACCAACGCTCTTTACGGGGTTTGGTCTGGCGTTCGGACGATGCTTGGGAGAGTACGGAAGCGTTGTGTTTATTGCAGGAAATAAGCCTTATGAGACAGAAATTGCTCCTTTGGTAGTTATGTCAAAACTACAGGAGTTTGACTATGAAAGTGCTACTGCGATTTCACTGGTTATGCTGGTAGTTGCGTTTGTCGT
The DNA here is from genome assembly GCA_902786205.1 of uncultured Lachnospiraceae bacterium. Classification (GTDB taxonomy): domain Bacteria; phylum Bacillota; class Clostridia; order Lachnospirales; family Lachnospiraceae; genus CAG-411. The sequence goes on along the minus strand of CADABQ010000027.1, from coordinate 23,586 downwards.
ATTGTTTATAAATAATATGGTACAGGCAAGAAATGCAAAGATACTAAATGGAGGAAATTAGCATGAAAAAAGAAGAACGAAATGCAGCAATTACAAAATGGGTTTTAATTGGCATCACTATCTTATTTTTAGGTATCATGTTACTGCTTCCATTGATTGTTGTTCTGGTACAGGCATTTCGAGGTGGTATTGCAGCTTATATGTCAGCAGTTGCAGATGAGTATACCATTCGGGCATTACTTCTTACCTTGGAAGCGACCTTGTGTGCAGTAATATTAAATACTATTTTTGGATTATTTGCATCTTTTGCAGTAACGAAGTTTGATTTTAAATGGAAAAAGATATTGACTACATTGATAGATGTTCCTGTAACTGTATCTCCAATTATTGCAGGTTTGATTTTCATTCTGCTGTTTGGACGAAGAAGTATTTTATATGAGTGGTTGAAAGCCATTCATATAAAAGTGGTATTTGCAGTACCTGGTATTATTTTAGCTACGATTTTTGTAACATTTCCTTTTATTTCCAGAGAACTGATACCGATTATGGAAGCACAGGGAAAAGATGAGGAAGAGGCAGCCGCTTTGATGGGAGCAAATGGTTGGACAATTTTTCGCAGGATTACTTTTCCTCATATAAAATGGGCATTGCTTTACGGAATTGTATTGTGTACGGCAAGAGCCATGGGTGAGTTCGGTGCGGTATCCGTTTTATCGGGACATTTACGTGGACGAACCAATACATTGCCACTGCATATAGAAATTTTGTTTAATGAATTTCAGTATATTCCGGCATTTGCAGTATCCTCCATTTTGGTGGTGCTAGCTATCTTTATTTTGGTTGTTCGAAGTGTGTTAGAGAGCAGAGGAAAAAAGGAATACGAATCGTAGGAAGGAGAAAAAATTATGTATGTAGAATTAAAAGATATCAACAAATCCTACGGGGATTTCAAAGCTTCTAAGTCTATCAATTTTGGTGTAGAAAAAGGTAAGCTAATTGGTTTGTTAGGTCCCAGTGGAAGTGGAAAGACAACAATACTTCGAATGATTGCGGGATTGGAAACACCTGATTTTGGAGAAATTATTATAGATGGACAGGTAGTAAATGAGATACCGGCAAGTCAGCGTGGAATTGGATTTGTGTTTCAGAATTATGCCTTATTTCGTCACATGACAATCTATGAAAATGTGGCATTTGGACTTCGAGTAAAAAAAGAAAAGAAAAAATATATTGATGAACGTGTACGAGAGTTGCTAAAATTAGTAGGGTTGGAAGGATTGGAAAAACGTTATCCAAGTCAGCTTTCCGGTGGACAGCGACAGAGAGTAGCTTTTGCCAGAGCATTAGCACCAAATCCACACTTATTATTGCTGGATGAACCGTTTGCTGCGATTGATGCAAAGGTAAGATTGGAGCTTAGAAGCTGGTTGAAAGAAATGATAGAAAAACTTGGAATTACAAGTATTTTCGTTACCCATGACCAGGATGAAGCCATTGAGGTGGCAGATGAGATTATCATTACTAATCAGGGACGTATCGAACAAATGGGAACACCGTTAGAGATTTATCAAGATCCACAGACTCCGTTTGTGGCATCCTTCTTTGGACAGCCATCCTTCTTAAAAGATTATCAGTCTTTTCATTCTTTTGAAGCGATTGATAATTATACAGAGGCAATTGTCAGACCGGAATTTGTAAATGTTACGAAAAAGAATGAAGTACAGAAATATAAAAGTTCCGCCTCAGAGGGTGTTGTCACAGAAGTGTCATTTCGCGGTGATAGCGTAGAAGTACAGGTTTCAGTAAATGGAGAAAAGCTTTCAGCAAAAAGATCCTTAGAGTTACAGCCTGTCACTGTCGGAGAAAAGGTAGATGTATTTGTATATCGTATGTTAGTCACAGAAGGAAAGAGAGTACATTTATTGGAGAATCAATCCTTACATGAAGATTCTGTAATTATATAAATGTAGTTACAAAGAAAGCAGGTGCTATATGGAAACAAAAAAAATACATACCGATGTGTTGATTATTGGTGGTGGAACCGCAGGTTGCTATGCAGCAATTACCTTGGGAAAAGAAAAGGACGTAAAGGTTCTCATTGCGGAAAAAGCGAATATTAAAAGAAGTGGTTGTTTGGCAGCAGGTGTAAATGCCATCAATGCTTATATTACAGAAGGACGTGTTCCACAGGATTACGTGGATTATTGTAAAAAAGACGGAGCTGGAATTGTAAGAGAAGATTTACTGCTTTCCATGTCAGAACGTTTGAATGAAGTAACAGAGAATATGGAAAAATTGGGATTGGTTATCTTAAAGGATGAAAACAACAAATATGTGACACGAGGAAATCGAAATATAAAGATTAACGGTGAAAACATTAAACCAATTCTTGCAGATGCAGTAAAGAAACAGGAAAATGTAACTGTTTTAAATCATGTGAATATTACGGATTATATTGTAGAAAAAAATCAGATAAAAGGTGCATATGGTTTTGATGTAAATGAGCAGGTATTTTATGAAATCTATGCAAAAGCAGTGCTTTGCAGCACTGGTGGAGCGGCTGGATTGTATCGACCAAATAACCCTGGATTTTCCAGACATAAGATGTGGTATCCGCCATTTAATACAGGAGCAGGATATGCCATGGGAATTTTAGCAGGAGCAGAGATGACAACGTTTGAGATGCGATTTATTGCACTTCGTTGTAAAGATACGATTGCTCCGACAGGTACGATTGCACAGGGAGTGCCTGCAAAACAGTTAAATGCAAAAGGGGAAGTTTACGAGACCAAGTATGGACTTACAACTTCACAGAGATTATATGGAACGGTTACAGAAAATAGAGAAGGCAGAGGTCCATGTTATCTTGGTACAAAAGGAATTAGTTCCGAACAGGAAAAGGATTTGTTTAAGGCATACTTAAATATGGCACCTAGCCAGACCTTGAAATGGCTGGAAGCAGGGCAGGGACCTTCCCAGCAAAATGTAGAAATAGAAGGAACAGAACCTTATATTGTAGGTGGACATACTGCCAGTGGTTATTGGGTGGATAATAATAGAGAGACAACGGTACATGGCCTTTATGCTGCTGGAGATGTGGCAGGTGGATGTCCACAGAAATATGTGACAGGTGCATTGGCAGAAGGAGAGATTGCAGCAGAGGCAATTTTGAGCTATTTGCAGACACATAAAGAAGTTCCAGAAGAGGATGCTGTGAAGGCAAAAGAAAAGCAGCAGGAATATGAGACCTATTTATCACAAAAACAATCGTTACTTACCATTGAACAGGCGGAAGAAAGTATGCAGAAAATCATGGATGAGTATGCAGGTGGAATTTCCACTGACTATCAGTATAATGAAAGTCGCTTAAAGCTGGCAGATGAAAAGATCTGTAATTTGATGGAAGATTGTAAGAAATTGTCAGCAGAGGATATGGATGATCTGTTACGAATTTATGAAATTAGAGAACGTTTGGTAGTCTGTCGGGTAGTCATTGCACACTTGCTTGCCAGAAAAGAAACCAGATGGCATAGTTTTGCAGAAAATATGGATTATCCAGACCAGAGTGAGGAATGGTTAAAATATGTAAATTCTCGTATGGAAAATGGTAACATCAATATTTACCTTAGGGAGTTAGTGACAGGAGGAATGGCTTATGAGCATACGGATTCGACCAGATAAATGTGTGGGATGCAAACGTTGTATCGAGGCATGTCCCGGTAATTTAATTAAATTAAATGAGCAGGGAAAAGCATGGATCAAACATGAAAAGGACTGCTGGGGATGTACTTCTTGTCTAAAAGAATGTAAGGTAGATGCGATTGCATTTTTCCTTGGTGCAGATATAGGAGGAAGAGGAAGTACCTTATCTGTGACACAAAAAGGTGATAGGAATATTTGGAAGGTGGAAAATCCTGCCGGAGAAATTCAAACCATAGAAGTAAATAAAAAAGATGCAAATAAATATTAGAAGATAAAGGTAAAGGAGGAATTGTGATGAGCAACTTATCTCATCTGGATGCGTTAGAAGCAGAAGCAATTTATATTATTAGGGAAGTAGCAGCAGAATGTGAAAAACCAGTTATGTTATATTCAATAGGAAAGGATAGTTCCGTATTACTTCATTTAGCAATGAAGGCATTTTATCCGGAGAAGCCACCATTTCCATTTTTACATGTAGATACTACATGGAAATTTAAAGAAATGATACAGTTCCGTGACAAGATGGCAAAGCAGCTTGGAATTGATATGCTTGTATATACAAACCAGGAAGGTGTTAAGAATGGTATCAATCCATTTGACCATGGTTCTGCTTATACCGATATTATGAAAACACAGGCATTAAAGCAGGCATTAAATAAATACCAGTTTACAGCCGCATTTGGTGGAGCAAGACGTGATGAAGAAAAATCTCGTGCAAAAGAAAGAATTTTCTCTTTCCGTAATGAAGCACAGGCATGGGATCCAAAGAACCAGAGACCAGAAATGTGGAAGCTTTATAATACAAAGATCCACAAGGGCGAGAGTATGCGTGTATTCCCAATTTCAAACTGGACAGAAAAGGATATTTGGCAGTACATTAAGAGAGAAAACATTGAAATTGTACCATTATATTTTGCAAAAGAAAGACCAGTTGTGTATCGTGATGGAAATATCATTATGGTAGACGATGATCGTATGAAGCTAAGAGAAGGCGAGAAAGTGGAAATGAAAAAAGTTCGTTTCCGTACACTTGGATGCTATCCACTTACAGGTGGAATTGAGTCAGATGCAGAGACATTGGATGAAATCATAGATGAAACACTTAGTGCAGTATCGTCTGAAAGAACAACCCGTGTTATTGACCATGAAGAAGCAGGCAGCATGGAAAGAAGAAAAATGGAGGGATATTTCTAATGAAAGGATTACTAAAGTTTATTACATGTGGTAGTGTAGATGATGGAAAATCTACATTGATTGGACATATTTTATACGATTCAAAATTAATTTATGCAGATCAGGAAAAGGCTTTGGAGTTGGATTCCAAGGTAGGAAGTCGTGGTGGAGAAATCGATTATTCTTTATTGTTGGATGGTCTGATGGCAGAGCGTGAGCAGGGAATCACCATTGACGTAGCATATCGTTATTTCACAACAGACAACAGAAGTTTTATCGTTGCAGATACACCGGGACATGAAGAGTATACAAGAAACATGGCAGTAGGTGCATCCTTCGCAGATTTAGCAATCATTTTGATTGATGCAAAACAGGGTGTATTAGTACAAACAAAGCGTCACGCAAGAATTTGTGCTTTGATGGGTATTCGTTATTTTGTATTTGCTGTAAATAAGATGGATTTGGTAGGATACAAAGAGGAACGTTTCAATGAAATCATGGAACAGATCAATGCACTTACAGAAGAATTGAAGCTTGCCAATGTTACGGTTATTCCTGTTTCTGCTACAGAAGGCGATAACGTTACAGAAAAATCAGAAAATACACCATGGTATACAGGAAAAGCATTGCTTCCATTTTTAGAGCAGGTAGATATTTCAGAAGAGACAAAAGAACAGGGATTTTATATGCCTGTACAGAGAGTTTGCCGTCCAAATCATGAATTTAGAGGTTTCCAGGGACAGATTGAGGCTGGTGATATTCATGTGGGTGACGAGATCATTACCTTGCCTAGTAATGAACAGGCACATGTAAAGAGTATTCATGTGACAGATAAAGAAGTACAGGAAGCTGGTAAGGGACAGCCTGTAACTATTCAGCTTGACAGAGAAGTGGATGTATCAAGAGGTTGTGTATTGACCGTTAATTCTGATGTTAAGGTGGCAGCATCCGTTACTGCTACATTATTATGGATGGATGATGCAGAATTAGAAAATGGAAAGAACTTCTTTGTAAAATTAGGAACAAAGTTAATTCCTGGTGCAGTAACAGAAATTTTACATTCTGTTGATGTAAACTCTGGTGAAGAAAAACCAGCAGATCATTTGAACAAAAACGAAATTGCATTGTGCAAAATCTCATTTGCCGACAAAATTGTTGTGGATGAATTTGACAAACATAAAACATTAGGTGAATTGATTTTGATTGACCGTGTCAGCAACATGACATCTGCTTGTGGTGTAGTAACAGAAATTCATGCGGAAGAAGCTGGATTTAATGAAGGTAAAGTGAACAAACAGGTTCGTGCTGCATTAAAGGGACAGACTCCATTAACGGTTGAATTCCAGTTAGATGATACGGTTACACTTGAATATGTTGAGAAAATCGAGAAAGCATTAAGCTTAGAAGGTAGACATACCTATTTATATGCTCCAGAAGATGGTGATGCTATTTCTACGATTGTAAATCATTTGACAGAAGCTGGTATTATTGTACTTCTTGCTTTGGATGGTCAAAAAGTGGATACAAGATTACAGGAAAGTATTTCTTATATCAATGATTGGCAGGATAAGGTTGGAACTGATTTAGAGAAGGTAGCAGCATATTTAAAGAAATTATCGGGCGCAAATAGCGAAATTGCAAAGGATAGAGATTACATTTAATTTGCCTGAAAATGAAATACAAAGTGGAGGATTCAAAAAGTAGCATTGCTTTTTGAATCCTTTTGTTTTGCTTTTTTATTGAAAAAATGATAAAATAAACGTTAGTGTATTTTTTGTGACATTTCGGCCTGGCTGAACAGTTACTATTTTTTCATTACAAATAGCCTATATTTGTACGATAGGGAGAATAAAAGAAAGGATATGGTAATATGGTTAAGGTTGCAGAACGAAGAAAAATGGAAAATAAAATTAAACAATCTACAACATTTATGACGTATTACCGTTGCGCCCTTATGGAGATTGAGACAAAGCTAAAAGTGTTAAATGAGCAGTATTCCTATTTAGAGGACTATAATCCAATAGAGACTATTAAAACCAGATTGAAGACTCCGGAAAGTATTGCTGAAAAACTGGAGCGCAGAGGTCTTACGTACTCTTTGGAAAGTATTGAACGAGAAATAAACGATATTGCCGGAATAAGAGTTATTTGTCCCTTTATATCAGATATCTATGTTGTTTCAGAACGTTTGCAGCAACAGGAAGGTATTACATTATTAGAAAAAAAGGATTATATAAAAACACCGAAGGACAATGGATATCGGAGTTTACATTTGATTGTACAGGTTCCTGTATTTCTACAAAACAAAAAACGTATGATGAAAGTAGAGATTCAGTTAAGGACGATTGCAATGGATTTTTGGGCAAGTCTGGATCATCGTTTAAGTTATAAAAAAGAAATGGATCCTGCTATCACACAGCAACTGCATGAAGAGTTGATTGCCTGTTCAAATGAAAGCGCAAAATTAGATGAACGTATGGAAGCTGTTCGGAATGCTATCGATAAGAGAAGAAGTATCCGGGATTGGAAGTCCTGATAGATATAAATAAAAGAGAGAAAGGCAGGTAATTATGAAAGACAAATGGAAGAAGAAAATAGCAGTTCTCATGGTGGTAAGTACATTATTATCAATTCAGGGATGTGGAACTGCAAATAAGAATGTGAAAAACAGCGATAAAACCAATAAAAATACTGTGACAGCTACCCCACCAGAGCAGGCGAAAGATATTGCAGAATATCAGGTAGCAGCGCCTAAGAAAGGAGATACGATTGTAACAATCTCTTTTAAAAACTTTGGTGATGTGAAAATAAAAATGTTCCCCAAAGAAGCACCGAAAGCAGTGGAAAATTTTACAACCCATGCAAAAGAGGGCTATTATGACGGATTAACAATGCATCGTATCATTAATCAATTTATGATACAAGGTGGGGACCCCAAGGGAGATGGTACTGGAGGAGAAAGTATTTGGAAAACACCTTTTGAGAATGAAACGGTAGATTACTTATTACCGATACGAGGTGCACTTTGTATGGCAAATGCAGGACCGGATACAAATGGTAGCCAGTTTTTTATTGCCCAAACAGAAAAAGCAGATACAAGTACATTGGGAAGTTTAACAATCAAGCAGGCAGAAGCTTTTGAAAAATACGGTGGTTGTCCTTGGTTAACAGGCGGATATACTGTGTTTGGACAAGTATATGAGGGCATGGACGTTGTGGATGCGATTGCCAAAGTTGAGACGGATACGGATACTGGAAAACCAAAGACAGACGTAGTGATTTCACACATAGAAGTAAACGAATAGGATAAATAGTGAAGGAGAATAGAAACAATGGATCAATTTACAGCACTAGTTGAGAAGATTGATGGTTATGTGTGGGGTGTGCCATTGATTACGATGATTTTGTTAGTGGGAATTTATTTGACAATCCGTTTGGGAGGATTGCAGATTAGAAGACTACCAAAGGCATTAAAATATATGGTAAAAAATGAGGAGGAGGCAGAGGGTGAAGTTTCCTCTTTTGCTGCTTTATGTACAGCATTGTCGGCTACAATCGGAACGGGAAATATTGTAGGTGTTGCCACTGCTATTGGTGCAGGCGGACCTGGAGCATTGTTGTGGATGTGGATTGCTGCCTTGCTTGGAATGGCAACAAAATACGCAGAGGGGGTTTTGGCTGTTAAGTATCGTGTGTTAGATGAAGAGGGACATGCTCTTGGTGGACCATTCTATTATATAGAAAAAGGAATGGGAACAAAATGGAAATGGCTTGCCAAAATATTTGCATTTTTTGGAGTAGGCGTTGGACTCCTTGGTATTGGTACAATAACACAGGTAAATGGAATTACATCTGCTGTAAATAACTTTTTTGATGCTAATAATCAGTGGACTGTTGCTATTTTTGGACGCAAATATTCTTGGACAGTAGTAATTGCTGCAGTGTTTGTTACACTATGCGTCACATTAGTTTTAATTGGTGGAATAAAGCGAATTTCTAAAGTAGCACAGTTTGTAGTGCCATTTATGGCAGGTATTTATGTATTTTTCTGTGTGTTGGTGATTCTTTTAAATCTAAAGGCGATTCCGGGGGCTGTTGCTACAATTGTGGAAAGTGCATTTGGAATGCGTGCAGCCGCAGGAGGAGCGTTAGGAGCTATTATGATTGCAGCACAAAAAGGTATTGCCAGAGGTATTTTTTCCAATGAAGCAGGACTGGGTAGTGCACCGATTGCAGCCGCAGCCGCACAGACAAATGAACCTGTTCGTCAGGGATTGGTATCTATGACAGGTACGTTTGTGGATACGGTTGTTATTTGTACGATGACGGGACTTTCTATTGTATTGACGGGCGCATATCAGGTAAAAGGACTGGAAGGAGTAGCCGTAACTACCTACGCATTTCAAAAAGGACTTCCTTTTGGTGAAAATGTATGTAGCTTTATTTTGATGGCATGTCTTGTATTCTTTGCTTTTACAACAATACTTGGTTGGGATTATTATTCCGAAAGATGTTTAGAATACCTGGTTTCAGGAAAACAATCTGTACTAAAGACGTATCGTTGGTTATATATCGTTGCAGTATTTATCGGACCATTTTTGACCGTATCTGCCGTATGGACTATTGCAGATATTTTTAATGCGTTGATGGCATTACCGAACTTGATAGCGATTTTGGCACTTAGCGGTGTAATTGTGAAAGAAACAAAGAGTTATTTTGCACGTTTAGACCGAGGAGAAATCGAAGAGTAAATCGAATAAGAAATGAAATAGGATGTTGTAGCAAGATTGCACAGCATCCTTTTATTATTAATTGAAAAACCATTGGATATATGCTAAAATTAAAAAAGAACATTATGCGAAAAAGCTTTGAAAAACTGTGGTCCAATGAAAATGTTTCATTAAACTCACATTTTTACTCTATAGGAAAAGGTAGCTTATAGACAAAAACGCTTCGCGGGAATGGACTTGTTCACTTTGTTCTAAAAGTTCAAAACAGGAGGATATAAGAAAAATGGAAAGTTATAAGAGAGAATTTATTGAATTTATGGTGGATTGTAATGTGTTACGTTTTGGCGAATTTACGTTGAAGAGTGGAAGAAAGTCTCCATTTTTTATGAATGCAGGTTTATATGTGACAGGCGCACAGTTAGAGAAACTTGGGGAATATTATGCGAAGGCTATTCACGACAATTACGGAACAGATTTTGATGTATTGTTTGGACCAGCATACAAGGGAATCCCACTTAGTGTAGCAACTACAATGGCATTTCATCGTTTGTATGGAAAAGAGATTCGTTATTGTTCCAATAGAAAAGAAATTAAGGATCATGGAGATGCAGGTATTCTTTTAGGTAGCCCAATCAAGGATGGCGATAGAGTCGTAATTATTGAAGATGTAACTACCTCTGGTAAGTCAATCGAAGAAACATTCCCAATTATTATGGAGCAGGGAGATGTTACAATTAAAGGACTTATGGTATCTTTAAACCGTATGGAAAAAGGAAAAGGCGAAAAGAGTGCATTAAAAGAGATCAAAGAAAAATATGGTTTTGATGCCAATGCGATTGTAAGTATGGATGATGTGGTAGAAGTATTATATAATAAACCATGCAATGGAAAAATTGTGATTACAGATGAAATAAAGAAAGCAATTGATGCATATTATGAACAGTATGGTGCAAAAGAATAGGATTAAAAATCGGACTATTTCATAGAAAAAGGAGAAATGTAAGATGGAAGAAAATGTATATCGTTCCATGAAGTCCATTGGAGTTGGAAACATTGTAATGGGTATTTTAGTTATTGTGTTTGGAATTGCCGCAGGAGTTGCTACTATCGTAAACGGAGCAAAGCTCATAAAAAGAAGAAATGATCTAACCTTTTAGTTGTTATGCTTAAAAGATAGTAGCGATAGAAGCTGCAGATGCTCTATACAAATGATAATGGTATAGTCACAGTCGGGTGTTAAGCCCGACTGTTTTTGCTTTATAGACTTGTCTGCTTTGTTCCATATGCATAAAAATAAAAAAGGGTTCCATAATAAATAGTGCAGGTATCATCTGACGGATAAGTAAATAGAGGAGGTTTAAAATGTCAAAAGATACATTGGAACTTTTAAAAGAATGTAATGCAGGTTGTAAATCGGCAACAAACAGCATGGAGCAAGTACAGGCATATGTAAAAGACAGCCAGTTAAAAAAAATAATAGAACAGTGCAATAAAGAACATATACAGATTGGGGATGAATGTCATAAAATACTGGATAAAGCGGGAGAAACAGAAAAAGATCCAAGTCCTATGGCAAAGACATTCTCCTGGATCAGTACCGAGATAAAAATGATGATAAATGATGACGAAAAGAAAATAGCGGATATCATGGTAGATGGCTGTAATATGGGAATAAAGGCATTAAGTAGATATTTAAATGAATATAAAGAAGCAGATAAAGAAAGTAGAAATCTTACCAAAAAATTAATTCGTCTAGAACAAGATTTTATGAACGATTTATTGGGATATCTATAAAGTAAGAGACACCGTAACAATACGGTGTCTCTTTGTTATGCAGACTCCATTTCTTCTGTAGTATCTTCCTCATTTTCAGGAACTGGAAGAAGCAGAATATGGACCTTTTCAATTCTATTTTTTTCTACGGAAACTACTTTGTATTCTACATAATGATCGACTACTGTTTCACCTTCTTTAGGAAGATGATCTAATAAACTAATGATATGACCAGCAATGGAATCATAATCATCGGATTCTAAATCAAGACCTATAATTTCGTTAATTTCGTCTAATTTAGCTGTTCCGCTGGCAATGTATTCTACATCACTGATTTTTTGAATGATATCTTCTTCGTTTTCATCGTATTCATCACGGATTTCACCAACGATTTCCTCTAACAAATCTTCCAAAGTAATCAAACCGGCAGTAGCACCATACTCATCTAGTACAATAGAGAGTGCAATAGATTCTTTACGCATTTCGATTAGTAATTCGGAAGTCTTTTTAAATTCATAAGTGAAATATGGTTTACGCATAATTTTTTTGATTTGAAAATCTTCTTTTGCACCCTGATAAAAGAAAACATCTTTTAGATTAACAATACCAACTACATCATCCTTGGTATCACTATAAACAGGAAGTCTGGAAAATTTATCTTCATCAAAAGCAGTAACCAATTCATCATAAGTAGCATCATCTTTTACAAAACTCATATCAATACGAGGAATCATAACATCTTTTGCTACGGAATCACCAAAGTCTACTACGTTGGTAATCATTTTACGTTCTTCGCTTTCGATAACGCCATCCTCATGGCTGGCATCTACGATTGTTAATAATTCGCTTTCTGTCATAGATTCGGTCTTACCATCCGGATCAATGCGAAGAAGGAGTAAAAAGCAACGAGATAGTTTGTTTACAATATAAACAACAGGCGTCAGTATATGTGTTAAAAAATAAATGATACTTCCGTAAGCCATGGATATTGCTAGTGAATATCGGGTGGCAAGTGTTTTTGGTGTGATTTCACCAAAAATTAATATTAATACAGTAAGCACACCAGTACCAATACCAATAACTAGACTTGTTTGTTCCTCAAAACCAGCATTTTTACACATGCTGGTCATCAATGTAGTTGTAAGGGAAGAAGCCGTTAAATTTACAATATTGTTTCCAATTAAAATTGCGCTAAGTAATTTTGATGGGTTTTCAATCAACTTCTGTACCGTTGCTGCTTTACGATTTCTTTCGTCTGCAAGCGATTTTATTTTCAGCTTATTTACTGTTGTTAAGGCTGTTTCTGCAGATGAAAAGAAAGCAGACATTAAAAGTAAACATAGTATAATTATTAGTTGTGGAACATCACTCGGGTCCAAAAAATCATCTCCTCTGTATGTGGGAATTGGACAAATCCCTTATTTATATTTAGGTGGATTACACAGATTGCGATTCTACCATGTAATCCTATACTACAATAAAAGCATTGGTTCTATAGAAATAACCATTTATAAACAGTAATAAAGTAGGTGCTGGATTAAGCATCCTCTTCATCCTGTACACTTAAAATTTGGCGTTTTCTTGCTAATTCATCGCTATCCAAATATTCATCGTAAGTTGTAATCTTATCAATTAAACCATTTGGTGTAATTTCCATAATACGGTTTGCAATCGTTTGGATAAACTGATGATCTTGAGATGTAAACAAAACAACACCAGGGAATTTAATCAGTCCATTATTCAAAGCAGTAATAGACTCCATATCCAAATGGTTTGTAGGTTCATCCATAATAAGAACATTGGATCCCATGATCATCATCTTAGAAAGCATGACACGAACTTTTTCACCACCGGAAAGAACGTTTACTTTCTTTACGCCGTCTTCGCCAGAAAATAGCATTCTACCAAGGAAGCCACGAACGTAAGTGACATCTTTTTCAGGCGAGAATTGCATCAGCCAATCCACGATAACTTCATTACCGGCAAAGTCTTTTGTATTATCCTTTGGAAAATAGGAATTACTTGTAGTTACACCCCATTTATAACTTCCTTCATCAGGTTCCAATTCGCCTGCAAGGATTTTAAAGAGAGTAGTAGTAGCCAATGTATTGCCACCTACAAATGCTACCTTGTCTTCACGATTAATAATAAAGGATATATCATCTAAAACTTTTACACCATCAATTGTTTTAGAAAGATGTTCTACAGTAAGTACCTCATTTCCGATTTCACGCTGTGGGCGGAAATCAATATATGGATATTTACGGCTGGATGGTTTGATATCATCCAATTCAATCTTTTCAAGTGCACGTTTTCTTGAAGTTGCTTGTTTTGACTTTGAAGCGTTTGCACTAAATCGCTGAATAAAATCCTGTAATTCCTTAATTTTTTCTTCTTTCTTTTTGTTTGCTTCTTTCATTTGTTTGATCATTAACTGACTTGATTCATACCAGAAATCGTAATTACCAGCATATAGTTGAATTTTAGCATAATCAATATCAGCAATATGTGTACAAACTTTATTTAAGAAATAACGGTCATGAGATACTACAATCACTGTATTTTCAAAATCGATCAGGAAATCCTCCAACCAACGAATCGCATCTAAGTCTAAATGGTTTGTAGGCTCATCCAATAGAAGAATATCTGGATTACCAAATAATGCTTGCGCTAACAAAACCTTGACTTTTTGACTACCATTTAAATCTTTCATCAATGTATAATGAAGTTCAGTTTCAATACCAAGACCATTTAATAAAGTCGCAGCATCCGATTCTGCTTCCCAACCATTTAAAGTGGCAAATTCACCTTCTAATTCGCTGGCAAGAATACCATCTTCTTCTGTGAAATCTTCCTTTGCATAAATGGCATCTTTTTGTTTCATGATGTCATATAATCGCTGATTTCCCATAATAACGGTATCTAATACATTATATTCATCATATTTAAAATGATCCTGCTTTAAGAAGGAGAGTCGTTGCCCAGGAGTTATGATTACTTCACCTTTAGATGGCTCAATCTCACCGGTTAAGATTTTTAAAAAAGTTGATTTTCCGGCACCATTGGCACCAATAAGACCATAACAGTTTCCTTCCGTAAATTTGATATTTACATCTTCAAATAATGCTTTTTTACCAAGACGTAAAGTTATATTACTTGCTTGTATCATAAAAATTGGAACCTCACTTTCCATTCACTAAAGTCGATATAGAAAAGCATACTATACCGCTTAAAATAAAAAACACCAATTTTAATTGTAATCAAAAATTAATATTTTGCAAGTGTTTTCTATTGGAAATGTGGTGAACGATAAAAAAGAAAAGAAAGTGTATGGAAATTATTCAGAAATAGAGTACTTAAAATGGAAAAGAAAGGGAAAAATTAAAAGGAAAAATGTTTTAGAGATTTTTTCTTTCTTGTGAAAACGAGGGATTGGGTGTATAATAAAACAAGTTATGCCCTGGTTTTGAGAGAAGCAGGTAAAAAGGAGTTTTATATGAATTTATTGACAGCAGAAAAGATTAGTAAGAATTTTACAGATAAGGTAGTACTGAACCAGGTTTCGCTGGGAGTAAATAAAAATGATAAAATTGGTGTTATTGGTGTAAATGGGACGGGAAAATCCACTTTATTAAAAATATTAGCAGGCAAAGAAGAACCGGATGAAGGTCGTGTGGTAAAGGGAAACGATGTTCGTTTGGAATATTTAGCACAGACACCAGAATTTGATGATAGATATACACTTTTAGAAAATGTAATTCGAAGCCATGAACATGCTGGTGACGGATGGAACGTCGAAGGAGAGGCAAAGGCAATGCTGGGGAAGCTTGGCATTGTAGATTGGGACAGAAAACCATCTGAATTTTCCGGAGGACAGAGAAAAAGAGCTGCATTGGTACGTACACTTTTGACTCCGGCAGATATTTTGATATTAGATGAGCCGACAAACCATTTGGATAATGCAATGGCAGAGTGGTTGGAAGAATATTTAAATCGATTTAATGGTGCTTTTATTATGATTACTCATGATCGTTACTTTTTAGATGAAGTGACCAATAAAATTGTAGAGATCGATAAAGGAAATCTTTATATGTATGAAACAAATTACAGTGGATTTCTGGAGTTAAAATTAGAACGTGAAGAGATGGAGCTAGCTACAGAACGCAAAAAGAAGGCCTTATATCGTCAAGATTTGGCTTGGATCATGCGTGGTGCCAGAGCAAGATCTACAAAACAAAAGGCACATATCCAGCGTTTTGAAGAATTGCGTGACAGAGATAAGATTGAGGAGACAAAAAACGTTGAAATTACTGCACTTGCATCCAGACTTGGAAAAAAGACAATCGAATTGAAGAATATTTGCAAGGCATATAATGATAAAAAGCTGATTTCAGATTTCTCTTATATTTTTTTGAAAACAGATCGAATTGGAATTGTTGGGGAAAATGGTGCTGGAAAATCTACTTTGCTAAAAATTATCACGGGATTGGAACAGGCAGATTCTGGAGAGGTGGAAATCGGACCAACCGTTCGTATTGGATATTTTTCTCAAGAATGCGAAAAAATGGATGGAAAGCAAAAGGTAATTGATTATATAAAAGAAGTGGCAGAATATATTGAAACATCGGAGGGAAGCGCAAGCGCTTCACAGATGTTAGAACGCTTTTTATTTACTGGCGCAATGCAATACTCACGGATAGAAAAATTGTCTGGAGGCGAAAAAAGGCGCTTATACTTATTAAAAATACTGATGGAAGCTCCGAATGTTCTTATCTTAGATGAGCCTACAAATGATTTGGATATTCAGACACTTCGTATTTTAGAGGATTATCTGGATACATTTCCGGGAATTGTTATTACGGTATCCCATGATCGTTATTTCTTAGACCGTGTAGTGCGACGTATCTTTGCATTTGAAGGAAAGGGTGTGATTCGACAATATGAGGGTGGATTTACTGATTATTGGATAAAAGCAAAAGAAAAGGAAGCAACTTTAACTGGAAATGCAATAACAACCACGTCTGAGAAAAAGTCAAAAAAGGAGTATAAAAATCGAGAAAAAAAATTAAAATTTACGTATGCAGAACAAAAAGAATTTGAGACCATTGATGAGGATATTGCATCCTTAGAAGAAAAGATAGAACAGGCGGAACAAGATATTCTGGCAAATGCAAAAGATTTCGTGAAATTGCAGGAATTAACAAAAGAAAAGGAAGAATTACAACAACAATTGGATGAAAAAATGGACCGATGGGTATATTTAAATGATTTAGCAGAGCAAATCCAGGCAGGAAAAGCGTAGGAGGAAACAGGGTGTCAGAAAAAGAAGTAATAGTAAAAAGAGGGAATGGTATGCCATTAGGGGTTCATAGAATTGGAAAGGGCCAATGGCAGTTTTCTGTAGCCATGAAACGTGGAAAAGAAATTAGTTTAGAATTATTTCATCCAGGTGCTAAATCTTGTAGTTCTAGCATTGTGCTTGGAAAGGAATATGCAGTAGGGGGGATTTTATCTGTTGTGATTACAGTACAAGCGGATATTACAGAGTACTGTTATCGAGTAAATGGAAAACATATGTTGGATCCGTATGCAGTGCAGTTGACGGGAAGAGAGCAGTTTGGGGAAGAAAGAGAAGAAGATGATGTACATTGTCTTATTACAGAAAATATAAGGCAGATCAGTGAGCCGCTGTATACACCTTTTCATGAATTAATATTATATCGGTTACATGTAAGAGGATTTACAAAGCACAGCTCGTCCAGAGTGAAACATCCAGGAACCTTTCGGGGAATAGAAGAAAAGATTCCATATATGAAACAGTTAGGAATAAATGGAGTCGTATTGCTACCTTGCTATGAGTTTGATGAACGAATGAATGAGGAAGAATTAGGAAAGTATAGTTCCAATTTTTTGGATTATACAAAGCCAATTACGAAGCAGCAAAAAGAGGAACAGGAATGGCCGAAGGTCAATTTTTGGGGTTATACCAAAAGATCAAATTATTTCGCACCTAAAGCGTCTTATGCGTCCAATCCGTTTCAAGCTGTGAATGAGATGAAACAGATGATAAAGAAATTGCATGAAAATGGAATTTCGGTATTTATGGAAATGTTTTTTTCACCGGGAACAAACCAATCCCTGATACTGGATTGTTTACGCTATTGGGTAAGAGTATTTGCTGTGGATGGATTTAAATTAAATACAGAAGTGGCAAATGGTACATTATTGGCAAGTGATCCATTTCTTTCGAGAACGAAATTTCTGGCAACTTATTGGAATACGGGCGAATTTTTTCAACAATATGAAAAGATAGAGGAAAAAACGCTTGCAGAATATAATGATGGATTTATGGTAGACTGTCGAAGGTTTTTGAAAAGCGATGAAGGACAAATAAATGGTTTTGTAAACCGCATGCGGAGGAATCCAAATCAGCAAACTGTTGTAAATTATATAACAAACACGAATGGTTTTACCTTGATGGATTTGGTATCGTATGATATCAAACACAATGAAGCAAATGGTGAGCAGGGATTAGATGGAACGGAATATAATTATAGTTGGAATTGTGGTTGGGAAGGACCTACCAGAAAAAAACAAATTACGCAGCTTAGATTAAGACAGATAAAAAATGCACTTTCGTTTCTATTTTTAGCACAAGGGGTTCCTATGCTTCTGGCAGGAGATGAATTTGGAAATACGCAAAAGGGAAATAACAATGCCTATTGTCAGGACAATGAGATAGGATGGGTGACTTGGAATAAACAGGTTATGAATCAAAGAATTCTTGCGTTTTGCAAAAAAATAATTGCACTTCGAAAGACCCATCCGGTATTTTCACCGAAAGAAGAATTACGTGGGATGGATTACATTGCATGTGGAAGTCCAGATATTTCTTTTCATGGAACAAAACCCTGGTATCCAGATTTATCAAACTATAGTCGTGTAATTGGAATTATGCTATGTGGAAAATATGCACCAATCAGTATACGTCGGTCGGACAAGAGTTTCTATATGGCATTTAATATGCATTGGGAGCCTCATCAGTTTGAATTGCCAATTTTACCAAAAGGTAAAAAATGGAGAGTTATTATTGATACTTATAAATGGAATATGGACTTTGAAAAAAATGAGCAGCAGAAAGGAAAAAAGGGAAATAGCAAGGAAACGGAAACACTTTTTTTACAGTATATGGTAAATCCTAGGACAGTTGTTATTTTTGAAGAAGAATAGATGATAGATAAGCACAGCCTTTGAATGATAAAATATTAGCACTCAAATTAGATGAGTGCTAATATTTTTCTTGACTTTTATGAAAACAGGTATTAAGATAAATACTATCAAGATGACAGATTTGAAACCGCGCTAAAGTTATGTAAGTCCCTTATGAGTGTGGGATTTAGGAAGTTGAGGTGGACTTGTCCACTTTGTTCTAGTAGAAAGACAGTACAGGTAAAAGGAGAGATTTATAATGAGTAGAGAACAAGGTAATTTATCAATTGATTCAGAAAATATTTTTCCGATTATTAAAAAATGGTTGTATTCTGACCATGATATTTTTATTCGTGAGTTGGTTTCTAATGGTTGCGATGCGATTACAAAATTGAAGAAGTTGGATTTGATCAGCGAGGTTGAAATTCCAGAAGATTATAAGCAGTCTATTAAAGTCATTGCGGATCCAGAGAAAAAAACATTGACATTTATTGATACTGGTATTGGTATGACAGCAGAGGAAGTAAAAGAATATATCAATCAGATTGCATTTTCCGGTGCAACAGACTTTATTAATAAATATAAAGATAAGGCAAATGAGGAACAAATCATTGGACATTTTGGTTTGGGATTCTATTCTGCGTTCATGGTTGCAGATAAGGTAACTATTGATACTTTATCTTATAAAGATGGAGCAAAACCTGTATTTTGGGAATCAGAAGGCGGAATGAGCTTTACCATGGATGAAGGTAAGAAAGATAGTTGGGGTACAGAGATTACATTATACTTAAATGAAGATAGTTATGAGTTTGCGAATGAATACCGTGTAAAAGAAATATTGGATAAGTATTGTTCATTTATGCCAGTAGAAATCTTTTTTGAAAAAGCTGGTGCTGAGCAGGAATATGAAACAATTGATGCATCAGATATCAAAGAAGATGATGTGGTAGTTGAACGTTTTACAGAGGAAGCAAAAACAGAAGAACGTGAAAATGAAAAAGGGGAAAAAGAAGTTGTGGAAATTACCCCTGCCAAAGAAAAGGCGAAGATTAATAAACGTCCGGTTTCTATTAGCAATCCAACACCACTTTGGACAAAACATCCAAATGAATGTACAGAAGAAGAGTATAAGAATTTTTACCGTGATGTATTCCACGACTACAAAGAGCCTTTGTTCTGGATCCATTTAAATATGGATTATCCATTTAATTTAAAAGGAATTTTATATTTCCCAAAAGTAAATACAGAATATGATAATTTAGAGGGAACGATAAAATTATATAATAATCAGGTATTTATTGCGGATAATATCAAAGAAGTTATTCCAGAATTTTTGTTATTATTGAAGGGTGTTATTGACTGTCCGGATTTACCATTAAATGTTTCTCGTAGTGCATTACAAAATGACGGATTTGTTAAGAAAATTTCTGAGTATATTACAAAGAAAGTGGCAGATAAATTGACGGGAATGTTTAAAGTAGACCGTGAAAGTTATGAAAAATATTGGGATGACATTAGCCCATTTATTAAATATGGTTGCTTAAAAGACACAAAATTCCAGGAAAAAATGAAGGATTCTATTATCTTTAAAAACTTAGATGATAAATATATCACACTGCAGGATTATGTGAAAGCTGTAAAGGGAGAAAATAGCGCTGAAGTTGTGGATGACAATGGAAATGCAGTGGATGCTGAAGTTGTGGATGAGAAGAAAACAGAAGAGGCTTCCAAAGAAAAGGAACCAGAAAAGACAACGGTTTATTATGTTACGGATAGACAGCAGCAGAGTCAATATATCAATATGTTCAAGTCAGAAGGAAAGGACGCATTGATATTAACACATAGTATTGATCAACCATACATTTCGCGTTTAGAGCAGTTGGATGAAACATTGCGTTTCCAACGTGTAGATGCAGAACTGAATGAGGATTTAACGGATCAGGTAAAGGAAGATGAATTAAAAGAAGAAGAAACTACTTTGACGGAAGTGTTTAAAAAGGCACTTGGAAAAGAACAATTACATGTACAGGTTACAAAGTTAAAAAATGAAAATGTTTCTTCAATGATTACCTTATCAGAAGAAAGTAGAAGAATGCAGGATATGATGAAACAGTATGGCATGGCGGGTATGGACCCTGCTATGTTTGGCGGACAAGGAGAAACTTTAGTTTTAAATGCCAATAATGCTTTAGTGAAGTACATTTTTGAAAATAAAGACAGTGAACATATTCCAACATTCTGTCAGCAATTATATGATTTGGCAGCGTTGGCACAACGTCCATTGCCTGCCGAAGAGATGACAAAATTCGTTGCACGAAGCAATGAAATTATGATGTTGTTAACAAAATAAAAATACTACAGTGTTCAGAGAACAGTTTGACTCTGGTGTCATAAAATTTGCATAAAATCACATAAAGCTGGAGATGCTAATGCTATCAAGATATATAATGTTTTCTAGGAGGAGATTATTATGAAGAAAAAATGGATTGTATTGATGATGGCATTAGCATTAACTTGTATGAGCGTAACTGCTTGTGGTGAAAATGAAAATAACAACAATTCTACAACAGCGGGAGACGAAACAGACAATGCCAACGGGAATGACACAAATAATGTAACAGATGATGCAAATTCAAATAACACAGAATCTAATACAAATAATGGAAACGATGGAAATTTGATCGATGATGTAGAAGATGGTGTAAATGATGCTGTGGATGATGTTGAGGATGGCATTAATGATTTGACAGGAGATAATGACAATAATGCTGCTACGGCAACACCAAAGGGGAAAAAGAATAATAATAACAATACACCAGCAGCAACAGATAATTCTCAGAAAAAGAGCACAAAGAATAAAAATACAAAGGGAAGTAACATTGAATAATATTCGTTGCACAGATCACAAGATGAACCAACTTCTATGACATGCAAAGTATAGCAAGCCCTTTAGGATTGTTAGGATTGAGAAATTTAGGAAGCTGATGTTGATGTGTCTGCTTTATTATGCTCTGTTTGTGTGTCCTTTGTAGTAATACGCAAGTTATGATTTGAAAAATACAGAACAGTGATATGAATAGGATACCTCATAAGTAGACTTAAGTTTCTTACCTAGTCTACTTATGCGGTATTTTTCGCTTTATAAGAAAATGTAACACAATCAAACAAGCCACTTCTGATATGCTGCGATAGCAGCTAATCGTGTTATGAGCAAGCATCGGAGCAAATTACGAATACTCGCTTGACTCTGGGAGAAGTTGTTTTATGGGTTATGAAAAACATAAATTTCTTTTGGATTTTGTTGTTCATATATTGTTTTTTCGTATGTCATACCGCATTTGGTTGCTAAAGAAATAGAGGCTTTATTTTCTGGTGCAATTCGTGCGATGATACGAGAAAATGAAAATTGTTTTTTTGCATATTGTAAAATCGCAGTAACCATTTCCGTTCCATAGCCTTTCTTTTGATAATTTTTGGAAAGCAGATAACCAATTTCAATTTCTTCCTTTTGCTCTAGCATTATGGACTGTATGCCACACTCACCAATTAAAGTAGTAGAATCTTTTAAAAATATACCCCAGATTCCGTAATCATAAAATGGATAAATTTGTTTTATATACGCACATTTTTTTTGATAAAAAGAGTTATAATTTTCTTTTGCATCGGTTATAAAATCAGACATATCGGGTTGCTGATATATTTTATATAAGTCGGCAAGGTTTTGTTCACTCAATTCCTGTATATGTAAACGAGAAGTATCTAAAATAGATAGAGGTTCTTTTTTATAGCGGGATAAAATGGTAGTAAAATAGCTATAGGTAAGACTAGTTACATCTTGAAAACAATAGGAAACAGGGAGAAAATCCAGAGATGGTGCATAACCGATACAAAAGAAACCATTGTTTTGGTAAATTTTAAGATGTGAGGGGATATCGCAAATGAGTAAGCATTCGTTTTTATTGCGGATGAACTTGTCTGGTGTTATTGTTTGTATCTGTGTATTGTATGTAGATAAAATTGGTGAAAGTACAGATATAAAATGTTGTTTATCGTGAAAATTATGTAAATCAAGGAAAAGCGTAGATAACATAGAAACCTCCTTAAAAACAGATATACCTGTTATTTAGGCATGAAATGTATGCATTTGTAAGTTACTCGTTACTGTTTTGAGGGTGTGTATCTGGCATTTTTTAAGTGACACCCTCTAAACAGTCTATCAAACCATTTGAGTATAGCATATAAAGGGAAGATATGCAAAATTGATTTGTTATTTTTTTTTCACATCGTATACAGTTTTATAAAGTGACAAACGGTGACTTTCGTTTAATAGCTTTTCAAAAAATAATCCGGTAGTAAACCAGGCGGGAGCATAATCCAGACGTATCAATCCATGTATTTGGAATTTTGCCTGACTGTAATCCCATGGACATAAATGAAAAAAAGATAGGATTGAGCCAGTAATAAATTCCGTAAGAAAAATTAAAATAGTATAAAGCCCCCCTCTTATTAATATAGATTTTCCTTTTAAATGTTTACTGATTGGAACGATAAACATTGCAGTACCATAGATTGGAAACATCCAGACAGAGGTATGACAAGGAAGTGTTCGATCTGTGCCAGATAAAATAGAGCCAAGTCCAGTCCAAAAACACTCTAACCCCCAGCCTGTAAAACCGCATAAAAGAAAACGTTTCAAATATTTTCGTATCATATAAACAGTATTCCCTTGTGAGGAGAAATCATTCTGACCTTTTTATGAAAAGTAAATGTTTTTCGTTATTGTTCATGCGAAGTGTTGCCCAAAACAGTTACTGGTCGCACTAGTGTGTGGGGATAGTAACTGTTTTTATAATGGTTATGTTACTTTGCTGCTAAAAAGATTGATTTATAGAAAAAGAAGGTTAGTGTATAATTTTTAGGTTCTTCCGCAATATTCCGTGCAATCTTAACTGGCATTAAGATTGCACATTAATTTTGCTTCCAATAATTTCCGACTACA
>CADABQ010000026.1 GCA_902786205.1 uncultured Lachnospiraceae bacterium | reverse complement strand
AAGGAAGATGCCCATTCAACTGCATATTCAAAAAATGAAGAGGGAAGCGGATGTTATAAAGAAAAATGAAAAAAGTGCCAATG
Source organism: uncultured Lachnospiraceae bacterium (assembly GCA_902786205.1). Taxonomy (GTDB): domain Bacteria; phylum Bacillota; class Clostridia; order Lachnospirales; family Lachnospiraceae; genus CAG-411. Next base: position 31,042 of record CADABQ010000026.1, on the reverse strand, counting down.
AATACTTGACACAAACCATCCTATAATTATAATTGACAATGTTATTTTATTCATGGTAAGCTTAATTATATGGAGATGATGCTGGGGAAAGGGTTTCTAACTATAATACTTATGTCTCATTTTTATACGGGGACAATTCTGTTCACCCATATTTAAGCTAGTTCATATAAACTTAGAACTTTTGAACTTGGTATCATGGAAATAAATAGTAAGAACAAAAAAGGAGAAAAGAAAATGAACGAGCAAAAGCAAGAGCAGAATCTTTCACAGATGGAAAATGCTCAAAACCAATCAGGCGATGGCGTGTCGCCACTTATGAACCAGACAAATGCCCCAAATGGCAAGCAACCTAAGAAAAATGGAAAAATAATTGCGGCGATTGCAGTGGCAGTTCTTGTTGTAATTGTTGCAGGCGTATCAACTGTGACTTTAAATGCAAGTGTCCGTAACCGTTTGTTTCTGTCTGTTTTAAGTCCAAAGCAATACTATTTGAAGACAGAAGCGAACAATATAGAGAATTTAGCAGAACAGATTGGCGATTCTTATGGAAAAAGAATTACTTATGCAATGCAACAAGCAAAGAAGCCAATAAATGGTACGGCAAATATCAAGTTGTCTGTAGACGATAGTTACACAAGTATGTTAGGATTAAATGGAATATTTCCTATCGAATTAAATACGAATACGGCAGTTGACTTAAAAAATGATGCAGAGCAAGTTGAGGCAGAATTAAAATTTGCAGAGGAAACTTTTATTGGCACAAAGGTAATGATTAATACCGGAAAGAAAAATTATGGAGATACCTATGTTCAAATTCCACAGATTAGTTCAGCATATATATATACTCCATTAGCAGAACTTGCACAAGGACAAAAAGAAGAAGAGGATTATATAAATTCATTAAAGAAAGTGTATGCAAATTATTTAGATAAACCAACATCTTCAAAATTAGTATCCAAATTGATTTCTCGATATGGAAAAACAGCATTTGAGGGACTAGATAATGTAAAGTTGGAAAAAAACGTGAAGTATACAGTTTCTAATAAAACAAAAAAAGTAACAAAAGTTATTGTTACTATTAATGAAAAAAATGCAGAACAGGCAATGGAAAAGGCAATAGAAACTGCATCAAAGGATAAGGATTTAAAGAATGAATTGATTCGCTTAGAAGCATGTACAAGTAAAGAATATGATAAAGGTATTAAGGAATTAAAGAAATGGATTGCGGATCAAAAGAAAGATACTTCAGATGAACAGAAGATGATCATGAATGTTTGGGTGGATAGTAACGGAACTATTTTAGGTAGAGACTTTACCGTTAAAGAGGCATCAGATTCTTCTGGATTCTATTATCATACGATAAAAAATGGGAAAACAGATTATTTTGAAGCAGGTAGTACACAAACAGATACTTTTGTTATAACTGGAAATTTTACAAAAGAGAAAAATGGTTATAAAGGTGACATTACTTTAGCACAAAAAAAGGATGGAAACAATGCTGTAAAACTTAGCTTTGAGGGAGTTGGTTTAGTAGATGAACAGTATGGCTCTTGTAATGGTACTTTTACATTAACTGGTAGTGGAGATGATATGGCAGTATTGCAGAATAGTAGTTTGAAACTTACCTTAAAAGGAGGAAAGAACGAACAAAAATTTGCAATGGAGGCAGTATTCTCCGGACAGTCCATTGGTAAACTTGAGTATGAACAGTCTACGAAGGAAGGAAAAAGTTTATCTTATCCACCAAAGGGAGATATTTACAAAACCACAGATTCAGATGGAATGGAAAAATATGCAGAAACAGTGGATATGAATGCAATACAAGATATGCAGGATAAAATAAACGAAATTTCTACTTTAATTGGTTCGATTTTTGGGCTTGATCCTTCTATGTTTGGTTCTTTATTAGGAAATGATGATGAATCAGATATTTCGTTGTTCAATAGTGATGATAATGCTTATGATTTTGGATTGGATGAAGATATTTAAGTAAAATAATAACTGTTTAGGGTGCATCATTCCTAGAATACTAGCTTGAAGCAGTTATGTAAAATACAAAAATGTTGTAGAAAATGATTGAACTAGAGAATGTAAATTGCAAAGGCGCAGTTTCGTTCTCTAGTTGTTTTATATAATAGTTCAACTAAACGTTTACTGTTTAGTCTTATAAGAAAGGTGGAGTGGGTATGCAACAATTCAAAAAAAGGCTTCAGGAGTGGAATATCGTTACTTTTTTGTTTTTGACAATATCTGGAATTATCAATGCTTTTGGAGTGATTGTTTTTCTTTCGCCTGTGAAGCTTTATGATAGTGGAATTTCTGGAACATCTATGTTGATTTCGCAATTAACGCCTGCTTGGTGCAATCTATCATTAACATTGATTCTATTAAATATACCGATTTTTTTGATTGGACTAAAGGCAGAAGGAATTAGATTTACAATCTATTCCATTTATGCGGTTATGGTTTATTCATTGGCAGCCTGGGTGATTACAGATATATTACCTGTTGATGTTAGCATTGTATCTCCATTGGCAGGAAATGACCTGTTTTTATGTGCTCTTTTTGGAGGGATTATTTCTGGATGTGGTAGTGGATTGACAATTCGTTTTGGTGGTGCAATAGATGGTATAGATATTGTTGCAGTTATGTTTGCAAAAAAAATAGGTATTAGCATAGGAAATTTTGTAATGATTTACAATGTGTTGTTGTACATAATATGTGGAATTATAATTGGAAGCTGGACATTACCATTATACTCAATTGTGACATATGCAGTAGCTTCCAAGACCATTGATTTCTTTGTGGACGGATTTGATCGGTCAAAAGCGGCGTTTATTATTACTACGAAAGCGGATCTGATATGTAAGGAACTTTCAGAAACGTTTGAAAATGGTGTGACAATTATAGATGCAAAGGGGTATTATTCTGCCTCAGAAAAATCGATGATCTATTTTGTATTAAATCGTTTTCATGTAGGAAAGATGAAGAACTTAGTTCATAAAATAGATCCAAAGGCTTATATTGCAATTAATGATGTGGCGGATATTTATCCTGCAAATTTAGAAATGGAAAGACAGGAGAAAAGTATAGAGAAAAAAACGGAACAACTTTGTGCTTGTTCTTCTGACGAGCAAAACACATAAAAATGGGTTTGCTCGCCTGTTTAGAGCTTAGTAGATCTGATGCTCTGTATTATTTTTATAGTCATCAAAGAGTTTTAAACACTCTTCTCTACCAAGCTCTTGTTGTTTTAATAAATCATTTTTTCCGTCTAGGTAATCATAAAAACAATCGTCTCGGAAACCAATGTTGTCAGTATCCTTACGGTTACAACCATAGTAAAGTGATGTGATATTTGACCAAAGAGTTGCCCCAAGACACATAGGACAAGGTTCTGCTGTGGTATATAGCTCACATCCACTTAAATCGTGGGTGCCTAAATTTTTACAAGCGTCCCGTATGGCTTCCATTTCTCCGTGACAGGTAGGATCTTTTTTGGATAAAACACGATTGTGTCCTTTTCCAACAATTTTTCCGTCCTTCACAATAACTGCACCAAAAGGACCTCCGTCGTGTGCATGAATACCTGTATAGGCTTCCTTGATTGCTTCCTTCATATAGTGTTCCATTATTTACCCTCATTTCTTTTTTAATAGTGTCCAGCCAGAAAGAATATTTTTAGCCAATGTTGTGTATTCTGGCGCTTTATGCATCCCCTCGACTGAATTGTTACATAAACTGAATTGCAAGAAATACAGTCACTTGACAATAGTTTTTCAATAAGTAAAGTATAAAGTATCCAAAGGAAAAATACAATCTGGTGACTTGCAAAAATAGAAAAGATTCGTTATGATAAAAATGCTTTCAATATACTAATTTAAGGAGGAAAAAAAGAATGAAAAAACAATGGATGAGTGTTTGCGTGTTAGCAATGACTATGGCAATGATAAATGGATGTGGAAAGAAGGCGGCAACAGTTACTAACACAGCAGAACCAACCGATCAAATTGAAGAGACGGTAGAGGCAACACAGACAGTGGAAGAAACAGAACAGCCGCAGCAGGATGTAGCCGGGTATGATACAAAAGATTTAGTGAAATCAGATCGTAGAACACATGAAGATGCAATAAGTTCACAGGAAAAAAACATTGAGACGGCTACAAAACAACCAGTGGCAACACAGGAGGCAAGTAATACACAAAAACAAGATAAAAAGAATACAAAAAAGGCAAAGAAAACGTTAGAAGGTGAATTTATGGGATTTGCAGATGGCAGTTCTGTAGAAATTTCCTTAGAGGATGGTGTTCGTGTATTCCGTATTGGAAATGATGCATCAAATAAGGCATTAAGTAAATTAGAAGAGGGTGAACGTTTCATATTTGAAGTGGAAACAGCCAAAGATATTGATACGATTGTTAAAGTATTTGAATAAGGAAGTGGAAATGATGGAATTACGCTTTTTACATTTTCTTCAATCTTTGCATCAGCCTTTCTTGGATGCCATAATGCTTTTGTTTTCGAAGCTAGGTGATGCAGGATTTATCTGGATTGTACTTACCGTTTTATTTTTATGTATTCCAAGATATAGAAAATGCGGATGCATGATGGCTGTGGCACTTGTACTGGAAGCAACTCTTTGCAATGGTATATTAAAGAATGTAATCGCACGCCAGAGGCCATGTTGGATTGATTCTTCCGTGACTATGTTGGTTAAGGTGCCAAAGGATTTTTCTTTTCCATCTGGCCATACATCTGCTGCATTTGCAACTGTGATTCCAATGTTGTATATGCATCGAAAAGAAGGGATTGCTGCATTGGTGGTGGCTATTTTGGTTGCATTTTCTCGAATGTATTTATTTGTACATTTTCCTACCGATATTTTAGGTGGAATGTTACTTGGTATTGCAGCAGGCATCGTGTCTATTATGATGATACAGAAAATAGAACAAAAAAGAAAAAAACAGATACTATAAAAAAAGAGGAAATTTGCTATGCAGGTTTCCTCTTAATTTACGTGAGCAATGCGTCGAAATTCAAGAGTTCCTGAGAGTATGACGAAGCAGATATCGTGTGAAATAATATGAAATTTTTTGGTAAGAGGTTTCATTAAAGCAGAAATTTTCATATAGTATCATAGAAAGATTTAAATGTTAGAAAAGGGTAAGAAAGATTGGTGGAGAAAAATGAATATAAAAACAAAAATATTAGATTTTGCTGAAATAACACAAATTTATACAAAATGGATGTGTAAACACTTTCCGGAAAATGAGCGAAAACCATTGAAAAAGATAGAAGAAATGTGGAAGGATGCACAGTATCAGGCGGTGGGATTATATGATGAAAAAGACACATTTTTAGGGTATGCATTTTTTGTCTTATGTAAGAATTGTAACTATATTTTGTTAGATTATTTTGCTATTTTGGAAGAATACAGAAGTACGGGGATTGGAAGCAAATTTTTAGGACAGTTAAAAAAACGATTTCCTTTTTGCAAGGGTATCATAATTGAGACGGAAGACGAAGCAAGTGCTTCCACAGTGCAGGAACAATTAGAACGAAAAAAGAGAAATGCATTTTATTTAAGAAATGGTGTGCAACGTGTATATATTAAGAGTGCAATTTATACGGCGAGGTATGAAATTTTTGTACTTCCAATTGAAGAAAAGGTTTCACAAGAAGAATGTTTCAAGGCGTTACATGAGATTTATCAATATATGGTACCAGGAGAAAAGAATCAAAAATATGTAAGATTTCAATATATAGAACATAAATAGGCAGGAAGTACAGGAGGAATAGAGATGAAATATATTGGCATGAAAAAAAGGGAACAGGGAAAGTTTATAACACGTTATGATTTGACTTATGAAACATTGGATCATAAGGAAAAAGTTTATGAAATGATCAGCAGGGATAAAAATATGAAAGAATTTTCACATTTATATAAGCGAAAAGCCGATGCAGTTGTTTTGATCATGCACAATCAGGAGAAAAATAAAATTTTATTGAATAAAGAATTTCGGATGGCAGTAGGACAGTGGGTATATAATTTTCCTGCCGGCTTGATTGATCCGGGGGAGACACCAGAGATGGCAGCAAAGCGAGAATTAAGGGAGGAGACAGGATTAATGCTTTCTAGTATTGATGAAATATTAGGAGAAAGTTATAGTGCGGTTGGTTTTTCTAATGAGAAAAATGTGTGTGTGGTGGGAATGGCATCTGGTACTTTTCAACCAAGTACTTCAACGGCAGAAGAGATTGACGCTGCATGGTATACAAAAGAGGAAGTAAGAATGTTACTTCGGAATGCGCCATTTGCCGCAAGAACGCAGGCATATTGTTATATGTGGAGTAAAGAATAAAAAAACAACAGGTATAAAGTGCGTTTTTTTTCCCATACTATTATAAAAAGAAAAGAGGTAATAGTATGGAAGAAAAGAAAGAAAATTCGAAATGGACAGATGAAGAAAAAACAAAAAAGGAAAACGAAAAATTAGTAGATGAAAAAATCTCAGATTATGGACAAGTATTGTTGGACAATAAAAAAACCAAAACAAAAATTCAGTTACTCTCTATTATTGGTGAGATAGAAGGACACGAGAATCTTGGTTCACAAAATAAAACAACAAAATATGAGCATATCTTGCCACAGCTTGCTGCGATTGAGGATAATGAGGAAATCGATGGTGTGCTTATTTTACTAAATACAGTGGGAGGGGACGTAGAAGCTGGACTTGCTATTGCAGAAATGATTGCATCACTTAGTAAACCAACCGTTTCTCTTGTTTTAGGAGGAAGTCACTCGATTGGTGTGCCTTTAGCTGTTTCAACAAAATATAGTTTTATAGTTCCGACTGGAACGATGACAATTCATCCAGTTCGAATGAACGGAATGGTAATTGGCGTGACACAGACATTTATTTGTTTGGAGCAAATACAAGATCGAATTTTACATTTTGTGGAAAAGCATTCGGACATTTCTTATGATAGATTACGAAGCTTGATGTTAGATACCAGACAATTAGTGAAAGATGTAGGAACTGTTTTAGTAGGGGAAGAAACGGTAAAGAGTGGAATTATCAATGAAGTTGGAGGAATGAAAGAAGCATTGGCACATCTAAAACAGATGATAGAGGAGAAAAAATGAAAGAGCAATGGTTAGATTTGCAGAAAAGGAATGAATTAAGACATGAGCTTTCAGAAGATGTGTGGGATGGACAAGGGGAGGCCACTACAGAATTTGTAAGAGAAAATTGGAATGATAAGGAAAAATATGATACAATAATGGATAGAAAGCAAGGGAAAAAAATGGATAAAAAAGATGAATGGAAGTGAGCGGATGGTTTTGTCTAAAATCTTGAGAAAGAAACAAAGGAAAAAGCCAATACAAATGGATGAAAATATAGAAAAAGACAAGATGCTTTTTGCATCAAAAGAATTGTCGTATAATAATGCAAAAATTTGGCAGTTGGCATTGTTTTCTATGAATAATGCAGCTACTAATTTATATTTAGCCTTAATGGGATATGTAACTTATTATGCTAATGGAATTGTAGGACTTGGTGTGTTTATTTTATCCATGATCTTAACAATCATGCGGGTGTTTGATGGAATTACAGATCCTATTATTGGATATTTACTTGACAAAACAGAAGGACGTTATGGAAAATTTCGTCCTTTTTTAGGCGTGGGAAATGTATTGCTCTGTGGAAGTTCTATTCTGTTGTTTTTTACAAATCATCTAGTTCCAAAACCTTTTCGGCTTGTTTATTTTGTTGCGGTATATGCGGTGTATATTATTGGATATACCTTTCAAACTGTGGTAGCCAAATCTGGACAGACGATTATTACAAATAATCCGAAACAGCGGCCGGTAGCTACATATTTTGATTCTATGTTTATAATGGCGGCTTATGGTGGAACAGCTTTGTATGTTTCGAATTATTTGATACCCAAATATGGAAGTTTTTTAAACCCAAGTTTATTTAAAGAATTTGTTTTAACAATTGCCTGTATTAGTATGCTGTGTACTGTATTAGCTATTGTTGGTATTTGGGAAAAAGATCAGAAGAAATTTTATGGTGCAGGTTTAACAAAAAAGGTTAAAGTTAAAAAAAGAGATTATGTAGAAATACTAAAGAATAATAAACCGATTCGAATGTTAACACTGGCATCGTGTGCAAATCAATTTGTGTCTATGGTGTATGGGCATACGACTGTTGGTGTTATGCTCTTTGGAATCATGATGAAGAATTACTCTCTGGCGGGTCTTATCGGTATTGTAACAGCGCTGCCGACTTTGTTAGTTGTAAGTGGGGGAATAAAGGTTGCGCAAAATTTTGGACAGAAAAAAGCCTTGATGCTGGCAACGTGTTTGGCAATTCTATTTCAGTTTATTATGGCCATAGTTTTGCTCGTGGGAAAGATTAATACCATTTCTTTTGTACCGTCTAAAATTAATAAAATCACGATTGTATTTTTCTTGGTTTTTACGGTGTTAAATGGATGCAAGTCTATCATTAACAATATGGTAGTTCCTATGATTGCAGATTGTTGTGATTATGAGATGAGTAGAAGTGGTAAATATGTTCCAGGATTAATGGGGGCATTGTTTTCTTTTGTAGAGAAGGCAGTTTCAGCATTTGGAACTGCATTTGTCGGACTAGTTCTTACTTTGATCGGGTTTGATAAAGTGTTGCCACAGGTTTCAGATCCTGTAACAGATGTGATAAAATGGACAACCTTGTTTCTATATTGTGGAGTACCAATTCTTGGTTGGTTTCTGACGTTTGTAGCAATGCATTTTTACAGTTTAGATAATAAAATGATGAAGCAGGTACACAAAAAAAATGCAGGTATAGAGTAGCTTGCATTTCAGAAATAATCAAAGTATAATTAAACTTTAAGAGAAGTGTATTCTGGGTTGAAGAAGTAAGAAGTTACGATTCACAACCTAGTGTGACCAATAACGGTTTTTGAATAGTAACAGAAGGAATACAGCAGTTAGGGAGAGAAGTGAGTTATGGCAAAGGGAAAGAAGAAAGAACAAAAATCTGAAAAAAAAGAGAAACATCAATTATCTCCATTTGAAAAGGAATTGGAACTGGTAGGAGTGATTGTGATTGCAGCCATTTTCATGCTAAGTTTCGCAAATGGTGCAGGTGTGATCGGTCAGTTTTTAAGTTCACTTGCTTTTGGATTGATTGGAGTAATGGCATATCTTATGCCTATTTTTGCTGTTGGAGTGGCCTTTTTTAGCATGGCCAATAAAGAAAATGAATTGGTGATGAAAAAGACCATATGCGTATGTATGATGTTAGTGGTATTGATGGGCATTATACAGCTAATTACATTTCATTATGATGCGTCTTTTAATTTGATTGTCATTTTTAAAACTTCAGCACAGTATCGTGCCGGAGGAGGATTGATTGGAGCTATTTTAGCTAATTTGTTGGCATTGTGTTTTGGCGAATGGGGAGCGTATATTATATTATTTGCATTTCTTGTGATAGGAGCAATGTTTTTAACAGAAAAACTATTTTTCCATAGTTTAAAGGAAAAAAGCAGTTCGGCTTATAAAGTCATAAAGGAACGGGCAGAAACAGCAGCACAGGAATACGCAAAAGAAAAGGAAGAAGATGCGTTAGAAGATTTAGAAGATTGGGAGCAGGAAAAACCTCGTAAAGTGAATTTTCCGTTTTTTGATTTTAAAAGGGAAGCAAAGAAAATGGATGAATCTTCTGGAAATATGAGGGAAATAACAGATGAGCTACAGTCAGAATCTAAACAGGAAGCACAAGCAGAACCGGATTTTTTGTCGGATTTGGTTATTCACAGAGCTGGCGAAGATTCTTCTGCTGTAGAGGAAAATACAGAGCAAGATCCATTTGATATTCAGATTCCTTTTTACGAGGATAAGGGAATGGTCACGAAGAAACCAGAAAAGACGTCTGATGATTTATTCATGGAAGAAGTGGAGCACAGTCTTCATGGTTTTGCAGATGAGGAATTGGGGATTCAAAAAGAGGAGCCGGAAGCTGGAGTTGTAATGGATGCAGTGGAAGATGTACAGGACATGGTATCACCAAAGCAGGCGATTTCTCAGTTGGCAGAGCCATTAAAAAAACAATCAGGCGAAACAAACATAGATTCTACAAAAGCGGCGGCAGAGATTGTCTCACAAAATCCAGTACCACAGCAGGCGAAACAAGTGAAGAAAAAGAAACCGAGAAAATATATATTCCCTTCACCAGATTTGTTGTTTAAACCGGAAAAAAGTGAAAGTGGTATTTCAGATGAAAGTTTAAAAGCAAGCGCAATAAAATTGCAGACGACTTTGGAAAGCTTTGGAGTAGGTGCAAAAGTTACAAATGTGAGTTGTGGACCTACGGTTACTCGGTTTGAACTGCAACCAGATCAAGGTGTAAAGGTAAGTAAGATTACTGCATTGGTCGATGATATTAAGCTAAATATGGCAGCAGAGGAAATCCGAATCGAGGCACCAATACCGGGAAAAGCAGCGGTTGGAATTGAAGTGCCTAATACTACAACGTCAGTTGTTCATTTTAGAGATTTGGTAGAAAATACTAAGTTTAAAAAACATAAATCCAAAATAGCATTTGCGGTAGGAAAAGATATTGGTGGACAGGTTGTAGTATCGGATATCGCAAAAATGCCACATTTACTTATTGCTGGAGCAACGGGTTCCGGTAAATCTGTATGCATCAACACTTTGATTATGAGTATTCTATATAAGGCACATCCAGACGATGTAAAATTAATTATGATTGATCCCAAAGTGGTTGAGTTAAGCTGTTATAAAGGAATTCCACATTTGCTTATTCCAGTTGTTACAGATCCTAAGAAAGCATCTGCTGCGTTACAGTGGGCAGTGCAGGAAATGACTGAGCGATATAAAAAGTTCGCAGAATTGGGTGTGCGAGATATTAAGGGATACAATGAAAAAGTGAAAGCAGTTGATTATGCAGAGGATGAGCGCTTTCAGAAGATGCCACAAATTGTTATTATTGTAGATGAGTTGGCAGATCTTATGATGGTAGCTTCAAAAGAGGTAGAAGATGCAATTTGTCGTTTGGCACAGTTGGCGCGTGCAGCAGGCCTTCATTTGGTTATTGCTACACAACGTCCATCAGTTAATGTTATTACTGGATTGATCAAAGCAAATGTTCCGTCCAGAATTGCCTTTGCAGTTTCCTCCTCTGTGGATTCTAGAACAATTTTAGACGGTGGAGGTGCAGAAAAACTGTTAGGAAAAGGTGATATGTTGTTTTATCCGGCTGGTTTCCCGAAACCAGTACGTGTACAGGGAGCTTTTGTGTCAGATGAAGAAGTAAATGCTGTAGTATCCTTTATCTGCGAAAAAAATGAGGTGGAACAAGACGAAACCGCTGCCGCAGTAGAGGCGAAGATGGAAGCAGTTGCTTCTAGTGCTGCCAATGATGGCAATGGTGCGAAAAAAGACAACGATGACTATTTTGTGGAGGCTGGACGTTTTATTATTGAAAAGAATAAGGCTTCAATTGGTATGTTACAGCGGGTTTATAAAATTGGATTTAATCGAGCAGCACGCATTATGGATCAATTGTGTGCGGCGGGTGTAGTTGGTCCAGAAGAAGGAACAAAGCCAAGAAAAGTATTAATGACTATGGAAGAGTTTGATAATTATATATCCGGCTAAGGAGGAAAAGAAATGAAGGCATGGTTAGTTGTAAACGCCTTTTTGAAACAAAAAAAATTTGATGAAATCCACCAGTGGTTGTGTGAAGCTGGAAAGAAACATTCGGTTGCATTTGAGATTAAGACAAATGCAGAGTTGCTTTCTGGCTGTATACACAATCGACCTGTTCTTTTGGAACAGGTCGGTATGGTGGATTTTGTTTTGTTTTGGGATAAAGATGTAGTTTTAGCAAAGACATTGGAAACAATGGGATTTATAGTATATAATTCTGCGTTTGGAATTGGCGCGTGTGACAATAAAGCGTTGACACACATGTATCTTTCGGCGGAGGGAATACCGATGCCGGATACGATTGTTGCACCGATGACATATTCTAATATAGGTTATACAAATTTGGAATTTGTAGAACGAATTGTAGGACAACTGGGATTACCATTAGTAATAAAAGAGTGTTTTGGTTCCTTTGGACAACAGGTGTATTTGTGTGACACACTAGAAGAGGTATTGCAACAAGTGAAGCGATTACAAGGTGTTCCATTTTTGTTTCAGAAGTTTATTAAGGGTGCTAAGGGAAGAGATGTTCGGTTACAGGTAGTGGGTGATCAGGTAGTGGCTGCTATGGAAAGAAAAGCCAAACCGGGCGACTTCCGAGCCAATATTACAAACGGCGGAAGTATGCGCCCATATACGGCTTCAAAAGAGGAACAGGAAATTGCGGTTCATTGTTGTAAAATCTTAAAAGTAGAATTTGCAGGAGTTGATTTGTTATTTAATGAAACAGGAGAGTATCTTGTATGTGAAGTGAATTCTAATGCACATTTTAAAAATATATATGATTGCACAGGTGTAAATACAGCTGATTATATCATAGAACGGATGGTTGCTTTGCGGGACATTGCAAAGGCCTAAATAAAAACAGAGGGAGTTGTTTTGTTGTGGAAAAAGTAGGATGGTTAATTTATGATCAAGCGGGAGCAAGGCGAAATCAAACATATATTTCCATGCATATAGAAGAAGGTAAAAAATTGGGTATAGAAGTACAATTATTGTATGCAGAAAAATTCTTTTTTGGAGTGAAAAACCAAACTGTGATTGTTTATTACAACCAACGGAAGGTTACACTTCCGGATTTTATTATATGCAGGACAATAAATCCAGAATTATCTTTTATGTTGGAACAAACTAAAGTTCCTTTGTTTAACCAGGCCAAAGTAGCAAAAATTGCCAATAATAAGGCTAAAACGTATGCTTTTTTTTGTGGCAAAGGGATTCCTATGGCAGATGCTGTATTTTTAACAGCAAAGCAGCTTGCAGCAGAGTGGGATACAATTGGAGAAAATTTTGTTATAAAAGCTGTTGCAGGTCACGGAGGAACGCAGGTATTTTTAAAACAGGAACAGGACAAAATGCACATTTTAAATGCAATTGGTAATTCGGATGTTGTAGTACAACCCTTGGTACCGGGAGGAAAAGACGTAAGGGTTTATGTTTTAGGAAATGAAATACTTGCAGCGGTTTGCAGAACAGCAAAAGAAGGATTTAAGTCTAATTATTCCCTTGGCGGTGATGTGGCTTTGTATCCTTTATCAGAAGAAAATGTATGTTTAGTAAAAAAGATAGTAAAGCAGTTGTCATTTGGATTAGTAGGAATTGATTTTTTGATTGATGAGCAGGGAAAGTTTTGGTTTAATGAAATAGAAGATGTGGTTGGTGCTCGAATGCTCTATCAATTGACCTCGATTAATTTAGTGAAACGCTATCTTCAATTTATATTAAAGAAAATAGAAACAATTTAAATGGTGTGCTGGCAAGATAGCTAGTATAACATGGGTTGTCACAAGCAAATAGAAAGGATGAAATGGTATGACAGGTGAGTCGAATTGTGATGCATGCATGAATTTTGTATATGATGAAGAATATGAGTGTTATATTTGTGATATGGACTTAGATCAGGATGAGATGGGACGTTTTTTAACAAATACGTTTGATAACTGTCCTTATTTTCGACTGGGAGACGAATATAAAATTGTACGAAAGCAAATGTAGAAGTGACTAATATGTACGAATTTTGGCAGCAGCGAAGACTTGTGTGGATTTTTTATAGAAAGTTAAGAAATATATAGATTTCGTGATTGCCTATTAAATTACAAAAGATGGAGGAAAAAATAGTGAAGACAAAGCAGGATGGTAAATCCTATTCTGTAAATATTATTGTGTTTTTTTGCATTTTATTTCTGTTGTTACTGATATACATATCTGGTGATGCTTCACCAAATGTATTGAAAAAGGTGACAGGAACTATTCAGATGAAAGAAAAAAAAGTAGCAAGGAAAGAAGTACCTTTGTATTTTCAATGGGATAAGCAATGGCAGAATAAGAAGTATGCAAATGGAAACATGAAAGATTCTGGTTGTGGTCCTACCTGTTTATCTATGGTTACTGTTTACTTAAAACAGGATGAAAAAAAGACACCAGACTGGATGGCTGATTTTAGTACAAAACATCATTATGTGACGGGAGGAAAGACAGCCTGGTTGCTTATGAGTGAGGGGGCAGAAAAATTAGGATTAAAGGTGAAGCAGATTCCGAAGGATGAAAAACAAATGAAACAGGAATTGCAACAGGGAAAAGTAATGATTTGCAGTATGGGGCCGGGACATTTTACAAAAACAGGCCATTTTATCGTTTTAAGTGGGTACAAAGAAAATGGGTTTAAAGTCAGAGACCCGAATAGTAAAAAGAACAGTAAACGCATATGGAAATTTTCTGAAATTCAATCACAGATAAAAAATATTTGGGTGTATTGGGTGTAATTATTTTGACACTGTTTGGCTGTTCTGCTATAATAATTACGATTATGTAAAAAAATAAAAGTTCGGAGGTAGTTGGTTTGAAAAGCGATATTGAAATTGCACAGGAAGCAAAGATGCTCCCAATCCAAGAGGTAACAAAAAAATTAGACATTTCTATGGATGATTTAGAGTTATATGGAAAATATAAAGCAAAACTTACAGATGAATTGTGGACGCAGGTGAAAGGTAAAGAAGATGGAAAATTGATTTTAGTCACAGCAATCAATCCTACTCCTGCTGGTGAAGGAAAAACTACAATTACAGTAGGTTTAGGACAGGCATTTGATAAGATTAACAAGAAGGCATTGATTGCTCTTCGTGAACCATCGCTAGGTCCATGTTTTGGTATTAAAGGTGGGGCTGCTGGAGGCGGAAATTCTCAGGTTGTTCCGATGGAAGAATTAAATCTTCATTTTACTGGAGATTTTCATGCAATTACATCAGCAAATAATTTGCTTGCTGCTATGTTGGATAACCATTTGCAACAAGGCAATTTATTAAATATTGATCCAGATCAGATTGTATGGAAACGTTGTGTGGACATGAATGACCGCGCCTTGCGAAATATTGTAATCGGACTTGGAAGAAGAGTAGATGGTGTGGTTCGTGAAGATCACTTTATTATCACAGTTGCTTCTGAGATTATGGCTATTTTATGTCTTGCAAATGACATGAAAGATTTAAAGGAACGTTTGGGTAGAATTATTGTTGCATATACATATGATGGACAACCTGTTACTGCAAAACAGTTAAATGCAGTTGGAGCAATGGCAGCATTGTTAAAGGATGCAATCAAACCAAATGTGATACAGACATTAGAAAATACACCTGCTCTTGTGCATGGAGGACCATTTGCAAATATTGCACATGGATGTAATAGTGTAAGAGCAACAAAGACTGCATTAAAATTAGCAGATTATGTTATAACAGAAGCTGGATTTGGAGCAGATTTAGGAGCTGAGAAGTTCTTTGACATCAAGTGTAGAATGGCTGATTTAAATCCAAGTGCTGTTGTATTGGTTGCAACGGTTCGTGCTTTAAAATACAATGGTGGCGTTGCAAAGGAAGATTTAAATCATGAAAATATGGATGCATTGAAGAAGGGGATTGCAAATCTGGAAAAACACATTGAAAACGTACAAAAATTTGGTGTGCCATGTGTTGTGACCCTAAACCAATTTATTACAGATACACAGGAAGAGCTTGATTTTGTGAAAGAGTTCTGTGAAGCAAGAGGCTGTGAATTTGCTTTAGCTCAGGTATGGGAAAAAGGTGGAGAAGGCGGAATTGCCTTGGCAGAAAAAGTTGTTGAGACGATTGAAAAAAAGGAAAGTCATTTCAAACCACTTTATGATACAAAACTGTCTATTAAGGAAAAAATTGAGACAATTGCAAAAGAGATTTATGGAGCCTCTGGTGTAACCTATGATGTAGCGGCTACAAAGGCAATTCAGCGTTTAGAAGAATTGGGATATGGTGATTTACCAATTTGTATGGCAAAAAATCAATATTCATTATCCGATGATCCAAAGAAGCTTGGAAGACCACAGAATTTCAATATCAACATTCGTGAAGTATATGTAAATGCTGGTGCTGGATTTGTTGTTGCAATTACAGGTACGGTTATGACTATGCCTGGCTTACCAAAGAAACCAGCAGCAGAGGGCATTGATGTAAATGATGATGGAGTAATTACAGGATTATTCTAGTGTAAGAAATGTAATGGCCTATTCAAAAATATTTATTAGGTGTCAGTAAATATAAAAAGACTAAATTGTTATCAAGAATTGATAAAGGAAGAGTTGCCACAATTTTGTGACAACTCTTTGTTACTCTACGGGAAAGTGCATCTAGGATGTGTAATTTGTACAGTTGCACTTGAAAATAAGGTACAGGAAGAAGGGGAGGTTATTATGAAAAAAAAATACTGGACAAAAATAGCAAGTATTTTCATGTGTATTGTTATTGCAACGATATGTGTGTACCCTATGGGGAAGATGGGAATTTGGGCGGCTTCAAAAGAGGATATTCGATTAGAAGGAATTGATGTGAGTTATCACCAGGGATCGATTAATTGGTCCAAAGTAAAGGCAGCTGGAATCGATTACGCAATTCTTCGATGTGGTTTTGGTCAAGACTTAGTGAACCAGGATGATTCTATGTGGGAGAAGAACGCAGATGCATGCACCGAATTAGGAATACCCTTTGGTGCATATTTGTATTCGTATGCAACAACAGAAGCAAAGGCAGTGGGAGAGGCAAAGCATGTGCTTCGTTTGATTGAGAATTACGATTTGCAGTATCCAGTGTATTATGATATAGAAGATGCTTCACAAAAAAAATTGGGAAAAGAAAAATTGGGAAAAATAGCAAAAGCATTTGCAGATGTAATCGAGGATGCTGGATATGAAGTTGGAATTTATGCCAGCTATTCCTGGTTTAATAGTTATTTGACAGCAGATGTGTTTGATAACTATAGTCGTTGGGTGGCTCGTTATAATACATATTGTGGTTATGAAAAAGATTATCATATGTGGCAATACAGTTCTTCTGGAAAAGTAAATGGAGTTTCCGGAAATGTAGATATGGATTACCTGGTTGGTACGAATGTTGCTTGCGAAGTAGCTGAGGTGGAGTTGAATCAGGAAAAGTATAGTTTAAAAGTCGGAGAGAGTACAGAATTAGAGGCACAAGTTTTGCCGAAGAATGCGTTTGAAAAGGAAATCATTTGGACTACAGATGCAAATAATGTTGTTCGTGTAGAGGATGGAACAGTTACTGCTTTAGCAGAAGGAACAGCGACTGTAAAAGCAACTTCAAAAGAAAGCAAAGATATTTATGCTACTTGCAAAGTTACAGTTTCGAGAGAAAACGATTTGCCGCAGATCACCTCAAGTCCGGCTATTACACAAACACCGACAGTGACCTCAAGTCCGGCAATAGATGATAAAAATACAGTAGAACCTACAATGGAAGTACCTGCCACTATAGCACCAGAACCTACGACTGGCAGTGTTGTTACAAGTGTACCAACACCGGAACAGACTACTACAATGCCATCGGCAACAGTCCCAGTGGTAACACCTACACCAACAGTTACACCAGTTGTAACGATAGTGCAGACAAAGATGCCACAGGCAACCGCAACGTCAACAAAGACACCACAGACAACAGCAACCGCAGTGCCAACAAAGATGCCACAGGCAACCACAGTGCCAACAAAGATGCCACAGGCAACCGCAACCACAGCGCCAACAAAGACACCACAAATAACGTCAACCGTGACACCAACAAAGGTTCCAACGGTATCTGTGGCTAATGTAAAGAGGTTTACCTATAGGGCAATTACGAATAAAAAATTGAAATTGTCTTGGAAAAAGGTAAATGGTGTAAGTGGATATCGAGTTTATTATTATAATACTATCACAAAAAAATATGCAACATTAAAAACGATATCTTCCAAAAAAAATAGTATAGAAATTACAGATTTGGCTGGAAAAAAATTAAAACCAGGGACAGTTTATAAGTTTAAAATTGCTGCCTATAAAACCGTATCAGGAAAAAAAGTATTTGGAGAGAAAGCGGGGCTGGAAACAGTTACAAAACCAGATTCTATAAAGATAAAAAGTATATCCCGTAAAACAAGTACAAAAGCAACAGTTAAATGGAATGTTGTAAATAATGGAGAAGGTTATGCTATTTACTTATCCACATCCCCAAAAAGTGGGTATAAGGAAGTTGCAGCTATTAGAAACAAAACAAAGGCAACCTATACAATTTCAGGATTGAAAAAGGGAAAAGCATATTATATACGCATATCTGCATATAAGAAGTTAAATGGAAAAACCTGGTATGGAAATTACGGAACAACAAAAAAGATAAACAAAAAATAGAAAATGGGTGTCAGAGGAAATTCTTCTGGCACCTATTTGTTTGTATGTCGTTTGACAATCGGATCGTAGGTTGTGTTTAGAAAACTAGCACGCATAATAGAATCGGAACCATATTTATTACGAATCTGGTCAAGTGCCTGGTCTAAATTGTTATGGTGTGACTGTTCATTATCAAATAGAGACAATTGCTGATAAGAAGTGTCAGAAAGCTTTGTTGCATGAACGCTTAATAAGCGAATGGGTGTATGATGGTCCCATAATGTATCAAATAAAGAACAGGCTAATTCATATAACTTTTGAGAGTGATTGGTTGCTTCGGCTAGTGTGCATTGTTTGCTTTTTGTTTTGAAAAAACAATCTTTTACTTTTACGGAAAGACAAGTTGCAGTTTTTTCGTCTTTTCTTAGACGAAAGCCAATCGTTTCGCATAAGGATAGCAATATTTGTTTTGCCTCTCTGGTGTCCGTAACATCATGGTCTATTGTAATACTGTTGCTATAACCTTTGGCATCTGGTCGTTCCGGTTGGACAGGGGAAGCATCTATTCCATTTGCATATTGATATAGTTGCATTCCGTTTTTCCCTAGATGTGGGATTAAGTAGGATGGTTCTGTATTGGCTAAGTCTCCAATCGTAGAAATGCCTAGCATTGTTAATTTTTTGCAAGTAGATTTTCCAGCAAAAAGCAGACGTTCTATTGGGAGTGGCCACAATTTTTCTGCGATTTCATCAGGAAATAAGGTATGAATTTTGAAAGGCTTTTCAAAATCAGAAGCCATTTTGGCAAGTACCTTGTTCGTGGAAATACCAATATTAACAGTAAAACCAAGTGTTTCATAGATGGCAGTTTGTATGGATTGCGCTGCAGTGATTTTATTACCAAATAGATGGTAAGACGTTGTCATATCTAAAAAGGCTTCATCAATGGAAAATGGTTCGATACAATCAGTATAGTGTGTTAAAAGTGTATGAAATTTTTGGGAGAATTCCTGGTATACATGGTAACGGGAAGGATACAATTGAAGTTGTGGACATTTTTTTAAAGCACTTTGAATGGTTTCTGCTGTTGAAATATGGTATTGCTTTGCAAGGGGAGATTTTGCTAAAATAATACCATGGCGTTTTTGAGGGTCTCCACAAATTGCAGAAGGAATGGTTCGGATATCAATCGAGGTTGGGTCCTCTTGTAATCGTTGTAAAGCTTCCCAACTTAAAAATGCGTTATTTACATCAATATGATAAATCAGTCGTTCCATTTTAAAACCTCCTGTTAATATAAATCAGTATTTGTTATTGTCCTTCTGATGAAAAACAAACATATATTCGATATTTTATAGCAAAAGATAGAAAAAAACAATAGAAAAGAGGAAAAAGTATGAAACAAAAAGTGATACTATTTGATTTAGATGGAACCATTACAGATCCTAAAATAGGGATTACAAAAAGTTTTCAATATGCATTACAGCATTTTGGGATACAAGTGGATAATTTAGATGCATTAGAACCAGTGATTGGTCCGCCTTTGAAAAAATCATTTTCAGAATTTTATCATTTATCAGAGGATCAAATAGAGCGTGCGATTGAAAAATATAGAGAACGCTTCTCTACGGTAGGACTGTATGAAAATGAAATATATGATGGAATGGAAAATTTATTAAAAGAATTGAGCGAAGCGGGCTATATTTTGGAAATTGCCAGTTCCAAACCTACGGTATTTGTTGAAAAGATTTGTGAGCATTTTAAGATAAAGCAGTATTTTACTCATATTGTGGGAAGTTTTTTAGATGGAAGAAGAGGAGAAAAAGAGGAAGTAGTTGAGAAAGCAATTCGCTTGTCAAAAGCAACACCAGACCATATTATTATGGTGGGAGATCGAATCTATGATGTCATTGGCGCACATAAAAAAGGAATTGCAGTGATAGGTGTTTCCTATGGATATGGTGGTAGACAGGAATTGGAAGAAGCGGGTGCAGATGTAATCGTGGATACGGTAGCACAATTGCGAGAGAAATTATTAGGTAGGAAGATATAATGCATTATAGCAATGCAAGAAAGATTAGACAGAAGAGAAATTTACGTTGACAAACCTGCAAAAAACCTTTATAGTTAGTGATATATGGAAATGTAAAGAAGGAGAGGAGTACATAGGTAACCTTTTCAGAGAGGAACATCAAAGTTTATCTTTGCTGGAAGATGTTCTAAAGAAGTGACTATGGAAGGTAGCTCTGGAACAGCGTTTTTGAAAATAGTAGGAAACGACGGGTAGCTTCGTTAAAGGCGATAAGGTGATATGAGATATTTCATAGCATAAAAAAAGGTGGTACCACGGTTCTTCGTCCTTTCGGGAGGGAGAACCGTTTTTTGTTATAGGATTTGTCGTTGTGATTATTATTCTGTAACAAAGGGCTCCGTTTGGATGCGGATATTCCACCGGCTACTAGGTGCCAGAACCTAAATAAAACGATAAAGGAAGATGATTATGGCAAAAGAACTAGAAAAGACTTACAATCCGCAGGAGATAGAGGGCAGATTGTACGACAAATGGTTAAAGAATAAGTATTTTCATGCAGAAGTGGATCGCAGTAAGAAACCGTTTTCTATTGTAATGCCACCACCAAATATTACTGGTAAATTACACATGGGTCATGCGTTGGATAATACGATGCAAGATATTTTAATTCGTTTCAAGCGTATGCAAGGATACAATGCACTTTGGGTTCCTGGAACTGACCATGCAAGTATTGCAACGGAGGTTAAGGTAATTAACTCTTTAAAAGAGCAGGGAATCAATAAGGAGGATCTTGGAAGAGATGGTTTCCTTGAAAAGGCTTGGGAATGGAAGAAGGAGTATGGCGGAACGATTACTGGCCAGCTTAAAAAGATTGGTTCTTCCTGTGACTGGGATAGAGAACGTTTTACTATGGACGAGGGATGTTCCAAGGCTGTTGAGGAAGTATTCTGTAAATTACATGAAAAAGGACTTATTTATAAAGGTTCCCGCATTATCAACTGGTGTCCGGTATGTCAGACATCCATTTCTGATGCAGAGGTAGAACATGTGGAGCAGGCTGGACATTTCTGGCACATTAAGTATCCAATCGTAGGAGAAGAAGGAAGATTTGTAGAAATCGCTACTACACGTCCCGAAACTATGCTTGGAGATACTGCTGTGGCTGTACATCCAGATGACGAGAGATACCAGGATATCATTGGTAAGAAAGTATTATTACCAATCGTGAATAAGGAAATTCCAGTTGTAGCAGATGCTTATGTGGATCGCGAATTTGGTACTGGTGTGGTTAAGATTACACCAGCACATGACCCTAATGACTTTGAAGTTGGTAAACGTCATAACTTAGAAGAAATCAATGTAATGAATGATGATGCTACCATTAACGAAAAAGGTGGTAAATTTGCAGGTCTTGATCGTTATGAGGCAAGAAAACAGATTGTTGCTGAATTAGATAGCATGGGATTGTTAGTAAGGGTAGAGGATCATACACACAACGTTGGTACACATGATCGTTGTAAGGCTACAGTAGAGCCAATGATTAAACAGCAGTGGTTCGTAAAGATGGAGGAACTTGCAAAGCCAGCAATTGAAGCACTTAAGAGCAATAAGCTTCGTTTTGTACCAGAGCATTTTGACAAGACCTATCTTCACTGGTTGGAAGGAATCAGAGATTGGTGTATTTCCAGACAGTTATGGTGGGGACACAGAATCCCAGCTTATTACTGTGATAAGTGTGGTGAGATTGTAGTTGCAAGAAGTGATAACAAGCCATGTACTTGTCCAAAATGTGGTCATGATAAGCTTACACAGGACCCAGATACATTGGATACTTGGTTTAGTTCTGCATTGTGGCCATTTTCAACCTTAGGATGGCCAGATAAGACAGAGGAGTTGGATTACTTCTATCCTACGAACGTATTAGTAACAGGATATGATATTATATTCTTCTGGGTAATCCGTATGGTATTCTCTGGTATTGAACAGATGGGTGAGGTACCATTTAATACTGTATTGATCCATGGATTGGTTCGTGACTCTCAGGGACGTAAGATGAGTAAATCATTAGGAAATGGAATTGACCCATTAGAGATTATCGATCAGTATGGTGCAGATGCACTTCGTCTTACCCTTATTACAGGTAATGCACCTGGAAATGATATGCGTTTCTATATGGAACGTGTGGAAGCAAGCAGAAACTTCGCTAATAAAGTATGGAACGCATCCAGATTTATTATGATGAATTTGGAAAAAGCAGGAGATGTAAACAGTGTAGATTTGACAAAACTTACACAGGCAGATAAGTGGATTTTATCTAAAGTAAATACACTTGCAAAAGATGTAACTGAAAATATGGAAGGTTATGAGCTTGGTATTGCAGTACAGAAAGTATATGACTTTATCTGGGAAGAATTTTGCGATTGGTATATTGAAATGGTAAAACCTCGTTTATACAATGATGAGGACCAGACAAAGGATGCTGCTTTGTGGACATTAAAGACAGTATTGATTCAGTCATTAAAGTTGTTACATCCATATATGCCATTTATCACAGAAGAAATCTTCTGTACATTGCAGGAAGCATTGGGTGAAAAAGAAGCAGATTCTATCATGATTACAGCATGGCCTGAATTTAAAGAGGACTGGAATTTTGCAACAGATGAAAATGCGGTAGAAACGATTAAAGCTGCCGTTAAGGGGATTCGTAATGTGCGTGCAGAAATGAATGTGCCACCTAGCAAAAAAGCTATGGTTTATGTGGTATCCGAAGATGAAAAGGTGCGTGACATCTTTAAGACAAATAAAGTCTTTTTTGCAACACTTGGATATGCCAATGAAGTTGCTATTCAGGAGGATAAAGCAGGAATTGCAGAAGATGCAGTTTCCACTGTAATTCACGGAGCTACAATTTATATGCCATTTGCTGAATTGGTTGATATTGAAAAAGAAATTGAGCGTTTGGAAAAAGAAGAGAAAAAATTGCAAGGTGAATTAAAGCGTTCCAATGGTATGCTTAATAATGAAAAGTTTGTAAGCAAAGCACCAAAGGCAAAAATTGAAGAAGAAAGAGCTAAATTAGAAAAATATACAGATATGATGCGACAGGTACAGGAACGTTTGGCACAATTAAGAAAATAAGTAATTAAAATAAGATGAAAACGGAATGCAGAGTTTGTTATGCATTCCGTTTTTTTGCTCTATAGGAAGTGCATCCTATAGAGTGAAATGCTCCGCAGAATGTGCACAGATGCGGAAGAAAGGTGGTTGCAAATATTTTTTTGAGTTTATCTTCCAAAATATGGGGGGATTGCGGAAAATATGCAAATATGTTATAATAATACAAAGTTATAGGGAAATTTATAAATCGTATAAAAGGGAAATGGGGGAGTGGCTTATGTTAAGTGAAAAAATGAAACAAACAATTGCTGTTTCGTTGTCAAGTGATCGAATGCAGGCAAATATTACGGTGTCTCCGGTGGATAGTGAAATATATACTTTAGAACAGTTGAAGGAAAGAATTGCCCAAGAAAAAATAGTGTATGGTATCGATGAAAAAGCATTGCAGTCTATTATAACGGAAAAACGATTTTATATGGATATACCAATTGCAAGAGGAAAAGAACCGATACAGGGGGAAGATGGGTATTACGAATATTTATTTGAGACGAACGTGGATTGCAAACCTCCGATTTTAAAAGATGGTTCTATAGATTACAAAGGAATGCGGGAAGTACCTGTCGTAAAGGAACAACAGGAATTAGCATATTATCACGCTGCTACAAACGGAGTAGATGGAGTGGATGTTTTAGGTCAGAAGATATTTGCTAGAAGAGGAAAAGATTTATTACCTTTAAAAGGAAAGGGATTTGTTGTTTCAGAAGATAAAAAAGTGTATTCAGCAGCAAAAACAGGAAAGGTTACTCTGAAAGGTAATCTGCTTGAGGTAAATAATATTTTGATCATTAAAGAAGATGTGTCCATTGCGACTGGAGGGGTAGAGTTCGCTGGTGATATTGTAATCAAAGGTAATGTATTGACTGGCGCACAGGTACATGCAAATGGAAATATAGAAGTAAACGGGTGTGTGGAAGCAGCTAGATTAGTTGCTAAAAAAAATATTGTTTTAAAAAATGGAATGCAGGGAAATGGAAAAGGATTTATTCAGGCTGGCGGCAATGTGTCAGGCAAATTTTTTGAACAGGTTACGATTGAGGCAAAAGGAAATGTTTCTGCTAATGCATTGATGCATTGCAATATTCAATGTGAAGAAAGCATAAATATTTCTGGAAAGTTTGGTATTATTGTAGGAGGCAAGGTAAAAGCAAATCGACAGATAGATGCTACTATGATTGGAAATATGAAGGAAGTGAAAACTGTAGTTGAAGTAGGTACGGGTGAAAATTTATATGTGCGTCTAGAACAGTTAGAGGAAAAGAGTAAAGAAGTAATCAATGATATGGAGAAATTAAAGAGTTCTGCAATGAAAATTGAAGAGTTGTTAAAAGTACAGCAGGATAATGAAAAACTTAAAAAAACAAAAATGACAGTGATGCGTTCTAAAATTGAAAAGGAAGCAGTCCTGACAGATTTACAAAGAGAAAAGAATGCCATAATTGAACTGCTGTCCAAAATAGCAAACGCCAGGGTGATTGTTCGAAAATCAATTTATCCAGGGGTGATTTTGACTGTAAATGGGGTGCAGGAAATGGTAAAAAGCGAAAACTATAATGTTTATTATCAAAAGAAGGGAATTGAACTGGAATTTCTGGCCAACATTTAATTCAAAAAAATAGAAGAAAACTATTGACTTTTTATCACTAAAGCTATTATCATTAAGTTTAGCAATGGGCAATAGATTGCCCTGTATAAATATAGATGGAGTGAATGAAATGTTAAATTTTGAAGAAGAATTAAAAAAATTTAAACCAAGTTTGGAAGTAGAAGAAATTGAAGATTCGATTAGTCAGGGGAATACAATAGATGCAGTTGAGCTTATCAATCAGATTATAAATAAACAGGATTAATTCTTTGGATGATTTCGAACAGAGTTTTAAGACGATTCTGTTCATTTCGAATAAAAGGAGAATTGAAAAGGAAAAGATAGGAAGAAAAAATTATGAAATGT
The DNA here is from genome assembly GCA_902786205.1 of uncultured Lachnospiraceae bacterium. Classification (GTDB taxonomy): domain Bacteria; phylum Bacillota; class Clostridia; order Lachnospirales; family Lachnospiraceae; genus CAG-411. Next base: position 5,463 of record CADABQ010000026.1, on the reverse strand, counting down.
CCAAAATGTGGAAAAACAATATCGTTTCAAAAAAAGCGTTGTGATGGTTGCAATGCGGATATAGCGGTGTATAGAAGATTCTATAATTTGTCTAATCAATATTATAATGATGGATTGAGCAAAGCATATGTCAGAGATTTATCGGGTGCAATTGCTTCTTTAAAAAATAGTTTACAGTTTAATAAATATAATACAGATGCAAGAAATCTGTTAGGATTAATTTACAATGAAATTGGCGAAACCGTACTTGCATTAAGGGAATGGGTACTGAGTAAAAATTATCAGGAAGAAGAAAATATTGCAGATTATTATATGAATATTTTGCAGGACAACCCATCTAAATTGCATAATGTAAATCAGATTATCAAAAAATATAATTATGCTTTAAGTCAGGCAAATTCAGGTAATTATGATCTTGCAATTTTACAATTACGAAAAGTTGTATCTGCACAGCCAAAATATTTAGCAGCACATCAGTTGTTGGCGTTACTATATATGAATCAGGGTGAAAATGAGAAGGCAGTTCGTTCACTTAGAAGAGCCCAGAAGATTGATGTCAACAATACGATTACGTTACGTTATTTGACAGAGTTGGGAGTAAATCCAACAGCTGTTAAGATTGAACGAGAGATTGAAAAGAAACGGCAGCCAAGAGGAAATGCATTAGAAAAGGCAGAAGATCCGAAGTTTTTTGCACCAGATCCGGTGTTGCGAGACGGCAAGATCAATAAATGGTCTTTTTTGCATTTACTGATTGGTGTAGTAATTGGTTTCCTTGCTGTAATATTTTTGGTTTTGCCAACAAGAGAAAGTGCAATTGCAGATAAGTACAATAAAGAGGCTGTTTCTATGGCAGAAGAGCAGACGAGCATGTCTTCCCGAATGCAGACGCTGGAAAATGAGAAGAAACAGATGGAAGATAAAAATACAGATTTAAAGGCACAGTTAAAAAGAATAAAAGAAGAGGCTGTGGATGAAACTGCTTATGATAATTTTCTAAAGGCAGTTACATTATATATAGGTGGTGAAAAGGAGCAGGCAGCAGAAAAAATCATAAAGATTGATATTAAGAAGTTCCAGAGTAAAGCCGCTAATGAGTTGTACAACCAGATTAAAGAAGATACATTTTCCAATATGTCAAAAACAAAGTACACCGCAGGGTATTCTGCGTATGCAAAGGGTGTATATGAAGATGCTATAAAGCAATTAAAACTGGCATTAAAATATAATCCGGATAATGTAGATGCAATTTACTATTTGGCAAGAAGTTATCAACGAATGGGTGATAACAAAAATGCAAGAAAGTACTATAAAGATATTGTCAATAACCATGCAGATAATGCAGGATATAGTTCGCAAGCATCAAAGCGGTTAGGAGAATTACCACAAGAATAAAAAAAGAAAAGTACGTAAGAGAGTAACGAGTATGGAGTTACTCTCTTTTTTGTTCTGTAAAAACATCACAAATTAAATTATGGTTTCATAAAAGAACAAGTAAAAAAATATTCAACTCAGTTTCTTGTACATAACAAATATTGTTCCTTTGTAAAACCTTGCAATAAAGTAAAAATACTTAAGTTGACAGCATTGAATACACACCAGACAACACTCTAATGGGTAAAAATGCTGAACATATTTTGAAAATGAGAAAGCATATAGCAAAACAGTTAGGTATTGTATAAAAAGAGAGGAGAATTGAAATGAAGCGGACAAGCTATAAATTAGAAGATAGGACTTTAATAGTTGGGTTAGGTTCGGAATTGGATCATCATAATGTGTCTATCATTAATAAAGAATTATCCAAATACTTACAAATGTATATAATCAAAAATATTATTTTTGATTTTAATGATGTAACCTTTATGGACAGTTCGGGCATTGGATTGGTTATGGGTGGTTATAAACAGGCTGTTTTATATGGTGGAAGTGTAATGTTAAGTAATATATCAGAGCGTGTCGATCGAATTTTTGCATTTTCTGGTGTATATCGTTTTGTATCTAAAGTTGAAATATAGGAGGAAAAATATATGAAGAATCAAATGAGTTTAGAATTTGACAGTAGATCGGAAAATGAAGCGTTTGCCAGAGTGGTTGTGGCAGCATTTGCTACACAGCTTAATCCAACGTTAGAAGAAATTGATGACATAAAAACGGTTGTTTCAGAAGCAGTTACAAATGCAATTGTGCATGGATATGAACAAAAAGAAGAATATAAGGTATTTTTACAATGCGAAATAACGGAACAAACCATACAGATTACAATAATGGATTATGGTGTAGGAATTGAGGATGTGGAAAAGGCAAAGACACCAATGTATACAACAAAACCGTATATGAATCGTTCTGGGATGGGATTTACATTTATGGAGGCACTTATGGATGAGTTAGAAGTATATTCCAAAAAAGACGAAGGTACTACAGTAAAAATGAAAAAGAGAATAGAAGCAAAATAAAGAAATGAAATCGGTATACATAAAATGAAGGTAAGGAATAGGAGAAGTGTATGAAGGAAATCCAGTGTTTTGATGAAGCAAACCAGGATGATAAAGAAAAACGAAATACATTGATTGAGAAGAATACCGGTTTAGTATGGAGTGTAGTAAAGCGTTTTGTAAATCGAGGTTATGAAAGAGAAGAGTTATTTCAAATTGGATGTATTGGATTGATTAAAGCAGTAGATCGTTTTGACGAGAAATATGAAGTGGCATTTTCTACTTATGCGATTCTATTGATTACAGGAGAATTAAAACGATTTTTCCGTGATAATGGAATAATAAGGGTGAGTCGGAGTTTAAAAGAAGCGGGATGGAAAATAAGACAGGAGCAGGACCGTTTTTATGAAAAAACGGGAAGAAGTCCTACAATAGAAGAATTGGTAGAGCTTGTACAATTGTCGCGAGAAGAAATTGTGATGGCAATGGATGCAAATGCACAGATTGAATCCATTGATCAAACAATGGATTTTGGAGAAGGGAAAGCGGTAGCTATGGTAGATCAGGTCATTGCAAAAGAGCAAGGAGTAGGAATGATTGGGGGGCATAGCAATGAGGATATAGAAAAAGAGCAGGTGCTGAATAAAATGTTAGTGCAATCCGTAATGAAAAAATTAGATGAAAGGGAAAAGACGCTGATAACTTTACGATTTTTTGGTGATAAAACACAAAATGAAATTGCAGAAAAACTTGGAATTAGTCAGGTACAAGTGAGTCGGTTGGAGAAAAAAATTTTGAAACGAATGCGAATTGATATTTTGGAAAGTTATGTATAAGAAATTTTTTTTTGCACAAAATAAAAAAAGAAACAAGAAACAAGAGAGAGAGGCATCTGTTTATGAAAGAAAAAATATGTTTTATAACTTTATTGACAATAGGCATTTTGACTGTGTTAGTTATATTTTTTGAGAAAAGAGAAAATCAAATGACGGATGTATTTGATGGGGTATTAGTATATGAAAAAAATATAGAAAATAAAGTTTCTTAAAAGGGAGGAGTGATATGCAGGATAAAAAATTATTTATAAAGATTGAACAAAATATTGAAGTATGCAACAGTAAAGTGTATTTGCAGGATGTGGCAAAGATGTATAGCGCAGATTGCAAAATGTTACATGAATTAAATAAGACAGAATTATTGCAAATTAAAGCGCGGGAAGATATGAAATATACAGTATCCATTATGAAAGTTATCGAATTGATACAAAAGAAATATCCGAACGTGGATATTGAAAATATGGGTGAAACAGATTTTGTGCTTTCCTATGTACATCCGAAGAAAAAAAGCCAAGCATGGCAATATGTTAAGGCTGGATTTGTGGCAGCAATTATTGGGATTGGTTCTGCCTTTTCTATAATGACTTTTAATACTGATGTAAGTGTGTCAGATGTATTTACATCGGTATATGAGGTTGTTCTTGGGGAAGGGAGTAAGAGCAATGGAATTGTGGAACTCTCTTATAGCATTGGTTTACCAATTGGTATACTAGTATTTTTTAATCATTTTTCTCGAAAAGCAACACGAAATGATCCAACACCTTTACAAGTGGAAATGCGCACGTATGAGGAAGAAGTGAATAAAGCTATGATTAAAAATGCGTCAAGGGAGGGGAAAACAATTGATGCTAATTAAAAATTTACTTTTAATTTTTGCAGGTGTTGCAGGTGGTTTTTCGATTGCAGGCGGAGTATTTGCTTTTATTGTAATGATAGGTGTGTTGCCAAGACTTGCTGGAAGAACACATACAGGATGGGCATATTGGGGATATGAGGGTGCGGTAATCATAGGAGGTATCATAGGAAATATTTTATCTATTTTTTCCGTTTCTGTTCCGATTGGATATGTAGGACTGATTATTTTTGGGATTTTTGCTGGAATGTATGTGGGATGTTTTTCTATGGCATTGGCAGAGGTATTAAATGTAATGCCAATTTTTTCGAGAAGAATTCGTTTGCGGCAGGGAATGGCTGTTATCATTGCCTCACTGGCAATTGGAAAGGGAATTGGGACATGGTATCAGTTGTGTTTTCCGATTTGGCAAAGCTTCAAATAGAAAGAGAGTGATTTTGTATGCAAGAAACGAACAAGGTATCGATTCAAGAGGTATTAGAAGAAACGGATCAGAATCAAAAGGCGGAAAAATATAATGAATATATAAAGCAGGTAACACCAAAACACAATTGCATGAAAAATGTTGGAATGGCTTTTTTGATCGGGGGTATCATTTGTCTCGTTGGTCAGTGTTTTCAGGAATTGTATGGAAGTATGGGAGCGAATAAGGAAGATGCTGGTTTATATACCACCATTACTTTGATAGCGCTTAGTGCTCTATTGACAGGATTAAATATTTATCCTAGACTGGCAAAGATTGGAGGGGCGGGTACGGTTGTTCCGATTACGGGTTTTGCAAATTCCATAGCAGCTTCTGCAGTGGATTATAAAGTGCAGGGACAGGTTTTTGGTATTGGCTGTTACATCTTTTCTATTGCGGGGCCGGTAATATTATATGGAATTGTAGGCAGTTGGATTTTGGGTGTGATTTATTGGTTGTTTACTTGTTTTGCATAAAAATTATAACCTGTCAATCGAATAAATATTCTACGAGTGTATACAGAAGTTCAGATATAAAATAGGATTGAATTTGGTATAAAAATCGTAAGTATATTTTGTGTATTCGTATGGCAGGTTTTTGTTTTATAAAAAAATTTATGTTACAGTTCGCATACCTGTGAACGGTAACAAATTTATTACAAAAAATCAATAAATATGGAAAAGAGTGTAGAAACATAAGAAAAAGTGTGTCATAATAAATTTGTTATAGGTATTTATGACAGGCTATAAGTTATATATATGTTACAACAATAATTAAATAAAGTCCAGCTAATAAATGTCAATAGCAAAATGAAAAAATATTGATCTTATTTTCTGACTAAAAAAGGGCGCACTTACCCCTTGGTGAAAATATCATTTT
>CADABQ010000025.1 GCA_902786205.1 uncultured Lachnospiraceae bacterium | reverse complement strand
AGCACTTCCAGTACGAGTTTTGCTTTGAACTGAGCTGTGAAATTTCTTCTTGTACGAGACATAATTTTTCCTTCTTTCTGATTGATAATAAAAGTATATCAAATTCATTAAGATTTGTCTCAGGAAGTGTCTTAAATTATGATACCATTATATTCTATTATGGATCGTTCTGGTTTACAGGTGGCAAAGATTACAAAAGAGTTGTTTCATTTGAGTGACACTTATGTTATTGATGTTGCAGAGGAACAAAATGCATTGAGTGCATTGATGTTTGTATTGGCAATTGATGCGGAAAAATGTTCAAGAGAGTAACATAGAAATGGCAACATGGACATTATAAGTATAATTTGTTAAAATGAGGTATACCCTTATGGGTATAAAAAGAGGAAAGGAAACTGCAAGTGGTAATGTTTCTTTTGTTACATTTCTTATTTGCAGGTGGGTGAATAATTATGAAACAGTGTATGGATTCAGAAAATTTACATCGAAGACTGAAAAAGATTGTGGGACAGGTACAGGCGATTGACAAAATGATAGATCAGGATGTACCCTGTGAAGATATTTTATCACAAATAAATGCCGCAAAATCAGCGTTACATAAAGCAGGTCAGGTGGTTCTTGAGGGGCATATTAAACATTGTGTTAGAGATGGGATTGAACATGGAGATGCAGACAAAACCATCGAGAACTTCACAAAGGCAGTAGAACGCTTCGCAAACATGTCGTAACAGTTCAGCCAGGCAGAAATGCTTATACATACTGCGTGTGACTGCTTGCAGGCTAAGGGCAGTATGTATAAGTATTTCTATTTGGCGGAACGCCAAACATGAGTAAAGTGTCCAGCCAAAGGCTACATTCGGGATTTGTTATGTATTATCTGGCACTTTACGAATGGAATGGCTGAATATAAGCATAGCCGGTAACGGCGTCATGAGAAAAATGCCTATCCAGTTATTAAAAGTTAGGATATTTTTAAATAAGGCATTTTTGGAATGGACCCTCTGGATTGAAGTAAAGTGTCCAGCCAAAGGCTACATTCGGGATTTGTTATGTATTATCTGGCACTTTACGAATGGAATGGCTGAATATAAGCATAGCCGGTAACGGCATCATGAGAAAAATGCCTATCCAGTTATTAAAATTTTAGGATATTTAAAAGTAAGGCATTTTTGGAATGGACCCCTCTGGATTGAAGTAAAGTGTCCAGCCAAAGGCTACATTCGGGATTCGTTATGTATGCTCTGGCACTTTACGAATGGAATGGCTGAATATAAGCATAGCCGGTAACGGCGTCATGAGAAAAATGCCTATCTAGTTATTAAAATTTAGGATATTTAAAAATAAGGCATTTTTGGAATGGCCCCTCTGATTGATGACAAGTGCCCAACCAAAGGCTGTATTTTAATTCCTAATTTTTCCCAGAAAAAAGCCGATATATAATATGTAGGATTCTGCGTATCTATAAGAATGTTTGTGTTATAAGCAAAGATAAACAGAAAATAGTACCAGAATCTAGAGGTATTAATCAGACCATAAAAGACAGGGGTATGTTTTTTGGGTCAGTTTACACAAGGGGGTATTTATATGAAGAAAAGGGGACTAAAAAAACTTATTGTGACAGCGTTGATTGGGGCAATGACTATCACACAGCTTGGCGCAATTCCATGCAAGAAAGTGCAGGCGGCAACCATTGCTATTAATGCAAAGAATTTTCCAGATCAGGTATTAAGAAATCGTATCAGTAATTATGATACAAACAAAGATGGAAAATTGTCAGCAGCAGAGAATACAGCGATTAGCCAGTTGTATCTTTCAGATAGCGGAATGAAAAATTTGAAAGGAATTGAGAAACTTACAAATTTAAATTGGATTACTGTTTATGGTAGTGATTGTACTAGCATGGATTTTTCAAAAAATACAAAATTAACGTATATTAGTGTAAGTAAAAATAAGAAATTGAAAACAGTAAAGTTTCCAACAAAAGCAGTAACAACGATATCTTTAAATGATAATAAGGTATTAAAGACAAGTAATTTGTCTTCCTGTAAGAAACTCGAGGAGCTTTTTGTACAAAATTGTCCAAAACTTGGAAATATGAAGGCAGCTTCTTATTCCAAATTAAGACAATTATCGGTACAGGGAACTTGCGTTACAAATGTAGATGTATCGAAAAATACAAAATTGGAATATTTAAGATGCGGTGGTAAGATCAGTAAATTGAAAACCAGTACAAAAAATAAAAAATTAAATACGGTTGAGGTTTACGGTGATTCCAAATTAAAGACGTTAAATCTTTCCAAATTAAATAATTTGTCAAGTGTTAATGTTACTAATGCTAAGATTCCAATGAAAAATATTAAGGTAAAAAAAGCATCCCAGATTAAGAGTATGACATATGCGAATGGACCAACTACAGTAGTTGATTTTTCGAAATATAAGGGATTAACGAATGTGATTGTTGGTGGAAAGAAAGTTACCAGTGTTAAGGTTTCTTCTAACAAAAAATTACAATACTTAAGTGTAAATAGTACAAAGGTTAAAACTATTAATACATCAAAAAATGCAAATTTAAGCTCTTTATATGTAAATGGGAATAATAATATTACAGCGATCAGTGTTTCGGGATTAAGTAAGTTAGAGTCTCTTAGCGCATACAATAATGCTGCACTGAAATCAATTACTTTTAAAGGTAATAACAAACTGACAGCATTGTCCTTGAGTGGAAATAAGAACCTTAGTAGTCTTGATATTTCCAGCTTAACCAAATTAGGCAGTTTAGATGTTTCTAGTAATGCATTAACAAAATTGGATATTTCCAAGAATAAAAACTTAAATTCTCTATATGCAGATCACAATAAGATAACTGCATTTAATATAAGTGAAAACGATAATTTGCGTTACATAAGTCTTATCGATAACAAGTTACAAACCGTAACATTAACAAATTTATCACAGCTTTCTCATATAAATTTAAGGGAAAATACAATTACGACTATAAAGATGGACAATTTACCATTACTTAACACATTGAGAATTAAGAATAATAATAAGCCAGTTGCAATTAACCTGACAAATATGAAACATGCGTTAAGAGTGTCTTGTACAAGAGCAGCAACAATAACTCTTGATGAAGGACAATATGTATGGGAAAATAGTACTTCAGGTGAAGAATATGCTACAGAGACTGGAAATGTATTTGAGGCGGCAAAGTATGTTTCAGCAGATGAGACAGTAGCCCAGTTATTTGTATTAAATATACCAGATAGTAACCATTATTATGAAATTGAAGTAGATGACAATATGTCAGAATATTAGAATACGAAAGATACGAACCCGTTTATGTAGTTAGACGGGTTCGTATCGGTAAAGGAGAAAGACATGCAGACAGAAAAGGGAAGGAAGGCATTACGAGTTACATTTTTCTTTATGCCATTTTTATACGGATTATTCCGTGAATATGGTGCTATTTTAGCGGGAATTGTAATGTGTCTGCTTGCGATTCTAATTATTATGGAAGAAGCATCGTATCACCTCTGTAGTAGTCCATGCTTTTGGATTCTTACAGGGGTTCTTCTATGTTATGGGATTGCAAGTATTTATGGAATAGACAAGGGAATGGCATTTTTGGGATTTACAAAACGTATTCCATTGTTGTTTTGGTTTATTATATTGGCACAATGTAGAAAGAAAAAGAGAGAAGATTTATTAGAGTTACTTCCTTTGATGGGAGCAGCGATGACGGTTTTATCTGCATTGGGTTTTTTGGTTCCCTATTTGCATGACTATTTATTTACGGAAAATAGAATGGCAGGATGTTTTCAATATGCGAACACATTTGCTTTATTTTTATTGCTTGGTATGATAGGGGTGCTGTATAAAGAGGAAAAAGGCTGGAAGGATTGGAGCTGTTTTGCGATTTTGGCATTTGGTATCCTCTGTTCTGGTAGTCGAATTGTTTTTATACTTACTATGCTTTGTCTGTTAATCAGAGTCATTGAGAAAAAGGCTTGGAAAGGGCTTATTGTATTAGGGGCTGGAGTGATATTACTTGGGGGAGCCAGTGTCATTGTTCCAACTTTAAAGTATACGGTTGGACGAATTTTTACTACTTCCCTACATTCCAGTACACTATTGGGGCGTTTTCTATATGTGCAGGATGCACTGGGACTTTTAAAAAAGTATCCATTTGGTATGGGGGCATATGGCTATTCTTATGTAAATGGTTCTGTTGCTACTGGATATTATCAAGTACAGTATGTTCATAATGATTTTTTACAGATTGGATTGGATGCAGGAATTTTGCCAATGCTTGCCATGATTGGTGTAACGATATGGGGAATCTATAAGTGTAAACAAGGCAGAAATCGTATGTGGTTAGCTGTTTTTGCAATACATAGTTTGTTTGAATTTAATTTTGAATTTACCTTTATGAGTATGTTGTTTTGTCTGTTCTTACCAATATGGGATGCAAAAAAGAGTTTTGCAATCCACACAAAAGAAAAAATCATAGCCATTTTGATTGGCGTTGGTTATATCATTGCAATGTTGCCATTTGGAGTGTCTAGTTTCTACTATTATGCAGATAATTATAATGCTGCACTTAGCTGGTATCCGTATTATACGAAAGCGAGAGAAAATTATGCTAAGATATTGGAAGACGAGTTAGAAACAGTGGAGCAGTTGGATGAACTTGCCTTGTTATCGAGCCGATTACTTTCTCAAAATGCATACAGTCGTGTAGGGTATCAGATTCGGGCGGCAGAATGTTATTATCAGCAACAATATGAAGAAATGATACAAAACGAAGATAAGACGATTGCACTTTGCCCCTATTATACAGAGGAGTATGAAACTTATGCCCAATATTTGTTTTTTGCAATTAATACCTGTATGGAGCAGAAAGACGAGGAAAGTTTGAATATTTGTATGGAAAAACTGTTGGGACTTCCAGAAGAGATGAAGCAGTATAAGAAAAAGATGAGTTCATTTGGAAAACAAATCAAAGATCAGCCAAATTTTACATTATCAAAAGAAACGACAAAGCAGATAGAGCAATATAGAAAAGTATGGCGTGAATAAAAGAATAGAGTAGAAAAATGTGTCCGATACAGCAAGAAGGCTCTGCAGGAGGGCAATGTTGTTTTAAAAAAGCATTTATTTATTCTGAAATGTGACAAATGGTCCGTTCAGAGTGGATAAGTGCTTTTTTCTTTCTTATATTTGTGGATTACAAAGTATTGCTGGGATGAAATGAATAGACTTGTTCGCTTTGTTTTAGAAATAAGCCTCTTGACAACATATACCCCTATAGGTATAATATACCCATACCCTATAGGGTATAAAAACAGACGAGTGAAACATTTTAGCAATGAAACGCTTTAGAAATTTAACACGATTAAGAAAGTTCCCCGCTTCTATTGCGTAGAGCAATAAGTGGTGCAATTGCCTAAAATGTTTTTATGGAAAGGAGTTTATATGAAAAAAGCAATAGACAAAATAGAATGGCTATTAGAACTGGGTGGAATAAAACGTGATATTGTGTTTCTGATTTTATCCGGAATAGCATTATTGCTAAGTTTCTTTAAGGTGACCATTTTCTCCATTGATTTTGCGTGGATTTCCATTATTTTATGTGGATTGCCTATTATCTTGGAAGCTATTATTGGACTTATTACGGAGTTTGATGTAAAAGCAGATGTGTTAGTCTCGTTGGCACTTATTGCATCCATCTGTATTGGAGAAGATTTTGCGGCAGGTGAAGTGGCATTTATCATGCAGATTGGTGGATTGCTTGAGGAAATTACGGCGCAAAAGGCAAGAGCAGGCATTGAAAAATTGGTACATTTGACACCACAGACAGCACGTATTCTAAAAGATGGGAAAGAAACGATTGTGGCAGCAGAACAGGTACAGATAGGAGATCGTATTCGTGTATTAGCAGGAGAAACGATACCAGTGGATGGCGTAATCCTATCGGGAGAAACAGCTATCAATCAGGCGGTATTAACGGGCGAATCTATGCCAGTAGATAAAAGTAAGGGCGATGAGGTATATTCTGGAACGGTAAACCAGTTTGGTGTATTTGAAATGGAGGCAACCAAGGCAAATGAAAATAGTTCCATACAACGAATGCTTCGTCTTGTACAATCGGCAGATGCAGATAAGGCAAAGATAGTAGGGATGGCAGATAAATGGGCTACCTGGATTGTCGTGATTGCTTTGACAGCCGCAAGCATTACTTGGGCGGTTACTGGAGAAATCATACGAGCTGTTACTATTTTGGTTGTATTTTGTCCTTGTGCTTTTGTTTTGGCTACACCAACTGCGATTATGGCAGCGATGGGAAATGCTACAAAACATGGTTTCCTTGTAAGGGAAGGGGATGCTTTGGAGCGTTTAGCAAAAGTCTCTAAAATTACTTTTGACAAGACGGGAACATTGACTTATGGAAAACCAAAAGTAAGCAAAGTATACAGCATTCATGCAGAGTATCCAGAACAGTTATTATATGCTTATGTGGCAGCCGCAGAACAATATTCAGAGCATCCTCTCGGAAAAGCAATTACAACAAACTATAAAAAACAGGTTAAGCAGGAACTAAAAAAAGCGGAGCAATTTACGATGCTTCCGGGACAGGGAGTACAGGCGGTTGTGGATAAGCAGGAAATTATAGTGGGAAACACAAAACTTTTAAAACAGTACACAGGACAAGACATTGATAACCTACAAAAAGAGGCAGAGCAATATGTAGAAAAAGGATGTACGATTGTTTACGTGGCAATTAATCAGGTAATTTCAGGCTTTTTGGCACTATCAGATACAATACGAAAAGAAAGTGCGGATATGATAAAGAGAATGAACAAGGTTGGTGTAGAACCAATTTTGCTGACAGGAGATAATGAAAAGTCCGCCAATACGATTGCAGCGGAGTTAAAGATTGGACAAGTGTATGCACACTGTATGCCGGAGGATAAATTAAAGCATATTTCGGATTTACAAAAATCTGGTTATGATGTTTGCATGATTGGAGATGGCATCAATGATGCACCAGCTCTGAAAAAAGCCAATGTTGGAATTGCAATGGGAGAAATTGGAAGTGATATTGCGATGGATGCAGCAGATATTGTATTGGTAGATGATGAGGTAAAAGAGTTGCCACATCTGTTACAGTTATCCAAACGTATGATGGTTACGATTACTTGTAACCTTTCCTTTTCCATGGGGCTTAATTTACTGGCGATTGTGTTGGCTATTACAGGAATACTAAATCCTGTAGTGGGAGCATTGGTACATAATACAGGTTCGGTATTGGTAATTATAAATTCAGCATTATTATTGAGATGGAGGAAAAAAGATGATATTTAATGGGATTGGATTAATAATTGGAATTTTGATTTTTTGTGCAGCAATCTATTATTTTGTAAAAGAAAAAGAGGATATGGAATCCAGAAAAATATATGGAATAGCTAGTGTCGTAGGACTGCTCATTACAGTGGCTATGCTAGTAAAAATATTCCACTTTTAGAATGGATTGTTGTTGATAAGCTTATTGTTTGTATCCTTATTTGAAATGTAAATACACATCCCTCTTATTCCCATCACTAAGTTGTAGAGACACAGGTGAGAGTAAGGGGGATTTTTGTGTGAAAAGAGGAGAAAAGGTATTCTGTAGTATAAAAATTCTTCGCAAAGAGGTATAATGAAATAAGTGGTGCTTGTCCCCACCCGCCATTTATTGCTTTACGCAATAGAAGTGGAAAAAGAAATACTTGAAAAAATAGCAAAAAAGTTATAATCTATACAAGTTATGTAGGAATGGATGAAGCGTTATAAGAATACAGAAATGAGGGAAAAAATGGAAATTTCAGTGGCAGAATTAGCAAAAATGGAACAAGGGCAGTATGAGTTGTTTGATATCAGAAGTCAAAAGGAGTTCGACTATGGTTGTATCACTGGAGCGCAGTTAAGCAGTATAGAAGATTTGCTTTCTGCACCACCAAAGGAAAAGAATAAAAAAATTATTATATATTGTAGCAGAGGTATCATTAGTATTGATGTGGCGGATAAACTGATAAGCATGGGATATGATGCCTATAGTTTGGAAGGCGGATATTATGCTTGGTTGTTAGAAGAGATGAAACGAAAAGAAAATGTGGATGTCTGTCAAGAAGTTGAGAAAAGTCTACGAAAAAAGTATCGAAAAACCATTTGGTGCAAATTTGTAAAAGCAGTGAAGCAATATGAATTGGTACAAGAAGGGGACAAAATTGCAGTCTGTATTTCCGGTGGAAAAGATTCTATGTTGATGGCTAAATTGTTTCAGGAGTTAAAACGGCATAATAAATTTCATTTTGAGTTAAAATTTGTGGTGATGGATCCGGGATACAATGAACAGAATCGACAGATTATTGAAGAAAATGCAAAAAAATTAAATATTCCGATTGAAATTTTTGAAACGAATATATTTGATACGGTATATGATATTGAAAAGTCCCCATGTTATCTTTGTGCACGTATGCGCAGGGGACATCTGTATCATTTTGCACAACAATTAGGTTGCAACAAGATTGCATTGGGACACCACTTTGATGATGTAATTGAGACGATTTTGATGGGAATGTTGTATGGGGCACAGGTACAGACGATGATGCCAAAACTGCATAGTACCAATTTTGAAGGCATGGAGTTAATTCGTCCATTATATTTAGTGCGTGAGGATGATATAAAAGCGTGGAGAGATTATAATGGATTATATTTCATTCAGTGTGCCTGCAAATTTACGGATACTTGTACGACTTGCAATAATGAGGAAAACAAATCGAAACGGATGGAAGTAAAAGAATTGATTAAACAGATGAAAAAATATAATCCGAATGTGGAAAAAAATATTTTTAAAAGTGTGGAAAACGTAAATTTAAGTACCGTAGTTGCGTATAAACAAAATGGAGAAAAGCATCATTTCCTAGATACTTATTATGATAGATAAAAGGTTGTTGGAAATAATGTGGTGAAACAAGAGATTGCTAAGGATGTAAAAAAGATGCAGAAAAGGTTATTCATAAAAATGTATTTTTGTTGAATAACGTTCTGCATCTTTTTTGTGTTAAAACAGTAAACTTACTTTTTAGGCCTTTACTTTATGATATTTTTCTAATTGTTGTATCAAAGTCTGCATCTGTCCCAGTAATTCCTTTGCGTGTTCGGCTTCTGTCTGATTTTGGCGACTTCGCACTTCTACTTCCTGTGCACTCTCAGAAACGGATGCACTACTATCGGACAACTGGTTGATGTTTTCAATAATTGTATTATTGGAGTGACCCAGATTAGAAATCTTATCATTAATATTTTCTACACGCTGTGTTAATGTAGTAATGTGATTTTGTACTTCGTTAAATCCATCGGAAGCCTCCGCAACCTTTTGGTTTTGTGATTCCATTGCATCAATAGACTGCTGTACAATATTTGTTGCCATTTGTTTCAGTGATAGAGTCTGCATCGTTTCGGATGGAAGCAATGACAGCCATATTTTCCTCTAATAACTGTGAGGACTTTGTAGCAGCTTCCACCATGACTTTCGCATTTTCAGAAGTGTCTTCAATATCTGCGTTGATTTGTTGTGTCATCTGATTTTGTTCCTGTACACTATCTACATTTTTCTGTGTTCTGTCAGAAATATCTTCAATAGAATCATGTACTAAACTGGCATCTGTTTTTAAATGATCGATCAAATCATTCGTGTCGGCAACCGTATCCTGTACATCATTAGAAATTTGTAAAATTTGATTTACCATAGTTGTTTGCACATTTTTTTCATCTTGCGCAGCACCAAGCATATCCCCAGAGAATCGATTGGAAAGTTTGGAGATACTGTGTAATACAATAATGATTTCAATATGTACTACAATACTAATAAAAGAGACACTGTCACCGCCAAATAATTGTCCAGATACTGCCCATACGATTGTTCGAATAGCCGTAACAATAAGTATAGAATAAAATAGCATCGTTTCAAATTTTTTGTCATAGTATAAAATGGTAGCAATGATAAGTGGATAAATATAAAAACTAACCAGGATATTACTTCCCAATATCATCAAATAGGTCCATCCAATAAAGAAGGTAAAGAACATATAGTACTTTAACTTTTCGCTTTTTTGTTGTGAAAATAGCATCCACAATTCAAAAATATACCTAAAATTAAAATAATGATAGGAATAATTCCCAGTTTACCAAAAGCTGTCTTATACACAAATGTTTGTATAAATAAGCCTAAAATCAGCACTAATTCGATGAATGTTAAGCTAAGAATGGTGGTTCGATTGATTTTTGCCGTTCGGTTGGATTTGTCGTTGTATTTTCGCACCTTTTTGTGTTGTATTTTGTCTTCCATAATCGTTTCCCTCTAACTTCTTTGATTTGTCTATTATTTTGTCTGTTCTTGCTGTGTAAAAAAATGCCCCCCTTTTTTTAAATTATAATACTATGGAAAATAACCATACTTAGCCTTTATAATATTTTAGGAAAATATACCATAAAAAATTAACCATAAGCATCATTATTATACGCTGGAACGATAGGATCATGATGTTTGATGCTGAAAAAAGTACGGGGATTCTCGTTTGAAAAAGTTGAAAAGTAGGTGTATTTGTGATATGATACGAGAGGAAAAAAATGTATGTTTGACGGAAAGAAGAGGGAAAGAAATGAGAAAAGAATGGTTATGTAAAGTTGTGGCAGGAGCAACAATTGTAGTGTCTGTTTTCGGACAGATTCCGGGCAATCCAATTTATGCCGCAAGAACAGAAAAGAAACTTTCGGTATCTGTAAAGAGTATATCCATGCAAGTAGGAGCAAAAAAGGTTGTAAAGACCAATAAAAATGCTACATTTACGGTTACAAGTAAAAAAATTGTTTCTTTAAAGAATAAAAAGAGCAGACAGTGTACGGTTATAGGAAAACAAGCAGGAAAATGTACATTGAAGGTTAAAGCCGGAAAGACGGTTAAAAAGATAAAGATCGTAATAACAAAGAAAAAGGTAAAACCAACCATAGCACCAACAAAGGCACCTGTAATTACAGCGACACCAACTATGGAACCAACGCAGACGCCAGTTGCAACTACTTTAGCAGCGATTGCCAGTGCGACACCAGGGGTAACGGAAACACCGGAAATAACTGCAACACCAGTTGTCACAGCCAAAGCAACTGTGGAACCAACTGCGACACCAACCGGTGCACCTACTGCAATACCAACGGTAGTGCCAACTACAACAGTTATGCCAACCGCAACTGCAACAGTGGAGCCAACAGAGACACCTGAAATTACGGCAACACCAACGGTAGAACCAACAGAAACGCCAGTAGTGAGTACAACACCGGAAGTAAGCACTACACCAGCGATTACGGAAGAACCGGATACTGTTTTGCCAGATGGAGAAGAGATTACTTCCGATGCAGCTAAGGCTGTGAATCAGTTTGGTTATCAGTTATGGAATCTAAATCAAGCTAAAAATGCTATGATTTCTCCTTATAGTATTGCAGAAGCAATGATGATGCTTAACAATGCTGCAGACGGGGAAACAAAGGAACAAATCTTAAATGTTATGAAGGTTACAGATGTGGATGCTTGGAACGAGCAGATGAAAAAACTTCATGAAGAAAATGCAAATAATAATAGAAAGCAACTGTATATTGCAAATAGTATTTGGAAGAATAATACTACATATTCTTTTGACAGTGATACACAGAAAAAGTATATAGAAGGTTTAAAAGAGTACTATAATGCAGAGGACTATTCTATGGATTTTGCAAATGGAAATCCGAAAGAACAGATTAATAAATGGGTTTCTGACAAAACAAACGGTAGTATTCCAAGTCTTTTAAATCAGGATGTAGAGAATAATACCTACAGTGTATTGGCGAATGCTGTTTGGTTTGATGGTAAATGGTTAGCAGAATATTTTTCAACGGATTTAACAAGAAAACAAAAATTTTATGGACAAGAAAAAACAACAGATGTAGATATGATGCATGCAGATGCATTCCAATATGTAAGATATTTGAAAAAAGATGGAATTCGTATGATAGAACTCGATTTTGAGAGTGGCAGATACGCAATGGATATTTTATTATCAGCAGATGAAAAGAAGACAACACAGGAATGTTTTAATGCTTTAACCACAGAACAGAAAAATGCATTATTTGATGGAATTGGTAAATTAAAAACTTGTCGTGCAGAGGTAACTATGCCAAGATTTAAGTCAGAGTATAATGCAGAAGCATTAAAATCACAGTTGCAGGATATGGGTATCACAAAGGTATTTGAAAAAGAGAATGCAAAACTTCCGGGAATACAGGGGGATAATAAGGAAAATGCTTATATCGATACGGTATTGCATAAAACGGTGATTGATGTAAAGGAAGATGGTGTAAAAGCCGCTGCATCTACTGCTATTGTGGCAAATACCGGAGCAGCTCCAATAAAACCGCAATATGTAGAATTTTGTGTAAATCGTCCATTTATTTATGTGATACGCGATAAAGAGACAAATATGATTTACTTTATGGGAAGTATTGAGAATTTGGATGCGACAAATGCAACAGAATAGGTAATTATATAAAATACAGGAATGAAAAAGTCACAAATTAGATGGAGACATCTGATTTGTGACTTTGAGATTCGAAAAAATAGTTTTTGGAGGTCTATTGTTTATGAACTTTTTATTTGCACCCTTTTCTGAACTGGAGGAATTTGGTAATATACAAAAAAGCATAAAGAACAAACAAACCCCGGTACAGGTAACGGGATGTATGGATTCGCAGAAAGTGCATTTGATGGCTGGTCTGGGAGAAACATATTTATATAAAGTCATTCTTGCGGAAAATGAGATAAAAGCGAAGGAACTGTATGAAGATTATAAACTATATGACCGACGGGTATATTTTTACCCTGCAAAGGATGCCATTTTTTATAATGCAGATGTCCGGGGAAATGCGATTGTGCGGCAACGTTTAAAAGTATTTCGTGGTTTGATTGAAAAACAGCCTATGTGTATTATTACAACGATGGATGGTGGTATGGATAAGTTATTACCACTAAAAAGGTGGGCAGAGCATGTGCTTACGATTAGCGAGGCAGGAATTATAGATATTGACCGATTAAAGAAACAATTAGTTCACATGGGATATGAGCATGTAGGACAGGTGGATGGAAGTGGTCAGTTTGCTATTCGAGGTGGTATTATTGATATCTATCCTTTGACGGAAGAAAATCCCTATCGTATTGAATTATGGGATGATGAAGTAGATACCATTCGTGCATTTGATGTAGAAAGCCAGCGTTCCATTGAAAATGTTTCTTCGCTTAAAGTGTACCCTGCTTCCGAGGTGATTTTAAGTGAAGAGGAAATGGCACAGGGAATAAAAAAGCTGAAAAAAGAATTAAAAACACAGACAGAAGTATTGCGGAGTGAATTTAAGACAGAAGAAGCGCATCGCTTGGAACAGACGGTATCTGAATTTATAGAAAATCTCACCATTTACGGTGCCAATGCTGGATTAGAAAGCGTTATGGATGTGTTTTTTAAGGAGACGGAAAGCTTATTTGATTATTTTCCTGTGGAAGACACTCTGTTTTTTGTGGATGAACCATCGCATGTGGAGGAGCATGCCAATGCGGTGGATTTTGAATTTCGTGAAAGTATGAGTCATCGTTTGGAAAAGGGATATTTGTTACCTTCTCAGACAGATGTTATTTATCCATATGAAGAACTGGTAGCTAAACTAACAGGGAAAAAGACAATACTGCTTAGTATGTTAGATTATAAAGCAAAACATTGGAATGTGAAGGAAAAGGCAGATATGATGGTTACATCCGTTGCACCTTATCATCATAATTTCGAATTACTTGTGAATGATTTAACAAACTGGAAAAAGAAAGGTTATCGTGTGGTATTGTTTTCTGGTTCCGTTAGTCGTGCCAAACGATTAAGTGAAGATTTAAAACAATATGAATTATCCGCATTTTTTCATGAGAGTGGAGAACGAGAGTTAGAGCCTGGCACCATAATGATCACAACGGGAAATCTGCATAAAGGTTTTACGTACCCGCTGTTACAAGTAGCTTTTGTATCAGAAAGTGACATATTTGGAGAAAAAAAAGCAAAGCGAAAAAAGAAGAAGACACAGTATGATGGTAAATCCATTCAAAATTTTACAGAATTAAATGTTGGCGATTATGTGATTCATGAAAATCATGGAATTGGTATTTATAAAGGAATTGAAAAAATTACGGTAGATAAAACAGTAAAAGATTATGTAAAAATAGAGTACGCAGATGGCGGAAATTTGTATGTACTTGCTACTGGGCTTGAAGTATTACAGAAATATTCTAGTGGAGATGGCAAGAAGCCAAAAATGAATAAGCTAAATTCTGCTGAGTGGAAAAAAACAAAAAGTAAGGTACATTCTTCTGTCCGTCGAGTGGCAAAAGAATTGGTCGCATTGTATGCAAAGCGACAGGAAAAGATTGGGTATCATTTTGATACAGATAGTCTTTGGCAGCGTGAGTTTGAGGAGATGTTTCCTTATGAGGAAACAGAAGATCAAATCTCAGCCATTGAGGCTACGAAACGAGATATGGAAAGTACCAAGATTATGGATCGACTGATTTGCGGAGATGTAGGATTTGGAAAGACAGAAATTGCAATTCGTGCAGCCTTTAAAGCGGTTGATAATGGAAAACAGGTAGCCTTTTTAGTACCCACTACGATTTTAGCACAGCAACATTATAATACTTTTATACAGCGAATGAAGGAGTTCCCGATAAAAATCGGCATGTTATCTCGTTTCCGCACACCTGCGCAGCAGAAAAAAGATTTGGAAGCATTAAAAAAGGGGCAGTTAGATATTGTAATTGGAACCCATCGTTTGCTATCAAAAGATGTAAAATATCACAATTTGGGATTATTAATCGTGGATGAGGAACAACGTTTTGGAGTAACCCACAAAGAGAAAATCAAGATGTTAAAGGAAAATGTGGATGTGCTTACTTTATCTGCAACGCCGATACCAAGAACGCTTCATATGAGTTTGATTGGTATTCGAGATATGAGCGTATTAGAGGAACCTCCTGTGGACCGTATGCCGATACAGACCTTTATAGTGGAGCAGAATGATGAAATCGTCCGTGAGGCAATCAACCGTGAACTTGCCAGAAATGGTCAGGTTTTCTATGTATACAATCGAGTAAAGGATATTCAGGAAGTGACGGTGCATATTGCGGAATTAGTGCCACATGCTACGGTAGCTTGTGCACATGGGCAGATGAGTTCTCGTGAATTGGAGAAAATCATGTATCAATTTATTCAGGGAGAGCTGGATGTGTTAGTATCTACGACCATTGTGGAAACCGGATTGGATATTTCAAACGTAAATACAATGCTTGTTCACGACGCAGATCAATTAGGTTTGTCACAATTGTACCAGCTTCGTGGGCGTGTAGGAAGATCCAATCGTACTGCGTATGCATTTTTGATGTATCGAAGAAATAAAGTATTAAAAGAGGTGGCGGAGAAGCGCTTACAGGCAATGCGGGAATTTACGGAATTGGGTTCCGGTTTTAAGATTGCCATGACAGATTTGGAGATTCGGGGCGCCGGAAGTCTTCTGGGTGAGCAACAACATGGACATATGGAAGCAATTGGATATGATTTATATTGCAAGATGCTTACGGAGGCAGTCAAGGAATTTAAGGGAGAGGAAGTAGAAGCCTCCTTTGAAACAATGGTAGATGTGAATGTAGATGCTTATATCCCAGCTACTTATATTCGAAGCGAATATCAAAAACTGGAAATGTATAAGCGTATAGCTGGTATTGAAAACAAAGATGAGTGGATGGATATGCAGGAAGAACTGGTGGACCGCTTTGGAGATATGCCAAAGGCTGTACAGAATCTGTTAAATATAGTATTATTAAAGTCGATGGCGCATCAGGTTTATGTGGAACAGGTAAAACAGAAAAAGCAAAAAGAACTGGAATTTACTATGTTTGCGCAAGCAAAAATCAAAGTGGAAAAGATTCCACTATTATTGGAAAAATATAAGGGAAGATTACAATTTTCAGTAAACCCTACACCTGTATTTGTACTGACCTGGAGTAAGAAAAAACAGGCTGGAAAGGATGATAGTAAGAATTTCTTTCCAAATGTAATAGAATTTTTGCAAGATATGAAGGAGGAGCTTATATGAGTTTGCACAAAAATATAAAATGGAGGAAGGGTATTGCTTTAGGAATGGCAGTATTGCTGGCATTTAGTGGAACCGCTTGTGGAAAAAAGAAAGAGACATCGAACGTGAAAGAGAAAGAAGAAACGGTGACATCTTTCGAAAAAGAGAATTTAAAAATGGACACTTGTGTTATGGCGGTTGGAGACGAAGAGGTTACGCTGAATGAGATGCTATTTTATATATATCAATTGAAAACAAATTATGATGGCTCTCTTACTTCAGAAGTTTGGCAGTATAATTATGAAAAAGGAAAAAGTATAGAGGAATATGCAAAAGAAGAGTTGGTAAACGAAATTGCACAGGTGAAGATTATTTGTCAGGAGGCACAGTTGCAGGGATATGACCTTTCGGAGGAAGAGGCGAATGAAGCAGAAGTAAACGCAGAAAAATATGTAGAGTCTCTTCCCAGGGATGCTAAGGCATATCATTTGACAAAAGAGCTGGTAGCTAAGATTTATAAAGACCATGCATTGGCAAAAAAAATGTATGATGTTGTAAGTGGAACGATTGATACAAATGTATCGGATGATGAAATTGCCAAAAAAGGAAATAATCCAGAAAAAAAATCAAAATATAAAGAGGAAATCTTAAAAGAGCGAGAAAAGAAGCAATTTCAAAAGGAATTTTCAAAATGGAAAAAACACTATGACATCGTAGCTAGTCAAACCTTGTTAGATAAAATCTCATTTAACTAGAAAAGGAGCATAAGGACTTTGTTTGAGAAAAAGGAATATATTATGGATAGCACCTTTGGTGTCTGTATGGTGGAAAAAGTTACAAAGCTTGTGGTTGGACGAGAACAGCAAATGGAGTATTATGTATTACAGTCAGCAGCAGATAAGAAAAAAAAGGCATATATTCCGGTGCAAAATCATGAGACTGTTTTAAGAAAGCTGATGACACCGGAGCAGGCAATGTCTGTCTTGGAAAAAATAAAAATGACAATTAATGGTAATGATGCACTTGAAGTAGATACAATAACAGTGGAAGAAGCACAGAAAATATTAGAAGGCGGGGAGCCTGATTCTTGGGGAAAAGCCAGTAGTTATCTGTTAAAGAGGAAAGAAGAAATTTCCCCTTCTGTTGCTGAAATTTTAGAAAAAATATGGGGACAATTAGTAAATGAACTTGCCTTTGTGTTAAAAAAATCTAAGGATGATATTAGACAGATGGTGAATAATAGGATAAAATAGTAGTATAGTCAGATGACGATGGAAATGGAGAGGATAATATGGATATCGAACTTTTTCGTACAAGTAGTGAAGAAGAACGAAAAAAACTTCGAAAAATTTTACTGGACAAGCAAATTTCATTTTCGGAGAGATGGGAAAAAATTCCTTTGGTGAAACGTGGTAAATATGGTGGACAAAAGGAAATGTGTGTTGTTTACATAAGTGAATTTTATGATGACCGAGTAGACGAAATTTGTAAACTTATGGAGAAAGAAAACGCATAAAGAAAACAGTGGTAACTGGTAATATAGAGTAAGGAGCAGGATAATTTTTGCTCCTTACTTCTTTCTATATTAAAAAAGGGAGAAAGAATGTTTAAAAAGTTGAAATATATTAGTCAGACAAGACTAATTGCACTAAGTTTTTTGCTTGTGATTTTGTCGGGGACGTTTTTGCTAACGCTTCCAATTGCTTCTAGAGATGGAGTATGGACAAATCCATTAAATGCGTTATTTACTGCAACCAGTGCAACTTGTGTGACGGGATTAATTGCATATGATACTTACTGTCATTGGAGTTTATTTGGTCAGATTGTAATCATTTGTTTGATTCAGATTGGTGGATTAGGTTTCATGACGATCATAACGTTGCTGGCAGTTTTTACAAAGCGACGAATTGGATTGAGTGAGAGAAGAATTCTAATGGTTTCTTCCGGAAATATGCGTATTAGTGGTATTATACGTTTGATTCAAAAGGTGGCAATCATCACATTTTGTTGTGAGGGATTTGGTGCGTTGGTACTTGCCTTTAGTTTTGTTCCGCAAATGGGGATGCTGCGAGGTTGCTATAATGCAATATTTCATTCTGTTTCCGCATTTTGTAATGCAGGATTTGATTTGATGGGACGATATAAAGAAGGTTCCTCATTGGGATTATATGAGCAAAATGCTGCGGTGATGGTTCCGCTTGCTATTTTAATTGTTGTAGGTGGAATTGGATTTCAGGTTTGGTCCGATATACGAAAAAATGGATATCATGTAAAAAAATATTCCTTGCATACAAAATTAGCACTGATTTCTACAGGTGTGTTACTTTTTGGCGGATGGTTTTTGTATTTTATTTTTGAAAATCAGTATCATTTAAAAGGAATGACATTGCCACAAAAATTATTATCCAGTGGATTTATGTCAGCAACGACCAGAACAGCGGGGTTCGCAGGATTTGATTTGGCACAACTCTCGCAATCTGGAAGCCTTTTGACGGTAATACTTATGCTTATTGGTGGATGTCCAGGTTCTACTGCTGGAGGTATTAAGACTACGACAATTGCAGTGATGGTTATGTCTGTGATTGGAATGAGTAGAGGAGATACGGATATTACAGTGTTTAAGCGGCGACTAAATAAAGATTTGATCAAGCACGCAGCAGTGATCTGTTTTGTTTATGTAGGAGTTGTATTGGGAGCAACCATGATCATTTGTAATATTGAAAGTGTAAGTTTGGCAAGTGCATTGTTTGAAACGGCTTCTGCAATGGGAACAGCAGGTTTGTCACAGGGATTAACGGCACAGGCAGGTGTTGTGACGAAAGTGATTTTGATTATTTTAATGTATGGTGGTCGTATTGGAGGATTATCTTTGTTATCGGTATTTGCAGAGCGCAAGAGAGAGGCGCCTCATAAAAGACCAGCAGAACGAATCATGATTGGATAAGAAAGGGTAGAAAAATGAAAACAGTTTTGGTAATTGGAATGGGAAGATTGGGAAGTTATCTTGCAAGACGTATGCAGGACTTAGGAAATGAGGTTATGATCGTAGACCAGAATGAGGAGTTGATACAGGAACTTTCTCCGGAATTTAGTGACTGTTATTCTGGAGATTGTACTAATGAAGGGGTATTGCGATCTTTAGGGGTAAACAATTTTGATTATTGTTTTGTTACAATAGGGGAAAATGCGTATGATTCATTGGAAATCACTAGTATGCTTAAGGAACTTGGGGCGAAACATGTAATCGTAAATGCGAGAAAAGAACGACAGGAAAAGTTTTTAAAAAGTGTTGGGGCAGATGAAGTGATTTTTCCTGAAAAAGAATATGCGGAAAAATTAGCAATTCGTTATAATTCAGATAATATATTTGATTATGAGGATTTAACTGCGGATTATGGTATATTTGAAATATCCATTCTTTCAGAATGGGTGGGAAAAAGTATAGTCGCACTGGGGATTGCAAAGAACTATAATGTAAACATCTTAGCAATCAAAAGAGACGAAAAGATGTTTCCTATGCCAGGAGGAGATTATGTATTTTGCGAAGGAGATCATGTTGTTGTGCTTGGTGCAAATCAGGATGTGTATAAGATCGTGCAATTCAGAGGGAAACATTCAAAAAATGTTTAATATACAAAGTGATAAAAAGTTACGGTACAGAGGATATGCCTGAATATGTTACTGTTCACACACTAGCGTGACTAGTAACAATAAAAATGCAGAGATTAGTTGAAAACTTTTTGGCTTTTATGGTAAACTAAAATCGACTGAGGATTTTGGTGGACAACGGGGAAAATGAAAGAGGGAAGGATATGGTATGAAACACATTCTAATTGTTGAAAATGATCTGGAACAGATGAAAAAATTGACGGCTGCTTTAGAAGGAGAATACAAAATATTTACCAGTAGTACGCAGCAGGAAACGTTTACAATCTTACAGCATAAATTACCGGACTTGATTCTTATGGAAAATAGTGCACCGGATATAGACGTGTTAAAGATAATAGAATATGTGAAACGTGTGGATGAATTGACAAGCATACCAATGATTGTAATATCGGATGGTGAGGATGAAGAGTTTGAAAAGAAATGTATCCATTTAGGGGCAGCGGATTTTATCTTTCGTCCATGCAGTGCTGTCGGAATCCGTTCCAGAGTGCAAAGAGTGTGTAAGACAGAACAGCGAATTCGTGATTTACAAAGTGATATGTACCAAAAATGCGCAGTAATAGACGAAATGAACAATATGGTGAATCGCGATCCGTTAACAAAGCTTTTTAATCGTTCTTATGCAGAAGAACAGATTAATACTTATTTGTGCGAGCGAAGAAATCGTGGTACATTGCTTATGATAGACATGGATGATTTCAAGCAAATTAATGATAAATTTGGACATATTATTGGAGATGAGATTTTAGTTGAGTTTGCTAATACGTTAAAGGCACTTACCCGCAGGGATGATATTGTTTGTAGGCTGGGTGGGGATGAATTTATCGTATTTTTAAAAAACATAAGTTCCTATGCTATGATTATAGAAAAAGTAGAACAGATTGTAGTGACTTTGGAAAAGCGGCTGTTGAAACCGGATGGGGGTAATATTGCTGTTTCTACCGGAATTGCAGTATCTCCTTTGGATGGGCGATGCTTTAGTCATCTTTATCAGAATGCAGACAAATCTTTATATTTTGTGAAGCAGAATAATAAGGGTTCGTATCATTTTTATAGTGAAGAAGGTGGTGTGGCATCAACGGGTGCTTGTAAGAAGAATACGCAGATTGATTTGGAACATTTGCGTTCATTTATACAGGAAGTTGGTTACAATAAAGGAGCCTATCAGGTCGAATATGATGGATTTAAGAAGATATATCGTTTCATTGCCCGTTACATTGGTCGTACCAATCAAAAGGTGCAGACGGTTTTATTTACACTGCAGAATGTAAAAGGTACTCCGCCAGATGTGCAGGAGTTGTTTTATGCAATGGAAAATTTGAAAAAAGCGGTCAATGAATCTATACGCCGAAGTGATGTGGCAACAAATTATAGTAGTAGCCAATATGTAGTGATTTTGATGGATTCATCGATAGAAAACGCAAAAATGGTTGCAAAACGTATTTCTGAAAAATACAAAGAGATTCGCAATTTTGATTCGGACGTAAGATTGGATTTTGATATTCAGACTGTGTGTACAGCACCATCCAATTGGGGAGATAGCTAGTGAAAAATATAAAGATTATAATTGCCTATGATGGTACAGGATATTTAGGCTGGCAACGCCTTGGAGGAAAACAACAGAAACAATCTATTCAAGGAATGCTGGAAACTGTGATAGGAGAAATCGTGCAGTATCCGGTTCGACTGACAGGTTCTGGAAGAACAGATGCGGGAGTGCATGCGAAGGGGCAGGTGGCGAATTTTTCTGTGCCATCTGCTTTTCTTACAGAAGGAAAAAATATAGAGGAACGTTTGCATTTTTTTCGTATGGAGTGTAACAAACAATTACCTGAAGACATTCGCATTTTGGATGCCACATATGTTTCGAATGATTTTCACAGCAGATATGATGCAAAACAAAAGACATATTGTTATTATATTGATACAAGAAAGGAAGCACCATGTGTATTTTCCAGAAAGTATGCACTATGGGTACCAGAAAAGCTGGATGTGGGAAAAATGAAACAAGCAGTGGAAATACTTCTTGGAACACATGATTTTTTGGGCTTTTCCAGTAAATCGAGAGCAGGAATACAAAAAAAGCAAAAGGATACGGTTCGTACGCTATATTCTGTGGAGATTTTGCCCTGGAAGCATGGGATATACTTTTCTTTTACAGCAGATGGCTTCCTTTATAATATGGTGCGAATTTTAACGGGTACTCTTTTAGAAGTAGGGACTGGAAAATGTGGAATACAGCAGGTTCGACAAGCCTTGGAAAAAAAGGATAGGCAGCAGGCTGGAGCAACGGTAAGTAGTGTTGGACTTTTTTTGGAACAGGTGGATTACAAGTAAGAATGTATACATATATTTCTGAATGTAAGATGCAGATACAAGTATGGAGATGAAAGAATGATTCGAGAATATTTAAAACAGATAGAAGATGGAGTGGAAGTACGGAAAAATCTAATTGCATTAAAAGCGGCATGTAAAGATAGTGCAGGAAGGACAGCTTTATTATATGCGTTGAATAATCAATTAGATCTGTTTTATGATTTGTTAAAAAGTGAAGAACCTAAAGTACGAAAGAATGTGGCATTGATTTTGGGACAACTTGGAGTACAAGAGGCACTTACAAAACTGTATGATGCCTATGAAAAAGAAGGGACAATGTTTGTAAAGAGCAGTTATCTTACTGCTATGCGGGAATTGGATTACCGTCAGTATTTAGAAGCGTTTAAAAAACGTCTGCAAGAGTTACAATCTCAGGAAATAGAGGAAAGCAATCGAAAGCATATAAAAGAAGAATGCAAACTGTTGCAGGATATGATTCTGGCATTGGAAGGCTATCAAAAACATACTTTTACAGGATGGAAGGTACCTTCCCGTATTATTCTTATGACGAATCGAAACTTTAAAGAAGTAACAGCAGAACAGATCAAAAGTCATCGACCAAAAGTGTTTAATGCAGGGGTACAGGCGAGAACATCGGATTTAAGAGAAATTTTAGAGGTGCGTACATTTAAGGAATTGCTTTTTGTTTTAGAGGACAAGTCCAGTTTGGAGAAAAGAGGAGAAACGATAGATGAAATTGCATGCATGCTTGCAAAGCAGATGTTGGATAGTTCTCTTCTTACTTTCTTAAAGGAACGTCATGAGGGTGAGGGTCCATTTTATTTTCGTATTGAATGCAAAAATAAGATGGATTTAAAGCAAAAGAGTACATTTACAAAGAAACTAGGCGAATATTTACAGGAAAAAAGTGGAAATCAGTTAATTAATAGTACTTCCCATTATGAAGTAGAACTTCGTCTGGTACAGAATAAAACAGGGAACTTTAACTTTCTGATAAAATTATTTACCTTAAAAGATGAGCGTTTTGCTTATCGAAAGGAGGCATTATCCAGCAGTATTCAACCAGTCAATGCAGCACTTGTAATGCAGTTGACAAAGGACTATTTGACAGAAAATGCACAAGTGTTAGATCCATTTTGTGGTGTAGGTACTATGTTGATCGAACGCAATCGTTTTCTTCCTACTGGAGATATGTACGGCATAGATTTGTTTGGTAAAGGTATTGAGGCAGCTAGGAGAAATACAGAATTAGCAGGATTGCGAATCAATTATATTAATCGTGACTTTTTTGATTTTAAGCATGCATATTTATTCGACGAAGTGATTTCAAATATGCCAAGAGCAATTGGACAAAAAACAAAGACAGATATTACATTGCTGTATAAAAAATTCTGGACAAAAATCAAAGAACATATTGGCAAAGGCTCCATACTTGTGTTATATTGTTACGATAGAGAAATTTTGAAGGCAACGATTCCAACACAATTCTTTACAATAAAAGAGGAATTTGAAATTTCTAAAAAAGAGGATGCGTATTGTTACGTTATATCCTATGGGAAAAATTAGATAGAAGGAAGGTCTTATTTCATGGGTTACGATTCAGATGAAGAGAAGAAGGCACACCGCTTTATGATTGTGTTTATGTTACTTGTTATTGTTGGATTTATTGGATTTACAACATGGCAGAATAGCAAGAAAGAACAGAAGGAAGAGATGGCAACTCCGTCTCCAACGATAGAGGTAACAGTGGAACCAGGAGCATAAGAGGTTAGGCATCGTGTTATGAGCAAGTAGCAGAGCGGATCGCGAATATCCGCTTGACTCACATAAAAAGTGTTAAGATAACGAAATGACATTGGTTCATTAGGATAGTACGAAGCCTTGGCTTGGGTGTTAAGGATTTGGTATAGAATGTAAAATAAAAGATGCTGAGAGTTACCAGAAGAGATTGTTCTCCTTTGGGTAATTCCCAGCATCTTTTGTTTGTAAGCGTGTGCCTAAATGAAATTAGTGGAAAAGCAACCCTAATGCTCCATAAGAAACAATGTCCATAATAATGGTTGCTAAAAGGATTCCAATAAAAATAGCAATCGATGCTTTTTTAATATCAAATTCCAGTAAAGATGCGATAAGAGCACCTGTCCATGCACCTGTTCCAGGAAGCGGTATTCCTACAAATAATAGCAGGAAGAGAAATTCTCCTTTTTCCACACCGTCCGATTTTTTTGATGCACGATCTTCCAGTTTATGAACCAATCCCGCTAAAATATTATGTTTCTTCATAAATTCAAATATCTTTTTAATAAACAAAAGAATAAAAGGAATTGGAACTAAGTTTCCAAGAATACATATGATATTTGCCTGTACCAATGGAATGTTTAAGGCAGAAGCAGCTATCAATCCACCACGTAATTCAATCAGTGGTAACATGGAAACAAAAAACACAAATAGTTCTTTTGGTAAAAAATTTCCGAGACTGGCATTGTACCAATCTATCAGAGCTTGTTGCATAAAGTAACCTCCAATTTTTAATGAGAGTTTCAAAAGATAACATCGTATTGCGCTTTTAATACTCAAATTATTATATTTTCGTCATCTAAAAAAGAATACCATAGATTGAAATTATTGACAAGGAAAATGTTTCGTCAATTGCTGAACTGTTACGAATTTTTTCGTTACTTTGTATATTTGATAGGTTCCGCTGAGTCTCTTTAAATGCGAACATAGTTTGAGGCATGACTATCGCCATGCCTCATATACTCTGATAAATAAAATTTTTGCAACTATTACTTTTCTACAACCGCCAAAAATGCATCCACAGAAGGGTATGTAGTATCTTGATAAACAATACAGGTTAAGTTATCACAGCCGAAAAGTGCCGAGTTACCACAAGAGGTAATCGGAGATGAAATCGTAAGCTTTTTCAAACTCTTGCAGTTAGAAAACAAAGCGGGGGAAAGCTCTGTGATACCTACTGGTAATACTATTTCTTCTAAGCCGCTTGCGCAAAAGGCATTTGAGCCAAGACTGGTTACCCTTGCTGGAAGCGTGAGAGTCTTTAGACTTTTACAACTCATAAATGTGGTATCTTGTATGGCTGTGATACCGCTAGGAAGGGTAATATCTGTTAAACTTTCACAGCCTTCAAATGTTCCGTAACCAAGGGTTTTAAGATTGGCAGGAAGTGTAACGGTTGGTAAAGAAGAACAGTTTCGAAACGTATGTACCCAAAATTCTTTAATGCTATCTGGGAGCGTTACACTTGTAAGGTTTTTGCAGTCACCAAATGCCATATCTTCAATCCGATTTGGTCCATCTTTTACTACCACTGTTTTTAAGTTATCACATTCTGCGGCAATATAGGCGGAAACCTTCTCTAAAGTGGAAGGAAGTACTAAACTGCTAATACCAGAAGCGCGAAAAGCACCATGTCCGATAGAAGTGACACTTTCTGGAATAGTAATATCCGTAAGGTTCTTGCAGTTATAAAATGCTTGATCGCCGATTGTTGTTACGGTATCTTCCAGTACAACCTTGGTTAAGGTTTGACAGCCTTCAAATGCCCCTGCTCCAATGGCAGTGATGCCTTTTGGTATGGTAGAGCTTTGACAACCCATAATTAAAGCATTGCTTGCTGTTTCAATGATAGCATTACAGTTATCTCTGCTGTCATATTTAGGATTGTCAGCCGCTACGGTTATGCTGGATAGCTTAGGACAGTCAGCAAATATTCCATTTTTTATATTTGTCAGATTTGCAGGAATGCTGATAGATTCAATCTGTGAGCAGCTAGCAAATGCAGATGACCCAAGTGAAGTCAGGTTGTCTGGTAAGGTTACGTTAGTAAAACTTCTACAATAAGAAAAAGCATTAGAACCAATGCTCGTGCAAGCACTAGGAATGGTTATATTACCCAGTTTTTGGCAAGCATTAAAGGCACTTGGTCCAATTTCGGTCACAGTATCAGGTAATGAAATATCTGGTAAAGAAGTACAAGTGTCAAAGGTGTAAGGTTTTATTTTCGATAATTTGCTAGGAAGCGTAATATGTTTAAGGCTTTTACAAAGCTGGAATGTATAGCCTCCTAAATCTGTAACTGTATCAGGAAGAACAATTTCTTCTAGGGCAGTTTGGGTAAAGGCACTTTGTCCAATTGTTTTTACACCTGGTTCAATCGTTACATTTTTTAAAGCACTACATTCCGCAAATGCCATTTCTCCAATAGACTGTACACTGGAAGGAATGGTAACTTGTTCTAATTTCTGAGACATATTGGCTACATTGTCAGGAATAGCTTCAAGATGCTTCGGAAATGTTAGGCTGGTTAAGTTTGGACACCGGGAGAATGCACTTTTCCCAATGGAAGTGATGTTGTCAGGAATAGTGATTGTCTCAAAGAGAATACCCTGAAAGCTACTTGGTCCTAAAGCAGTAACCGTGTCTGGTATCGTTGTCGTGTAACAGCCAATGATCAAAGTATTGCTGGCAGTTTCAATCAAAGCATTGCAATTATCACGGCTGTCATAGTATGGGTTTTCAGGTGATACAGTTAATTGGGTTAATGTAGGAATACCAAAGGCTCTGGTGCCAATCTGTGTTACATTTGAAGGAATGGTTACAGAGGTAAGTCTGGTATTACAAAAAGCATCCTCTCCAATTATTTTTGTAGATTGTGGTAGTTGTATCTCCCTTAGAGAGTAGTCATAAATAAATGCCCATGTACCAATGTTTTCTACACCTTCTGAAATAACAATTTCCTCTACACTACTACAGAAAGAAAATGCCTTATAAGGTATCTTTTTTAAGGTAGAAGGAATCACGATTTTTTTCACACGAGTACAATCTGAAAATACTTCAGTTCCCAATTCTGTCAAGCCCTCTGGAAGAATAATTTCCTCTAGATTTGAACAATCATAAAAAGCATAATTTCCAATTTTCTTTAAGGTTGATGGAAATTCCACCCAGTGAAGAGAACTATTATTAGCAAAAAGGTGTGCATCAATTTCTGTGACACCTTCAGGAATTTTCATATAGGTAGCTTCCTCTTTATTATTGATTCCTGTTACACAGGTTCCGTCTTCGCTGAAAGTGAGAGAGGCTTCGATGGTTGGTGCGGGTGTGTCCTGTGGCCATTCTTCGAAAGAACCGGTCGTTGCGGTGGCTTGCGGTGTTTCGGTTGGTTCTGAAGTGATGGTTGGTTGAAGAGAAGCCGCTGGTGGTGTAGTAAGCTCTGGAGTTTGCGTAGTATTTAGTGGAGTACTGCTCACATTTGGGCTAGTAGTTACCACAGGTGTTGCAGAGCTTGCTGGAATCGTAGGTTCTCCTAGAAAAGGAGTGGCACTTGGTGTCGGTTACGGTAGGCTTTTTCGTTGCCACAACAGTTGCCTTTTTTACTTTGATCGTACAAGTAAGCGTCTTTTTTGTACTTTTCTTTTTGAATTTATACCAAACAGTAGCTTTTAGTTTTGTAGTTCCAACTTTAACCCCCTTAATTTTTGCATTGTACTTGCCGCTTTTTTTGACTGTGGCAATTTTTTTGTTGGTGACTTTGTAGCTTGTTTTGGTCAGTTTATTACCATTGGCGTTCAGTTTTAGTGTAACGGTTTTACCAACGGTAACCTCTTGTGTTTTTTTTAAAGACGGTACACGGGGCTTTTGCCTGTGTTTCTGTGGCTGGCATACCAGACATTGCCAAGGACACTGTCAAGATGCCTGCTAAAAGTTTTTTGGTTCTCATACGAATAATCCCCCTTTTGTACAAGTATGTTTCTTACCCCCCATAGTGTTAAAAAAATAGTAACAGTTCAGCCGAGGACAACAATCATTTTTGCCCGGCTGAACTGTTACAAAAAATAAAGTCTGTTGAGAGTACATGATTTTCGTTCCTTATTTATTATACCTGATTATTTTTGTGTGGACAAGTTATTACGATAGGGAGAGTTTTCGTTAATTTGTGTGTTCTGCCTATGATTGTTGTTTTAATAGTGGAATATCATTCTGGGAAAAAAGTTTTGAATAAAACTGAAAAGAAAGGTAAAAAATTGACTTTGTTTTTAAAAACAGATATAATTAACTTTAAATTTGTAAAATAATATGGAAAGTGAGAAGGGAAAAATGAAGAAAAGATATAGAGTAATTGCGGCAGTGGTAGCAACAATTTTGCTATATATAGGCTCAAGAACATATTTTAACTATAAATTGAAGGCTTATGATAGGGATAATGCGTTGCTGCTTCAAACGCAATATATTGCAAATGCGTTGCATCTGGAACAAGAATTACATACAAGAGGAGTTGATTTATCCGAGGAGTATTCTTCACTGATAGCTACAAAGGCAAACCAAATATTAAAAATAGACTTGGATGCAGGGTATGCATTGGATGCAAAGCTTATTGCAGAAATGTGTTACATTGGGGATAGAACAGGCTCAAGAAAAACAGGTGAGTTACAGGAATTGTTAAAAAATTACTATAATAAGGAGCTAAAGCTTTTTCAAGAGTTACCAACCGAAAATGAAGAAGGGGGAATTGAAATTTACGAGAACATTACTATTTATAATGAATTAAAAGGAACACACCTGTTAGATGGATATGATTTAAAAGATGGATTGGTAAGTTGGTTTAACGATAATAAGTCTAAAAAGAATAAAAAAGATGAAATTGGTTCTCTTGTTTGGTGTTTATATGAAAATGGACATATAAATGAGTTGGATCAAAAAGAGGTTAAAAAAATATTGAAACAGGAAATTACAGAAGTGAAAAAGGAATACGAGAGTATGGAACAGAATAACATTTCCGCAGTTTTGTGTGCAGATGAGTTGAATGCATACTATACGTTCTATTATGATGACAATCGTTTTGAAAAACAAATACAAAAAATATACGAAAATATCAATAGCAAAGAGAAATTGGAGTATGCTGAAAATGATGCTTCCTTTATTAGTTTCCTGGATGATTGTTTTAAGGTAGTTCCTAAGATAAATGAGAATAACTATATTATTCGTAATATTAGTGATTTATTGCTAGAAAATTATTATGGAACTTTTAAGGAGAGTTAGTGTCAATGTTAATTTCATTAGATATTTAAGCGAAATATAATCCAATAGGTTTCATCGTATTTGCAACAGTCCGAAAATAGGATACCTTTTTGTTTTTGTACTTGTTGTAACAAATAAGATAATCCATATCCTCGTTCCAATGAAATAGTAGGAGATTTTGTAGAGTAGCCCTTTTTATAAAATTGTTGTATTTCAGATGTAGTTACATAGTGATCAATCGGATTTCGAATTTCAAATTGCACATGTTCCTTTTCAGAGGATAAATAGATGTAGATATCATCATTTTCGTGACAAGCTTCTATAGCATTTTGGGTTAAGATACATATATAGTCTGACAAATTTGGCTCTGAAACAGTTGAGGTTAAGTGGGTATTAGCAATATTGAATTGCATGTGAATCCCCTTTTTGATACAAGAACAATAAAGTTGATAGAGAGAGGCGGATAAAAGCGGCATATTAATTTGTAACAAAGGATAAGCTTTTAATGTCTGAGGCATAGTATCTGTGTAAGAAAGTAGTGCTGCTTGAAGGCTTTCGAAATCTGTATAGAATAAAGCAAGGTTATGTAAAGCCTGCATTCGATTGACATATTCATGTTGATGCGAACGGATATCCGTAATTAATGTTTCGTAAATAGGTAAGTTTTTTTTATAAGAGTTTAGTTCTTTTTGTTGTGTTTTTACAAGTTGGTCATAATATAGGATTGCTATGTTGATCAATATCAGTAATATGATATAGCATATTGCGTATAAAGATTTTGTAGCAATTTGTGATGGAAAGAACTTCCAAAATAAAATAATCCCCAAAATAACAAAAATAGTATTGAAGAAAATTAATTGATAAAGAAGTTTAGCATATATAATGTGGTAGTATGAACGTTTCATTTTAGAAATCTGCATGAAACTAAAACATATAAGGATAGAGCAAAAATTGCCAATAATCTTCATATAAGATAATGTGGGGGATAAATGCAAAATGGAAAGTAAAAATAGCAAGAGAATTTGGGTTAGGGCTATACATCCCCAGGAAAGAAGTAATAAAAGGATGCCATTTAGAACATTGCGTGAACATATATGAATACAATAGATTGTACAAAAAGTAAAGCCAATTAAAAAACATAATAATGGCTGGGAAAAGGCAGGGTGTCCAATAATAGATACAAATAATATACAGAAAAAGATATCTATTTTTTGGGGAATAAGAGGCTGTAAAGTAAAAGATTTACATAGCATATAGAAGCAAAAAAATTCCAAAAAACAAGATGTATAGGATAGTAGCAAATCAAATCACTCCGTTTAATTATAAAAGTATATTTTTTAGATTGTTTCGATAGGTGCGTCCAATTGGGATTGAATGGTTGTTAATTTGTACATAATTATTAGTAAAATCATAATTTTCTATGTAATCACTGTTTATAATATATCTTCTATGGCATTGTATAAATTGTGAAGATAAGAAAGAAGACATAGTAGTTAGAGTATAGTCTTTCGTTTCCAATTTGTCAACATTAGTATAAAGAACAAGTAAACGTGATTT
This sequence comes from uncultured Lachnospiraceae bacterium, assembly GCA_902786205.1. GTDB lineage: Bacteria > Bacillota > Clostridia > Lachnospirales > Lachnospiraceae > CAG-411. The sequence goes on along the minus strand of CADABQ010000025.1, from coordinate 814 downwards.
TCCTTCTAAATAAAGCACATCGGATAGATTTACTTTATGGTGAATATGCATAGTGTCTTTTAGGACGATGCTATTTTGCAAGATTCCAGTGAAAAGCATATGTTTAATTTGTGTAATAATATCAGTTGCAGAGTAAGGTTTGGTAATGTAGTTATAACAATGGTATTCTGAAAGACCATAGCCCATTTCCTCTGAAATTGAAGTAAGAAATAAAATGGGAGTAGTATAGTATGGTTTCATTGCACGAATTTGTTCGGCCAGTTGAAAGCCACTTCGATCATTGGTATTTTCTGAAAGTTGTATGTCTAATAAAAATAGGGAATAGCTCTGTTTGGAATGCATTAGTAGAAAAGTTGCCTCTTCGAAGGAACGGGCAGTATCAATGTTCCAATTAGGGTAGGCTTTGCACAGTGTTTGTTTTAAGGTGGAACATTGTATTTTATCATCTTCTACAATTAATATATCTGACAAAGTGAAAATCCTCGCTTTCTATAAGCTTTCTTAACTTAGTAGTTACTTTCTATGGTCAATTCAAAATAACGTGTGTATCTTTTCTGTTTTATTTTCAATGACTCAAATTCCAATAAAAATTATAGCAGCCTTAAAAGAATACTTCAATTATATCTGCATGTCGTTCAGTGCAAAAACTGCGCAGTTCAATGCAAGTTTGTGTAATCGACTTGATTCGACATAAATCTATTTGATATAACAGTATGGTAATTGCGAAACTAACATCTAAAATCAGATGACACGACCATGAAAATAGGATAAATTACAAATATTTACAGCAAGATACAATTACTTCAATTTTAGG
>CADABQ010000024.1 GCA_902786205.1 uncultured Lachnospiraceae bacterium | reverse complement strand
GAAGAGACTGATACTTTATACTCTTTTTTATCTGTTCTCAAAATGGAAGAAAAATAACAATTGGGAACTACAAATATCTGTTTAATCAGCAGACACTAGTTAGAGATTTTTGCCTCCTACATTCTTTTGCAAAAAAGTGTTAAGTTGTGTGAATGTTAAATTTCATATAATTTCTGGGGAATTTAATCTGACAGATATTCCCCAAATGAGAAAACCGTCAGTTAAGGTCCCCCCTTCGTGACGGTTTTTTTGCGCAATAGAAAAGTGTATTTTATTTGGTGTGCGTATGTTTCATATCTTATAATTTATTTTTTTGACCACGAGCACATCGTCTTCGGTTTTTAATCTTACTAATGTGCAGAGTTTTTTGATTATAGGAGAGCGTGTTGGTTTCTGGTGGAAAAACAGTTCCAAATACAACGGTGTCCTCTCCAACAAGAGAAATTCCTTTTACACCACGACTGCTTCGTTTTAATTGGCTGACTTCTTCTAAAGGGAAGGTCAGTGATAAACCATCTTTTGTAAGAAGGAAGACTCTCCGGTCACCTGCTGTAACATCGTGCGAACAAAGTTGACAAATAGATAGAATAGTATCTTCTGGTTCTAGTTTTGTTGCATTAATGACAGAACGGTTCGTTTCAAACTCGCTTCCTGAAACCAGTTTTACATATCCACGGCTTGTAGTGAAAAACAGCATAGATTCAAATAATGCTTCAAAACTGGTGTAGTGAATAACTTCATCTTTATCCAGTTTGCACAGTGCATGAATCAAGGTACCCTTATCCTTAATCTTACATCTTGGGATTGCCATTCCTTTTACCTGATACATATTTCCATGTGCAGTAAACACACATAATTTATCGGTGTTTTTCATGGAGATTATATGTGGATATTCTTTTAGGGATTCCTCACTGGTACGAGAGTAAGTAGCGGAATCCACGGATTTTGTGTAACCAAAGCGATCAATTAATACATACAAATCTTCTTCTTTTATTTCCTCGATATAGCTTTCTTTTTGTGCAGTAGTTAATTCGGTTCGACGAGGGCGGGAAAATTGTTTTTTATACTCACGTAATCTGCCCTTGATTACTTTATAAAGCTCTTTTTGGCTGGAAAGAACCAATTCATAGTTAGAAATATTGGAATGCAGTGTGTCTGCTTCTTCGTGTAATTTTATAATTTCTAAACCGATTAATTTGCTTAATTGCATAGATAAAATAGCATCTGCTTGTTTTTCGGTAAAATCTAAAGTTTTTGCTATCTTTTCGGATTGGTTTGTCTTAAAAGTTATGTCTGTTGTATCACCGTTTATCAGACAGGTTTTCGCTTGCTTGACAGAAGTACTTCCACGAAGAATTTCAATAATTAAGTCAATCAAATCAGTGGCGCGAATCAGACCATTTACGATTTCTAAACGCTGTTTTGCCTTTTCCAAAAGATGCGTATATTCCTTTGTGTATAACTCCTCCTGAAATACTACAAATTCCTCAATTAAAGATTTCAGGTTGAAGGTAATTGGTTGTTGATTTTTAACGGCCAGCAGATTAACGGAATAGGTATCCTCCAGTGCAGTTTTTTTGTAAAGTCCATTCAATAGATTTTCAATATTGCGGTCCTTTTTTACCTCGATTACAATACGAATTCCTTCTTTGGAAGATTCGTCTCGTACATCGTACATTTCATCGAAAACTTTGTCTTTCATCAATCCGGAAAGATTTTCTACTAATTTAGCTTTGTTTCCGGCTACGGTAAATGGAATTTCAGAAATAATAATATTTTGTCTGCCGTAGTCACCCTTTTCAATTTCTACTTTTCCACGAACCTTAATTTTACCTTCGCCCGTTTCATAAATTTTGGGCAAATCCTCTTTGTTAATAATAATTCCACCAGTTGGAAAATCTGGACCTGGAATATATTCCATCAATTTGTCTATGGAGATGGAAGGTCTATCCATATAAGCGATAACACCATCTATAATTTCTCCTGCATTGTGAGGAGGAATATTTGTTGCCATACCAACTGCAATACCGGTAGTTCCATTGATTAGAAGATTTGGCAGCATAGCAGGAAGAACAGAAGGTTCTTTTTCACTTTCATCAAAGTTTGGAACAAAAGTAACAAGACCTTTTTCTAAATTGGAAAGCATAGTCATGGCACCGTTGGAGAGTCTTGCTTCTGTATATCGCATAGCAGCCGCACCGTCGCCGTCGATGGAACCAAAGTTACCATGTCCATCCACTAGAGGAATCGACAGGGAATAGTCTTCTGTCATATGTACCAATGCATCATAAATGGAGCTGTCTCCATGTGGATGGTATTTACCCATAGTATCACCCACAATACGAGCACTTTTTCTGTGTGGTTTATCTGGTGCCAGAGAAAGTTCACTCATTGCATATAAAATTCTTCTTTGAACTGGTTTTAATCCGTCCCGTACATCTGGAAGAGCACGGGAAATAATAACGCTCATAGCATAATCACGGTAGGATGTTTTCATTTCCTCCGCAAAATCAATTTGTATAATATTTTCCATTTTCATTCGACCTCGCTCATCATTAAATATCAAGTTTTGCGTATTTGGCTTCTTCCATAATAAAAGAACGTCTTGGTGGAACATTGCTACTCATGAGGGTCGTAGTGATTTCATCTGCTTCTACGGTATCGCTTATGGTAACTTGTGCTAAAATACGCTGTTCGGGATCTAATGTGGTTTCCCATAGTTGCTCTGCATCCATTTCACCAAGTCCTTTATATCGTTGCACATTTAATAATTTGTTGCCTGGAATTTTTTTAAACTTTTCCAGTTCATAATCATTAAAAATATATTTTGATCGTGTTGCTTTCTTGCGTGTTCTTTTCTTTTTGTCTGTATCATCCTGTGAAATATGTTCATACTCTACCTTATATAATGGTGGCAATCCACGATATACTTTTCCAGCTTTGATCAAATTCGGCATAAAGCGATAGAAAAACGTCAATAGAAGTGTACTGATATGTGCACCATCTACATCGGCATCGGTAAGAATGATAATCTTATCGTAACGAAGTTTTGAAATATCAAATTCGTCCCCAATTCCACAGCCAAAGGAAGCAATCATAGATTTTATTTCATTATTTAATAAGATTTTTTCCAAGGTTGCTTTTTCTACATTTAATATTTTACCACGAAGAGGAAGTACTGCCTGAGTTTTACGGTTTCTTGCTGTTTTAACCGTACCTCCGGCAGAGTCACCCTCCACAATATAAACTTCACATTCTTCTGGTTTCTTGGAGGAACAAGAGGCTAATTTACTTCGGGTATCTACATCGTGGAGCTGCTTTAATACTGCGGTTCTTGCTTTGTCGCTGGCTTTTCTGGCATTGTAAGATTTCATGGAATTATCCAGAATTTTTTGTAATACTTCAATATTTTTATCAAAGAAGCGCTCTACCTCTGTGGAGAATACATCATCAACGGCAGTTTTGGCATCTGTATTTCCTAGCTTTGTTTTTGTTTGGCCTTCAAATTGCGGATCAGGATGTTTAATGGATATGATTGCCACGATACCGTTTCGAATATCTTTTCCGTCAAAATTTTCATCTTTTTCTTTTAAAGTACCTAGTTCGCGTGCATACAAATTTAAAACACGGGTAAGAGCTGTTTTAAATCCCGTTACAAGAGTACCGCCATCTACCACATTGATACGGTTACAAAATGCATTGATTTGTTCAGAATAATTTGTAGTATATTGAAATGCAACTTCTACCTCAATATCCCCACTTTTTCCTTCAATATAGACAGGGTCTTCAAAGAGTACCGTTTCTTCGCGGGTTAGATATTTTACAAAACTTTGGATTCCGTATTCTTCTTGATAAGTAATTTCTTCACCAGTTCGTTCATCTTTAAAGTCAATCTGTAAATTTTTGTTTAGATAGGCAATTTCTTTTAGTTTTTTCTTGACTACTTCAGATTTAAAATCTACCGTTTCAAAAATATCTGCATCCGGATAAAAAGTAACTGTAGTGCCAGTATCATTTTTTCTACAGGTGCGAATAACAGGAAGCATACCTTTTTCCAGCTTTACAGTAGGATGTCCACCGTTTTCATATTGGTCCTGATAAACGTTTCCATCCCTACGAACTTCAACAATCATTTTGGATGAAAGAGCATTTACAACAGAAGAACCAACACCGTGAAGTCCTCCGGAAACTTTGTATACAGTGTTATCGAATTTACCACCTGCATGTAAAATAGTATAAACTACTCGGACGGTTGGAATTTTTTTGGTCGGATGCAAGTCTACCGGCACACCACGACCATTATCTTTAATACATACGCCGCCATCTTTTTGCAGAGTAATGTTAATTTTTGAACAGAAACCTGCAAGATGTTCATCGATACTGTTGTCCAAAATCTCCCAGATCAGATGATGTAAGCCCTGCTTTCCTGTACTACCAATATACATACCCGGACGTTTGCGAACCGCTTCTAATCCTTCCAGTATGACAATCTGACTTCCGTCATAATTTCCCATAGTTGAAACCTCCTGCTATCTATTATGTACTCTCGGAATCTCCCTTGCACCCACTCAACGTACGCTCCACGTACGCCTCATAAATTTGTGCATATCTGACAAAAAAACATTTTGCAAAATCAGGCACAAAGAGACTCCGAGAGTACATTATTTAAAATTGGAACTATTTCTGAATAAAATACCCATGTTTCCTTTACATCATTCTTTTTAGCATAGCATAAGTATGAAAAAAATGCAAACGAATGTTCTAAATATCGGCATTGACAAATGTAAAGTCCTGCGATATATTATTTTTAATAACAATATAAATTAGTAGAATCGGAGTAATAGTGTAAACGTTGTTTTGCTCGTATTGATTTCGGTTATGCCAAAATTGAGAATATTCAAGAGATAATAGCTGTGATGTAAGACAGATTATTTTTTGAACAGCATATAAATCACACAGGAGGTAAAAGAATGTTTCAAATCAATGAGAATTATTTAAAGTTACCAGGAAGCTATTTGTTTTCCACAATTGGAAAAAAAGTTGCAGCATATAAAGGAGCAAATCCGGATAAAGAAGTAATTTCTTTAGGAATTGGTGATGTAACACAACCATTAGTTCCAGCTATTATTAAAGCAATGCATAACGCTGTAGATGAGATGGCGGTAGCAGAGACATTTCGTGGTTATGCACCAGATTTAGGATATGAGTTTTTGCGTACAGCAATTGCTGATAATGATTATAAGGCAAGAGGATGTGACATCAGTGCAGATGAAATCTTTATCAGCGATGGCGCAAAATGTGATTCTGGAAATATTCAGGAGATTTTTGGACAGGATAATAAAATTGCAGTATGCGATCCAGTATATCCTGTATATGTAGATACGAATGTTATGGCGGGTAGAACAGGAACCTACAATTCAGAGACAGAACAGTGGAGTGATGTAATCTATATGCCTTGTACAGCAGATAATAATTTTGCACCGGAATTGCCAAAGGGAAAGACACCAGATATCATTTATCTTTGTTTCCCAAACAACCCAACTGGTTCTACGATTACAAAGACACAACTTCAGGAATGGGTAGACTATGCAAATAAAAATGGTGCAGTAATTATTTATGATGCAGCATATGAAGCATATATTTCAGAAACAGATGTGCCACATTCTATTTATGAATGTGAAGGTGCAAGAACTTGTGCAATCGAACTTAGAAGTTTTTCTAAGAATGCTGGATTTACAGGAGTTCGTCTCGGATTTACTGTTATTCCAAAAGAATTAAAATGTGGTGATACTACATTACATTCTTTATGGGCAAGACGTCATGGTACAAAATATAATGGTGCACCTTATATTATTCAACGTGCCGGAGAGGCAGTTTATTCTGCTGAAGGAAAGGCACAACTTAAAGATCAGGTTGGATATTATATGAATAATGCAAAGACAATCAAGGAAGGTCTTGCAGCAGCAGGATTTACCGTATATGGTGGTGTAAATGCTCCATATATCTGGCTTAAGACTCCTGACAAGATGACATCCTGGGATTTCTTTGACTATTTGTTAGAAAACGGAAATGTAGTAGGAACACCTGGTTCTGGATTTGGTCCAAGCGGTGAAGGATATTTCCGCCTTACAGCATTTGGAACAAAGGAAAATACATTAAAAGCAATTGAGCGTATCAAATCGTTATAAAATTACAAGAACGGATTATAGGAGTAAGGAGTCAATATGAGCCAAACAATAGAAGAAACAGGACAGTCTGTAATCATGGATGAGTCAGAAAAAGAAGAAAGCTATTTGCAGGTACAAAAATTAATAAAAAGTATGTCATGTATCGTGCAATATGAGTTAATGCTGTATATTTACAGAGTGATTATCAAGCGTCTAAAAGCATTAGGAGATTATAAAGATTCGGAAGATTTATTAAAAGAATGTACAAAGAAAATTGCAAAATTAAAAAAGACGGGTAAAGAAGAAATTTATCAGAATATGATAAAGAAAAAAAATGCAGTATCTCAGGCAGAAGACTTACAATGGGTTTTAAAAGAGGCAGACCGAATTCCTGGTTATAAGGATACAGAAGAAGTAAGATTATGGTGTGAGGCAGAAATGGAAGTTATGAATAAAAAAGAACAGAAATTTGCTGTCATCCGTTTGATTATTATCATTGCTGTTTTGTTTGTGATTGCGCTTGGCATAAAAGTGATGTTTGCATCGTTCTATAAATAAAATTTAATTAATAAAAAGCGAGGTTGCTACAGGAAAAGAAACAAGAATGTAGCAACCTTTTTTGTCTTTGTCGGGAAAATGCATCTTATAGAGCAGAAAACAAAACCTTGCTTTCTTTAGCGAATCACATTAGAATAGAGTAGAGAAAATATGCTAAATAATATAGAATGTTCTATAAGTGTATTTATAAAAACAAATGGTGAAAGGAGAAGTGAGATGGCAAATATAATTTCAGATGAGACGATAGAGTATGTAGGTATTCTTGCAAAACTTGAGCTTTCTGACGAAGAGAAGGAACAGGCAAAGAAGGATATGGGAAGCATGTTAGATTATATTGATCAACTAAACGAATTAGATACTTCAGCAGTAGAGCCTATGTCCCATGTATTTCCTGTTAATAATGTATTTCGTGAAGATATTGTGGAAAATGGGGATGAAAGAGATGCAATTTTGAAAAATGCACCAGAAGAGAAAGATGGAAGTTTTGTTGTTCCAAAGACAGTAGAATAAAGTATAGTAAGGGGAAAGCTGGTGAAGCTAATGGGAAAACAGGAAGAATTAAAATTGCATAAACCATGGTTTTGCAGCAAATGTGGGGGAGAATTAAAACCGGTTTGTAGTGGAACCTATGAATGTACAGTATGCAAAAATTTAGAATATGATGATTTTGGAAAAGTAAAAAAATATATTGAAGAGAATGGAAGGCAGCCAGCAGTTATTTTAGCTGAAAAAACTGGAGTTGCTATAGCGACTATTGACACGTTCCTTAAAACTGGTAGATTGGAAATACCAGATGGTGCGTCAGTTTACATTAAATGTGAACGGTGTGGTTGTGATATTCGTTACGGAAGATATTGCCCGGAATGTATGAAGATATTGGCGGGAGATGTAAAAAAAGCATTTTTTAACGAAAATCTTGGTGAAAAACCTAAAAAAAAGGTTGCATCAAAGAATAAGGATGAAATGTTTGTAAAAGAATGGTTAAAAAGAAAATAATAACAGGAGGAAAAGAGCGTGGATTTGTTAAACTTAACTGCTGTAGAGCTTGGAAAAAAGATACAGGCAAAAGAGACAAATGCGGTGGAAGCCGTACAGGCAGTATTAGCACAGATTGATAAAATGGATGATACCATTCATAGTTATGTTACTGTGGATAAAGAGGGTGCTATGGAGCGTGCCCAAAAGGTACAAAAACAGATAGAAGAGGGAGTAATTAGCGGTCCTCTTGCAGGTGTACCGGTAGCGATTAAAGATAATATGTGTACAGAGGGAATCCTCACTACCTGTAGTTCTAAGATTTTGGAAAACTTCTATCCAACCTATACTGCGGAAGCTGTATTAAACTTAGAAAAAGCAGGAGCAATTGTTGTTGGAAAGACAAATATGGATGAATTTGCTATGGGAAGTACCACAGAAACCTCTGCTTATGGTGTGACGAGAAACCCATGGAATACAGAACATGTACCTGGAGGATCTTCAGGTGGTTCTTGTACTGCCGTTTCTGCAAATGAATGTTTCTTTGCATTGGGTTCAGATACGGGTGGTTCTATCCGTCAGCCAAGTTCATTTTGTGGTGTGGCAGGTATTAAACCAACCTATGGTACGGTATCACGATATGGTTTAATTGCTTATGGTTCTTCTTTAGACCAGATTGGACCAGTGGCAAAAGATGTAACAGACTGTGCTACGATATTAGAGACAATTGCTTCTTATGATAAAAAGGACAGCACTTCCTATAAGAGAGACTCTTATGATTTTACATCTGCATTAGTAGATGATGTAAAAGGAATGAAGATTGGTATTCCAAAAGGATATTTTGGAGAAGGACTTGACAAGGAAGTTTCAGATGCGGTTATGGCTGCCGCAAAGGAATTAGAGAAAAAAGGTGCTATTTTAGAAGAGTTTGATTTAGGATTAATTGATTATGCAATTCCTGCTTACTATGTAATTGCAGATGCAGAGGCAAGCTCAAATCTTGCTCGTTTTGATGGTGTAAAATATGGATATCGTGCAGAGGACTACAATGGATTGCACAACATGTACAAAAAAACACGTTCCGAGGGATTTGGTGCGGAAGTAAAACGTAGAATTATGTTGGGTTCTTTTGTATTAAGCTCTGGTTATTACGATGCTTACTATTTGAAAGCCCTTCGTACAAAAGCATTGATAAAACAGGAATTTGATAAAGCATTTTCAAAATATGATATGATTTTAGGACCAGCGGCACCTACAACAGCACCAAAGATTGGGTCTAGTCTGAGTGATCCAATTAAGATGTATTTAGGTGATATTTATACGATTTCAGTGAATTTGGCTGGATTACCTGGTATATCTGTTCCATGTGGAGTAGACAGCAAAGGATTACCAATTGGTGTACAGTTGATTGGAGACTGTTTCCAGGAAAAGAAAATTTTACGTGCAGCGTATGCATTTGAACAGACAAGAAGTTATCAGAGTCCTTTTGATAAATAAGTAGGAAAAGTTAGATAAGTAAAAATAGATGGAGGTTGACATGAGTAAGGAATACGAAACAGTCATTGGACTTGAAGTCCATGTGGAACTGGCGACAAAGACAAAGATATTCTGTTCGTGCAGCACTGCTTTCGGTGGAGCACCTAATACACACACCTGTCCAGTATGTACAGGTATGCCAGGTTCTCTTCCAGTGTTGAACAAACAGGTTGTAGAATATGCAATTGCAGTAGGTCTTGCAACAAACTGTACCATTACAAAAAATGGAAAGTTTGACCGTAAAAACTATTTCTATCCAGATAATCCACAAAACTACCAGATTTCCCAGCTATACTTGCCAATTTGTCGAAATGGTAAAGTAGAGATTGAGACAGAACAGGGAAAAAAGGCAATTGGGATTCATGAGATCCATATGGAAGAAGATGCAGGAAAGCTTGTACATGATGAGTGGGGAGACTGCTCATTAGTTGATTTTAACCGTTCTGGTGTGCCATTGATAGAAATTGTATCAGAACCAGACATGCGTTCTGCGGATGAAGTAATTGCCTATTTGGAAAAACTTCGTTTGATTATTCAGTATTTAGGAGCTTCAGATTGTAAATTAAATGAGGGTTCTATGCGTGCAGACGTAAACCTATCTGTTCGAGAAGTTGGGGCAACAGAATTTGGTACAAGAACTGAGATGAAGAACCTAAACTCTTTCAAGGCGATTGCCAGAGCCATTGAGGCAGAAAGAGAACGTCAGATTGATTTGCTTGAATCTGGTGAGGAAGTGATTCAGGAAACAAGAAGATGGGATGATACAAAAGAATATTCTTATGCTATGCGTTCGAAAGAAGATGCACAGGATTATCGTTATTTCCCAGACCCAGATTTAGTTCCAATTATTATCAGTGATGAATGGCTAGAGGAAATAAAGAGTCGTCAACCAGAACTTCGTGATGAAAAGATGGCTCGTTACGCAAAAGAATATGAGCTTCCAGAATATGATATTTCCGTCATAACCAGTTCAAAGCATATGGCAGATATATTTGAAAAGACGGTTGAAATTTGTCATTCAGCTAAAAAAGTTTCCAACTGGCTTATGGTTGAAACGATGCGTCTTTTAAAAGAACATGATATGGAAGCGGAAGATATTAAATTCTCACCGGAAAATTTGGCGAAATTAGTAGCACTTACAGATGCAAAAGCCATTAATAGTACCGTTGCAAAAGAAGTATTTGAACATGTATTTGAGGAAGATATTGATCCGGAAAAATATGTAGAAGAACATGGATTGAAAACAGTCAATGATGAGGGCGCATTGCGTAGTACGATTGAGAAGATCGTAGAGGCAAATCCACAATCTGTAGAAGACTATCGCAATGGTAAAAAGAAAGCCATTGGTTTCTTAGTTGGACAGACCATGAAGGAGATGAAAGGAAAGGCAGATCCTGGTATGGTAAATCAGATTTTAACAGAAATCTTAGAAAAATAAGGCTAGTTTTGCTCATATAATACCAAAGAAAGGTAATGGGTTTTATGTGTGTACCCATTTGGGCATTTTAATATTTTAACACTACCAGCGAATAGTGTTATGAGCAAGTAGTAGAGTGGATTTCGAATATCCACTTGAGTTATAGTTAGAAAGAAAGGAAGTATATTATTATGAAGAACATTATCGCAACAGATAAAGCACCACAGGCAATCGGACCATATTCACAGGCAATCGAGGTAAATGGAATGGTATTTACATCAGGTGTGATTCCAATCATTCCTGCAACTGGAGAATTAGTAACAGGTGGCATTGAAGAACAGGCAGATCAGGCAATTGGAAACTTAAAAGCCTTATTGGAAGCATCTGGAGTTTCTATGGAAAATGTAATTAAAACAACAGTATTTATTAAAAATATGGATGATTTCGGAAAAGTAAATGAAGTATATGCAAAATATTTCACATCACAATTTCCAGCACGTTCTTGTGTAGAAGTAGCAAGACTTCCTAAGGATGTTTTGATTGAAATTGAAGCAATTGGAATAAAAGGCTAGGAGAGTGAAAGATTGCAGGAAAATATAAATGGAGTTGAGTTAAGTAAGAATCGTACTTTGGCTGTAAAAGCAAATACTCTTTTGCTAACTACAGTACTATGTTATATAGGAGCTCCGTCTTTGTTACAACTTTTTGCCTCATTATGGGGCAAGAAGTTGCCTTTTTTAGAAGATTCTATGTTTTTATTATTAGCAGGACAAATTGCGCTACTGGCACCTTCTATTGTTTATTTTGTTAAAAATAAGATAAATATAGTAGAGTTTTTGCGCATAAAGATGCTAAAACCACTTACTTGGATTTTGATTATAGTGTTTGCATATGTATCCTATCCGATTATATCCTTATGTAATTACTTATCGTTGCGTGTTTCTGAAAACTTAATTGATACAACAGTAGAAAACATTTTGGAAAACTATCCTCTTATCCTATGTGTGATAGCAGTTGCACTAATTCCATGTATTGTTGAAGAAACTATATTTCGCGGCGTTATGTATAACTCTTATAAAAAAAATGGATTTATAAAGGCTCTCATTATGACTGCACTTTTATTCGGAATGTTTCATATGAATATCAATCAGATGTCTTATGCAATTGTAATCGGTTTACTATTTGTATGTTTAAATGAAGCGACAGGTTCTATTTTAAGTTCCATTTTTATGCATTTCATTATTAATGGAACTTCGATAATTGCCAGTGCAGTGGTATATAAACAACAGGGAACATTAGAGGTAAAAGCAGCGGAAAGTGTTGCCGCAGATGGTAATATACTGAAATATCTGCTTGTTGCATCTGCCTTTTGTGTTGTAATACTTGCGTTATTACTAATAGGGATCACAAAAATAGAGCAGAGAGAAAATGCTATTGCATCATTGAAGCAATCCTTAAAAGGAGAGGGAAGTATTTGTTCTCCGGAACTTATTGTGGTGATTGTAATATGTGTAGTATTTATTTGTTTGTCCCAAATAAGAGTATGATAGAAATTGTTGCATTTTGTGTTATAGAATAAAGATTCTATTTGTGTAGATAAAATGGATTTTTTGCATAAAAAGGGCAAAAACAGAACGAAAAGATAGAAAGACTTGCTATCCAGGGATGATACAAAAGTAGAAATAAGTAAAAAAATGGGAAAAAGACAGGTATTTTTTGGATAAAATCGAAAAAAGTACCTGTTTTTTTGTTTTATAAAAATTGAAGAAAAGAGATATAAACAAAAAATAGTTTATATTGTTTGTAATATTGCCTAAAGCATGACAAGGGGGATTTTAAGTTACAAATCCTGTTTTGTAATATATTATAAAAATATTTAAAAATCAAGCGACAATTTATGCACTTTTTCAAGAAAAACCCCATTAACTTGACAAAGAGGATGCTATTCTGTATAATAAGCTTTGAAATGTTGTAATTAAAAGTTAATAATTATGTAAAAAAGAAGAAATGGAGTGATTAACAAATGAAAAAATCTTCAATAGTTAAGGCTACCTTTTGTGGAGGTGTAGCATTAGCTATCGTTGCAACGGTAGGTGGACCAAAGATATCTTCGGCAACACTCAATGCAGAAAAAGGTTTAGCAGGAATCTCTATAACTTTAGATAAATATTGTTCAGATGATACAACGGCTACAAATGATACAGTTACAAATGGTGCAGTTACGAATACAGAGTATTCGTCTTCAAGCATTGTGACGGTAGCATCTCCGAGCGCAGTATCAGGTGCGGCATTATCGGGTGCAGCAGTAACAGAGATGTTAGAAGATAGTTCTAAATATGCAAATACAGCTATTTCTGTAGCTAGCGAGTATGTAAATATCCGCAAGAAGAAATCTACAGATAGTAAAGTGATTGGAAAATTATACAGAGGTGCAGCAGCGACCGTTCTTTCAAATGATGGAGAATGGGTTAAGGTTCAGTCAGGAAGTTGTACTGGTTATGTAAGTGCAAGTCTTCTTGCAATTGGTGATCGTGCAGAAAAAGTTGCAGATGCATATGGTACAAAAAAGGCTAAAGTTACAACTACAACATTGAAAGTAAGAGAAAAAGCAAATACTACTTCGGATTGCCTGACTATGATTCCAGAAGGAGAGTCTTATTCTGTTGTTAGCGAAAATGACGAATGGGTAAAGATTTCTATTGATGGTGAAGATATTAAAGGGTATGTTTCAAAAGATTATGTTGATGTAGATTATGAGTTTGAACATGCTATTTCAATTCAGGAAGAAAAAGAAAAGCTTCGTAAGGAAAAAGAAGCAGAAGAAGCAGCGAAAGCTGAAGAGAAAGCAAGAAGAGCAGCACAGAATAGTGCTTCTAATAGCAGTTCGTCAAGCAACAGAACTACTTCAACTAGTTCATCAAGTACTAGCAACTCATCAAGTCGCAGTAGCTCAACTAGTTCATCAAGTAAACGTAGTTCTTCATCAAGCAAGAGTTCTTCATCAAGCAAGAGTTCTTCATCAAGCAAGACAAGTTCTTCAAGTACATCTAGTTCGACAAAGAGTTCTGGTTCTGGTTCGGCAGTAGTAAATTATGCATTACAGTTTGTTGGAAATCCATATGTATGGGGAGGAACAAGTTTGACAAATGGAGCAGATTGTTCTGGTTTCGTAATGTCAGTGTATGCACATTTTGGTGTATCTTTACCTCATAGTTCAGCATCACAGGCTGGTTATGGTAGAAAGGTAAGTCTTTCAGAAGCACAACCTGGAGATCTTGTATTCTATGCAAGAGGTGGTTCTGTCAACCATGTTGGAATTTATATTGGTGGTGGACGAATTGTAAATGCTGCATGTAAGAGAGAAGGTATTTGTACAAAATCAGTAAGTTATAGAAGTGTATATTGCGTAAAGAGAATTTTAAACTAGAGAGTTAGTTCTTATTATAAAAAGGTATGCCATGTATGTGGCATACCTTTTTTGTGTTATGAATGTACCCGGCTGAACTGTTACTATCTTGTAATAAAAACAGACGAATTACATTGAAAGGTATCATTACAATGTGGTATAATATTTTATAGATTAATACTTGGCATTTTTTAAATGCACCATTATTTTAGTGCCTGCAAAGTAGGTATGTTTGTTTTATGAAAAAATATGTAAAGTAAGGATACAATATACTAGTGCGCTGGCACATTGTTATCTGGTAAAACTTCACAAGATAACTTTTCATTAATGAGGCATCTCAATGAGGCGATGTCTTGGCATCGTTGTTGAGGAGAATGCAGTTTGGTGCATTAGGGTAGGGAGGAATTGATATGGTTGAACGAAGAAAGTATAAAAGATTACCAATTGAGTTGAGTTTAGAAATTAAGAAAATTTATAAACAGGATTATGTAATTATTGAAGATGTAGATACACAGATTACGGTAACAGATATATCTAAATCGGGGATTGGATTTGTGTCAAAAGCGAAATTACCATTGGATTATTACTTTGATGGAAAAATTCGGTTGGCAGAAAATGATTATTTTTATGCAGTCATTCATATTGTCCGAGGAGAGGTACTGGAGAATGAAAATTATTATGGTGCAGAATTTGTTGGGTTAGCACCATTTCTGGCAAACAAAATCGATGATTACGAGGCTAGTCTTCATCGTTAAAATTGTTTTGTTACATAGAGGAGTAAAAGTTTCATACTTTTTATAGTTTCATATTGGATTCGTTTTAAAGAAAAGTAAAAGGATATGCGTAAGGCGCCACGGTTTTTTGTGGCGTTTTTTTTGCTCTATAGAAAAAGGCTGTGTCCTATAGTGGAAAACATTTCACAGTGACGTGCACAGATGCGTTAGGAGGATTGTTGCCAATATATATGGATAGGTAAGGATTTTTTTGCAAAAAGTATGCAACCATTTTTGTTCAAATAGCCACTACATAATTGAAAGGAGGGAATAAAAAGATTGGCTGGCCAGATAATAAAAGAAGTAAATCTCTATTTTGATGAAGTATATAGTGAAACAAATCGAGGTGTAACGCTATACTTGATTTCAAAATGTAAGAATTTTGCAGATGTAAATGATATTTTACAGGAAGTATATTTGGAGTTTTATCAGGTGTTGGTGAAAAAAGGAAGGGCATATTTCAAAAAGGAAGAAAGTTTTCTAATTAGTTTGTGCCGTAAAAAAATTGCGAAATATTATTCCTTTTGGGATAGGATACCACACAAAGTCTACATAGATGAAAAGGAAATTTATGAGCAGGAAGAACTTTTAACTACCATTGACCCTCAAGAGAATATAGAAGAAATGTTTTATAGGGAAGAAATGGTAGCTAAGGTGCAGGAGTTATTAAAGATGAAATCGGATGAAGTTCAAAAGATTTTCTATTTATATTATACGATGGAACTTCGTATTCCTGAAATTGCAAAATTGTTGCAAATGAAACCGCAAACGGTAAAGAGTAAATTATATCGAACCAGAAATGATTTATATAAGAAATTAGACTGGGAGAAATGAAAGAAGGGTGGCGTCATGACAGAGAGAGATTTTTACAAAAAAGTAACAGGAAATATGGTTGTGAATTTGGAGGAAATAAAAATGAACGGGAAGAAGAAGGAAACGGGAAACAAGAAAAAACGCATGGCTTCTATGCGTAAAACGATTGTAGCAGCTTCCTTGTGTTGTGTTGTAGCGGTGAGTGGAGTTAGTATCTATGCAACAACCTCACATGGTTCATTATTGTCTTTGTTTGCTGGCGAGAATAAAAATGTGCAGAAAAAGGCAGAAAAATTAGTGGATAAAAATGTAAAGCAGGATACCACAGAGAACAAAGAACAGGCAAAATGGGCTAAATTTAAGGTAGAAGAGGCTATTTGCGATAACAATGAAGTATACATCAGTATTGCAGTCACAGCTACAGATGCTCAAAATACTCTTTTAATTCCTACGAATATGGCAGAGGGCGATAACATGTCCAATCTTGGTTTAAAGGGAGAAGATGGAAACATATCTGCGGAACAATATGCAAAAAAATACGGAAAAAAGATTTTAAAGGTTGAGGCAGGAATATCTGGATGTAATGCATCAAGTCAATCTATTAGCAATACCTTGGAGGAAGACGGTACATTGATGTATACGATTCGCTTTGATAACTTAGAAAAATTAAAACAATTAAAGTATCAGTGTAATACCTTTGTTATTCCACCAGAAAAGGAAGAAACATCAGAAAATATGATAAAGGATCAGTTTGAGTTTACATTAAAGGATAAATCTGATACAAAAGAAGAAGTGTATAAGGTAACATCAAAAGAAGCAGTAGAAGGAACGGATTTAGTGATTGACGGAGTTTCCTTTACAAAAAGTGATTTGGGAACTGCTTGCAAGATTCAGTATCATTATACTGGTGATAAGTCAAAATGGGAGAAGTATGAGACAAAGGATCAAGACATATTATTTTTCATGTTAGATGAACAGGGAAATATCATAGAAACGGCAGATGGCGGCAATAATGCACTAGATGGTGTGAATGTAACAGAGGTTTCATATTATCGCTTATCTAGGTTACCAAAGAAGATTACATTTGTTGCAAAGGATGTTATGGAGAAAAAACTCTATGGTAAATTTACAGTTGAAAAATGCAAATAAGTCAATGCTATTATCTGATTTGGTGTCGGTATAACAGGATAAAGAGAACGGTTGTTTTGAAAAAAACAACCGTTTTTTGCTTTATAGGAAAATGCGTCCTATAAAGCAAAAACGCTCCGCGGGATGTGCACTGATGTGAAGGGAGGAGGGTTGCAAAAATCGTGCAACCATTCTCTGGCATGCAAAGTGTTTTGGTCTTGGCTTGGGTCTTATAAATTATATAAACAGAAGAGAACAATGTGGATAGTTGTGTGACAATAAGAAAAGAGAAAAAAAGCAAGAAGTCTATACATTTTGCACAAAATATGCCAGAAAACAAGTAAATACGAAGAGCTTAAGGAAACGAGGTGAAAAGTTATCCACATTTATCCACATTGGAAAGTGGAAAAATAGAATGAAAAATAAAGTTATGCACAGAGTTATCCACTTTATCCACAAAAATGTGAATAACTTAGGGTGGATAAAATATTGTCAAGTTCGAAAGTATGTTTTGTATTTTTTGTAAGATTGCAGGAAAGGTATAAATTCGACAAATTAAAACAATTTTTTGAAAAATTAAAAAAAAAATATAAAATGTCTGAAAAATATGTATTGTAGTTGCAAACGCAACAGTGCATGGCGGTACATACAGATGCGCCCGTGTTATATTACAGTTCACTGCCCTTTGAACTGTTACAAACAGCATGTGAATATTGCTTGAATTTGCCTTATTTTATTGGTATAATACTTATATGGACATTGGTGTGAAAGGGGAAATAAAGCCAAGGTCCACAAAACTTATAGCAAAAGGAGTTGGACATTATGAGGTATATTATTAGTGGAAAAAATATTGATGTGACAGATGGGTTAAAAGATGCTATTTATGAAAAAATTGGAAAGTTGGAGCGTTACTTTACAGAGGATACAGAAGTACATGTTACTTTTAGTGTAGAAAAAGAACGTCAAAAGATTGAAGTTACAATACCAATGAAGGGAAATATTATCCGTGCAGAAGAAGAAAGTACGGATATGTATGTATCTATTGATTTAGTAGAAGAGATTATAGAAAGACAGCTTAGAAGATATAAAAATAAACTGTTAGAAAGAAAACAGGCTGCACAGAATTTGAGCAAGGCATTTATCGAGGAAGAGATTGACGATGAGGAAGAAATCGAAATCATTCGTTCAAAACATTTTGCAATTAAGCCTATGGATCCAGAAGAAGCATGTGTGCAAATGGAATTATTAGGACATGATTTTTATGTATTCCGAAATTCTGAGACAGATGAAGTAAATGTGGTATATCGTAGAAAGAAAAATTCATATGGTTTAATTGAACCAGAATGCTAGAAAATAGCTTATAACGAAAAAACAGTACATAAAACGATAAAACGATAAAAGGATGATAAAATCTCACTGGAGTAGATGGATGAAAAAGCATGATAAAATCTCACTGGAGTAGATGGATGAAAAAGCATGTATCTATGACAGTGGGATTTTTGTGTTATACGAGCAAGTAGCAAAGCGGATTGCGAATATCCTTGACTCGTTATGTTTACAGCAAGAAGCAATGTAAAAAATATACAAATTTTTACAGAATTATATCAAAACAGTAATAGAAATTTTTTTTAGGAAATAAAGTTGATGTCTTTTCTGTGTTATTGTTTAGAATATACACCTTTATATATGCAATATGTACAATTACGTTTGCAAAAAAAGTACATATTGTATATATAAGAGGATGGCTGGCAATGTTTCCATAAGAAAAATGTTTAGCGAATTGCTATATTTTTCAGTTGCTTTGTACATTTGGTATTTTTAAGTGATATGCTTTGAAATATAATCTTAATATAAAATTAAAAAATGAGTTGAAACCTAAGGTTTCTAATGTTACAATATAAAATGGTATCTTAAAAGGAATAGAAGGCATTTTGCCTTGAAGATAAAAAAGTGAAAGGAAAGGTGCACTTTCGGGTGCGGAGGTATAATCATGGGATTTTTTACAAAGATATTTGGAACACATAGTGAACATGAACTTAAGCGTATTTATCCAATTGTCGATAAGATTGAAGCGTTAGAGCCTGAGTACGAAAAGTTGTCCGATGAACAACTTCAACATAAGACAGTTGAATTTAAAGAGCGTTTAGAAAAGGGAGAAACGCTGGACGATTTATTGGTAGAAGCATTTGCTACTGTTCGCGAAGCATCAAAGCGTGTTTTAGGCATGCGTCATTATCGTGTACAGTTAATCGGTGGTGTTATTTTGCATCAGGGACGTATTACAGAGATGCGTACTGGTGAAGGTAAGACCTTAGTTTCTACACTTCCTGCATATTTAAATGCATTAGCTGGAAAAGGTGTACATATCGTAACAGTAAACGATTATCTTGCAAAGCGTGATGCGGAGTGGATGGGACAAGTTCATGAATTTTTAGGATTGACAGTTGGCGTGATCTTAAATAGCATGGATAATGATGAACGTCGTGAGGCGTATGCATGTGATATTACTTATGCAACAAATAATGAATTAGGTTTTGATTATCTTCGTGATAATATGGTTATTTATAAAGAGCAACTTGTAATGCGTGACTTAAATTATGCGATTGTCGATGAGGTTGACTCTGTATTGATCGATGAAGCAAGAACACCACTTATTATTTCAGGTCAGAGTGGAAAGTCTACAAAATTATATGAGGCTTGTGATAACCTTGCAAGAACATTGGAAAAAGGTACAGAGACCGAACTTTCCAAGATGGACGCAATCATGAAGGAAGAGACAACAGAAACAGGTGATTTTGTTGTCAATGAAAAGGATAAAAATGTAAACTTGACAGAGCAGGGTGTTCATAAAGTTGAAAAGTATTTCCATATAGAAAACCTTGCAGATCCAGAAAACTTAGAGATTCAGCATAATATTATATTAGCACTTCGTGCGCATAACCTTATGTTCAGAGATAAGGATTACGTTGTAAATGATGAAGGCGAAGTATTGATCGTAGATGAATTTACAGGTCGTATCATGCCAGGTAGACGTTATTCCGATGGATTGCATCAGGCAATCGAAGCAAAGGAACATGTAAAGGTAAGAAGAGAAAGTAAGACGCTTGCAACCATCACATTCCAGAACTTCTTTAACAAATATGAAAAGAAATGTGGTATGACTGGTACCGCTTTAACAGAAGAAAAAGAGTTCCGTGAAATTTACGGCATGGACGTTATCGAAGTACCTACGAATAAGCCAATTCAGCGTATTGATTATCAAGATGCTGTATATAAGACACATGAAGGAAAGATTAATGCAGTTGTAGATGAAATTGAAAAAGCACATGCAAAGGGACAACCTGTTTTGGTTGGTACGATTACCATTGAGGGTTCAGAAGAATTAAGTGCAAAATTGAAAAAGCGTGGTATTCCACATCAGGTATTGAATGCAAAGTATCATGAGAAGGAAGCTGAAATTGTTGCTGATGCTGGACAGCGTGGAGCCGTTACAATCGCTACAAATATGGCTGGTCGTGGTACCGATATTAAGCTTGGCGAAGGAGTACAGGAACTTGGCGGATTAAAGATTATCGGTACAGAGCGTCATGAATCTCGTCGTATTGATAATCAGCTTCGTGGTCGTGCCGGACGTCAGGGAGATCCAGGAGAATCTCGTTTCTATATTTCTCTTGAGGATGACTTGATGCGTTTGTTTGGTTCAGAACGTATGATGGCTATGTTTAATTCATTGGGACTTGGAGATGACGAACAGATTGAGCATAAGATGCTCTCTAAAGCAATCGAAAATGCACAGATGAAAATCGAAGGAAATAACTTTGGTATTCGTAAGAATCTGTTAGAATATGACCGTGTAAATAATGACCAGAGAGAAATTATTTATGAAGAACGTCGTCGTGTGTTAGATGGAGAAAGTATGCGTGATACAATTTATCGTATGATAAACGATGAAGTTGAACGTTGTGTAGATACAGTGATTGGTGATGATCAGAGCGCGGATGAGTGGGATATTCATGAATTAAATCAATTACTTCTTCCAGTGATTCCATTGGAAAAGATTGTATTAACAGAGGATGAAAAGAAAGCATTAAATAAACCTCAATTAATGCAGACATTGAAAGAAGAAGCTACAAAGCTTTATGAAGAGAAAGAAGCAGAATTCCCAGAAGCAGAACAAATACGTGAGGTTGAACGTGTTATTTTACTTAAAGTAATTGATAGTAAGTGGATGGATCATATCGATGATATGGATCAGCTTCGTCAGGGTATCGGTTTACAGGCATATGGTCAGAGAAACCCAGTTATTGAATATACAAATAGTGGATTTGAGATGTTTGGAGAAATGATCAATGCAATTGAAGAAGAAACAGTTCGTGCGTTGATGCATGTAAGAGTAGAACAGCATGTTGAAAGAGAGCAGGTTGCTAAGGTTACTGGAACAAACAAGGATGATACAGGTGTAAACACACCTAAGAGAAGAGCAGAAAAGAAAATACAGCCAAATGATCTTTGCCCTTGTGGAAGTGGTAAAAAATATAAATTCTGTTGTGGTAAGAAATAAAATCTAGGAATAGATAGATAAATAAAAAGGAAATGTCCTATTGCGACATTTCCTTTTTTTATCTATAGAAAAGAGGGATTGATAGAGTAAAACGTTTCGTGGGATGAACACATGTCCATTTTATGCTAAGAAAATATTTGTGCGAAATTGTAGACGTTTTATAAAAGAGAAAATTACAAGTTAAATATGTTACGTTTGTTTTTGGAAATTACAAAAAAAGAACTGGGAAAAAAAGAAAAAACATGCTATACTTAAATTTGAGGTAATATACTTATATAAGTAGATAAAATAAAAGAAAGAGGTGAAAAAATGGTTGAATTAGATCAGTTTAAATATACATTAAGCACTTATGAACAGCCATTGCAAGAAGTGGGGGATTCACTTTGACCTGGCTGGTAAGAAATTAAGAATAGAAGAATTAGAACGCTTAATGGAAGAACCAAACTTTTGGGAAGATACAGACAAGTCCCAAAGAACCATGAAAGAATTGAAGGATTTAAAAGGTACCATCGAGGAGTTTGAGAATTTACAAACCATGTATGAAGATATTGACACATTACTTGAGATGGGGTATGAAGAAGAAGATGCAAGTTTGATTCCTGAAATAGAAGGGGAATTAAAGGAATTTGAAGCCAAATTTGATGCATTACGTATTGGTACACTTTTGTCTGGCGAATATGATACCAACAATGCAATATTAACGCTTCATGCTGGTGCCGGAGGTACAGAAAGTTGTGATTGGGCAAGTATGCTTTGTCGTATGTATCAAAGATGGGCGGAGAAAAAAGGTTTTTCTGTAGAAATGATTGACTTTTTAGATGGTGAAGAGGCTGGATTAAAGTCAGTCACATTAGAGATAAAAGGAACAAATGCATATGGTTATCTAAAATCAGAGCATGGAGTACATCGTTTGGTGCGCATTTCGCCATTTAATGCCGCTGGAAAACGACAGACTTCTTTTGTATCCTGTGATGTGATGCCAGATATAGAAGAAGATTTGGATATAGAGATTAATGATGAAGATATTCGAATTGATACGTATCGCTCTAGTGGTGCAGGTGGACAGCATATCAATAAGACATCTTCGGCAATTCGTATTACGCATTATCCTACAGGGATTGTCGTACAATGCCAGAACGAACGTTCGCAGCATATGAATAAAGATAAAGCTATGCAAATGTTAAAAGCAAAGCTGTATTTATTAAAACAACAGGAAAATCTAAACAAAGAATCTGGAATTCGTGGAGAAGTAAAAGAGATTGGATGGGGAAATCAAATTCGTTCGTATGTTATGCAGCCATATACCATGGTAAAGGATCATCGTACGAATCAGGAGGTTAGTAATGTTAATGCAGTGTTGGATGGGAATATAGATCCATTCATCAATGCATATTTAAAATGGATCAATACAAAATAAGGGGGTTTTTGTATGAAACAAGTGTTATGTGAAGTGGGTAATAATACGTATGGGATTGATATTGAAAAAGTGCAAGGTATTGAGAAAAAATTGGATATTGTACAAGTACCAAATGGATCTGCATTAGTAGAGGGTATTGCAAATTTGCGAGGAAATGTTATTCCTATATTAAGCTTGTATCATAAGTTTAATATAGAAGCAAAACCAGTTTCTGAAAGTACAAAATACATTATTATAAAAATTGGAGAATTGCTTGTAGGCTTTCAGGTTGATGAAGTGGCTGAAATTGTGGAAGTACCAGAGAATAAATTTATGGAGGTACCAAAGAGTGTAGTAAATGAAAATACAGCTTATATTGATTCAATTATCCAAGTGAATAAAAAATTAGTATTAGTTTTAGATGTTGAGGGAATCCTGGACGAGGTAGAAAAGAAAAAACTTACAGATCTCGTACAAGACATGTAAGCTATATTGTTATAGTAGCAATCTGACTTGTTATAATCAAGACGTGGATGTATTTTAAAGCATACTATTGTACAAGCATAGATGATATTTAGAAAAAATAGAATAGAAGAATACTGGTGAAGGCTGAATAGGATTGGATACATATTATTCAGCCTTAGTGATAAAACTGCAAAGAAACTAAGAAAACTTTGCAGTTTTTTTGATGTCTTTATAGTGGGGGGCTTGAGAAGGAAGATGTTGTTCAACAGCCTTTAGTCTATTAGTGGTCATGTATAGTGTAAATAGCGTTTTTAGTTTGAGTAGGAACGGTAACAATAACATTTTCAACAAAAAAAGGTTGCAATCGTTGTAGAATTATGCTAGTATATCTTTCGTGGGAAAACAAGTGTATGTCTACTGCAAACAAGTTGGGTTTAAAACTGAAGTGAGGTAAGATATATGAATCAGTTCGAGCAAAAGGATACAAATGGCTCAAAAGAGGGGCAATATTTCATTGTTAAGAAAGCAGCTTTGCCAGAAGTTTTTCAAAAGGTCGTAGAAGCAAAACGTCTTCTTGATTCACAAAAAAGTGTGACGATACAGGAAGCTACAGACGCGGTTGGTATTAGCAGAAGTTCTTTTTATAAATATAAGGATGATGTGTTTCCTTTTCATGACAATGCCAGAGGAAAGACGATTACAATTATGATGCAGGTAGATGATGAACCAGGGCTGTTATCTAAGATATTAAGTCTTGTGGCAAAGTATGGAGCCAATATTCTTACCATTCATCAGACGATTCCGGTAAACCAAATTGCAATGCTTACTTTGAGTGTTGAAATTTTACCAACATCGGGAGATGTAACTGGTATGATGAATGAAATTGAAGACTTGCCGGGGATGCATTATATGAAATTGATTGCAAGAGAATAAGTAAAAAGAGGTAGATGAAACCTTTTACATAGAATAAATCAAAGAACGATGTCTTACGGGACAGGATGGAGGAAAATATGATAAATGTTAGCGTTTTAGGTTATGGTACAGTAGGTTCAGGTGTGGTTGAAGTATTGCACACAAATTCTGAGAGCATTGCAAAGAAGGTTGGAGATACTTTAAATGTAAAGCATATTTTAGATTTAAGAGATTTCCCAGGAGACCCATTTGAAGAAAAGATTGTACATGACTTTGACGAGATTGTGAAAGATGATGAAGTTAAAATTGTGGTAGAAACCATGGGTGGAGTAAAGCCTGCATATGATTTTGTAAAGGCTTGCTTGGAAGCAGGAAAAAATGTTTGTACATCTAACAAAGAACTTGTTGCAAAACATGGTGCAGAACTTTTAGCAATTGCAAAAGAGAAAAGCGTAAACTTTTTCTTTGAAGCAAGTGTAGGTGGCGGTATTCCAATTATTCGTCCATTAAACGAGTGTGTTACAGGTGATGTGATTGAAGAAATCTCAGGTATCTTAAATGGTACAACTAACTATATTCTCTCTAAGATGTCTTCAGAAGGTTCTGATTTTGATACGGTACTGAAAGATGCACAGGATAAAGGATATGCAGAACGCAATCCAGAAGCAGACGTAGAAGGATACGATGCTTGTAGAAAGATTGCAATTTTAACCTCTTTGGCTTATGGAAAACAGGTTGATTATGAGGATATCTATACAGAAGGTATTACAAAGATTACAGATGTAGATATTAAATATGCAAAAGCTTTGGGTGCAAGCATTAAGATTTTTGGTAGCAGCAAGAATGTAGATGGAAAGGTGTATGCAAAGGTTGCACCAGTTATGATTAACGCTGCTCATCCATTATATATGGTAAATGATGTCTTTAATGGTATTTTTGTAAAGGGTAACATGGTTGGAGATTTGATGTTCTACGGAAGTGGAGCAGGAAAGCTTCCTACAGCCAGTGCAGTTGTGGGTGATGTAGTTGCCGCAGCGAAAAATCTGGATACAAATGTACCTGTTATTTGGGAAAAAGATAAACTTGAAATTGCAGATATTAAAGATGCATCACAACGTTTCTTTGTTCGTCTTTCAGGAGATAAGGCAGCAAATGAAGCTAAGGTTGCAGAAGCATTTGGAACAGTACAGGTAGTAGATGCAGGAATCGCTGATGAATATGCATTTATTACAGAAGAAGTAAAAGAAGGCGAATTTGCGAAAAAAGCAGAAGAACTTGGAAATGTAGTAAGCAGAATTCGCGTAGATTTTTAGTGCTCATGTTTTTATTTACTTTACTATTGCGTAGCAGAATTGTTCTGCTACGCTATTTTACTTTATAGGGAAATGAGTTCTATAAAGCAAAAACGCTTCGTGGGGTGTGGACTTGTCCACTTTGTTCTTATACCTTAATCTTTATGAAAAATTGTGCTATAATAAGGGATATGGGATAAACGGAAAGGGGATTTTCTATGAAAACAAATTGGTTGGACAGTGTATATACAGATGGAAGTAGATTTTTTGTTACGCCTTCTTTGCCTAAAAAAGGAGAGGCGGTTACCATTAAGTTGCGAATGTTTGCGGATGCACCAGTCGTAGATGTGATTTTGCGTACCCGAATCAATGGAGGGGAAGAACGACTTTATATGGAACGAACAGAAGAAAAAGACGGTCTTGCCTACTATGAAAAGACAGTATTATGCAAAGAGGACACCTTACATTACCAGTTTTATCTGATAACCAAAGAGTGTATTTATTATTATACGCAGGCAGGAATATCAGATATTATGCCAGATGAAACCTATGACTTTAAAATTGTTTATAATTATCGGCAACCTGCATGGGTAAAAAATGCAGTCTTTTATCAAATTTTTCCAGAACGTTTCTGCAATGGAAATCCGAGTATTAGCGTGAAAGATGGGGAATATAAATTTGATGGACATGATACGATACAGGTAAAAGACTGGAATGAAGAGCCTAAGGAATATGACCAGACGCACTGTTTAGACTTTTACGGTGGAGACTTGATTGGAATACGAAAAAAGATACCGTATTTAAAAGAGCTGGGCGTAACAGCGCTTTATATCAATCCGATTTTTTATGCAGCAACGATGCACAAATATGACTGTTTGGATTACTTTACAGTAGACCCACATTTTGGTGGCGACCAAGCATTGATTGATTTAGTAGAAGAATTGCATAAAAATGATATGCGTGTTATTTTGGATGTATCCATCAATCATACAGGTAGCGCACACAAATGGTTCAATAAAGAAGGAATTTTCTTTGATAAAAGCATAGGTGCATACAACAATCCAGATGCATTGGAACGAAGCTATTATTTCTTTGGAGAAAATAATGCATACAAATCCTGGTGGGATGTAGATACACTTCCTACTTTAAATTATACTTCAGATGCTTTGCGGGAGATATTATACCGCGGTGAGAACTCTCTTGTGAAAAAGTGGTTGAAACCACCTTTTTGTACAGATGGTTGGAGATTTGATGTGGCAGATGTTATGGCTAGAAATGATGAATATCAGTTACATCATGATGTATGGCCGGAATTGGTGGATAGTATAAAAAATACAAAGCAGGATGCCTATGTGGTTGCAGAAGAATGGGGAGACTGTGCAGAATTTTTACAGGGAAATGAATGGGATACACCGATGAACTACTATGGATGTGCCAGACCTGTTAGAGAATATGTAGGAGAGCATGATTTATTTTTAGTGAGAGAAGAAGTTGTGCGAAAGACGAAGCCAAATCAAAGTGCAAAAGCTTTGGCAACAAGGATTCGGCAACATTTTGGTAAGATGCCATTTGCATTGCAACAGGTACAATTCAATTTACTGGATAGTCATGATGCCTCCAGATTGCATAATAATCCAGAAATTTCCTGGGAGGCAACCAAGGTAGCAATTACTATACTATTTACTTTACCAGGAACGCCAAGTATCTATTATGGAGATGAGGCTGGTATTGATGGTCGTATTGATACGAACGAAGGATTCCGTTATCCGATGCCATGGGGAAAAGATTTTGAGAAGGATGCACCTTATAAATGCTATCAAACCCTTGCAAAGATGAAACAATCACAGGAAGCCTTTTGCGATGGTGGATTTAAAATTTTGTGGGAAACAGGAAAGGTGTTTGCCTTTGCCCGTTTTACGGACAAGCAGCTTTATTATATCGTAACATCCATGGAGGAGGAAACAAAAGAGGTGCAACTTCCTTATGATATATTTGGATATGATAAAGTAGCGGAATTAGAGGATGTTTTTGGTGCAAAAATAGAATTTTCGGATGAAAAAGGAAGCGTTAATCTGAAAGTGCCCGCAGGAGTGGCGTATATATTAAAGGTTCAAGCGTAATGTTCTATAAAAGGAACTGTTACAATTTTGGTTTAGAAATGGGATAAACAGCTCGCATTCATGAGCAGGCAGTGAAGCGGATGATAGATATCCGCTTTCCTGCTATAAAGTTAGGAAGGAGGGAAACATTTATGGTACGTGTCAATGGTCAAGAGATTGATGCAGCAGGAAAAAATATTGAAGAGATGCTGCTTGAGCAGGGCTTTGAAAAAGGCAGAGTTGCAGTTGAGCGAAATGAGGAAATCGTATCCAAAGCGACCTATAAAGAGGTAATACTTTCTGACGGAGATGTTGTGGAAGTGGTAAGCTTTGTTGGAGGTGGCTGATAAAAGGAGACACAAGAAAATTACAGCAGAGTCAGATAGGAGGATGTACGGTGAATACACAGGATACATTTGTTTTAGGAGGAAAAGAATTTCATTCTCGATTTATTTTGGGTTCGGGAAAATATTCAATGGATTTGATAAAGGCAGCAGTGGAATATGCAAAAGCAGAAATTATTACACTGGCAGTAAGACGTACCAATACAAAAAAAGAGGAAAATATTTTAGATTATATTCCAAAGAACGTAACGCTTTTACCAAATACTTCAGGCGCAAGGGATGCGAAAGAAGCAGTTCGGATCGCCAGAATGTCAAGGGAGCTTGGCTGTGGTGATTTTGTAAAAGTTGAAATTATGCGTGACAGTAAATATTTACTGCCTGACAATAGCGAGACGATAAAAGCAACAGAGATGTTGGCAAAGGAAGGCTTTGTTGTGTTGCCATATATGTACCCGGATTTGTATGCAGCCAGAGATTTAGTGAATGCAGGTGCAGCGGCAGTCATGCCTTTGGCATCTCCAATTGGTTCCAATAAAGGATTGGCAACAAAAGAGTTTATTCAGATATTGGTAGATGAAATTGATTTGCCAATTATTGTGGATGCAGGAATCGGAAGACCATCACAGGCATGTGAAGCTATGGAGATGGGCGCAGCCGCAATCATGGCAAATACAGCAATTGCTACTGCTGGAGACATTCCAACTATGGCAAAAGCATTTGGAAATGCTATCGAAGCCGGTAGACAAGCCTATTTAGCGGGGCTTGGAAGAGTATTGGAGAGAGGTGCCAGCGCATCGGACCCATTGACGGGATTTTTGAGAGATTAGTGTACAAAGAAGGTAGTGAAAGAATATGAGCGAAAATCAGTTTTTTGTAGATTCGGACAAATTAAGTGAAAAAGCATTAGAAAAAAAGCACCGTTTGGAAAATGATCCAAGCGTGCGTAGTAATTTTATGGAATATCAGGATGGTATGGAGCAGATATCTTCGGATGTAATGGAAAAAGTATTATCGCAGATGGACGCTTATGATTATTCATCCTATATTGAGGCGGATGTAAAAAGAGCACTTATGCATGAAACTTGTTCGGTGGAAGATTTTAAGGCATTATTATCGCCTGCAGCAGCTCCTTATCTGGAGCAGATGGCACAAAGAGCAAAAATAGAGACAAGTAAGCACTTTGGAAATACGGTCTATTTCTTTACGCCTCTTTATATTGCTAATTATTGTGAAAATTATTGTATTTACTGTGGATTTAATTGTTACAACGATATTGTACGAAAGCAGCTTACAGAGGAAGAAATCGAGCATGAAATGCAGGTAATTGCGGATTCGGGCATTGAAGAAATTTTAATTCTTACTGGAGAAAGTAAGGCTATGAGCAGTGTGGAATATATTGGAAATGCCTGCAAAATGGCAAAAAAATATTTTAAAAACATTGGACTGGAAATTTATCCGGTAAATAGTGATGATTATGCGTATCTTCATGCGTGTGGTGCAGACTATATTACTGTGTTTCAGGAAACCTATTATGCGCCTAAATATGAGACATTGCATTTGATGGGACATAAGCGTGTATTTCCTTATCGATTTGAAGCACAGGAACGTGCCTTGATGGGCGGTATGCGTGGCGTTGGATTTTCAGCTTTGTTAGGACTGGCTGATTTTAGAAAGGATGCGTTAGCAACCGCGTTACATGCCTATTATCTACAGAGAAAATATCCACATGCAGAGTTTTCTTTATCCTGTCCACGGCTTCGTCCAATCGTAAATAATGAAAAGATCAATCCGTTGGATGTGCATGAAAAAGAGCTTTGCCAAATATTATGTGCCTATCGTATCTTTTTACCATTTATTGGAATTACAGTGTCTTCCAGAGAACAAAAGCATTTTCGTGATGGAATTGTAAAAATTGCAGCTACGAAAGTATCGGCTGGCGTTTCTACTGGAATCGGAGATCATGAAGAAAAATATACAGGGCAGCAGCAAAATGAAGCGGGAGATGAGCAGTTTGAGATTGCAGATAACCGTAGTTTTGATCAGATGTATGGGGATATTTCTGCGGAAGGATTGCAACCGGTATTAAATGATTATATTTATGTTTAATTATAAATGCGTAACAGTTCAGCCGAAGACATTCATAAAGTGCCCGGCTGAACTGTTACACAAATGCCTATATGAAAACACATCTTTTGTTTAAGGAGGGAAAGGGCAGAAATGGTTTGGTATGACGAACAACACATTCCGTGCATATGTGTGACAAATCGAAAGTTAGTGGACGGTGAAAGGTTTCTTCCACAAATCAAGAAGTTGCTTACAACGAATGCTAAGGCAATTGTACTTCGGGAAAAAGACTTAGAAGAAAAAGCGTATGAAAGAGTTGCAAAACGTGTGTTAGAGATTGCTGACGAGAGAAAAGAACGCATCATACTGCACAATTTTTGGCAGACTGCCCTTGCCCTTGACGTAAAAAAAATACATGTACCATTACATGTATTAGAACAAATACCTGAAATTGAGCGAAATCAGTTTTCTGTGATTGGAACATCTGTGCATTCACTAAAACAGTTGATGCAGGCGCAAAGACTTGGGGTATCCTATGTATTTGCAGGTCATATTTTTGCTACGGATTGTAAAAAGGGACTGGCACCAAGAGGGCTTTCCTTTTTGAAAGAAATCTGTGAAGCTTCTCAAGTACCGGTATATGCCATTGGAGGCATAAAGAAAGAAAATGCAGAAAGTTGCATGGAAAATGGAGCGAAAGGAATTTGTCTTATGTCCGGGTGTATGTATTTGTAGGTAACAGTTCAGTCTAAAGAGATATTTTTAGTCATGTTGCATATTTTGGCACTCTATGAATGACTCTGGCTGAACTGTTACATCTATAGGTATGGCATTTTAAGCACGCTCATCTACATTCATACCCAGTAAAAGACTCTCATCAATCGACTTTTTTGCGTTGGTATAAGGATTTTTAGCAGCATAGGAAATCATTTCCAGGTCTTTCGTTTCTTCTGACAAGGTAGCCTGATAGTTTGCCGCAACTGCATCGTCAATGGTCTCCGTATCACTTTGTTCACTGGAAGAAGAAACCTGTTCCATAGAGGAAGTACCGCTATGGATTTTTTTTATTTTTGAGATTTTTTTCTTATTATATTGCGGATAAAGAGATTGAAGTGCTCCGCTTGCAGATAAACCAGCAATCATAAAAATACCTTCTTTCTATAACAATATACCTTTTGTTCTATTTTACATCTGTTTGAAAAATGCTGCAATAGAAGTGGGGACTTCTTTGTTGGTGTTAAATGAATAGTAATAAAATGGTAAAAAAATTGAAAAAGTATGGAACCGTATTATGTGTTATACTTATATAGATAGGATTATATATGAAAAGGGAGTAATAAAAGAGCAAGACGGATTGCAATCATTTTTGGCATACGAAAACTATATTCTGTTTGTATCTGTTAGGAAGGGGTAGAATAGAAAAATAGGTCAAAATAGTTTGTAGTCTGAATTGTTACGCACAGAGCGAGTAAGAATCGCATTAGGGAGGGAAAATTATGGGTAAAGGGGTAAAATGGATTGAAAAAGCGAAAAAATGGACATTCGTTGGATTTTTGGCGGCTGCGTTATGTTGTATTGGTTGTGGAAAGGAACCAATTGATGATTATGCTACGAATGTAGGATACGACAAGTCGGCAAAAGATCAAAACAATACCAAGGAGAGTAAGAAGATTGCGAAAGAAGATATAAAGGTAGGGGTATTACATATATCAGATCCTGCAGATGGAAGTGGTTATTCTTATACACATGATTTGGGAATACAGGGAATGCAGAAAAATTTGGGATTATCCTCAAAACAGATAGTGCGGAAGATAAATATTGCAGATTCCGATGAAAAAGCTACAAAAAAGGCAATTCAAGAATGTGTTGATGAGGGGTGTAATATTATTTTTACAACTAGTTGGGGATATATGAAGGCAACTGCAGAAATGGCAGAAAAATATCCCAATATATATTTTGCACATGGAACTGGTTATATGAGCAACGGAAAAAATTTCGTGAATTATTTTGGCCGAATTTATCAAGCACGTTATTTAAGTGGAATTGTTGCTGGTATGAAAACTACTAGTAATAAGATTGGATATGTGGCAGCAATGGATACACAAAGTTCAGAGGTAACAGGTGGAATTGATGCGTTTGCCATTGGAGTAGAATCGGTCAATTCAAATGCAAAAATTTATGTTAAGGTGACCAATAGCTGGTACGATCCGGTGAAAGAGAAACAGTATGCAAAAGATTTGGTTAAATTAGGTTGTGATGTTTTGACACAACATTGTGATACAGCTTATCCACAAACGGTTGCACAGGACAATGGAGTTTATGGAATTGGTTATAACTCAGATATGCGAAAAGAAGCACCAAATGCTTGTCTTACCAGTGTGGTTTGGAATTGGAGTGCTTATTATACGGCAACAGTACAAAGCTTGATTGACGGAACATGGGATGGTTCGAATTACTATGGTGGTATGAATGAAGGTTTGGTACAGATTACAGATCTTGCAGATTTTTGTGCAAAAGGAACACAGGAAAAGGTAGATTTAGCAAAAGAAAAACTTATAGCAGGAAAATGCAATGTGTTTGATGGTGTATTAGAGACCAATACGGGGAAAAAGATTGGAAAAAAAGGCGAAACGTTAGATGATGCCACGATTACGGGTGGCATTGATTGGTATTATAAAAATATCAAAGTTGTAAAATAGGGGGATTACTTATGCAAAAAAAAAGGAAAAAAAGACATAACTTTTCGATACAGTATAAGATTATGGGAATTACACTTCTTCCATTGCTTTTTTTGGGAGTTGTAGTGATTGTGATTGCACAGACACTTGTAAAAAATGCTATGATCGATGAAGTACAGAGTACATTGAAATCCTCTGCAGAGGCAATGTATGCTGCCTATGATCAAAATACGGGAGATTATTTTCAAGCAAAAAATGGAGATGTTTGGAAAGGTGGATACAATATTTCGCAATCATCAGGAATGTTAGATGCATTTAAAAAAGATGCGAATACAGAAATAACTTTTTTTTATGGAGACAAAAGAGTAGTTACTACAGCAAAGGATAAAAAAGGAAAAAGAATCCTAGGATCACCTGCTGGCACTAGGATAAAACGGCAGGTATTAGAAAAAGGTGAAAACTATTTTAGTACTCATGTAAAAATTAACAACACCATGTATTTTGGTTATTATATTCCCGTATATCAGGATGGAAGTAAAACACCAATCGGAATGATTTTTGCTGGTGTCGAAAAAAATGCAAAAATGCAGTCTATTATGCTTATCATTGGTACTGTGGTAGCCTTTGTACTTATTTGTATGGCACTGGGAATGATTGTTGCAATGCTTATTTCTATGTCCATCTCCAAATCCCTGAAAAAAAGTATACAAGTCGTAGAGAAAGTTTCAGAAGGAGATTTGTGCGTGGAAATTGATGCGGGGTTAATGAAACGCAAAGATGAAATTGGAGACTTATCGATATCGATGAATGCTCTAAAAGAAAAATTGAAAGACAGTATTGAAACGATTAAGACAAACACACAGCAGGTATTGCAGGCTTCATCTGTATTGGAAGATGTATCTACGAATACTGTGCAGTCTGTCAATGAAGTGGAACAGGTGGTAAGGCAAATTGCTGGGAATGCAGATAATCAGGCAGTGATGGCAAGTGAAGCATCAGACAATGTAGCGATTATGGGAGAAAAAATTCAGCATACAAGTAGTAAAGTTCAGCAGATGAGACAACAGGCAGATAATATGCAGTCTGCAGAAAAAAGAGCTCTTGTTACCATTGATAAATTGATGAATAGCAATGAGCAAGTACAAAATCTTATACGAGCCATTGCAATGCAGACACAGCAGACAAATGAATCTGCAAATCATATTAGGGAGGCTGTAGATATTATTTCTTCCATTGCAGATGAAACTAGTTTGTTAAGTTTAAATGCGAGTATTGAAGCTGCAAGAGCTGGGGAATATGGAAAAGGTTTTGCCGTTGTTGCAGAAGAAATACAAAAACTTGCTACACAATCTACAGAATCCAGCGAGAAAATCAATAGCATTATTGAAAAATTGATATCAGATTCCAATAAAGCGGTAGAAATTATGAATCAAGTAACAGAGACTATATTGGCACAAACTGTTAATATGCAGGAAACGCGCGAAAATACAGAAGAAGTGATGGGACAGATTACGATATCCTTTGAAAATATGCACAGTATTGAAGCGAGTGTAGGTGATTTGAATACTGCAAGGCAGGAATTGATTGCGACGGTACGAAATTTAGCAGAAATTGCGGAACAGAATGCAAAAACTACGCAAGAAGTAAGTGCTAATACAAATGTAGTAACGGAAGAATTTACTAAGATTAAAAATAGTTCCACCGGACTTCAGGATATCGCGGAAGAATTAGAAGTTAGTACAAAATATTTTTCAGTTACTGTACAAAAGTAGATTTTTTCGGTATGAAATATGTTATTTTAGATCAAACCGAAATTGTTTACACTAGGGAGGAGTAAACCGAACCTACCAATAGAAAGGTCAGAAAGAATAGAAAAATAGATAGTATTCCTTTTTAGGTTGGTGTATCATAGAGTAGGAATGAAAAAGTAATTGTTACGTGTATCATTCTTTAGAAGTGTATGCATTGGAATTGTACAATGGAACGAATAATATTGTAGGTGATTGCGAAACTCCATTTTCTGTAATCTTATGATTATAAGGAAAGTAAAAGGTGTTGGGGTTTCGCAATTATCTATTACAAGGTTGTGAAAGGAGATTGTAAAATGTTTCAAAAAGGAGAAAAAAAGGATATTACAGATATGATTCAGGACATGCTGGACGGCTACAATAAAACTCAGGAAAGTATGCATGAAATAGATAATATAGCAAAACAGAGCCGCATGCTTGCGAATACGGCAGCAAGGGAATTTGGTCGTATGGGCGGCATGTCAGGTGGTTTTCAAATTATTACGCAGGAAATTAAAAATTTTTCAGAGGCAAATCGTACAACCAACCAAAAAAACATGGAAAATGTGGAAGCATTAAATATAGAAATTAATAATATGCTTGGTGTACGTACTGCGGATGTTGCCTACGATCTAATTGATAAAATTGATCGAAATTTGGCAGAACGCTATTGTAATGTGCAGGTGTGGTGTACATTTGAAGCCATTATACGTTATGCAAAAGAAGATACACCCCACCGAAAAGAGGATGTCATGCATTTGCTAAAAAGCTTGCATAAAATTTATGCTGTTTATCATGATATATTTATGGTAGATCGAAATGGAACGATTGTAGCAGCGGCTGAGAGAGAGGAATATATAGGTCGTGATGTAAGTCAAAAAGACTGGTTCTTGGCAGCGAAAGAGCAGGAAAATGTAGTAGTATCCGATCTGCATTATTCAAAAGTAATTGATGATTATGTCGTTTCCTATACAAATAGAATTGTAGATGAAGATGGAACCTTTTTGGGAGTCATAACAACGAGGTTTAACTGGGAGAATATTCTTGCTATGATTGATGAAACCAAGATCGGGAAAAAGGGAGAAGTATATTTGATTAACAAGGATGGAATGGTAATAGGAGCCAGAGATCGAGGACTTATTTTTCATAAAAATATGTTGTTAGAATGTCAGGGAGCGCAAACCATTTTAGCTGGTGACGTAAAAGAAAACTATGGATATGCCATAGAGATGAATGAACAGGCACAGTTGACACGTATTCTTGGTTATGCAAAGACAAAGGGGTATAATAGTTATAAAGGACAGGAGTGGGCAGTACTGGCATTGGAAAATATAAGGTAACTTGACAAATCATTCCAGAAACCATAAACTACTAAAAGATAGTATTAACTTAGGAGCAGGTAGTGAGCGGATGATAGGGATCTGCTTTACAGTATGCCTAAAATACAGGAAATAAAAGGAGGAGCAGATGGAGAACCCAAAATATATGTTTATGACAGAAGAAACCAGCAGAGCGATAGAAGAGCAAATGCCTCCAGAAGAGATTGTTTATGATTTGGCTGACCTGTTTAAAGTGTTTAGCGATATGACAAGAATACGAATTTTGTATGCTCTTGCGCATACAGAATTATGTGTCTATGATATAGCAGCAGTAGTAGGTATGAGTCAATCTGCCATTTCGCATCAGCTTCGTGTGCTAAAACAGGCAAAATTAGTCAAGTATCGCAGAGAAGGAAAAACCGTATTTTATTCGTTGGCGGATGGACATATTCATACTATATTAAATCAAGGACTTGAACATGTGCAAGAATAAGCAGGACTTGTATCGGATAGACGTTTCAAATCTACTGTTGCAGGAGAGGGCAGAAAAATTGTTTTGGTCTATGAGCGGATTTTCCAAGGAGAATCCACCGTCTCCTTATCAAAAGGATGAAGTGCAGCAAATGGAACAGAAATTACAAAAAAAGATAAAAGTAAAAGTACTTTTACAGAAAGTACATTTTTATCGATTTGAAGAAGGTTTTATGACAATAGAAGATAAAACAATTTATTATGATTTACCATTGCACTTGTACAAAAATCAAATAATAGGTGCCTATGCATTTTTAGTCAGCGAAGAAACATTAGCTAATGACAGACAGGATACGTTAGACCAGTTATATACGCATATGTGGCAAAATGCATATTTAGACGCAGCAAGAGAGTGGGTAAAAGAATATTTGTCGCAACAAACTGGAGAATATGTATCCTCTTGCATTTCACCTGGGTTTTATGGAATTGATCTGGCGCATATGAAGACTATGTATCAGATGGTAGATGGAAAAAGTCTTGGAGTATCTGTGCGAGAAGATGGATTATTATACCCGGAAAAGAGTGTTCTTGGTATGTATTTATTATTAAAACATGAGATTGATGTTTTTGGAAAACAATGTAATCATTGCCTTGCACAAGGAAAAAACTGTGAATTTTGTGTCGAAAAAATAGAAAAGATATAAACAAAAGGCAACGGAGGTTCAAATGAAAAAGTTAATAGAGCAAATTGTAAAATTTGGAGTAGTAGGGGTTGTTGCTACCATTATAGACTGGGTTTTGTTTGCCATTCTTGTTGAACTTTATGGAGCTAGTGACATTTTTGCTGGCGTAATGGGATTGAAAACATGGAAGACAATAGCAACTATTATTTCTTTTTCTGTATCAGTTGTAGTAAACTATATAGGAAGCATGAAATACGTGTTTGAACGTCGAGATGATATGAGTCGTACAAAGGAATTTCTTATTTTTTTAGTGTTAAGTATTATTGGTTTGATTATCAATGTTATTATCATTAGATCCTTAGATGGAATAGATTCCTATTTTAAAAATTGGCCGGCGATTATCTCACGTTTTGCATATATGATACCAAAAGTTATTGCCACATTAGTTGTTTTAGTCTGGAACTTTGTATCTAGAAAACTATTGCTGGAAAAAAAGTAGGCAAAGCTACTGTAAACAGTATCGGGTTGCCAAAGAAACTATCAGAGGGAGGAATAAAAATGGAATTAATGAAAGCAATGGAGACAAGAAGAAGTATTCGTGCGTATAAGCAGGGAGAGAGTATCGAAAAGAGTGTGCTAGAAGAATTGGTGAAAGCTGCACAGTTAGCACCATCATGGAAAAATTCACAGACTGGTCGCTATTATGTTGTGCAGACTCCTGAGAAGGTAGAAGCAGTGAAAAAAGCAACACTTCCAGAATTTAATCAAAATAGTTGTAAGGATGCGCCAGCATTGATTGTAACAACATTTGTAAAAAACAGAGCTGGATTTGACCGCGAAGGAAATCCAGATAATGAACTTGGAAATGAATGGGGAGCCTATGATTTAGGACTTGCCAATCAGAATTTATTATTAAAAGCAGCAGAACTTGGATTAGATACTTTAGTGATGGGAATACGTGATGAAAAAGCACTTCGTACACAATTATCTATTCCGGAAGACCAGGAAGTAGTTGCTGTAATTGCAGTAGGTTATCGAAAAGAAGATGCAGAGATGCCAAAGAGAAAAGAATTAGAAAAGGTAGCTGTATTCTTTTAATTGTAATGAGAAGTATTATGTTTCTGAAAATAGAAAAACCAGGGCGATACACGAAATGTGTAACGTCCTGGTTTTTTACTTACGTGACTAACGAACCCTAATCTGCTAGCTTATAAAAAGTGTGTTATCTGAAAAAACTACGTTCTATTTTGCTTGAAAATTAGATATGTGCAACAAAGGCATACATCATAATGTAGTGGCAAAGACTTCCCAACAAAACAAATACATGGAAAATTTCATGTGTTCCAAAGTTTTTATGTTTACGGTTAAAGTTTTTCATAGGCAATGCATAAATAATACCGCCTATGGTATAACAAATGCCACCGGCAAACAGCCAAATAAAGGCAGGAGTAGATAATTTGGCTGCAATTTGAGCTAATCCGAAAATACAAGTCCATCCCATGGCAATATAAATGACAGAAGAAAACCATTTTGGACAAGTGACCCAAAGTGCTTTTAATACAATGCCAAAGATTGCAATACTCCAAACGGCGAGACACATTGTTCGACCTAAACGATTCGCAAGAACTATGAGGCAAACAGGAGTATAGCTTCCTGCAATCATAACAAAAATCATCATGTGGTCACATTTTTTTAATCGTTTGTTGATTACTTTTGTTAGATTAAAAGTATGATAGAAAGTACTTGCTGCATATAATAGAAACATACTAAAACAAAAAATAAACATGGAAAAGACGCTGATACCGATATTGCTACTATGTGTAAAAGTATGTCGTAGTAATGGTAACATTCCAAGTGCAATGAGCACCATTCCGATAAAATGTGTGATTGCACTTCCAGGATCCTTTGGATGTAATAATTGTTGTCTCCCTTGCACCCACTTTTGCGACTGTTTTTCCGCCAGCTATACACAAATTTAATCAACGTACGCTCCACGTACGCCTCATAAATTTGTGCATATCTGATAAAAAAACATTTTGCAAAATCAGGCAAAAAGAGACTCCGAGAGTACATTATTTTGTTGAGTGTTTATTTTCTAATTAGAAGTGTGGACAGATCGTTGTATAATAGAAAATAAACAACATGTTTTCGAATGAAATGATATGTAGTTTTTGAAACTACATTATCTTGTATATGATAATACAACAAAAGGGAAAGGCTGTCAATAGGTTTTTCTTGTCAGAATATGTCGGGAAGTGGTATAGTTATAAAAGCAGAAAGATTTTGAAAATATCAAATTGAAGGAGAAAAGGAAAAAGATGGATATTCAGATTGGAGATAAGTTACGTTTGAAGAAGCAACATCCATGTGGAAGTTATGAGTGGGAAGTATTGCGAGTTGGAATTGATTTCCGGTTAAAATGTCAGGGATGTGGGCATCAAGTGATGTTGCCACGAAAACAGGTAGAACGAAGCATAAAACAAATAATAAAACAGTAATTGTTCAACCATAAAAAGTGTTATATAAAAATTAAAAAATTACTAGACAAAGTACAAGAATTCTGGTATAATATATTCTTGTTGAGAGACATTTGAGAAGGGGCGAATTCCCGAGTGGCCAAAGGGGACAGACTGTAAATCTGCTGCTTAATGCTTCGGTGGTTCGAATCCACCTTCGCCCATTTTATTTGCTTTGCTGAAATCTTCAATTAGAGGAAAGAGGCTATATACAAGTAAATATGCCGGCGTGGCGGAACTGGCAGACGCCCAGGACTTAAAATCCTGTGGGTAGTAATACCCGTACCGGTTCGATTCCGGTCGCCGGCATGATGAAAGCTGTTACATATTTATGTAACAGCTTTTTTGATTCCTCTAAAGGAAGAAGGTCGCAAAAAGCGTGCAAACCTCATCTGGCACTCGGAGTGGAGTAAGTCCCTCATGAGTAAAAAAATTAGGAAATTAAAGTGGACTTTGTCCACTATGTTCTCAAATTAAGTTACGTTCATTTTGTTCTAAAAAAATGGAAAAATTTTACACAAGATATAACCGAAAAAGTCCAATTGTCTTCAAAGCCTTGAAAAAAAAGGAAGAAAAATGATACATTAGATTTGAAAAAAAGTTTAAAAAAGTTATAAAATTTATAAGGAGAAAAAAATGAAAATGGACAAAGTGGTATTACAAGGTTTATATTGGGAATTCCAAAAGAGCGAATTAGGAAGAGCAACTGGAATGAAATTTATGTTTTTGTTTAATGGTGTAGAAGTCAGTGCCTATTTTGACGGATATGACGAGCAGATGCCATTGTTAATGCTGATTTTAAAACGAAACATTTCATGTGCATTTCTATCCTTCAATGTATGGGAATTTTCTGAAAAAAGTATGGAAGATGTGATACTTCCTTGTGAAATGCGGGAGTGTCTCTGCCAAAAAGGAAATTATCATGCTTTTATAGCAAGACTTTTAAGAGAATTAGGAACCCGTGAATACGTATTTCGAAATTATAAAGCAGATTTACCTTTTAAAAGATTAGAAGAAAAGGAGTACGAAAGTTGTGGAATACATCCTTTTTTTGGAGGTTTTGAACCAGGGATTATGGGAGAAAAATATGAACAAATGTTATATAAAAGACTTACTGTTTCGAAAAAACTATTATTGCAATTAAGAGAAAGAGGAATGACGGTAAAAACAGTAGAGAAATGTAAAGAACGAAAAAAACTAGCGAATGAACTTGCAAAAATGCAATTAGAACTGGAGTATTAGTATGGTTAATGTTGCTATTTTCTGTATGGATAATGCAATACAGGAAAAAATAAAAGAAAAAGTAGAACGATTGGAGCCAGCGTGGAAAGTATATTTGTATACAGACGAAAAAGAAATAGAAAAAGATATGTTTAAAAAACATTTTTCGATATTTTTTATGGAGCTGGATGAAGAAAATCAAAGTGGTTATTATTTAGCAAAAGAAATACGAAAATATAGTGCGAATGCGGTAATTATTTTTATAGCCGGTAAGGAAACCGATGCATGCCAAGCGTTTGAAGTGGGAGCGCTACGTTTTTTGAAAAAAACATTTGATAATGAAAAATTAGAAGAGGCAATCAATAGGGCGGAGCATGTAGTTTCAGAAGAAAGTATATATTTTCCGTATAAGAAGAGAGGGTATGTTTATCAAATCCGTTTGTCTGATGTATATATGTTTGAACGAAAGGAACGAATTTCTGAAATACATACTGTATGCGGAAAAGTAGAAAAAATATATGTCTCATTGAATCGATTAGAAAATTGGTTAGATCCCAGGTGCTTTGTTAGAGCACACGCGAAGTATATTGTGAATGTTTCTTATATAGATTGCATTAAGGAAAGCATTGTGGTTTTAAACAATGAAAAAAGTATACCACTGGCAAGAACACGAAAAAAGAAAGTGGAAGATGTTTATAAACAATACACTTATAAAACAAATAAGTCTGCTGTTGTGCAGGCAATAGAATGACGAAAAGGCAGCTGTTAATACAGCTGCCTGAATTTTAATAATGCTAGTTCGCTTAGTTGTTTTTTTATTAAAATTTGCTATAATGTAAGAAGTCGCTAAAGGTTCTGAATATATATGAGTTTTTGATACATGATATTCGGACAAGAGTAAAGGAGGAGACTTCTTATATGAGTGAGAAGCAAACAGTTAAATTTTGCCTGCAAGTCAAAGCAAAGGATTTATTTCGTTTCTTTTTAGTGTATAATTACAGAAATTTAAGTGGAGTATTATGTGTGATTGTTAGTTTTGCCAGCTTAATTTTTTTGATTACCACATTTTCAGAGAATGAAACATTAACAAATGGCATCTTATTTTTTATTGCATTATATTTTACTGTAATACGTCCCGTTATTTTATTTCAAAAAGCAGAATTGCAAGTAAAAACAAATCCGGGATTTCAGGATGAGCTGCAATATGAAATGAGTCAGGATGGAATTGTGATTCAACAAAACGGAGAAGAAGGTGCTGTTTCTTGGGAACAGGTTATACGTGTTTTGGAAACAAATCATTTGATATTGATCTATACATCTCGAGTAAATGCGTTTATTTTACCAAAGGAACAGATTGCCGATATTATTTCAATGCTAAAAGAATGTATAAAAGAGAATGTTGCAGAGAAAAAATGTAAATGGAAGAAGGTGCGTGGGTGATTATAGAAAGTCAAAAAGCAGAGGATACGTTTCAAGCAGGGGTTCAGCTTGGACAGAAAGCAAAACCAGGACAAATTTATTGCTTATTAGGAGACTTGGGGGTTGGAAAAACGGTGTTTACACAAGGATTGGCAAAAGGACTTGGCATTGTGGAACCGGTTTCCAGTCCAACATTTACCATTGTTCAGACTTATGAAGAAGGAAGAATGCCATTTTACCATTTTGATGTCTATCGTATTGGAGATGTAGAAGAAATGGAAGAAATTGGATATGAAGACTATTTTTATGGTGAGGGTATTTGTCTTATAGAATGGGCAAACTTAATACAAGAAATTTTGCCGGAAACCTGTAAAACGATTACCATTGAAAAAGATTTAGAAAAAGGGTTTGATTACCGCAAGATTACCATTGAAGAATAAATCATATCCTATGAAAAATAGTTACAATTTAGAGGAAATCTTTGCAAATGGAAATGAAAGGAGACTAGTATTATGAAAATACTTGCCATAGATAGTTCTGGATTGGTTGCTACAATTGCAATTTTAGAAGAAGATAATATGCTTGCAGAATATACACTAAACTATAAAAAGACACATTCACAAACATTGTTGCCTATGTTAGATGAAATTGTGCGAAGAATGGATTTTGACATTAATACGATAGATGCGATTGCTGTGGCAGCAGGACCGGGTTCTTTTACCGGATTACGTATTGGGTCTGCAACGGCAAAAGGCTTAGGACTTGCATTAGACAAACCCATTATACCAGTGCCTACAGTAGATGGGATTGCATATAATATGTGTGGAACATCGGGAGTAATTTGTCCATTGATGGATGCCAGAAGAAATCAGGTATATACAGGACTTTATAGTTTTGAAGCGAATAAAATGAATGTATTGATTCCACAAAAAGCAGTGGCAATCGAAGAAATACTTACAGATGTTAATAGGCATGGAAAACCTGTTACATTTTTAGGTGATGGTGTACCAGTACAGCAAAAAACAATTGAGGAATTAACAAAGGTACCATATACATTTGCTCCAGCACATATGGCGAGACAAAGAGCAGGTGCGCTGGGTGCATTAGCATTTCTTTATTACAAAGAGGGTCGTATAGAACATGCCAGAGATCATAAGCCGGATTATTTGCGTTTATCACAGGCAGAAAGAGAAAGACTACAAAAGGAAAAAAAGACAGTATGAATATAAGAGAAATGTGTACTGCTGATTTAGAGCAAGTATATGCTATTGAAGAAAAACTATTTTCGATACCATGGAGCAAAAAATCTTTTGAAGATGCCCTTGCAAATAGCGAAAATATCTATTTAGTAGCACAGGAAGAGAATCAAATTTTAGGCTATTGCGGTCTATGGGGAGTTGTAGGAGAAGGGCAGATTACAAATGTAGCAGTAGATAAAATGCACCAAAAAAAGGGAATTGGTGGAATGTTGTTGGCGGCATTATTGGATAAAGGCGAAAAAAAAGGTATAGGAGCGTATACTTTAGAAGTTCGTGAAAGTAATAAGCCGGCATTAGCGTTATATGAAAAATTTAATTTTAAAAATGTGGGAATTCGTAAAAATTATTATGAAGAACCAACAGAG
Source organism: uncultured Lachnospiraceae bacterium (assembly GCA_902786205.1). Lineage (GTDB taxonomy): Bacteria > Bacillota > Clostridia > Lachnospirales > Lachnospiraceae > CAG-411. The sequence continues at coordinate 5,746 of CADABQ010000024.1, read as the reverse complement.
CATGCAGTCATTATGTGGAGAAAGCAGGGAACATAACAAGTTCCTTAATAAATATGCAGTTTTTTCTAGTGTACAGAAGAAGTGAGCTATCGTATAATTAAAAAATGGGTATACCTATTGTGCATGGAAAAGATAAAATGTACTCTCGGAGTCTCTTTGTGCCTGATTTTTGTGCCTGATTTTGCAAAATGGTTTTTTGTCAGATATGCACAAATTTATGAGGCGTACGTTGATTAAATTTGTGTATAGCTGGCGGAAAAACAGTCGAAAAAGTGGGTGCAAGGGAGATTCCGAGAGTACATTAAAAGAAAAGTGAGGACTTTTTATGGAACCGATGATTAGATGTAATGCCTGCAAAAAGCAAATAAAATCAGAAAATGGAATTTTAAAAGAGGATGTTTTTGTAGGATATAAAGAATGGGGCTATTTTTCAAACAAGGATTTACAAATAGACCATTTTTATTTATGTGAAGAATGCTATGAAAAAATGATAAAAAATTTTGCAATTCCAGTACAAAGAATAGAGAAAACAGAGGTGCTGTAATAGTTACTTTTAGAAAGGAAAATTAATGTTAGATGTTTGTTTATTAGGTACAAGTGGAATGATGCCATTACCAAAAAGATGGCTCACTGCACTTATGACAAGATTGAATGGAAGCAGCTTACTTATAGATTGTGGAGAAGGAACACAGATTGCTATTCGTGAAAAGGGATGGAGCTTTCATGATATAGATACTATTTGCTTTACACATTACCATGGAGATCATATTAGTGGACTTCCAGGATTATTATTGTCAATGGGAAATGCAGATCGAACAGAACCAGTGACTTTAATTGGACCAAAGGGATTAGAGCGAGTGGTGAGTGCCTTGCGGGTGATTGCTCCAGAGTTACCATTTGAATTAAAATTTATTGAAGTTACTCAACCATACCAAAACATTAAGATTAACGGATATGAGATAGAAGCGTTTCGTGTAAAGCATACAGTGACTTGCTATGGATATACATTGCATGTGCGTCGCGGAGGAAAATTTATATTAGAACAGGCAAAAGAACGTAATATTCCACAAAAACTATGGGGAAGATTGCAAAAGGGAGAAACTATTGTTACGGAAGATGGTATAAGCTATACACCCGACATGGTATTAGGCCCGCCTAGAAAAGGAATTAAAGTGACGTATTGTACAGATACGCGTCCATTACCTGTTATAAAAGAACAGGCAAAGAATGCAGATTTGTTTATTTGTGAAGGAATGTATGGAGAACCTGAAAAACAAAAAAAAGCCCAAGAAAATAGGCATATGACTTTTTATGAGGCAGCAGAATTAGCAAAGGAAGCACAGCCTGAGCAAATGTGGCTTACCCATTATAGTCCATCCTTATCTTATCCAGAGCAATATAAGGAACAGGTTCAGAAAATATTCCCACAAACCATAATAGCTAGGGATAAAAGAAGTATTACTTTAGAATTTGAAAAAGACGAGTAAGGTACAAACCCTCTATGTTTTGTTAAAAATAGCCGATATAAAAAAGGATAGAAATGTTTTTTTTCCTTACAAAGAGAAATTGCTTTGCAGCATTGTGAAATTGCGAGGGTTGCGGATGGCTATAAATGATAGGAGGGTAAAATATGACAAATAAAAAGAAAAAAACGATGGCTACAGTATTGATTATGGCAGTTGTTGTGGTGACAATAGCTGTGGCTTTTTGGCAGATTATGCAAAAAAGACATGCACAGCAAGATGCGTCAGATGGAAAGCAGAGTGAGATACAGACTTTGCTGGATATGGACTTTACAAACGATTATCCAGGAACACCGCGAGAGGTTATAAAAGTATATAGCCGAATTACCAGTTGTCTCTACAATCAATCTATGTCAGATCAAAAACAAGAAGCATTGGTTGAGAAGATGCGTGAATTATTTGATGAGGAATTGAAAAATAGTAATCCACAAAAAGATCAGATGGAAGATTTAAGAGCAGATATTAAGGAATATAAAAAGGCAAAGCGAAGTATATCTAGTTATATGATTGAAAAAAATAGTTCTGTAGTAAAACAAAAGGTAAAGGAAAAGGAATGTGCGTCCCTATATGCATCCTATCTGCTACAGGAAGGAAGTGCTTATAAAAAATCTACTGAAAAATTTTTATTATGCAAGGATAAAAAAGGAAAGTGGAAAATCTTAGGATGGGAATTAGTTTCTGCAAACGATAAAGACAAGTAAGATGACGGATAGATTTGATTAGTTATAACAAAAATAAGAGGAAATCGAGGAAACGAAAATGGAAAAAAAGGAAACAGATGTACTTATACTGGGAATAGAGTCTTCTTGTGATGAAACAGCGGCAGCAGTGATTCGAAATGGAAGAGAAGTATTATCTAATATTATTTCATCGCAGATAGAATTGCATAAGTTGTATGGTGGTGTTGTGCCTGAAATAGCATCTAGAAAACATATTGAGAAGATCAATCAGGTGATTGAGGAAGCTTTGGAGAAGGCTGATTGTACGTTAGATGATTTAGATGCAATAGCAGTTACATATGGTCCTGGACTGGTTGGAGCACTTTTGGTAGGAGTTGCAGAGGCAAAAGCAATATGTTTTGCAAAAAACATACCTTTAGTCGGAGTGCATCATATTGAGGGGCATGTATCTGCGAATTACATTGAACATCCTGATTTGGAGCCACCTTTTTTATGTTTGATTGTTTCAGGTGGACATACACATCTTGTTTTAGTAAAAGAATATGGTACCTATGAAATAATTGGCAGAACAAGAGATGATGCAGTAGGAGAAGCCTTTGATAAAGTAGCACGTTCGATTGGATTGGGTTATCCGGGAGGACCTAAAATCGATAAGCTTGCCAAAGAGGGAAATCCAAAAGCGATACGTTTCCCGAAAGCAAAAATTGAGGATGCACCATTTGACTTTAGTTTTAGTGGTGTAAAATCTGCTGTACTTAATCACATTAATGGATGTAAAATGAAGGGAGAGACCATTAATGAAGCGGATATTGCTGCATCATTTCAAAATGCTGTTGTTGAGGTACTGGTAGAAAAAACAATGTTAGCTGCACAACAGTATAAAATGAAAACCATTGCAATTGCAGGAGGCGTTGCATCTAATTCTGTGCTAAGAAAGGCAATGAAAGAAGCATGTGAGAAGGAAGGGTACCGTTTATCATATCCATCCCCTATTTATTGTACCGATAATGGAGCTATGATCGGAGTAGCTGGATATTATGAATTTATAAATGGAACAAGAGATGGATGGGATTTGAATGCAGTACCAAATTTGAAGATTGGACAACGGTAAGAGTTTTTGTTTAACAGAACGGAGATAATCTGATGCAAATTTTTACAAGTACAGAGTGAAAAGTTGGTGAGGATTTACTCTGAGCATAAGCATACAAAGCATTCAAAAACAAGGTGTAAAAATCTCTAATGTTTGTGTCAAGGTGGATACGATGAAACATTTTATAGAGACTTTTATCACCTTGTTTTTTGAAAAATGAAAATATTTAAAATAATATTTGCTATCGTACGAGTCGAAACATTTTTGCTGGACAGATTTTTAAAAGGAGACATAGAACAAATTATGTTATACTATTATAATGGTAGGATGCATTGTTATGTTTTAACGCATTATAAAAAATAAAAAAGCAATTGTTTATGAAATAGACATATAAGGATAGGTAGGCGGAAAGAAGGGCGTTGACATTGAAGAAAGAGAAAAATGTAGCAATTATTTTAGCTGGCGGAAAAGGAAAAAGAATGCATACAAAAGTGCCAAAACAGTATCTAAAACTTGGGGAATATCCAGTTTTATATTATACGATTAAAGCTTTTGAGGAAAGTTTTATAGATGATATCATTTTAGTAGTGGGAAAGGAAGAAATTGCATACTGTCAAAAGGAAATTGTAGAAAAATATAATTTTCATAAAATAAAAAAAATAGTGGTTGGAGGAAAGGAACGTTATCATTCTGTGTATGAAGGTTTAAAAATGGTAGAGCGAGATACAAAAAATGTATATATTCATGATGGTGCGAGACCATTTATAGACCAAGATGTATTAAATCGTGTGAAAAAACAAATGGAACAGGTAGAAGCATGCGTTGTGGGGATGCCGGTAAAAGATACTATAAAGGTAGTGAATCAAGAAAGTGTGGTAGAAAAAACACCAGATAGAAGTTTATTATGGCAGATACAAACGCCACAAGTGTTTTCCTATAAACTTATAATAAAAGCATATGAAAGATTGATGATTTCAGACCAAAAAGGAATAACGGATGATGCGATGGTAGTTGAAACGTTAACAGATACACCGATAAAATTAGTAAAGGGGAGTTATAAAAATATCAAAATTACTACACCGGAAGATTTGAAAGTGGGACAGGTATTTGCGGAAAATTTATAATATATTGCGATATTAAAAATAAAAGTTTACTACTATGATAGCTATGAATTATTACATATATTTTAAAACAACCGAAGGAGGTCGAGCTAAAATGAGCAATGTGGTTGAAGAGTATGCAAAAGAGTATGCAAAAGAAGAAAAAGGTAAGATTATCATTAAGATGAGTCTGGAATTCGGCTTATCTAAAGAAGAAGCATTGGAAAAAATAGAAAAAGAGCTCAATATTGCAGCAGAAAAAGCGGAAGAGTATTGGAATGAATACTCTTCAGAAACAGAATAATCATACAAAAAACAACGAAACTACCCATTGGATTTATACAATGGGTATTTCGTTGATGTATGTACAAACTATGTTTGATTGTCGTTCATGCATTATGTACTATTTGAATGGATGGTTTTTTAAATTGCCATTTGAGTGGAACGAAAGAATTATAGTAAAGGGGACATCCGAGATTAGTTTTGTAGTTGTCATGTTTAGAGGGAGTTAAGTAATAATTACTAAATTTAGAAAACAACGGATGGGTTTTGTAAAAGACAGAGCAGTTTTTCTATGATGCGTTATCTGTTATGTCTACATATAAGATCCCTTATTTACAAGTGCAGCAGTGCATGTAGATATATATACAGGTGCACACTTTGAAGGGAAATAAAAAATAAAAAATAAAAAAATAAAAAAAGTGTTGACAAACCGTAATCGAAATGTTAAACTAAATGAGCAAGTTACGGAGAGGTATCGAAGAGGCCATAACGAGGCGGTCTTGAAAACCGTTTGTCCGCAAGGACACGTGGGTTCGAATCCCACCCTCTCCGCTTTTTAACCACCAATGGTTATTGGTGGTTTGTTTTTTGCCTAGAGCAAATTGGAGAAGTACCCAAGAGGCTGAAGGGGCTCCCCTGGAAAGGGAGTAGGTCGTTAATAGCGGCGCGAGGGTTCAAATCCCTCCTTCTCCGTTTATATTATGTGAAAATATTTTTTATTGCATGTCTTTTTGATGATAGCCATCTTCGCATGAGCATAAAAAAAGAAAAATAAAAAATTAAAAAAAGTTATTGACTTTTGAGAAAACACATGATATACTAAACAAGTCGCTTGGGGGTGACAGAAAATAAGAAACACCTCAAAGTCTTACAGAATGAGGCTTACAGCGATTAGGACATTGACAATTAAACAGTGAAACAACCTTGAAAATTCAAAAGAATTTCATGGGACATCAAAGATGTTCACGAACAAAAACCTTTAACAGTAAAGGATAAAAAGCTAGCAAGTTTCTAGCAAGGACAAATTTTAATTTGAGAGTTTGATCCTGGCTCAGGATGAACGCTGGCGGC
>CADABQ010000023.1 GCA_902786205.1 uncultured Lachnospiraceae bacterium | reverse complement strand
GACGTTGAAAATATAGCATCGGATAAGCTTGAGGACTTACCACATTAATTAAAACATAAGCGATGAATTATACAATACGCTGTGTTATTCATCGCTTACATTAGAAATATTGAAAAAGGCCAAAAAAGAAGGATATTTTATTAAATGTATATTTGTGCTTACTGTTAATCCTAATATTAATCTAGCACGAGTGAGGGCACGCGTAGCATCCGGTGGACATGATGTAGATAAAGATAAAATAATTAAAAGATACTATAAGTCTTTGGAAAACATAAAATATCTTTTAGATATTTGTGATATTCTTCATGTCTATGATAATTCAATTGAGCCTATAAGAATTATACGAAAGCATAAAGAGGATATTTCGATATTCCCAAATAAACTATGGTCTGAAAATGATATTTTAAGATTGATAGAAGAAGTAAACGAATGATGATAGTATCTAATTTTAAGTATGTGAATTTATTTGGTCAAACTCCATTTGCAAAAATATGAATGTTTTGGGCGTAGTGATTTTATTGATTGTCATGATGATTGCTTATGTAAGAATTGTTTAATAGAGCATATGAATATGAAAATACAGTAATCTGATAGAAGTTGAGAGTAGAAATCTTGATGGTTTGAATATAGGCTGTTCGTGTATGTATCGTCCAATTTGGTTAGGATAGATGTTTTTTGGTGTATAATTTTGTGCGGAACAAGTTTGCTTCTAATTAAAGATGGTACTTGCTTTGGGGAAAAGTATATGTTAAATATAGTAGTAGAAAATAAATAATAAGGAGAAAGAATATATGTGCAATAGATATGTTATGGTTCAGTAGTCTGAGCTTAGATAAAAATTGATAAGTTAAGCTCAGATGAATCCTAGAAATATATAATTTAGGAGGATAAGATGAGCTATATAAATGCAGAAAAAGTTCTGCCAAGGGAATTAATTGATACTATTCAGCAATATGTTAGTGGAAAAGCAATCTATATACCAAGCGTTGGTAAAAAGTCATGGGGAAGCCAGACAGACACAAAAGAATATTTGCATAAAAGAAATGTTCAGATATATATTGAATATAAAGAAGGAGCAAGTATAGACGAACTTGCTAATGATTATGCATTGTCTGAAAAAAGTATTAAGAGAATTATTCGAGGTATAAGGAAATCGGAATTGAATGATTAATACAAAGATTTGAAATGTAAAAGTGTGTAACTGTTGCGGTAACTGTATGGTAACAATGTTGCCTTTGAGACAAAATAATGCTGAAATAGGGGAAGAAATAAAATGAAAAATTATAAATATATTACATTGATGGAACAACCAGAGCTAAAAGAGGCAGCAGCTAGTTGGTTTAGCTCTAAATGGGGAATACCAAAGGAAGCTTACTTAGAATGTATGGAAGCGTATCTTAACAAGGATACAGAGTATGGATGGTTCTTATGTTTATATGGTGATAAAATAGTTGCAGGGATGGGTGTTATTGAGAATGACTTTCATGACAGGAAAGACCTTACACCCAATGTATGTGCCGTATATACAGAGGAAGAACATCGCGGTAAAGGTATAGCAGGAAAGCTACTTGATATGGTTGTAAATGAAATGAAAAATAAGGAAATAACGCCATTGTATCTTGTTACAGATCATACAGGTTTTTATGAAAGATACGGTTGGAAATTTTTATGTATGGTGCAGGGAGATGATGAGCCAGAAATGACTAGAATGTATGTACATTATTAGTTAAAATGTGTTAGAGAGGAATACAGGTAGTGATGGAATATTAAGAGTGATATTTCATATACAAAATGTTTGCTGGAAAATTCTGTATTTCAGGGCAAAGTTCCCTAGGGGATAATTAATTTTACAATTGGGAACACTCTGGAACTTCTTTAGGAAAAATGGAAGGTTTACAGGTAAAAAGTATGTTAGATATTATAATTGTTGAGGATAACAAGGAAATAGGTACTCTTTTAAGTGATTTTCTTCGCAAGGAAAATTATGTAGTCAGCATTGCTGAAAATGGGGAAAAGGCACTGGAGTTGTTTGAGCGGTATGGTGCGAAATTGATTATTTTGGACCTTATGCTTCCAGGCATGGATGGTTTTTCGGTTTGCAGCAAAATAAGAGAAAGTTCCAATGCACATATCTTGATTGCCAGTGCAAAGACAGCGAAAGAGGATAAGCTGAAGGGGCTAAATTTGGGAGCGGATGATTACATAGAAAAACCTTATGATATTGATATATTACTTGCCAAAATCAAAGGTGTTTTTAAGCGAAAATATGCGGTGGATGAGATTACGGAGGAAAATATAAAGTTAGATATAGTGAATCATCGTCTGTATGTGGACGAAAAAGAGGTCGCTATTACAATAAAAGAATTTGAATTATTAAAGTTATTGATTGAAAATAAAGGAGTTACATTGAAGAAAGAATATCTTTTTAATTCTGTATGGGGAAGTGATAGCGAATCAGAGTTGCAAACATTGACGGTTCATATCAAATGGTTACGACAAAAGATAGAGCTGGATTCAAAGCATCCAAAGCACATTATTACAGAATGGGGAGTAGGATATCGGTTTGAATAATTATAGAAAATTTGTTATCGTTTTTCTTTTGGTGGAGATTATTCTGATTATCGGATGTAATGGAATGCTTCGAAAAGCATGGAAAGAAAATCAGGAGAAAAGTTATCGGGTAGATATACAAAGAGCCGTGAAAGAAATGAAGGCGGGGAAAAACGCAGAAGAGATAGATTTGGGACAATACAAAACTATTTTGGCAATATCTAAATTTGATCCCAAACAGCGTTGCGGCAATGCCTATACAGTAGAGGAGATAAATGGAGGACTATATCGAGTTGAATATCAGGTGAAAAATAGTGCAAAAGGAATACGGATGAATGCTTGGATTTCTGGTATTATTTTTTTAGGGAGCATTTGTATGCTTTGGCTGATTGGAAGAAAAATCATACAACCCTTTCATATCATGAATCATCTAGTTTTTGAATTGACAAAAGGAAATTTATCTATGCCATTAAAAGCGGAGAAAAGTAAATTTTTTGGACAATTTCTTTGGGGATTGGATATGCTCAGGGAAAAATTAGAGCAGGATAAAATAAGGGAATTGGAGCTTGTAAGAGAGAAAAAGACGTTATTGTTGTCCTTATCCCATGACATAAAAACACCCTTGTCTGCTATTGATTTGTATGCAAAGGCACTTTCGCAGAATTTATATGACAGCGAGGAGAAAAAACAGGAGGCTGTTTTTGGCATTGAAAAAAATGCGGAGGAGATTAAGAAATATATAAATGAAATAGCAGATGCATCCAGAGAAGAATTTTTAAATTTGAAAGTTAGCAATCAGGAGTTTTATTTATCTGCGCTAGTAGGGAGCATAACAAAGTATTATAAGGAAAAAACGGAACAATTACATACTGTGTTTTTGGTAGATAAAATCCAGGACTGTCTGCTTTATGGAGATGTAAATCGAGCAGTAGAAGTCATGCAAAATGTGATGGAAAATGCGATAAAATATGGGGATGGAAAGGAGATTCATATTTCCTTTCAGGAGGAAGAAAACTGTAAATTGATTACGGTGGAAAATACAGGATGTAGTTTGAAAGAAGACGAAATCACGCATGTATTTGATTCCTTCTATCGAGGTAGTAATAGTGAAAAAGTAAAAGGGAGTGGTCTTGGTCTTTACATCTGCAAAGAAATATTACATAAGATGGATGGAGAAATATTTGCTCGGATAATAGAAGATAGGTTTTTGATAACGATTGTGTTGCGAAAAATGTAGTATGGTAACAAACATACTACATTTTTTCGTTATAGAGGAAAAAATAAAATCGGTTTAAGGATTAATTAATAATTTCCAAGGTATAGTGGAGATACAAAGGTACTCTTGGAATCTCCCTTTCACCTACCTTTGCGGCTGATTTTCCGGCAGATACACACCAATTTGTGCATGTCTGACAAAAATTATTTCGCCAAAATAGGAACAAAGAGACTCTGAGCGTATATAGAAAAATAAAGGAGGAAACCTATGTATTTAGATATTTTAAAACGAGATGTAAAACGAAAAAAGACAATGAATATTATTTTGCTGCTATTTACAATTCTTGCTGCAACTTTTGTATCCAGTGGATTAAGTAATGTTATAACGGTTATGAATGGAACCGATTATTTTTTGGACAAAGCAGGAATTGGAGATTATATGGTGATTACTCAAGGGGGAGATGGAGGTGTGAGGAAAATATTAGACCAATCCTCCAATGTGAAAAGTTATAGGGTAGAGAAGGGATATTGGGCATCTAAGGATAACTTAACACTGCATAAGAAACATATTGATATGAAGAATAATGCAGTGATGATGCAGTCTATTGATAATAAAGGAATTCGATATTTTCAGACAGACAACAGTATACTTACGAAAGTAAGGAAAGGAGATATTTATGTAACGGCTGGATTTTTGAAAAAGAATGGTTTGAAAATCGGAGATAATATGCAGGTTACATTGGGAAATACATCGAAAGCATTCCGTATCGCTGGTGAGATAAAAGATGCCTTACTGGGGTCAGAGATGATGGGAAATATCAGATTATTGTTAAACGAGGAAGATTATCAAATATTTGCGCAGGATAAAAGCCTGGCGGAGAAGAGTGGTTACATTTTTTATATTGATTCGGATCAGGTAGATGCTCTTTCAGCTGAATTATCAGGGGCTTCCAATCTATTATTTGATGGAACACGTTCGACCATAAAACTTTGTTATGTAATGGAAATGATTGTTGCCATGGTTGTATTGGTATTAAGTGTATGTTTGATCATTGTATCGTTTGTTTTGTTAAAATTTGTCATAACATTTTCCATTAATGAGGAATTTAGAGAAATTGGTGTGATGAAGGCAATTGGTATTAAGGATAGAAAAATCAGGGGACTTTATGTAGTCAAATATTTTGCTATGGCAGTTGTTGGTGGAAGTATAGGGTTACTGATTAGTTTCCCTTTCGGAAATATGTTGATTCGTTCCGTTTCGAAAAAAATGGTACTGGGAAATGACAAGGGAAGTCTGTTAAATGTGATAGGTGCGATTGCTGTTATTTTATTGATGGTTGCATTTACCTATCTATGCACAGGGCGAGTAAAAAAGGCTACCCCGGTAGATGCGATCCGAAATGGACAGACGGGAGAACGGTATAAGAAAAAAAGAGGATGTTCTTTACGAAAAACACATACGAATGTTTCTATGTATATGGCAATGAATGACATATGCAGTTCACCTAAAAGATTTGCTACGATTATCGCATCCTTTTTTCTATGTTCTATTTTTGTACTTGGAGTTGTGCTTGTGACAGATACCATGAAAAGTAAAAATCTTATTACAACGTTTGGAAAGGAATCGGATGTTTATATAACAGATGCAAAGTTAATGAAAATGGATTTTATAGGTCGGGGAGGAGATACTGGTTTAGCGCAGGAGATAAAAAGGATTGAGAGTGACTTAAAGGAGCATGGGATGGCAGGAAAAGTCAGCATGGAGGTTTGGTATAAATATAATTTTGAATCGAATGGAAAGGTGTTTACGGGTATAACATGTCAACAAAATAAAAAGACGAAAACGACGGACTATGAATACATAGAAGGTTCTGCTCCACAAAACGCAGATGAAATCGCCATTACGCCTACGATTGCAAAGCAAATCCATGCGAAAATAGGTGATACGGTAACCATGGATTATGGAACAGAAAAAAGAGAGTGTATAGTGGTAGGATATTTTCAGACCTTAAATCAATTAGGAAAGGTGATAAGGCTTCATCAGGATGCACCAACGTCTATGAAGTATTCCAGTGCAATGATGGCATTTCAAATTGATTTTGCGGATCATCCAAATAAAAAAGAGATTGCAAGTAGGATAGAGAAGATAAAAAAGATGTATGATGTGGAGGATGTGCTGAATGCGGAACAATATTGCTCTGATTGTATCGGGGTGGTAGGAACAATGGAGGCCGTAAGTAAACTTCTTTTGTGCATTACCTGTCTTGTAGTTATTTTAGTAACGGTACTAATGGAAAGAACATTTATAGCAGATGAAGCAGGGCAGATTGCATTCTTAAAATCCATTGGTTTTAAAGATCGTGTCATTGTTAAGTGGCAGATTAAGCGATTTATGCTTGTGGGGATAATAGCAGAAGTAGCTGCGATTATTTTGACAGTACCAGTCACAAAATTGTGGTGTAATCCAATCTGGCATATGATGGGAGCAGAAAATGTGGAATATTATTTTAATCCTTTTTCGTTAGTAGTGTTATATCCTGGAATTGTTTTGTTGATTACAGGTATTTCAGCATCAATTGCTGCACTTTTTACAAAGAAAATCAGTAGTAGAGAGCTTGTGAATGTTGAATAGATAGGAGAGAATAAAATGGAAAATGTAATATTAGATGTAAAGGATTTATGTAAGACTTATATAGTAGACAAACGACAGAACAATGTATTAAGAAATATATGCTTTCAAGTAAAAGAAGGAGATATGGTAGCAATCATGGGACCCTCTGGTTCTGGAAAATCTACGTTGCTATATGCCGTATCGGGAATGGATGTACCTACAAGTGGGACAGTTGTATTTGACGGGAAAGATATAACAAAATTAACAGCAAATGAGCTGGCAAATGTCAGATTAGACGATATGGGATTCATTTTTCAGCAGATGTACATGATGAAAAATTTAACAATCTTAGATAATATCGTTTTGCCTGCTATAGAAAGCAAAAAGAGAAACGAAAGTAGAAAAGAAAAGATACAAAGAGCAGAAGAACTGATGCGGAAATTGTCTATTATAGAGGTTGCAGAGAATGACATTAATGAAGTATCAGGTGGACAATTGCAAAGAGCTTGTATATGCAGAAGTATGATGAACGATCCGAAATTACTATTTGCGGATGAACCAACAGGGGCTTTGAATCGAATGGCTTCTGCGGAAGTGATGGAGGAATTGGTTCGATTGAATCAAGAAGGTACTACCATTATGATGGTTACACATGATGTTAAGGTGGCAGCAAAATGTAAAAGAGTGTTATATATCGTGGATGGAACCATAAAAGGGGAATATCTGGCACCTGAGGAGAAAGGATTGCAGGAATTAGACAAAGAGAGAAGATTAAATACTTGGCTCATGGATTTAGGGTGGTAATGATAAAACAGGCGTGTCCGTTTTGCGACACGCCTGTTACATTTACTGCTTTTCCATGAAACATGTTTCTAAATCATCCGAAAGTGTTACGCCTAATTCTGTTAATACAAGCTGCAAGGCGTTTAGTGTACGTCTTACTTTATCTTCCCGACAATTTTCTCCCATATGTCCAATACGAAGAACCTGGCCTTCCATTACATCAAAAGAACCAGCAATCATAATCTGATGTTCTAAGCGCATTTTCTCTAAAATAGCGGATGCGGTTACCTGACCTGGTACTTTAATTACGGTTACGGTTCCGCAAAAGCCATCTTTTTGATAAAGCTCTAACCCACATTTTTGTACAGCGTAGCGTACACGTTTTGAAATGTTTTGATGGCGAGCTACAATATCCGTATCCTGTTCAATATTTTTTAATGCCTGTGCCAGTCCTTTTATGTCGCTGATTGGCATTGTATATGGAAACCATTGATTTTCATAGTAGTTTTCAAAAGTAAGAAGGTTGGCATAAAAAGAAGCAATTGGAGTTTTGCGATTTTTCATTGCTGCCTTTGCATCCTCACTCATGGTTACAAGTGTAAGTCCTGGAGGTGCAGAGATAACCTTCTGTGAACCACCCAATAAAATATCAATCTGGAATGCATCTACATCCATTTCTTCACCAAACATGGCAGAAACAGAATCAACAACAGTAAGAATACCGTAGGATTTCAGTAAATTGCAAATCTCTTTGATTGGGTTACACATACCACTTGGTGTGTCACAGTGTACTACAGTGGCATATTTGAAATTTGAATCCTTTTGCAAATATTGGTCTAACGCATCCACATCGATTGGAAGGTGATAGTCTGTTGTATACAAAACAGGAGTTCCACCATACATAGTTACAAAATCTTTGAATCCTTTTCCAAATACGCCGTTATCCAAAACCAGTACACGATCACCCGTCTCTGTCAGGGATGCGCAGGCAGCTTCTAGACCTAGAATACCTTCGCCACCTAAGATTAACGTTTCATTTTCTGTTTTTACGAGTTTGCTGAAAAGTTTGCATGTATTACGATAAAAGTCATAAAATTCCTTGTCCAAATCAGGGTTTGTACAAGCTTCACTTCTTGCCAGTCTTACATTTTCTGCGACCTGTGTAGGTCCAGGTGTCATGATTTCGTACATAATGATTCCTCCATTTTCATTGTTAAGCGGATATTCGCAATCCGCTCCGCTACTTGCTTGATCGTGTTAGATACGTTCAGCAGCAAGTCTTAAAGGTTCAATAATAATTAGTGTCACAACTGCGGCAACTCCGATTTGAAGCAAGTTTCCAGGAATAGAACTTACTGGTGCCAAGAAGTTTCCGTATAAGATAATTTCTGCAATATAATAACCAACAACTTTGATTGCACAGGCAGCTACAAGTGCTAATATATACCAGCCGTATTTTTTACGGTTTTCAGTAATTGCACCTACTACATATCCCATAAGACCAACAATAATCAGTGTAAATGGAGCCCATGCAGTCCAACCAGATAAAAGGTCGAATAAGCCCATTCCAATACCACCTGCAAGACAACCTGTTCTTTTACCAAAAAGAATAGCACCTATGAACAATGGAATATTACCAAGATGAATCAATCCACCATTTGCGGCAATTGGTAATTTGACATTAATAAATGCAGTAAAGACATAAGTTAATGCAATAAACAGAGCCGTAATAACTAACTCTTTGGTTGTGATTTTTGCTTTCGTTGCTGTTTTTGTTTCCATGTGATTTTCCTCATTTCTTTTGTTATTTTTTCCTATATCTTTTAAATATTCCTTCCTATCATAAAGTACAGCCTTAAACTGGTAAATAATCAGATTCAAACAGATTTATAATGTCAGATAAAACTGGTATTATAAAACTGACCTTATTCAAAAGAAAATGATAAGGTCAGATGATATTGTTTCTGAAACATAACAGGATGGGAAAATGCTACAACAAAGAACTATGTCGTATGCTTTACTTATAAAGTCCGTTAGTGTAAACTGAAGAAAAAAGGCAGGAGGATTATAATGAAAGAGACAAATCAAATCAAACTTACATTAGAGAAGCATGTGCTAGATACGATGAAAGAGTGGCAATTAAAAATAGGAAGTCTTGATCAGGACATTCGTTTATATTATCCGAAAAAATCATTATGTGAATTTTTAGAAGTCGAGGATACCATAGAGATAGATAAACTTGTAAAAGCTGTAACAGAGTATTTGCAAAATAAGGCAGCATTTCTTGGGGACATTACTACCACGGCAGCAGGTGACAGATTATGTATTGAAATAGGAAAAGATGGCTGTCAGTATGTGGAGCAATTTGTAGAGGAACCAGAATTTTTAAAATTATTTTTAGAAGCACTAAAAAAGCAAAAAATGGAAGAGATGATATATCTTTTCGAGGAGTATGCAAAAAAGGAGGGTACAACCTATATCGTAGATAAGGAACAGGACGGCTTGGGAACGGTTCTTTATTTTGCAGATTCCAGAGTGGACCCTTATGTATATTGTCTGGAAGAGGATGACTTTGGCATTACCTATCATCGTTTTGCTCGAAATGATTATCGTGATTTAAAGGAAGAATAGTAGAA
Organism: uncultured Lachnospiraceae bacterium; assembly: GCA_902786205.1. Lineage (GTDB taxonomy): Bacteria > Bacillota > Clostridia > Lachnospirales > Lachnospiraceae > CAG-411. The sequence continues at coordinate 28,528 of CADABQ010000023.1, read as the reverse complement.
GAAAGTATTTGATTGTAGTTTTTTCGTTCGAATGGATTTTGCATAGTTAAGTTTTACACAAGTTTTTCATAAATACAATTTGGTATTTACAACCCCATGTTATGATGAAGCTTGTAAGAATGATTACAAGCTCACAGCAATCTGTTTTCAAAAATGGTTTACAGAGTTGTAAGGAAAACATGGAGGAATGATTATGAGAAGAACAAAAAAACTAATTTTATCTGCAACAGCGGTCTGTCTAGTAGGAACCATGGCGGTTACGAGTTTTGCAGCCACAGAACATTGGAATGATAATTCTGCAAAGACAGCAGTTTCCAAAGAGTGGAAAAACTGGAAAGTAAAATGGGAACAGGAAAAGAATGACTATGAAAAGATTGCATTATCTCCTGGAGAAAATGAGACAAAGATGAATTTTGCATGGTATTCAAAAAATGATAAGCAGGCAAAAATCCGAATTTCTACTTCTTCGGATCTTACAAAAACGTTGGAGAAGGATGGAGCAAATACCTATTTGGAGGATGTAGTAGAGTTTGAAGGAACTGCAAAAGAATATAAGAAGATTGACGAGACTACTTATTAAAGCACATACATCCAAAATTTAGGATGCTGTGCTTTTTTTACTTATAAAGCATTTTATTTTTCTGTTGCTTTAATCAATGTTGTTGTTAATTCGTTTTGTGAGGTTGTATCTAAAATGTATTTTTTACCTGATTTTACTACTTTTGCTGTTACAGTAGTTTTTTCACCATAAACAGGTTTCTTCGCTAAATCGTTTAAATAAGATGCAAGTGCATCACCATACATAATGTAATACTGTGTAGTATCGGTTGCCTTTGGATTCTTTTTCTGAAATTTCTTTAAAGTATCTTTGGCAATTTCGGTACATTTTTCTGTTGTTAATCCAAGATGTAAAGGTGTTATTTCTACAGGAACTTCAAATCCGTTATCTGTTTTGCTAGCTTTTCCTACAGAGTATTTTGCATTTTTAAATACTGCTACAAGGGCTTGGCGAATACTTTCCTTTGTTTCAGCGTTTACAGTAATTCCGGTTAGCATAGAAGAAACATTTTTATCAATTCCTTCATTGTATACTTTTTCTACTTCAGAAACATTGGAATCGCAAAGCTTTGCATATTCATCAAAATCTGCTTTCATTGTAGAGTCTAAGTATCCCTTTACATAACCAGCAGCATCAAATGAAGTGACACAGCCTGTTACCATACTTGCTACAACTGTGATCATGCACAATAGAGCGAATAGTCTTTTTTTCATAATTGGTATTCTCCTTTTTGGAATATTTATATTTTTAAAGTAACGTATCTATTATAATAAACAAACCTAAAAAATGCAATTAAAATGTAAAAAAATGTATATATTTTTGTAACAGTTTAGCCGGGCAGAAATAATTGAGCAAATTGCATGTGATTGCTAGCAGGCTAAGTTCAATTGTGACAATCGTTGGTTCTAATTTTAGAGGGAACACTAAGTCCTATTTAAGCCGATTTTGCTTTTTCGGTCATGAGTTCCTTTAAATTTGCACGTTTATGTTCTTCCAACCAAACAATGCCAAGAGCTGGAAGGGTAGGAAGAATGCCGATCAAAGCTCCCATTGATTGAAAGGAAAAACTGGCAATACAGGAGATGACTACGCCGATATGAAAGGATAATAAAACTCTTCCATAAAAAATACCTTTGTGTAACGCTTTTTGATCTTTACTATAAAAGTATTCGGTAAAAGATGTAACACATTGTCGTAAATTATTCGTAGAAAAAATGGTTGCGCTATTATATCCTTCTGCTCCGGAAAAACTACACCATTGCATTGCCATAGCAAAAAATAGAGGGTAGAGAGAGAGTAGAATATTTGTATCTTCTGGCAGAAACGCAACGATAATAAATGCGGCAATATCTACTAAAATGCTGATTATTTTTAAGTGATAATTGGAAAATATTTTTGGAATTAATACAGTAGAAGCTAATCCAGCAATATAAATAAAGACGCCCAGTAGACGATAAAACCATAAATTGTCGTTACGACCACCAAAATCAAGAGCCAAAGAAATCATATTTGCAGTTTGGGCAGAGCCAAACAGATCATTGTGGTTGAGAATGGCAAAACCACCAGCAAAACCGCCAATCAGTGCCATATTCAAGTGGATAAGAACAGGCAAATTTTTTTTCATAAAAAAGCCTCCTATTTAATTTTTCATGAATTTTTTTAGTATTAAGGCGTTATTACGTGACTATGCTTTGGTAAGCTATTTTTCTATTTTTAATGCCAGCGTAATAAACATGTTTATTTTATAGCAAATCGGAAAAAATTGCAAATAAAAGCATTACTGCTTTTTTAGGGAGAGTATGCTATTATTAATCTAAACTTAATCTTTCTTAAAAGTACTTTTAAGAAAACCTTGTTATAGTAGTTCTTGTAAATAAGAAATATGCAATGTACGGAAAGCATCAGTGTAACTACGAATTTGAGTAGTTACACATCCAAGGCAGTGCATCGTTTCATAACGAGGACAAAAAAAGAAAGGAATAAGGTGAGAAGTATGGAACAATTGGAAAAAGTAGAAAAATTAAGAAAAAGAGCAGGTGTTAGTTATGAAGAAGCAAAAGAAGCATTAGAGGCAAATAATTGGGATTTATTAGATGCCATGGTTTATTTAGAAAAACAGGGGAAAATACCAGCGCCAGAACAGGAAAGCTATTCTACACATACAGAAGAAGAAAAACAAATGTTTTCCGTAGAAGAGGTGATAAAACAAAATCAATATGAAGAGGAAGAAAGTTTTGGAAAAAAAATGGCCCGTTTCTTCAAAAAACTATGGAAAATTGGAAATGAAAATAATTTTATAGTGAAAAAACGGGAGAAAGAGATTATTAATGTACCGGTTTGGATTTTTGTAGTTGTATTATTATTTGCGTGGCAAGTTGTACTTCCCGTTATGCTTATTGCACTGTTTTTCAATTGCCATTTTTTTTTCCGTGGGAAAAATAATTTAGGAAAAGCAAATGAGGCAATGGAAAAAGCCAGTGCTTTTGCAGATAAAGTGAAGGATGAATATGAAAAGTTATAGGATACAATGTTACATTTTATTGAAGCAAAAAAGGTAGGGATGAGAAAAATTGATAGGAATATATTTTAGTGGGACGGGGAATACAAAATATTGCATTAAGAGACTAACAAAGCAGTTGGATGCGTCGGCTGATATCGTTCCCTTAGAGCAAAAAAATATAGCTGCATTAATACAGAAAAATGATAAAATTATTTTGGGATATCCCATACAATTTTCTAATATCCCATATATCGTGCGGGAATTTATCAAAAGCAATCAAATATTGTGGAAAGGTAAAAAGGTATTATGTGTTGCAACAATGGGGGCATTTAGCGGTGATGGTGCTGGCTGCAGTGCAAGATTATTAAAAAGATATGGGGCAGAAATCCTTGGAGGTTTACACATAAGGATGCCTGATTCTGTTTGTGATAGTAAGCTTTTGAAAAAGAGTTTGGAACAAAACAAAAGGATTGTTATGGAAGCGAATAGAAAAATAGATTCGGTGACTTGTCAAATAAAGGATGGGAGGTATCCTAAAAATGGGCTGCATTTTGTTTCGCATATTTTAGGACTTTTCGGACAGCGTTTTTGGTTTTATACAAAGACTGCAGGTTATACAGATAAACTAAAAATACATGAGAATTGCATTGGATGTGGTATGTGTGTTTCTCTGTGTCCGATGAAAAATATTTTGTTACAAAATGGAAAAGCGGTAGCAGGGAAAAGATGTACCATGTGTTATCGTTGTGTCAGTCATTGTCCACAACAAGCAATTACTTTGTTAGGTAATGAGGTGAAAGAGCAATGCCGATTGGATCGGTATATTTAGATAAAGTATCTTTAGAAAAAGGAGTAATAAATATGGCAAGTAGGATATTGATTGTGGAAGACGACGAAGGGTTGGCTCGTTTTATTGAATTGGAATTATCTCACGAGGGTTATGAAATTCTCAGAAGGGATAATGGTAGAGATGGTTTGGAATGTGCATTAGAACAGGAGTTGGATTTGATTTTGTTAGATATTATGCTTCCTGGTCTAAATGGATTGGAAGTTATGAGAAGGCTTCAGATGGAAAAAAATGTACCAATTATTTTACTGACAGCCAGAGATGCGGTAATGGACAAAGTTGCCGGATTGGATGCAGGTGCAGTAGATTATGTTACAAAACCCTTTGCCATAGAGGAATTGCTTGCAAGAATCCGGGTGGCATTAAAATTACATGGAAAACGGAATAACGCAGAAAACACAGAGACAAATATAGAGGGAGAATTATCCTGGGGGAAATTAAAGCTTTGTAAACAAAAACACCGAGTATGGTATGGTACGGATGAAATCATACTTACCAACCGCGAATTTTTAATGCTCCAGACATTGTTAGAGAATGTGGATATTGTGTTGACAAGAGAAACACTTTTAGAACGGGTATGTGGATATCATTACGTTGGCGAAACAAATGTAGTGGATGTATATATCCGTTACCTTCGCTCAAAAATTGATGAAGTATATGGTGTGAAAATGATTCAAACAGTTCGTGGAGTAGGCTATGTGATTAAAGTTTAGTTATCTTTTGGTAACCCAATAGATCGGTGAGGTGTAGGTATGGGTAAGGAGAAAAAAAGAGGAAATACGCAAACAAAGAAAATGACTTCTATTGTACGAAAATTGCAGTGGTACATGGTTCGAAAAAAACTTATGTATTATATAAGTGCCGATTTCCTTATTAGCTGTTTACTTGCGGTTGGCTGGTTGCTAGAATGGGAATTTGTTCAGATTGGTACGATTTCTGTTTCGAATCATCGAAAAGTGATACACCTAAATAATATTCAAAAGTGGTGTTATATTGTAGAAAATAAGCAGGGAGAAAGATTGTTAGAACTTCCATTGTATTATTTTTTATGTGTTTTGGGAATTTGTATCGGAATTATCCTTCTTTTGCAGTTTATATCTCTGTTTACTTCTTTTGGGCAAGAAGGGAAAAAAATTAGGACAATTCTACATCCCATTAATGATATTGCATTGAAAGCAGATGAATTGAGTCGTAAGGAGTTTACTGGTGAAAAATATCATCTGATAGAAGATGCTATTTCAAAATTACAGCCGGAAGAGGAGATTTCTTTTGGAGATAAGGATTTACAAGGAATTGAGGCTGCTATGAATAATTTACTATATCGAATGCGTGAAGTAAATAGGCAACAAGCCCGCTTTGTAAATGATGCCTCGCATGAACTTCGTACACCAATTGCAGTAATTGAGGGGTATGTAAATATGTTAGCTAGATGGGGAACTGAGGATGAGAAGGTATTGGAGGAATCCATTGCTGCTTTGCAAAGAGAATCCGGTCACATGAAACATTTAGTAGAACAACTGTTGTTTTTAGCACGGGGAGACAGCGGAAAAACACAGTTAGAATTAAAGAAAATTTCTTTAAAAGAGTGTATGCAGGAAATTTATGAAGAATCGCTTTTGATTGATGAAAAACATGTATATCGTTTTCGGTCAGAAGAAAGTCCCATTATGGTTATGGCGGATAGTGGAATGTTAAAACAGGCAGTTCGTATTTTAGTAGATAACGCAGCAAAATATACGAAAGAGCAGGAGGAAATTATCTTGTCGGTAGGTAGAACAGAGCAGGGAGAAGCGTATTTGCAGGTGCAGGATAGTGGAATTGGAATGAAAACAGAAGATTTGAAGCATATGTTTGAACGATTTTATCGAGCAGACGATGCAAGAAAATATAAAGGAACTGGTTTAGGATTGTCTATTGCAAAATGGATTGTAGAAAGACATGGGGGACATTTTGAAATACTGTCTCGATCAGAAATAGGTAGCAGAATTCGTATTTGTGTACCATTACAAAAGGAGTAAAATATCTGTTACTGTTCCGAGAGTATCATTGAAGGAAGACAAGTGAATAACCAAACGGTACATTTTGATAGTTTATAATAGGAATGTAGTGCAAAAGTGAAAAAGACGTTTCTAATCGTATAGTGAAAGTGGTAGAAACGTCTTTTTAGAATGAACAGCTTGTTGGTATCTGGTGTAGAAGAATCGTTTATTTAATTTTTAGACTGTACATTCCTTGATAGTCTTTTTTGTATTTGGACACTTTTACATAATAGGTACCTTTCGTCCATTTGATTTCTTTTCGGGAAATAAAGTTTGTCATTGTGAATTTTTTCACGCCTCCGTTGTAGACACTACTACGGCCGCAACTTTTATTGCCTTTGAAGACTTCGACTGTTATACTACCGCTGCCCTGGTATTTTGCAAAAAGACTTATTTTTTTAGCTTTTGGTACTTTGATTTTAAACCATTTGGTTGCTGCGGATTTACTTGTTTTTATCGGACTGATATAATTTTTATAGGTTTTGGTAATCGTTACCGCTTTTTTCTTACTTTTTGTACCTACATTGGCAGTAGTAAAAGTAGGTTTGATAATATCATATGCACCAAAACCGTAAACTTTAATATAGTATGTTCCTTTTTTAACTGCGTATTTTGCAGGGCTTTTTGTTTTTGCATAACTATAAGAAGAGAGGGCTTTCTTTTTAGAATTACATAAAGTTACTTTTGTACCGGATGTAGTAGGAGTGCTACCTTTTAAAAACTTTTCAAAGTCAGAATTATAGAAAGAAAAGCAGTTTAACTTAAGTAAACCGTTTTTGTTTATTTTAATTTTATGATAGGATACTTTGTTTAAAGCGGTATAATGGATTTTTTGCTCAGAAATATTGATAGTATCTGTTTGGGAAGCAGTGATTCCAAAAAGACTTGCCTGGAAAGTAACACTGCTACTAAGGGCATAAGAACCTTTGACAGAAAGTGTGTAGGTGCCAGCGGATAAGACGGTGCTTATATTTCTGACTTCCGTATAGGAATTAGAAGAACTAGATACTGAAAACCTATCTACAGTAGTACCAGAACTATTTAATACGGAAACAAAAATAGAACCATTTGTAAATGTACTGCTATTAAATAAAACGGAAACAGATGCCGTTTTATTTAAGGTTACCTGAAAGTTTTTCGTTTCATTTGAGGAAAGGGTGTAGATTCCTGTTTTTTGAGGTTCTAGATTGTTTAGACTATGGTATACGGGAATGGTTATATTTTCTGTAGTTTCCATAGCGTGTATTGTGTTTGCTGTTGCGGCTACTGTTTTTTGTGGTGCTGCGTAGGAAAATGGAATTGCCAGACATGCAGCCATACAGAGACTTGCTAATAATTTTTTTCTCATACTATTATTCCTTTCTAAATTAGTGTTGCATAGTTGTTGTGCAAAATAGGTCATGCACAAAGAACTTTGCACATGAAACGTTATAGCTCAGAGGAAAATGTATATATGCACGCTCCGAGCCGTAACAAAAAAATTATAAAGTATTTTTTGGAAACATGCAATAGGAAGTGAAAAGGGAAAAGATGTTGTAGCAGATTGGTGATGAATGTGCTATGATAGATATAAGAAATGAAAAGTTTTGTAAGTGATTATATTTAAGAAAGGATTGTTTGGTAGATACCTGTGTGTGATACGAGTATGTATCGGTAAGGTATCTGCTGTTAGAAAACAGAATGTTTTCTAAACGGGGGTAAAAATATGGAAGAGACAAATTTAAGAAAAATATATTTGGTTGATAGTGAAAATGTGGGTGATTTGTGGGTGACACATGTTTTGGCATTGGCTAGAACAGAGGATGAGATTATTGTATTTTACACACAGAAATCACCACATATGGGATATGATACGATTCGTAAATTACTTGCCGATGGGAGAGAAATTAACTTTGTAAAATGTGTGGAAGGAAAGAATGCATTGGATTTTCAACTTGTTACAGAGCTTGGTTACCGAATTGGATGTGAAAAACAAAAAACAGAATATATTATGGTTACAAATGATACTGGTTTTGATGCAGTTGTGCAATATTGGAAAAGTAAAGAAAAATGTGTAAGAAGGTATAATGCAAAATATTGTCAAAATTTGTACAACCAAAAATGTGTGGATGAAGAAAAACAGCGTGCAGGAATACAAACGGAACAAATAGTTTTAGAAGAAGTGAAAAGGAAAGACAAAATTGCAGAAAAAACAATTACCGAGCCTCCATTAGATGAAGGTATGAAAAAATGTGCCACAGAAGCTGCAGAAGAAATAAAAAATGTTTCCAAAGATGGTGCAAAAGAGCAAATGGAAGCGATTTTAGTGGAAAGTCATATTGTGAAAAAAGGGGAAAAAGAAGAGGAAACTAAAATTGAGTTTACGAATCCATATGAAAGTATAGAAGACACTATTAAAGAGGAAAAGAAGGCAAAAGCAGAAAAAAACAAAAGAAACACCACAAGGGGAAGTAAAAAGGAAGTAACAAATAAGCTATTGACAGAAAAGGTCCCTGGTGAAGAAGAATTGTTAAAGGAATTGGTATCGTGTCTTGGGGTAAATAATAGTGGAGAAATTCACAATGCATTAACTATGTTATTGGGAAATGATGGAAAGACTGTGTATCAACAGGTAAAAGGAAATTTAAAAGATTTTTGTACAGAAAAGCAGTTGAAGATGCAGGAAAAATTTAATGTGTATTGTCAGTTAGTTTTTGAACACAGTGAACAAAAAGAACAATATCCGAATAATTTTTCCAGTTTTGTATATAATGCCAAGGATAAGAGAAAAAATTTAAATTCTTTTCGTTCGGCTTTACAAAAAGAGTATGGAAAAGAAAAAGGTATGCAATACTATTCTATTATAAAGCCACATGTTAAGATTTTAAACAAAATGTAAGTACATGTGAGCAGTGACAGAAACAGGAGTTTAGAAAAGAGGATGATTATGGTAGTTTCAATTCGTGGTTTTAAAACAGATGATATAGAAGAAGTCATTGATATTTGGAATGAAGTAGTGGATGAGGGCAATGCATTTCCTCAGAAAAATACATTACTTGCACTGGAAGGTCTTGAATTTTTTCAATCTCAATCTTTTACCGGAGTTGCAGTGGATGAAGGTGGCACAATTGTGGGAGTTTATATTTTGCATCCCAATAATGTAGGCAGATGTGGACATATTTGCAATGCAAGTTATGCAATTCGAAGTGATGTACGAGGCAAACAGATTGGTGAGGTCATGGTTAAACATAGCATGGAAAAAGCAAAGGAATTAGGATTTCGAATATTACAATTTAATGCGGTGGTAAGTAGTAATCAGGCGGCATTACATTTATATGAAAAGCTTGGTTTTACAAAATTAGGTGTAATACCGGGAGGCTTTTGTAAAAAAGATGGAACTTATGAAGATATCATACCACACTATCATTTATTATAATATGTACTCTCGGAGTCTCCTTTGCATCCACTTTTGTGCCTGATTTTGCAAAAAACAGTCGCAAAAGTGGATGCAAAGGAGATTCCGAGAGTACATTAATTAGAAAAAGAGGCACTACAAGATGATGTAGTGCCTTTATTCTTCTCTAGAAAAATGCGGTCTATAGAAGAAAAATGTTTTGCTTGGATGTGCAAAAATGTGTAGGGAAGATTGTTGCAAAAGCGTGCAAACCGCATCTGGCACGCAAAGTGTGTTTTTTACAGTTTGAGTAATTCTAATAATTGTTCCATATTTTTTTTACCAAAGGAAACCTGCGTTTCGTTTAGGATCAAGCAAGGTACGCCCATAACATTATATTTTTCTTTAAGAGTAGGAAACTGTAAAACATCATAAATATCTACAGTTACAAGTGGATTTTTTGCTGCAATATGCTGTGCAGCAATTACTAAATCCGGACACTTAGAACAGGAAAGTGTAACTAAAATTTGTATTTTTTTCCGTGTTGAAATAGAGTGAATCTGTTTTAGTTGCGTTTCATCAAGGGGTTGTCCAGGACCGGCTACATTGTACAGTCCAAGGATAAAGGAATTAAATTCGTGTCCACCAGGTACTCCGTGAAAAGCAATGCCTGAATCGGTGCCATCTTCTCTTAAAATACGAACACAAGGTGTTTCATTGGTATTTACGGAGATGCTTGAAAGCGTTAGTTTTAATTTGTCTGTTTGTTTTGTCAGAGCAGTAATAAACTGCTGCAATTCTTTTGAAATTGGTTTGTCATCCAGATGCAATTCCAACAATAAAGTTTGTTCCATTTTAGTAAATACAGAATCTAGTTGTGCTAAAACATCCCCAGAAAAAATAGAAGTATTTTTCTGGACCGTTTCTGATTGATTCGAGGTTGCATTTGAAGACAGTTTGCTATCTTTTTTTGCATTTTGCTCTTTTGTATTTGGTTTTAGACCGGTTTTTTTTGTCATTTCTGTTGCATATTTTTCTAATTCTGTGGCAGCAGTCGCACCATCCCCAACAGCAGTAATTACCTGTCGCAGACTTTTTTGACACACATCTCCAGCCGCATAAACTCCGGGTAAGTTTGTTTGCTGAGAACGATCTGTCAAAATGTATCCATTTTCATCTAAATCAATTTCTTCAGAGAATAATTCTGTTGCAGGAGCATAGCCTGCAAAAACAAAAACACCGAAGAAATTTGCTGCATCCGTTTCGCGTTTCATAACCTCACCAGTTTTCGTATTATGATACTGAATGGTTTGCAGGACAGAGTCACCATCCACAAAGTCTACAACTGTATTGGTTAATACGGTGATTTTGGGATGATTTCTGGCGGTATCTGCGGTGGATTTTGCACAGCTAAAATCCTCTCCCCGAATCAGTATCGTAACGTGACTGGCATATTTTGTAAGAAATACGCTTTCTTGTGCCGCTGAAAATCCACCACCAATCACAAATAGTTCTTTTCCTGTAAAAAATTCACCATCACAGGTGGCACAATAGGCAACGCCATGTCCACGCCAATCTTTCTCTCCCTTAAATCCAACCCTACGTGGGTGTGCGCCTGTGGCTAACAGGACACCAAAGCAAGTGTAATCTCCTTGAGTGGTGGTGATTGTTTTTATTTCTTTTTTTAGTTCCAATGCAGTAACTTCTGCTAATAAAAAGGAAGCACCAAATTTTTGGGCTTGCAGACGCATGGTTTCTGTCAGGGTTTTGCCGTCTGTCAAAGCAATTCCAGGATAATTAACCACTTCTGAGGTAATGGTAATCTGTCCGCCGAATTGCTCTTTTTCGATTACAAGAACGCGATAGCAGGCACGAGCAAGGTAAATGGCAGCAGAAAGTCCAGCTGGACCGCCACCCACGATTATCACATCATAAAAGCGTTCTTGTTTATCTGACGCCCCCATTATAATACTCCTACCAGGTCGAGGCTTGGTTTTAATGTTTCTGTGCTAGGCTGCCATTTCGCAGGGCAAACCTCATCTCCATGTTCAGCAACGAATTGACATGCCTGTAGGCGGCGGAATAGCTCATCCGCATTACGTCCAATATTTCCGGCATTTACTTCGTAGACAACGATTTTACCTGCTGGATTTACGATGAAACTTCCACGTTCAGCAAGACCATCTTCTTCAATCAGCACCTCAAAATCATAACATAGTGTATGTGTAGGATCGGCTAACATAGGATAGGTAATTTTTCCGATACGTTCAGAAGAATCATGCCATGCTTTGTGCGTAAAATGAGTATCGGTAGATACCGAATATATTTCACATCCAGCCCTTTTAAAATCGGCATATTTATTTTGCAAATCTTCTAATTCTGTTGGGCAAACAAATGTAAAGTCTGCCGGATAAAAGAAAAATACATTCCATTTTCCTAATATATCTGCTTTAGTTATCGTTTTAAATGCATTATCCTGATATGCCTGTACACAAAATTCGTTTATTTCTTTGTTAATCATTGACATAATGATACCTCCTTAAAATATAGTTTTAACTGGAAAGATGCGAACCACATTTTCCGAATACTTATAGTGTTAGCAGAATATCACTTTTTACTCTATAGAAAAATGCGCTCTATAGAGAAAATACTCTGTGGGATGTGAACTTGTCCACTTTGTTCTTTATGAATGTACCCGGCTGAACTGTTACACCTGATATAAATAAATGCCATTGTTAGGACTGTTTTATTTATATTGTTATGGTATAATAGGAATACTGTGAGACGAACAGAAAAATAAAATAAAATACAAACGAGGAGAACGAGTATGTCGATTTACGAATTGTTATTAGTGTTTTTAGTGTATTCCTTTATTGGCTGGATCATTGAAACAGTATTTGCAACAATAAGGCAAAGAAAAATAGCCAACAGAGGATTAATTAATGGTCCGTACTGCGTATTATATGGAGTGGCAGCGAGTATTATATCTATTACATTGAGAGAACTGACAGGGATTTGGCTTTTTTTATTTTCTTCCATTTATGCTTCCGTAGCGGAGTGGATTGGAGGATGGCTCATTGAACGGATGTACCATGAAAGATGGTGGAATTATTCCAATAAAAAATTTAATATTGGTGGGTATGTGTGCCTTTCTATGTCAGCTTTTTGGGGCGTTTTAGGGTATTTAGGGGTTAGTTATTTAAATCCGCTTCTTTTTGCCGTATATCGTTTGTTACCAAAGACTTTAATAGAGCTTATACTATCAATCTTGTTAGGCCTTCTTATCGTAGATATGGTTTTATCAATCCTTATTATTAAGGGAAAGTCAAAAGATATAAGCAAAATAAAAAAGGTTAATAATAAATTTTGGAAAGTCAGTTTAAATTTAAGAAGATGGATCATATTACATGTCAAACATCGTTTGAATCGGGCGTATCCAAAGACGGAAAAAGTAACAGAAGAAAAAAGAGATTATAATGTTTTTGCCTCAGGCTGTTGTTTTTATAAAGTAGTGCTATTGTTTTTTGTTGGTGCCTTTTTGGGGGATATTGTGGAAACTATATTTTGTAGAATTACAGTAGGAGTATGGATGAGCAGGAGTAGTGTCGTTTTTGGACCGTTTAGCCTGGTTTGGGGGCTTGGTGTAGCGGGGGCTACTGTGCTTTTGTATAAATATAAAGATAAGAGTGATAGCTATCTTTTTATAATGGGGACAGCGCTTGGCGGTGGATTTGAGTATTTGTGCAGTGTGTTTACGGAAATTGTTTTTGGAAAGGTATTTTGGGATTATAGTGCAATACCATTTAATTTAGGTGGAAGAATTAATCTGTTATATTGTTTTTTTTGGGGAATTGCTGCGGTTGTTTGGTTTAAGGTGTTATATAAGAAATTATCTGCTGGAATTGAAAAAATGCCGGTAAAGGTTGGAAAAATTGTAACATGGCTAGGCATTGTATTTATGTCTTTTAATGTATTGGTTACTTGTTGCGCTCTTATTCGTTATGACGAAAGATCAAAGGGAGTACCAGCTAATAATGGTTTGAGGCATTATATGGATTATCATTATGATGATGCCAAGATGGGAAGATTGTATCCCAATGCTAAAAACACAGATTAAAGGGGCCGCTGGAAACTATAACAATGGCTTGATTATAAGGACAAATATGATGCGTTATTTTGTTGCGTTATGATGCGTTATACTTTATAATAATAAAAGGCATGTTTTTTGATTGAGGAGTCTTTTGCAATACATAAAGTTTTGTTTTAAATAGGTTGTAACGCTCTATGAGTTTCGCAATTACCTAATTTACGTAAAGATATGAGGTGATAAAATGCAGCTTTGGCGAAACAGCAATGAGGAAACAGAAGAGTATTTAACAAATATTCAAGCATTGCATTGTTATACGGTCACTATTATTGTAGTGTTACTTGTGTGGATTTTAAATCAACTGAATATTTTTATTCTAGACAAAAAAATCGCGGGAAGAGGAGTGTTTTTATCTGTATTTTTCTTTGTTCTATGCTTATTCTTTTGTAAGATATTTAGCTTGAAAAAGCCATATATGAAATATTTGATTACAGGTTTTGTAGTATTATCAGTATCTATGATGGGAACGTTTTTCACGTATCATGCCGTATTGATCAATGTGTTTCCAATTATGTATTCCATGTTGTATTCTTCGAAAAAAATGATTGTGTATACAACGGTTCTATCTGTGATTAGCACGATATTTATTGTATTTGTTGGTTATCAGTATGGTATATGTGATTTGAATATGGTTTTTCTTTCTGTAATGTCAAAGGAGTATTATGTGAAAGGAACGGAATTAGTAAATCATGGGTTCAATGACAATCCTGTTTTGTATTTGACGCTTTATTATGTTTTGCCACGCTGTATGATTTATGTATCCATGATTCCGGTTTGCAATATTGTTGTGAATCGTTTGCGAGATGAGAATAGCAGGGCAAATGAGAATAAATTGTTAGCAGAAATTGATACCTTAACGGGTGTATATGTACGAAGAACAGGCGAAAAGAGAATAGCAGTTTATTTGGAAGAAAAAGTTGGTGGAGTTTTTTGTATCGTTGATTTTGATGATTTTAAACAGATTAATGATACATACGGACATATGATGGGAGATAAGGTATTAACAAATTTAGCTGGTTGCATGAAAAAAAATATCCAGAATGAGGATGTTTTGATGCGTCTGGGTGGCGACGAATTTGGTATATTTTTTCCATATATTACTGATTTAGAGGTTGCGAAAAATAAGATTCAACAATTATTCAATAAAGTAACAGCGTGCAAAGTGGAAGAAATGGAAACAATACGATTGTCTATTAGTCTTGGTGGAATCGTAGTTGACGAGGGGATGGAGAGTAGCTATGAAATGCTGTATCGTAATAGTGACCACTTGTTGTATGAGGTGAAAAAGAGGGGAAAATGTAGTTGGCTGATTGAAAAAATGGAAAGTAAAGAATAAAAAGAAGACGAATGTTTATAGTTTTATAATATTGTCTTCTTTTTTATTTGCGTAACAGTTCAGCCAGGCAGAAATGTTACTTATTTGCACAAGTAGTTTTAAAAACCACTTGATAAGGTTATATAAAATTGTTATACTTTGTTTTAAGATTATAATGCAAAAGGTTTTGATTGCATTTCTCTTATACATGCATATGTGAATTTTGCATATAAAGTTAAGAAATAAATAGAATTTAGCAAGCATTCAAATTACAAAAGTAAGAAAGGAAGGTAAAAATGAAATATCAGATAGTAAGTGATAGTTCTATGGACTTATCAGAAGAATTAGCAAAAGAAAATAATATAGAGGTAGTTCCATTTTATGTATCTTTTGATTCAGAAACGTATCAAAAAGAGATAGAGGAGATTGCGGTACGCGATTTTTATCAGAAAATGGTTGATGAAAAAGGAGTATTTCCAAAGACTTCTTGCCCATCTGCACAGGATTTTTATAATGTATTTGAAAAGCATGCAAAAGAAAATGTTTCTATTATTTGCATTTGTATTTCTACAAAATTTAGTTCTTCTATGCAGTCAGCACTAAATGCTAAGGACATGATTGCAGAAGATTATCCAGATGCAGAAATTACAGTGATTGATTCACAGATTAATACCGTATTGCAGGGAATGTATGTATTAGAAGCCTGTCGTTTACGGGATGAAGGGGTAGAATATAAAGAGGCTGTGGAACGATTATTAGCCATTCGGGAAAGCGGACGTATCTTTTTTACAATTGGTAGCATGGACTATTTAAAACATGGTGGCAGAATTGGAAAACTGGCAGGAATTGCAGCATCTTTATTAAATGTAAAACCATTGATCACGTTAAAAGAAGGGGAAATTTTTTCTTCCAGGATTGTTCGAAATAGAAAGAAGTCTTTGCAAAAAGTAATTGAATTATTGATTGCTTATATAGAGGAACGTAAAATAGATATGGATACCTATCGTTTATGTATTGGATATGGATATTCTTATGAAGAAGCAGAAGAATTTAAGAGTATGGCACTGGAGAAATTGGAAAAGTATGGTGTGAAAGACATTAAGTTATATCAGATTGGTGCCACAATCGGAGTGCATACAGGACCTTATCCAATTGGGTTTGGTATTATCAAAAAGGCGTAGATGACACTTTCATTTTGCATACCTGCGGATAAATGTTGAAGGAACAAGGTAATGTCGTTTCGTTAGGTTGAACGAAATGATATTGATTAAGGGAGTTGAGAATATGGAGTTTGAACATCAAAAAAAAGAAAAAAGACCAGTATTAGCAATCTGTTATGATTTTGATAAGACCTTATCTCCAGATGATATGCAGGCACAGGGATATATTCAGTCGGTAGGGTATGATATTCGGGAATTTTGGGATGAGTCTGACCGTTTAGCAAGAGAAAATGACATGGATACCAATTTGGCATATATGTATAAGATGGTGGAAGAATCTCAGGGGAAAATTGTCTTTAATCGAAAAAGTCTTGCAGAATATGGCTCTAAAGTGAAATTATTTCCAGGAGTAGACACCTGGTTTGAACGGATCAAGGAATACGGAGAGCGTTATGGTGTGGAGATAGAACACTATATTATTTCCTCTGGATTAAAAGAAATGATAGAAGGAACGTCCATTGTGAAGAAAGGTGTTTTTAAAAAGATTTATGCCAGTTCTTTTTATTTTGATGCTCGTGGAGTTGCCAGATGGCCGGCGCAGGTAGTCAATTATACAAGTAAAACACAGTTCTTATTTCGAATAGAAAAGGGTGTACTAGATATTAATGATTCTGGTGTAAATGATTATTTTGCACCAGAACATATGCGGGTACCTTTTCGGAATATGGTGTATATTGGAGACAGTGATACGGATATTCCTTGTATGAAACTGGTGAATACATACGGTGGACATTCGATTGGTGTTTACAATCCCAAAACGCAGGATAAAACCAAAGTATATAAAATGATGAATGATAATCGAATTCGATATTATGCTTCTGCGGACTATTCAGAAGGACAGGAATTGGAGCAATTGGTAAAAAACATTATTGAAAAAACGGCAGCCTATGAAAAACTAGAAAGACAATATGTGTACAATCAGCAGGAGGCAAAAGAGAGGAGGTAAGAAAATGAAAAAGAGGATTCTTTCTTATCGAAAACGGGTGGATGCATTGTTAGAGGATAATACAGAGGAAAAAAATTGGAATGAAATTTTGGAAGAACATCTCATTCAGATTGGATTTTTTCAACACGAACGCTTGATACATTTAATTGTTACGGTAGTATTTGCTATTCTGACGTTATTGTCCTTTGGAATTTTGCTGCTTACTACGTTTTTGCCTGTTATGGCATTGTGTGTATTGTTTTTGGTGTTGTTAATTCCTTACATAGGACATTACTATTTATTAGAAAATGAAGTACAAAAAATGTATATACAGTATGATGAAATTTGGAAACGGGTAAAGATGCAACGATAGGATATAGTTTGGAGATTATCAAAAAAATTATCAACGTAATCTATTGTTTCTTTCAGAAAAAACTGCTATGATACAACTTGTTAGCATGGGCTAACAAAGAAGGGTGTATTGGGGATTTATATGGATTGTGTTTTAGAAATATTACAAAGGCGAATAGGAGAGGGAGAACCTCTCCATTTTTATACTATTGAATATCTATAGTAGAAAGGCCTCCGTATCCAGTGCACAGATACGGGGAATGTTTCAAACAGATAAAAAACACAAACCATGGACAGCAACAAGTTGGAGAAAGGCGAGAAAGAAAAGAGGTTAAGTATGGTAAAAGTTCGTCGAAACAGACAGAGATGGAAAAAATGGATTGCAATGCTTGCAGTTGCTGCTACGGTAACCACAAGCGTACAGGGAATGCCTGTTTACACATATGCCAGTGAAGTAAGTGTTTCAGAGGCAAATACAGGAAAAGTGTATTATGATGGTACATACGAAGGCATAGGAACAGGTTACAAAAGTGCGACTACGAAAATTGCAGTAACTGTCAAGGGTGATAAAATCGTATAACTTGAGACAAAATCTCATGGAGATACACCGGGATATTATAAAAATGCACAGGTTATTCTTGATCAAATAGTGGAAAAGAATAGTACAGAAGTAGATACGGTTTCTGGCGCAACCTATAGTTCAAAGGGCATTATCCAAGCAGTAAAGGATGGATTGAATCAGGCAAAAGCTGCTATGAACGATGGGTTCGCTGGAGGAAATGGTACAAAAGAAGATCCTTATCAGATCAGCAATGGAAAACAGCTTGATTATTTTGCAACATCGGTTGATGAAGGAGAGACTTACGAAGAAAAATATGTGGTATTTCAGGAATGGCAGGCGGAAAGACGTTAGTTGCCAACTGCTATGCAACAGGTAATTGTAAAGCAGAAGCACCAAACAGCACGAATTTTGGCGGTATGGCTGGTGGAATTGCAGGTATGCAGGCAGGAAGACAGTATAACGTTTACGCCACAGGAAATATGGAAACTACCAATAATAATTCTCCACACAAATGGGTTGGAGCAATTGATGGTGAATTGACAGGAAGCGTAGCAGACGGATATGCTGTTTATGGATATTACAACACAGAAAGTGTACAAAAAATTAACAATACTGCATTAGAAGCTTTTCAGGCAGTTGGAACTGGAACAATTTCAAAAGTGGGTACACTGGAAAATTGTGAAGGATTTAAAAAGGCATACTTTAGTACGACTGAGTTTGCAAGCACTTTAAATAGTAATATTGCAAAGGTAAACAAAAAATTAGAGGAAGCGTCTATCACAGATGTAGCTTTACAGAGCTGGTCTGTAGCAGGAAATAAGGTAGCACTTTCCGGAAAAGTTTACGAGGAGAGACAGAATGGAAAGATTTTCGCTAGTGGTACAGGAACAAAGGAAGATCCTTATTTGGTTTCCAATGAAAAGCAGTTGCGTGATTTTGCGGCCTCCCTTGCAGAGGATAATGACTACTTTGGTACCTATGTAGCGTTAGCAAACGATATTATTTTATCTGATCAGGAATGGAATCCGATCGGAGGAAGTGACTATATGTTTGATGGAACCTTTGATGGAAAAGGTTATACGGTTTCTGGAATAAAAATGGGAACCAAAGAGGAGCCAAAAGAAATTGGTCAGGATATCTATAATGGTTTCTTTGGATTACTTGGTCAACATGCACTTGTAAAAGATTTACATCTTTCAGATGTAGCAATGTATACACATCGTGAAGCATCTTCTTATTTAGGAGGAATTGCAGCATATTTGTATAAAGGAGCTTCTGTAGATGGTTGCTCTGTTTCTGGTGAACTTGTAAACGTTGCAGATAAGGGCAATAACTTTGCAGGTGGAATCGCTGGATTTATGTACTATGGTTATATTATAAACAGTTGGACAAATGCTTATGTTTCCTCTACAACAAAGGGTGGAGCGATTGCAGAAGCAGGTGGCCTGGTAGGTTTAAATAACCGTGGTTTAATTGCAAATAACTATACACTAGGAAATGTGTATGGAAGTGCAAATCGTGAAGAAGAAGGTATGGCTAGTATTAGTACATTGGTTGGTGTGCAGGCAGGTGCTTTGGTAAACTGTTATGCCATGGGAGACAATGAGACAGATGATTATTCTTACTATACTGGTGCAGTTTCCGGTTGGGTAACAGGAATTGGAAAGGCATACTGCAACTTCTATAATCAGAATGCAACGATGAAAATCGGTACTTTAACACCAGATCCAATTATTGCAGTAGGAACAGTAGTAAGTGGTGGAACCAATGAAGAAGGCGAAGAATATATTGGTGGTCTTACTTATGCAAACGATCCAATGAGTCAGAAGGATATGCAAAGTGAAAAGCTTGCTACACAATTAAATGCTACCTTTAAGAAATTCCCAATTGATATTACTGGTTGGGGATTAAATGCAGATACTGCATTAAAAGAATGGTCTTATGATGCAGAAAAGCAGTGTGTTGTTGTATCAGACAATGCGGCAAAGGTAACCTATGAAAAACCATCTGTAGAATTTGTAGATGATGATGGAGACAGCGTTTCTTATGTAGATGGAACCTATTATGGAAGAAATAAGTCTAAAACAGCTACAGTTCAGATAAAAATTGTGAATAATGTAGTGACAGATGCAGGAATTATTGCAGGAAGTGCAGAAGATACCGAAGGTGTTATTGCGGAATTATTGGCAACACAGAAAGTGAATGCACAGGGAGATGTAGCGGACGCAGTAAAGGAAGCATTGGCTAAGGCTGAATTAGGCGATAAGACAACATATGAAGCTTTTGATGCAAGTAAATTTAATGGCGGAAAAGGAACAAAGACAGAGCCATATGAAATTGCTACAGAAGAGCAACTCCGTTATTTAGCAGAATCTATTAATGCAGATGTAAACTATTATGATGTATATTTTGTTCAGACAGCAGATATTACATTGCATGGACAATGGTTACCAATCGGACATGGATATCAGGATGGAAATGTGTATCCATTTGCAGGTAATTATGATGGAAATAATTATGTAGTAAAAGGTCTTACAATTGGAACAAAGGAAGAACCGGCAAACATGTTTACCGCAGGTTTCTTTGGCGTTACCAATAAAGATAATTCACTCAATAATATAGACCCATTAAAAAATTATGTAGAAATTAAAAATGTGAAATTACAAGATATTTCTATCTATAACAAAACAGAAGGTCAAAATTATTGTGGTGGTTTACTTGGATGCGGACAGCAGGGAATTGTTATTGATAATTGTAGTGTAACTGGAAAGATGTCTATTACAACAGCAGACAGTTTTTGTCGTGCTGGTGGAATGGCTGGATATTTATTACGTGGTCGTGTAACAAATACATGGGCAAATGTGGAAGTTTATGGAGAAACCAATAAATCATGGGTATACGCAGGCGGACTGGTATCTTCTACAAATCGCGCAACATTAGTAAACTGCTATGCAAGAGGAAACCAGACAGCAATGACACCAACAACAGATATTGGAGGTGTTACAGGTAGAACAACAGGTATTGCAGTAAATTATAATTGTTACTTCAATGCAGATGCGACACAGAAGAATGGAAATACTTTAGTATCTGATGTAAAAGCGGCTGGTGTGGATGTTTCCGGTTGCATGAATGTAGGAGTAGAAAAGAAAACAAAAGAAGAAATTGGAAGCAAAGAATTTGCAGAACAGCTTACTGCCAATATGGCCTCTGGCAGTGCAATCAATGCTGAAATCAATGCACACTTGTCAACAATAAGTTTGACACATAGCAATTATTATACAGATCAGCCTTTAAATAAGTGGGCAGCAAAGAATGGTGTAGTAGTATTTGCAAATGATGGAGAAGAAGTAACACCAACAGAGAGTCCGGAAGTAACAGCTACAGCTATTGCAGTTACACCTGCGCCAGTTACCAAAAAACCAGAAAATCCGGGTGGAAGTCAGCCATCTACACCAGTACAGGTTGTAACGGCTGAGCCAACACAAACACCAATTGTAGCAACACAGACACCAGATACAGAAGATGCAACAGCTGCACCAACAGGTGAACCAACAAGTATGCCTGAAAAATCTACACAGCCTGTTATTACAGAAACACCAAAAACAACAGAGCAGGTAACAGCAACACCTGTAATCACAGAGACACCAGTGGTAACAGAGACACCAATAGTAACAAAGGCACCTGAAACAGCGGTACCAACAGCTACTCCAAGTCAGGCACCAGATGAAATTGAAATTAAAGATCCAGATAAATTGCCAGGTGATGATGTAAAACCAGGATTGACTTCCTTAAAGGGTTATACAATAAAAATCGCTAAGACAACTTATAATTGGACAGGAAAGGCAATTAAGCCAGCCGTTTCTATTCCAGGTTTGAAAAAGGGTGTTGATTACGAAGTAACTTACAAAAACAATAAAAATGTAGGTACAGCAAAAATTATTGTAACAGGTATTGGTACTTATGAAGGTACATTGACAAAGACATTTAAGATTACAGTTACACAAGGAAAAACTTATACGGTCAATGGTATCAAATATAAAGTAAATAAAGGTAAGAGTAAAACAGTAACCGTTATGGGAAGTACAGATAAGAATATTAAAAATCTGACTATAAAGGATACGGTTAAGCTTGGCGGAATTACTTACAAAGTAACTGTGATCGCAAAGAAAGCCTTTGCAAACCAGAAAAAACTGAAAAAAGTTATTATCGGAAAAAATATAACGATAATTGAAGAAAAGGCATTCTATAACGATACAAACTTAAAGCAGGTGGTTGTAAAAGCAAGCAATCTAAGCAAAGTAGGTAAGAAGGCATTTGCAAAGACAAATAAACAAATCAAATTTCAAAATAAAACCAAAAATAAAAACTTGAAAATAAAGGCGTAACACGATCAAGGAAGTCCCCCACTTTTATTACGCAGAGCAATAAGTGGCGGGTTGGGACTTAGCTTGTATCAGGAGGGGTACAAAGCCCCTTCTGATATGCTGCACTAGCAGCGAATCGTGTTATGAGCAAGTAGCGGAGCGGAATGCCAATATCCGCTTGGCTGGTTTTGTGTAAGAAATAATAAAAGACAGATAAAAGGATGGGATTACCTTAAGGCATGGTAGTCCTGTCCTTTTTTGCGATTCTTTTTCAATTTTATCTCTTGACACATACCCCTATGGGGTATATGGTAAAGCCAAGGATAGTAGAAATCCGATTGACAGAAAGGAAGGGGAATCGATATGGAAGAACAAAAAGAATGTTGTTGTTGCCATAAGACGAAAGAACGATCGGAGAAGGAATATAAAGACTTATGCAATCGTTTGAATCGAATCGAAGGGCAAATTCGTGGAATTAAGGGTATGTTAGAAAAGGATGCCTACTGTGCAGATATATTAGTACAGGTTTCTGCTGCCAATGCGGCATTAAACAGTTTTACCAAGGTTTTGCTGGCAAATCACATAAAAACTTGCGTAACAGAGGATATTAAGGCAGGAAAAGAAGAAACAGTAGATGAGTTAGTAACTTTACTACAAAAACTTATGAAGTAGAAACTATCACCGTTTGTATGCCTATGAACGATGATTAGAAATTTAGGTATTAGAAAGAATAATTTGGGACAAGATAAAAGGAGGAATTAATATGAACGCAGGAACAATAGGAGTAGTAGTTGTACTTTTGGCTATCATTGCATTTGCTTGCAAGGACAGTTTGAAACATTTTAAAGGAGAAGGCGGTTGTTGCGGTGGAAGCAGTGAGAAAACTGAAAAAAAGAAACTATCGGGAGAAAAGATAGGAGAAAAGATTATCCATATTGAAGGGATGCATTGCAAAAACTGTAAAAACAGTGTGGAGAAACATATCAATGAAATTGATGGTGCAGTAGCAAAAGTAAATTTAAAGAAGAAAATTGCTATTGTTTCACTAGATAGAGAGGTATCAGAGGAGCAGTTACGGAAAGCAGTGGAGAAAGCGGACTTTACAGTAACTGGAATCGAGTCCAGATAAGGAGGTATCTATGAAGCAATATAATGTAACAGGCATGAGTTGTGCCGCGTGTAGTACCAGAGTGGAAAAGGCAGTAACAAAGTTGGAGGGGGTTACTGCCTGCTCCGTTAGTCTTTTGACAAATTCAATGGGAGTAGAGGGAGAGGTAGCCCCTGAGACTGTCATAAGAGCCGTAGAAGAGGCTGGGTATGGTGCAAGTTTAAAAGGGGCAGAAAAGAAGCAGTCTGTATCAGAGCAGGAGGATGCATTAAAGGATAGAGAAACGCCCTTACTAAAAAAAAGATTATTCTCTTCCATTATATTTTTAATTATTTTAATGTATATATCTATGGGGCATATGATGTGGAACTGGCCATTGCCCGTATTTTTTATGGATAACCATGTTGCAATGGGATTATTACAACTATTGTTGACTGTTATCATTATGGTAATTAACCAAAAGTTTTTTATTAGTGGATTTAAGAGTCTTTTTCATAAAGCCCCGAATATGGATACTTTGGTGGCGCTGGGCTCTAGTGCAGCGTTTGTGTATAGTACCTATGCATTGTTTGCCATGACCGATGCACAGGTAAAAGGGGATATGGATGCGGTAATGCATTATATGCATGAGTTTTACTTTGAATCCGCAGCCATGATATTGACCTTGATTACCGTAGGAAAAATGTTGGAAGCACATGCAAAAGGAAAAACGACAGATGCCTTAAAAGGATTGATGCAGCTTGCACCGAAAACAGCAGTTATTCTAAAGGATGGAAAAGAACAGGAAGTCTCTATTGAACAGGTAAAAAAAGGAGATCTATTTGTTGTACGTCCTGGGAAAAATATACCTGTAGATGGTATTATTGTGGAGGGAAGTAGTGCAATCAATGAATCTGCCCTCACTGGAGAGAGTATTCCAGTAGATAAAGAAAAGGGAGACGATATCTTTGCAGCTACGATCAATCAGTCTGGATTTTTAACTTGTGAAGCAACAAAAGTCGGAGAGGATACCACTTTATCGAAGATTATTCAAATGGTTAGTGATGCGGCAGCAACGAAAGCTCCTATTGCAAAAGTTGCGGATAAAGTTTCAGGAGTATTCGTTCCAGTGGTTATTCTGCTTGCATTAGTTACCATTGCGGTATGGTTATTGGCAGGAGAAAGTGTAGGATTTTCCCTTGCCAGAGGTATTTCTGTGTTGGTAATCAGTTGTCCATGTGCGCTTGGATTGGCAACGCCTGTGGCGATTATGGTAGGAAATGGAGTAGGTGCCAAAAACGGCATATTGTTTAAAACAGCAGAATCAATAGAGCAAACAGGAAAAATGGATGTGATTGCCTTTGATAAGACAGGAACAATTACCAAAGGAGAGCCGACGGTTACAGATGTTATACCTGGTGAGGGTATTACAGAAGAAGCATTAGTGGAATATGCGGCTTCTTTAGAGAGTAAAAGTGAACATCCATTAGCTTCTGCTATTATACAGTATGCAGGCGAGCAGAACATACAGATGGATGAGGTAACAGAATTTACAGCCCTTCCTGGCAATGGATTGACAGCAAAGCAAAAAGGTGAGCAACTTTTTGGCGGAAATCAGATATGGATACAGAAGCAGGTTACGATTGCGGATACCATATTACAGAAGGCAGAAATGCTTGCAAAAGAAGGAAAAACACCATTATTTTTTGCAAAGGAGAAAACGTTTTTGGGTATTATTGCCGTGGCAGATGTAATCAAAGAGGATAGTGCCAGAGCAGTAAAACAGTTACAGGATATGGGACTTCGTGTGGTAATGCTTACTGGTGACAATGAAAATACAGCCAAGGCAATCGGCAGACAGGCAGGAGTGGATCAGGTAATTGCAGATGTACTTCCAGAGGGAAAAGAACAGGTTGTACGGCAATTGCAGAAACAGGGAAAGGTTGCTATGGTAGGAGATGGAATTAACGATGCACCCGCTCTTACAAGGGCAGATATGGGAATTGCCATTGGTGCAGGTACGGATATTGCCATAGATGCAGCAGATGTTGTATTGATGAAAAGTAGATTACTTGATGTGCCTGCTGCCATTCGTTTGAGTCGTGCAACCTTAAAAAACATACACGAAAACTTATTCTGGGCATTTTTCTACAATGTCATTGGAATCCCTTTGGCAGCGGGCATATGGATACCAATATTTGGATGGAAATTAAATCCCATGTTTGGTGCGGCAGCAATGAGTCTTTCCAGCTTTTGCGTAGTTACCAATGCATTACGCTTGAATTTGTGCAGGCTTTATGATACAAAGAAAGACAGAAAAAGAAAACAAAGAAAACAGAATCAACAGGAGGATGCGATTATGACAAAGACAATGAAAATTGAAGGAATGATGTGTGGACATTGTGAAGCAAGAGTAAAGAAAGCATTAGAAGCTTTGCCACAGGTGACAGAAGCAGAAGTAAGCCATAAGAAGGGAACTGCAGTGGTAACACTTGCAGAAGAAATCTCTGATGCAGAGCTTACAAAAGCCGTGGAGGAGCAGGATTATACGGTAACATCTGTACAGTAGTCAAAGATATTTGCAATTCGATTTGCTACTGAAGTATTTTACTCTATAGAATCCGCTTCACTATAAAATAAAAAAGGAACTGTGCACAGAAATTTGTGCGCAGTTCCTTTTTTACTTATAAAAATTTGATTCACTTTGCTCTATATAATCAAACAAAACACAATCCAGAATTTGTTCTCATGTTCTACGCAATCTACAATTAATTGTCCATTGGCCTTTTGTACCTGCTTAGATAAGTGGTATAGACCTAATCCGCGTGTTTTGGATGTTGTGGAGTCTTTGGTACTATAATATTTTTCAAAAAATTTGTGAATCTCTGTTTGTAAAATCCTTCGTGGTACAGGATTCCGAATTTCATAAAAAGTTTTTCCATCTTTTGAATCTAGATGTATATAAATAGTGTCTCCAGATGAACAGGCTTCAATTGCGTTTTCCGTCAAAATGCATAAATAATCGGAAAGCTCATATTCTGGAATGTGGCTAGAGAGATGTGTGTTTGTTACGTCAAATTGTAGAATAATTTGTTGTTCCTCTGCCAGTAGTGATAGCTGATATAAAGAGGCCGCTAAAAGGGGTTGATTAATTTGTAAAAGAGGGTAAGAATAGGCGGGCTTTTTATAACGTTTTGTATAACGGCGGATAGCTTGGCAAATGGAGTCATAATCTTCGCAGATATCTGGAAGTTGTTCCATTGCTTGCAAACGATTGGCGTAAGCATGTTGTCTAGCACGAATATCGTCAATCAACGTTTCATAAATTGGAAGATTTTTTTTGTACATGGCCAGTTCTTGCCTTTGATTATACAGACGTTGATCATAATATAAAATGCATGCATTTGTAGCAATTAAAATAAAAAAGCACAAAATAGTATAAAATATATTCTGCGTTATATTATCTGGATATAAATGAAACAAAATAATGTAGCAAATCATTAATAGAAAGCAGCTGATTAGTGATAGCTGGTATACAAGAGCAGAATGGATGATTTTGTTGTATAAGTTTGCTAATGGTGTCAACAATAAAATGATTAATACGAAAAAAGCAAAGAGAGTATACATAAAATCAGATAAGGTTGAGTTCTTTTGAAAAGGTAATATTGTGGTAAAAGGCATGATACATAATTGTGATAAAAAAATTAGTATAAAGGACAATATATAAAGAAGTATTTTGTGTAATACTCCCATAGTAAATCCAAAAAGAAAGTAACTGAGCATGAGTGCCTGCCCTGCAAAACTTGTCCCAATTGAGATAGGATAAGTATGAGGAAGAAGGCTAACTGCAATTGTAATAATAAAAAAAAGAAAACAGTCTTTTTTTGTGGGAAAGATGGAGAATCCAGTAAATTTTTTCGCAGGCAGATAGAAATATAAAAATTCAAATATACTTGTGGCTAAAATATATGTAAATGTCATGGCAAAATCCTTTCCAAAGTGGCTTGGTAGTTGCGTCCAATTGATACTTGTTTTTGCATTGGTGCTAAAGTACAATAAGTTTTTGTGTGGTTACATATATAATTAGGATTAATAAGGAAACTTTTGTGACAACGTATCAGTTGCTTTCCTAAAAGGTTGCTTAATTCAGATAATGTATATTCTCTTGTTACAATTGTATCGTGAATAGTATGGATAGAAATCTGATGGGATAGTGCTTCAACATAACAGATTTCAGATGTATTAATCCGGTGGAAAAGTCGTTTTGTATCTGCAACCAGAATGTTTTGCTCTAAGTATCCTGTTAATAACATTTGGCTGATTTGAAATAAAATTGCTTCTTTTGTGTAAGGTTTAGAAATGTAGTTATAGCAATGAAATTCGGATAGAGCATAGCTACCCTCGTCAGATACTGCTGTCAAAAACAAAATAGGTGTTTTATAATAAACAGACTTTTTTCGCAATTCCTTTGCAAGAAAAAAACCGCCTCTGTCACCTGGTGATGTAGAAAGTTGTACATCTAACAAAAATAGGTGATATTTTTTATTGTTTTCAATAGAAGTTTCTAAAAGTTCGATGGCATCATCATAGCATACTGCAGTATCGATGTCCCATGTAGGGTATTCTTGGTGAATGGTATCTTTTAGCATATTACATTGTATGAGATCATCCTCGACGATTAATATGTGTTGCATGTTCAAACCTCCTTATATTGTTATTATAACATGTCATTTTTATGAAACCAAGAGTGTGATTTTGTTGTTTGCGTCGTTTCATCTGTTGTTTACGTTGTCTGTATTGTAAATGGAAAAGAAACGTGATATATAAGATAATAGGACAATGTAAAAGATTGTCTACAATGTAAAAAGTTGTATTTGGAGGTGTTTCAATTGCATCAGAGGTCGTTTTGTCGAAAAGTGGCTGAAAGAAAAATAAGAGTATGGTAAAAGTGAATGGAATGCAAGGGGGATTATGGATGCAATTTTATTGAAATTTTTGCAGTTCATACCCAAAAACATACCGTTCATGCCAAAACGGTTGAAATGAAAAAAATAAAATGTTATAAAGGCAATGGAAGGAGGTCGAACATTGTCGTGAAGGTTTGTTTGAATGATATCATTTCTAAAAAGTATGTCATGCTTGCAGAGCAATATGGAAAGTATAGCTATGAACAATGTGAAAGAATGAGGTATGCATTAAAAGTAATGTTGAATGAGATTGAAAAAATTATATTATTAGG
>CADABQ010000022.1 GCA_902786205.1 uncultured Lachnospiraceae bacterium | reverse complement strand
TTTTGTAGAATTCCATGTAAATAGTATAACACTTTAACTACTAGTATTCTATTATTTTATACGGAATGTTGCGGAAGAACCTAAAAATTATACACTAACATAGTCTTTATTCCAAAGTATAGAAAGAAGGTTTTGTACGGGCAATTAAGAAATGATGTCAGAGAAATACTTTCTATATTATGTAAGTATAAAGATGTTGAAATTGTAGCAGGAGCGGTCTGTAAAGATCATGTACATCTAAGTGTGGCAATTCCACCAAAACTGAGTGTATCAAAATTTATAGGATATCTAAAAGGAAAGAGTACACTAATGATATATGACAGGCATCCAGAATTGCAAAGTAAATGGGACAAAGCATTTTGGGCAAGAGGATATTATGTGGAAACAATTGGTAATATTACGGATGAAGCTGTACAAAAGTATATAAAGGAGCAAGCAGAAGAGTCAAGAAAAGAAGCTTCAAGAAGTACCGCATTGTAGGTGGACTAGTATTAATGCTTGCGACACCGCCCTTTGGGGCGAGCAGTAATATAGCCCTTAGGAGGGCTAATATCAAACCACCACTTGAAGTGGTGGTGGGTGACTGTTGTGGGTATAAATATATTTGTTTTTGCATAGTATTATTAGAAATGGTAGTGCTTCATGGGAGGTTGCGTATGAAAGGGTGGAAGAAAAATCAATGGTTTCTGGCATATGCTTTTGTAGCAATTATAGGAACTATTTTTCATTTTATGTATGGTTGGTTACAGGAGAATAAAATTGCAGGATATTTTTTCCCTGTAAATGAATCAACCTGGGAACACATGAAGCTGGTGTATTTTCCGATGCTTTTATGTGGATGGATTTTTGTAAAAAGGCTTTCCGCACAATGGTTGTTGGGAATTTTGGTAGGAACCTGGTTGATACCTGTTTTATTTTATATCTATCGAGGTATTTTGGGATTTGATATAGCGGCTTTTGACATAGGAACTTTTTTCGTAGCAGTTGCAGGGGCTTTTTGGAGTATATATCATACATTGGAAGCAAACTGGGGAAGGAATATACAAAGATGGTTAAAAATATTTGTAGTAGTACAGGGAATTTTGTTTGTGATATTCACATATTATCCTTTAAATTTTGGGATTTTTTGGGAACCATAAACGTCAGTACACTAGGAAGAATAAATACAGCGGCATCAACCCATGTCCCTTTTTGTTTATGCAAATAACGAGCCAGTGTAAACATTGGCTCGTTACTTTTAGAAATTATATACCATTTCTGGTTTAGTTTTTTGTAAAAAACTTACATGCCAACTGTCTTGTACTGTATTTTAATTTTACGGTCTATACTCTAATTGCTTTACAGTATCAAAAATACAATAGTGTTTTGCAAGTAAAAATTAATAAGTAAATAATTGTGTCCAATAATTTACACCATTTTGCTGATAATATCCTACACCAATTTTAGTAAAATTAACATTCAGGATATTAGCACGATGCCCTGCACTGTTCATCCAGCCATTCATAACTTCCTGTGGAGTTTTCTGTCCATATGCAATATTTTCTCCTGCACCACGAAAAGAAATGCCCTGTTCTGTAATTGCACTAGAAAAGGTACTTCCGTTTAGACGGGTGTGAGAAAAGTAACTTACCGTTTCTTTGGCACGAACCTGTGCAGCTTTGGATAAGGTGGTATCCAATGTGACAGGAGAAAGTCCAGCTTTGGCACGTTCTGCATTTACCAGCTGAGCCACTTGGGAAACAAAATCTTTGTTCTGCGGAGTTTCTGTATTACTAACAACAGGGGTGCTTGTAACCTGTGGAGTAGCAGTTATTGTTGGAGCTGGGCTACTTGTGCTGTCTGGAGCAGCA
This sequence comes from uncultured Lachnospiraceae bacterium, assembly GCA_902786205.1. Taxonomy (GTDB): domain Bacteria; phylum Bacillota; class Clostridia; order Lachnospirales; family Lachnospiraceae; genus CAG-411. Next base: position 36,966 of record CADABQ010000022.1, on the reverse strand, counting down.
GTTGTAGTTTGGTTTGGCGCATTTGTTTCTGTTGGAGCAGCAGTTGGATTTTGACATGGGGTGCTGTTTGGTGTAGCTGTTCCATTTGGCTTTGAAATGTCGGTCGGTTGACAAGTCAAAGTGTTATTTAGATAGGAATTTGCACCTGTTACGGCACCATTCTTTTCAGCTTTTAAGTTGCAACCATTCTGAAGCAAATTTGTTAAAACATCACTGATACCAGCATTTCCTTTGATACAAAGTGAATTTGTATTTTGCATAAGCTCACCGCAACTTTGTGAATTATAAATAGAAAATACTTTGCTTACATTTGACTGTGTACGTGTGTTATTAACTGAGGTAGTCTTTGCCATTACTGGTGTAACACAAAGAATACTTAATGTAGAAAATGCACAAATCGTTGTAAATAGTTTCTTTCTCATAATAAATCTCCTTTGTAATAAAAATAGATCACAGTCATATGCTGGAAGATAAAACTGTGATTGTTAGCAGTAACATGGACAATATAACACAAAAATGACACATAAGTATACCGGTAAATTATTGAAATAAAAGAAGGATGTAGAAGCGGATGAATTATTTAGAATACTTGCATTTTGCAATGCTCTACAAAAGTAGTAAAAAGATACATTTTGTGTGACTGAATTTTGCAGTTTCACTAAGTGATGAACTAAATACATATAGTAATGATAATGATAGGGAAAAGTATTCTATAAATAAAAGTGTTTTATAGGGGGGAGCTATGCAGTGTTATTTGTGACATTCTTGTATGAAAAAAGAAATAACATAAAACAAGGAAAAAATAGGAGCTCTGATATAATAGGGGGAGGAGATTTTTACCCGCCTATTACATCAGAAGATTAATTCTATTTTAAATAAATCCACAGTACGGTGTTTGTGCTACGGCAGAATGCAGCCAGCGGATTAACGTAGTAAAGTCAAAAACCGGAACGCCAGTGGCAGCTTGCACCGCATAGGCATAGGGTGGCATATCGCTGCATTCTAAAAGTATAGCACCGGTGTTTGGGGCTTCTTCTAAAATTTCCATTGCTTTTCCGACCACTTCCTGTTGTACCAATCCATTATCAAATACACCACGCCCTTCCGGAATACAGGAAAACTGATCCTCATGACCTAGATCTTTTACAAGCAGACGTTTTTTTAGTTCGGTACAGACACCGCAACTATCTAATAATTGATCTGTAAAGGAATCTTTTTGGGCGGTGAGGACCCCGATTGTCTGGTCTTTTTTTAGAAGGGTTGCAATCCAGGGAAGCTGTACCAGACTGGATAGAGCAACGGGGACAGACAGTTCTTCTGCAATTTTTGCTTGATAATTTCCAAAAAAACCACAGGCACCGCTAATGGCACGTACCCCTTCTTTTTCAAGCTTTTTGCAGGTTTTTAATACCATTTCATATACTCCATCCGCTGCATCAAACAGGTTTTGACAATCCAGGCCTTCCACTGCCTTTAGTCGGACCGGAAATGGAAAAGTATAGCCATTTACAATATTTCCAGGGACCATAGGATAAAATACATCTTCAATATATACGATTCCAATAGGATAACCTGCAATATTTTGTCCTCGTCGCATTTGTATTGTGACATTGCTGTTGCTGGTATCAAAGTATCCATAACGTCTGTTTGCTTCCATAATCTTCACCCTCCTTTGGAATGGAAAACTTATGCCTGTGCTTTTGCAAAACGTGCAAAATCAAGTTTCGTAATATCAAAATCTGTTGGCTTTCCGCTAATAATCTGTTCCATAAATCGTCCCGTGATAGGAGAGAAGCAGATACCATCGCCTTCGTGTCCGGCCGCAATGTAGTATCCAGGGATACTGTCTACATCGGATACAATTGGCAAATGGTCGATTACAAATGGCCGTACACCAGAATAAGCACGAATACATTTAATATCAGCAAGTTCTGGGAAGAAACGTAAAGCACGTTCGCTGATTGCTTTTAAAGTTTCGATTTCAGATCGAATATCATAATCACGGAATAAACGGTTTCCACCGACTAACAGATTGTTGGAAGGAGTGTATTCCAGATTGAATGCAATGTTTTGCTCTTCTACCAGTGGGCTTACCTTTCTCTTGAAGTTAATATTGTCAAATTTACTGAGCATATAGCCGTATTCCAAAATTTTATGATTACATAGGCGTTCGGTTTGTTCGGATACTAGGTTAGTACCTTTTCTTGGCTCAATTGGTATTTTAAGTCCGGTTAATTCGCCTACGAATGGAGCCCATGCACCTGCACAATTGACGATACGCTTTGTTTTGATGGTTCCATAATTGGTTTCAATGCTTTCTACTGCATTTGTTTTTGCATCCAGATTGATTTTTGAAATATCACAATAGGTGTATGTTTCTAATCCATACTTTCTTCCTTCGTGGATAAAAGCGAAGCACAATTTATATGGACTTACGGCAATGGCACCACTTTCTGGTGTATACAAGGCACCTGCCAAATCTTTTGCAATGTGTGGTTCCATTTTGCAAAGTTCTTCTCTGCCTACCATGCGAAGTTTGTAGCCATCTGCATTTTGTTTTGCACAGTATTCAGAAGCAGCATCAAACTCTGGCTGTGTTTCACAGACATAGAGACATCCTTTTGGAACATATTCAAAGTCATATTCGAACTGTTCGGCGATTTCTGCAAAATAATCAATACTTGCCTGGCCCATTTTGGTATCAATACCAGGCAACTTATCACAAATCAGGGCAACTGCATCACAATGACTGGAAGAACCGCTGGCAATATCGCCACGCTCCAGGATTGCAGTAGAGTATCCTGCTTTTGCCAGGTGATAAGCAACACTGGTACCGATTGCACCGGCACCGATTACGACTACATCATATTCTTTCTTCATCATAATACCTCCCCCTTTGCTAATTCTCCGAAGGTAACAGGCCGAACTGGCGGTCTTGCAGAAGAAGTACCGGCTTCCTTTGGACTAATTCCTAATTCCTGCACCAAAAGCTGTTGTACTAACTTTTCACAGGTACGACCCTGACAAAGGCCCATTCCTGCGCGGGTTCTTCGTTTTACACCAACAATGTCTCTTGCACCTTCTCGGATGGCTTCTTTTATTTCTCCAACTGTGACCTCTTCACAGCGACATACAATCATATCATCTGTCAATTCAGCACTCATGGTTCATTCCTCCAATCTATTCTATATGAAAATAGCGTATGGTATCTTGTTTTCTCTGTCTTTGTATAAAAAGCAGTCAAACGGATATTCGCAATCCGCTCTGCTACTTGCTCATGTTAAATACGTTCTACTGTTCTTACTTCATCTGCAAATTCCTTTGGAATTTCTACTGTTACGACAGGCGTATGATCGTAGGAGGCTGGATTTACGACTTTGACGATTTTGCCTTTACAGACAATTTCTCCTTTTCGATTCATTGCATTTCGTTCTTCTCCAACGACAGGGGTTGGATAATATTCAAAAGGAAAAGCAACGGTTGCAGTAGTATCTGTAAAAGTCTTGTCTACCACGACAATTGCAAGACCGGGACAGCGTGCTACGCACATACCACAGCCCACACATTTTTCTCCAATTAAAGTTGGAAGTTTTGTGATAGGTTCTCCAATTTTAATTGCACCGAAATGACAGGCTGCTTCACAGGGATTACAGGGAATTTCCTGTACACATTCGATAATTGCTACCGGTCCCTCGGCATAACGCTCATCACTGGGAAGTGTTTGAATGCTTTCTAATTCTTCATATTCTAAATATCCTGTATTGATCAATGCCATAGCTTGTTCCTCCTTACTGAATTGGTGATGGAGTACCAATCCGTTCTTTGTACTCATCCATAACCACTTCTTTTTCTATCATACGTCGTTCTCCAAATGGGCCAAGGCGAAGGGAATGTAGACGATCCCAGATTTCTGCCCGCTTGTCAGATGCTGCGTCAGCAGTGAGAAGTCCTAAATCTTCAGCAGCACTGATACCAGCAATTTTTCCTTCCTCTAAAGCAGTATTGGCTTCTTCTACACCTGTAGTATCTCCTGCAACAAACACACCTTCACAGGAGGTTTCCATCCGTTCATTGTGTAATGGAATATAACCGCCAAATGGACCATTAAAAGTAAGTTTACAACCGGCCAGTTTTACAAGATCCATAGTAGGTTTTAATCCTGCAGCCAGTGCAATGGTATCACATGCAATGGTTTCCTCTGTTCCTGGAATCGGTTGAAAATGCTCATCTACTTGAGCAATGACACAACCACAAACACAGCCATCTGCTCCCTTTTTCGCTTCTATAATGGTATGCTGCAAACGGATTGGAACGCCTGCACGACGAATTTTAGCAGCATGTACCGCATATCCACCAATTTTAGGTGCGGCTTCGATTAAAGAGACCACATCACAGCCAGCCTGCATAAGCTGATAGGAAACGATCAGTCCTACATTACCAGTGCCAAGCATTACAATCTTTTGTCCTGGTTTTACATGATTTACATTGATCATAGTCTGTGCAGCTCCCGCACCCATAACACCAGGGGTAGTCCAACCCTTAAATCGGATTGCGTTTTCAGATGCTCCTGTGGCAATGATAATTTTTTTTGCCTGCATAGTAACCATTTCTTTCTCACCACTGTCTAATCCCTTTTCTATGGCAATTTTATTTCCTGGGAAGATACCGATTACGGTGCTTTGCATCCAAATTTCTACATCTGATTCCTCTGCTTCCTTTAAAAGCTGTTTTCCAATATCATAACCTCTGGTACCGGAACGATGGGCACTGGAACCAAAGAATTTATGAATCTGCTTAAATAGTTGTCCTCCAGGCTGCATATTTAAGTCCACAAGAAGAACGGAGGCACCATATTTTCCAGCTTCTATTGAAGCAGCCAATCCGGCAGGACCGGCACCAATTACTAATACATCTTTTTCGAGCATAATCTATTCCCCCTTTGCTAATCCATCTTGTGTTTTGATTACCATACCAGCTTTGACTGGGGTAATACATGTACGAACATTTGCTTTGCCATCTACGACCATCGCACAGTCTGTGCATTGTCCAATTCCGCAAAATAAGCCACGAGGTTCTTTCCTTTTTACTGTGTAACGATTTATTTTGATTCCTGCATTTAGGATTGCAGCCAAGATCGGTTCGCCTTCGTAGGCTTTTATTACCTTGCCATCTACGGTGATTTCTACTTCATCACCGACATGGGTGCAATCCAAAATTACATGATGATCCACTCTTAGGCACATAGCATTTCCTCCTTATGTAAAAAGGACTGGATGGAATTTGATACCATCCAGCGCCTTTGCTAGTTTATTGTTTAACCGAAGTAGGGAAGCGGATTGCGAATATCCGCTTGACTAAGGTAATCTTCCAAATACCTATTATTCCGTTACGGCAACGAATTCCATCTCTACCAGGCATCCATCTACCATATCTACACACTGTGTACAGCATCTTGCAGGGAAGTTACCTTCTGGGAAGTAAGTCTTATAGACTTCGTTCATTTCTGGAATAAGAGAAATATCCTTAATATAAATGGTAACTTTTCCAATGTCATCCATAGAAGCACCAGCAGCTTCCAAAACAGCCTTAGCATTTTCCATGGTTGCCTTTGTCTGTTCCTTCATACCGCCTGCTACCATTTCACCAGTGACATCGGTTCCAATCTGAGTTGTAAAAATAATATTTCCCATTTTTACGCCTAAAGCGTATGGTCCATGACATTCTCCGCATTTTTCTGATGTAATCTGTGCTCTCATAATATACCTCTTTTCTGCATGGCTTTGTGCTTACGTGATTCATGAAGAGCCATGCGGACATGAATCCAATTGGTTTATTTGTTCTATAAATTATGTTCTATTTCTTTTCTGCGTACATTTCCTTAATCGAATCTTCTAAAATAGCAAGTCCTTCGTCCAGTTCTTCCTTTTTGACGTTTAATGGAGTGGCAAAACGCATTCCATTTCCGTGTACACCACAGTTTAGGGTCAGCATATGTCGCTTTAACATCCTTGCCTTGACATCTACCCAGATATCCTGTGCAGGAGAGCCATCTTCATGGGAAAATTCAATGGCAATCATTAAACCAACTCCACGAACATCGGAAATACAAGGATACTTTTCCATCAAGCCTGTAAGTTTTTCCTTTAGATAGGCACCCATTTCATTCACATTTTTCAAAAGGATGCCATCCTTATACTGTTCCAGTACTACACATCCTGCGGCGGCAGCAACTGGATTTCCTCCGAAAGTTGTACCGTGTGTACCAATTGGCCACTTGTCCATGATTTCAGGAGTAGAAATAACAGCACTCATTGGAAGTCCTCCTGCAATTGCCTTTCCCACGGTCATAATATCAGGAACAACATCAAAATGCTGGCTGGCCCACATTTTACCGGTACGACCAAAGCCCGATTGGATTTCATCAAAAATCAAAAGTATGCCGTACTGCTTGCAAATGTCTGCAACACCCTGTACAAACTTTTTATCCGGCACCACGTATCCGCCTTCGCCCATGACCGGTTCCATATAGATACAGGCAACATCTTCCGGCCATACAATATATTGCAATAATTTTTTTAATTCCCATAAGCAATAATCAGCGCGTTCTTCTGCGGGCATTCCCTCTGGGCAAAGGTCTTTACTTGGATAGGGAGAAAAATAAACATTTCCCATCAATGGATTGTAGTGCTTTCGATATTTTGAATTGGAGCCTGTAATCGAGGTAGCACCAACCGTTCTTCCGTGGAAGGAACCCATAAAGGCGATTACAGCACTTCTGCCCGTATAGGACATAGAAAGTTTTAATGCACTGTCGGTTGCTTCTGCACCACCATTGGTAAAGAAGATTGAGTCTAACCCTTTGGGGGTGACACCGGCAAGCTCCTTGGCAAGTGTTAAGGTGGACTCATAATTTACCAGGTTAAAGGAAGCATTGACCAGATTACCGGCCTGTTCCTGAATAGCTTTCACAATGGGCGGATAATTGTGTCCCATTGCATTTACTGCAATACCCTGTACAAAGTCTAAATATTTGTCTCCGTTTACATCTGTCAAATAACAACCACTGGCAGATTTTGCAACTAAGTTTGTCTGCTTGTAGAAGACAGGACTTAAATATTTTTTATAGTCCTCAAATTTCATTGGCATATGAACCGACCTCCTTTGATGTGTTTTCTGTTTTAAACTTAAGTAATCTCTTCGAGAACCATTCTGTGGTATCTCGTTTGGATGTCCTTATCATACGGCACATTGAGAGATAAGTAAACTTCTAAAAACTAATAGTAGATATAAACAAAATGAATATCTGGATTGACAGCAAAAACAAAAATCGGTATGATAGCAACAGAACATGAGGTAAGGATGTGTTGAATATGGATTTTCAAGAATATGAATTGCTACTGGACCTTGCAGAAACAAAAAATATAACAAGAACAGCAGAACGGTTGGGGTATTCTCAGCCAGGAGCTAGCCACATATTAAAAAAAATAGAGGAAGAATTAGGTTTTCCTGTTATTTTTCGAGAAAAATATGGAGTTACACTGACTCCGGCAGCAGAATTGTTACTTCCCACCATGCGGGAATTGATGAGGATACAAGAAAGACTGGAACAAACGATTTATAGTATCAAAGGACTAGAGTATGGAAAGATGACGATTGGAGCCTACTCCAGTGTATCCATACATTTGTTGCCAATGATATTACGGGAATTTAAAGAACTTCACCCTAATCTGATTATCGATATTCGGGAGGGTGGTGCGGAAAATATTTTAAGCTGGATTGACAGCAATGAGATAGATTTTGCTTTTATCAGTCGTCCGTATGCCAGAACAATGGATTTTTTTTCATATGGGAAAGATCCACTGGTAGCTGTATTGCCAGAAGGATATGCATTAGATCATAAACGAAACTTCCCGATGGAAAGCTTTGAAGGACAGCCCTTTATTCTTTCTGCAGATGGAAATGATTTTGATATTCATAATGCATTAGAGTGTTCGGGAATTACACCAAAATATAATTATTCGGTGTTAGATGACCATACGATTTTATCCATGGTGGAAAACAAATTAGGATTGAGTATACTGACCCAACTAATCTGTACTGGATACCATTATAAGGTGGAATGCATTCCGGTAGACCCGCCTTATTATCGGGATATGGGAATTGGAATGAAAAGTTATAAAAAATTATCTCCAGCAGCAAAAAGTTTTGTAGACTTTGCAATTGCAAGGATTCCAAAGATTTGGAATGAAGTATTGGGAGAATTGTAATGGGAAAGCTTTAAATATAGAAAAAACAAAGATGGAGAGGGGAAAATTACCAAAAAAAACGTATTGACAGCAAAAATAAACCATGCTATATTGAATGCATTCAAGGACAACTGGTTAGACCAGTTAGATTGATTCGTTAGCAAGGGCGCTATTCTTCTAGTGAAGATAGCGTCCTTTTTGCTTTTTAATCGAATCAAGTAAGTCCCCTGCTTCAATTGCGAATATCCGCTTGACAACAGGTATTTTGAAAAAGCAGATGTATTATCCCAATTCCTTCTCGGAGAGAAGGCGAAACAGATTGGAGGAATGTAAGATGCCAGAAGAGAGAATGTTATCCATTAAAAACGTGTATAAGCATTTTGGAGACAACAACGTGTTGAATGGTGTGAACATTGAAGTGAATAAAGGAGAAGTGGTTGTAATCCTGGGACCAAGTGGTTCTGGAAAAACGACTATGCTTCGCTGTATTAACTTCTTGGAACAGGCCAATGAAGGCAGTATTACTGTAAATGCTTATACAGTAGGTGCAAAAGAAAAGAGTAAAAAGAAAATTCGAAATTTACGAAGAAAAACAGCTATGGTATTTCAGCAATACAATCTGTTTCGTAATCGAACAGCAGTAGAAAATGTTATGGAAGGTCTTGTTGTTGTAAAGAAGATGCATAAGGAGGAAGCTAGAAAAAAAGCGGAAAAGGCTTTAGCAGATGTTGGTCTTTTAGAAAAAAAGGATTTTTATCCATCGCAGTTATCTGGTGGACAGCAACAACGAGTAGGAATTGCCAGAGCGTTGGTGATGGAACCGGATTTGTTACTATTTGATGAGCCTACTTCAGCGCTTGATCCAGAATTGGTTGGGGAGGTGCTTTCTTGTATTCGTAAAGTTGCAAAGACAGGAATTACTATGATGATTGTAACGCATGAAATTGCATTTGCAAAGGAAGCTGCAACCCGCGTGATCTTTATGGAAGGTGGGGTAGTGGTAGAGGATGGAACTCCGGAGGAGGTAATTGATCATCCAAAAACAGAACGTACACAGGAATTTTTAGCACGTATTAATGCTTAAACAAAAGGAGGATACGCTTATGAGAAAAAGAGTGTTTGTAAGAAAAGCGATAACTACATTTTTAGTGATGGCAATGGTGATTGGTTGTTTATCAGGCTGTGGAAAAGGAAGTGGTAATGATAGTTCTACGGGGTCAAAATCTTCTTCCAAGAGTATTGCAGGCTTAAAGGATAATGGAGACGGAACGTATACCGTAACGGTTGCTGTCTTAGACGCAATGGCACCTTATACATATACCGATGAAAAAGGACAGTTCCAAGGTTATGATTATGAATATATGAAGGCGTTGGATGAAAAGCTGGAAGATTATAAGTTTGAATATGTAGCTGCCAGTGCAGATGCGGCTCCTGCAGCAATCCAGGCAGGAACCTATGCAATGTCAGTTTCAGCACACTTTGTTACACCTGCAAGAGCAGAAAATTATTTGTTAAGTATTCCAGAAAGTTATTATCCGATCAACTTGATTTCCAGAAAAGAGGATAGCTTTACAAAGTTTGAAGATTTGGATGGAAAGTCATTAGTTCCAAACCCACCAAATGATGGATTGTCAGTGGCACTTAGTGATATGGCAAAACAATATCCGGATGTAAAGTATAAACAAGATCCTACATCCGAGTATATTCCTTACTTGGATGGAGTACAAGCGGTCATCAAGGGACAGTATGACTGTTGGTTTGGTGGAGAATCTATGTATAAGGACTTGCTTAACTCAAAACCAGAGTTAAAGGATACCACATTTTGTTCGGATCCAATTACAGCAGCAGCCTGTGTTTGTGTAATCAATAAGTCATTGACAGATTTTAGAGAGGCAGTAAATGAAGCAACCGTAGAATTATATAAGGATGGAACTTTAAAGAAGTTATCAGAAGAGTATCTGGGTGCAGATTACTTTGAGACAGCGAAGGATACGGATTCTTTGTTTGACTATGATGGTTATACAGCCGAGAATGCCAATTGGTATGAGAAGTAGAAAAGTTTGATTGCCTACCTGGAACACTTGTGTTTCAGGTAGGGGATATGCGGAGGTGAGATTATGAAAAAGTCTTTGGAAATTGTATGGAAGTATTTGCCGGCTTTGTTGGAATCTTTGCCGACAACACTTTATATGTTAGTAATATCTGTTTTCATTGCTGCAATATTAGGCTTTTTTCTCGCATGGGCAAAGATTGGAAAAAATCCGTTGTTAAAAGGACTATCCAGTGTTTTTATATCTTTTATGCGAGGAACGCCGATGATGGTACAGCTTTTGTTAATTTTTATATGGATACCCCTTATTTGCAATGACAATGGCATAAGTACGAATACATGGGATCCCATCATTTATGCTTTAATTTCTTTTTCCTTAAATATGGCAGCGTTTTTTGCAGAAATCTTTCGCTCCGCATATATTGCTTTGGATTATAAGCAGATTGAAGCAGCACAGAGTTTGGGAATGGGACCGTTACAGACTTTTCGAAGAGTTATATTGCCGCAGGGAGCGGCCAGTGCCTTGCCTAATCTTACAAATATGTCTTTGGAACTTATGAAAAATACTTCTATTGCAGCGGTAATTGGAGTCTATGATATTCTGGGAAAGGCACAGCAATTGGTAAAAAACAATTATGGAGTTGGACAGTTAGAACTGTACATAACAGTAGGAGTGATTTTCTGGATTATGGGATTACTTATTTTATTTGTTTCCAATTTGGTAACGAGAAGGCTCAATAAAGGAAATCCCGCAATGCAAACAAAGAAACTTTTTGCAGCAAAAGGATAGGAGGTGTGACTTATGGAAGTATATAGAACTTGTTTGGAAAAAGTATTAGCTGGAGTTCCGACTACGTTAAGTTTGACATTGTGGTCTGTATTGCTGGCTTTACTTCTAGGAATTTTGTTAAGCTTTGGTGTGTTGAGTAAATGGACCCCGGTTCGAATGCTTTTTTCTGTGTTATGTTCGTTTTTAAAAGGAATCCCTATTTTGATTTTCTTATATGTGTTCCATACGGCTATTGATGGAATTATGGGAGGTATCGATCATTTATTTGCATTTTATACCTATGATATTCGGAAACCACCGACCTATATCTTTGCAGTATTTGCGTTGGCATTATCCTATGCACCATATATGTGTGACATGATTACCACAGCATTACATACCATTCCGAAGGGACAATGGGAAGCTTGCGATGCAGGTGGATTTACGGCATGGCAGAAGATGACTAGAATTATTATTCCACAATGTGTAGTAATTGCCATACCAAACTTTGGAAATCATTTTGTAAACTTATTAAAGGCAAGTTCTCTCGCTTGTATGGTAACTATCATGGAAATGATGGGAGAAGCAAGAAACTATGCTACTATGAGTCAGAGATTTTTAGAATGCTATATTGTTTGTGCAATTTGTTACTGGGTTATTTTTATTGTTTTTGAGCAAGCATTTCGTCTATTGGAGAAGAGGGCTGGAAGATATTTGCAACCTGGTGTTCCAATCGCAAGAAGACGAAGAAAGTTGTTTCATATGACAAATACACAGGAAGGAATATTTGAGGAGGTAAAATAGATGAGAACGGAATTTGAGTTTTATTCTCCAATCAAGATTGTGACAGGAGTTGGAGAAAGTCAGAAATTAAATAAATGGGTAGAACTGTTTCATGCAAGTCTTGTACTGGTCATTGTAGATGGTGTTGTTGCAAAAACAGATGCGTTTTTGGCAATGACAGAATCTATGAAGGAGCAGGGAATTTCATTCGATATTTTTTCAGATACCATACCGGAACCTCCCATGGAGTTGATTGATAATCTGGCAGCCCAGGTGAGAGAAAAAGCATATGATCTGGTCATTGCAGTGGGCGGTGGAAGTCCAATGGATACGGCTAAGGCAGTATGTATGTTGAAAAATAATGAGGGCAGAATAAAGGAATATCTCTTTGGAGGGTCTAGAACACCAAAATATCCATCTGTACCACTAATTTGTATTCCAACCACAGCAGGAAGTGGATCGGAGGTGTCCTGTGCCAGCGTAATAGAAGATACAGAGGAACATATCAAACTCTCCTGTACGCATCCAAATTTATATGCAAAAGTGGCAATTTTAGATCCACTGATGCAAAAAGGAATGCCTGCATCTGTAACGGCAGGAACCGGAATGGATGCCATGACCCATGCGATTGAATCTTATACTTCAAAAAATTCCAGTGTATTCACGGAAATGTATGCAAGAAAAGCCATCGCAATCATCGCAAAGCATTTGCCAATTGCCGTAAAAGAACCGGAAAATCTGGAAAGTCGCATGATGATGGCACAGGCAAGTACAATGGCAGCTATAACCATGGCAAATGGAGGATTAGGGGCGGTACATGGAATTTCCCAGTCTATGGGAGGCGTGGCACATACACCACATGGTATTACCAATGCAATTCTGTTACCAAAGGTTATGAAGTATAACTATAAGGGCGATATAGAAAAATTTGCAGATATTGCGGCTTTGTTGGGTGTGGATACCAGTGAGATGACTACGGAAGAGGCGGCACAGGCAGCAGGTAAAAAAATAGCAGAAATCAATGCGGAAATTGGGATCCCAGATAATATTACCAGCCTTAAAGTCACAAAGGATATGTTCCCGGAAATTGTAAAGGGTACTATGGGGTATCGGTTGCTTTGGATGAATCCAATTCCATTTACAGAAGAACTGGGATATAAAATTTTAGAAGAAAGTTTGTAAAAGACATCGAAAATATGCCTTGTGTTGCTATGTAAGTTGTGCAAAAAAAGTTTCAAAGTAAATGGAGTTTCGCAATCAGAAATTATCATAAGAAAAAGGAGGAATTGGGATGGAGAAGAGATACATTATTACGATTTCCAGAGAATTTGGAAGTTTGGGACGTCCCATTGCAAAGCGTCTGGCTGAACTTTTGGGAATCGAATTTTATGATAGAGACATTGTAGAAAAAACAGCACAGAATTTAGGACTTCCGGTATCGGTTATTAAGGATAAGGAAGAAAGTGTAAAAAACCGTTTCTTTAATATGAGTTATCCTTTGGGAAACGAGGCAACGGAGCAGCAGGATCAGATATTCCATGAGCAGACCAGAATTATCCGTGAAGTTGCAGACAAGAGTTCTTGTATTATTGTAGGACGTTGTGGAGATTATGTGTTTGAAAATGAAAAGAATTGCTTGCGGGTTCATATTTATGCACCATATGAGGCAAGATACCGCAATTGTGTGGATATTCTTCGCATGGATCAGGAGGCAGCCAAAAGAACAATAAAGAAAGTAGATAAAGCAAGAAAGGCATATCATCTGCATTATGCCGGTTTTGCTCCCGGAGATCCACAACATCTGGATTTGCTGATCAATAGTGATATATTCGGCATTAATGGCACAGCAGAAGCACTGGCACAGATGGTTAAGATAAAATTTTGTCTGGAAGAGTAGTTGGGGGGCTGTATTGTAAAATTTCGCAATCACCTAGAGTAATAGAGGCAAAAAGGAGGAACTGCTTATGGCTAAGGTATTATATTTTAACATTGATGACAATTTGGATTATGAAAATGCACTTTTGAAGGAATGGGGCATTGATGATTTAGAGTTGATTGAAATTAAGGATAAAGAATATAAAAAGACCTTCGGAGAATATGTACGTGATACAGGTGCCGAGGGACTTGTAGTAGAATATGAACAGGTAACAAAAGAAGTGATGGACATGGCTCCAGAGCTTAAGATTGTATCGCTGCAAAGTATTGGCTATAACTGTGTAGATATTGACGCAGCTACCGAGCACCATATTTGTGTTACAAATATTCCGGGATTTTGTGCAGATGAAGTGGCGTTGCATTCGGTGGGATTTGCCATTGATCTTGCAAGAAAAATTACCTTTTTTGACCGCACAGTACAGAGTGGAAAATGGGACCCATTGTTAGGCTATAAGACTTACCGATTAAAAGACAAGGTATTTGGTATGGTGTTTTTTGGTGAGATTCCAAAAAGAATGGTACCAATGTTGCAGTCTCTTGGGTTGAAAATTTTAGTATATGCACCTACAAAAACAAAAGAATTTTTAGCAGAATATGGATGTGAAAAGGCGGAAACGTTGGATGAATTGTTGGAGACATCTGATTTTGTATCCATGCATTGTCCATTGATTGAGGGTGTTACCTATCATATGATGGGGGAAGAACAATTTAAGAAAATGAAGAAAACAGCATTTTTCATCAATACGGCAAGAGGTTCGGTTGTGGATGAGCCTGCACTTGTAAAAGCATTGAAAGAGGGAGAAATACAGGCAGCAGCAATTGATGTAATCGAAGATGAAGCAACAGAAACCAGTGAATTATTTGGATTGGAGAACTGTATTTTAACACCGCATGCAGCTTTTATGTCGGAGGATGCTTTCTATGAAGGAAGGAGAAGGTGTTTGGAACATCTTGCACAGCGGTTATCAAAGAAGTTGGAACAAAGACCTACTAATATTGTAAATAAAGAGGTTACATATGAATGATTTGGATATTCTGAATGGATCGGAGAAAGTCGTAAATAATAATGTTATGAAAAGATTGTTATGAAAAAACAGTTTTACACATTTCCTATAAAATCGGTTATAATGAAAACAAAGTGCATGAAAAAGGAAAATCCTTTTGCTATTTCCTGTATCTAGTCACTTTATAAACACTTCTGGCAGAACGATTCTGCGTGTGATAGATATATCGTTTGTAGCCTGGAGAAAGAAAAGAGGGATGTGTATGTCAGAATTATTATATATGCAAGTATCTGACAGCCTGATTAAGAAGATTCAGGAAGGAATACTGCAAGAAAATATGAAGTTATCGGAGCGGAAACTTGCGGTAGAATATCAGGTGAGTAGAACCGTTATCCGGGAAGCAATTAAATTATTAAATGAAAAAGGCTTGGTTCGTACGGAGTATGGGAAAGGGACCTTTGTGAATCAAATGAATGATAGATTGTCCATAGATAAGATTCAGGGTACGCTGGATACCAGTCGCGTTACACAGGTAGATGTGTTGGAAGCCAGAGAACTGATGGAGACAGCTATGATTCCTATGTTGATTGAGAGAGTGACACAAAAGGATATTGCGGTGTTGGAAGAATTGTATGAACGGCTGAAAGAATATATAGAGGAGCCAGATGAATTTATTTTGTATGACGCAAAGTTTCATCTGGCACTCTCTATCTGTACCCATAACAGGGTGCTATCTATTATGACAGGTACGCTTAATAAAATGGCTAATCGAGAGCAATTTTTGTCAGAAGGAAGAGAACACCGGGAACGTGCGAACCAGGAGCATTTGAATATTATTCAGGCACTAAAAAATAAAAATGAAAAGCAATTGCTTGAGGCTATGCAGCTTCATATTAGCTGCATTCGCTCGCATGTAGGAGGCGAATAAAATCAGTTATGAGTACAATTGTGATTTTGCAACAAATGGCAGTCATTGCAATCTTAGTGTTAGTGGGTGTCTATTTACAGAAGAAAGATATTATAGATGAAAATACGGCAAAAAAATTGTCGGTTATCGTGATGGATATTGTGAATCCGGCATTGATTATGTCTTGTGTGTTATCTGGGAATATCACAACAACCCATAAGGATTTGTTAAATGCCATTTGCGTAGGTATTGGATTGTATGCTTGTTTATGTGTATTAGGATATGTAATACCCAAACTGTTGCCTATCAAAAAATCGGAAGAAAAATTTTATAATGTAATGACTGTATACACAAATGTAGGCTTCATTGGAATCCCTGTGGGAAGGGCTGTACTAAGCGACAGTGCTATGTTGTATGTCATTGTGTGTAATGTGATGTATTGCCTGCTTTTTTATACCCATGGAGTAACTGTATTGGGTGGAAAAGAGGAACGAATCGATTTAAAAAAGATTTTCTCTCTGGGCACGATTATGGCACTCTTGACATTGGTGATATTCTGGTTTGATCTGAAACTTCCAGCGGTACTTTCCAATAGCATTATTTACCTTGGAAACGCTACAGTTTTTTTATCTATGGCGTTGTTAGGTGTGTCTATTGCCAAGTCTTCCGTTGAGGAGGAACTAAAAGAAAAAAGTATTTGGATTTACATTGTAATCCGTATGCTGCTGGTACCGATTGTTTTGGTGGTATTGTTAAAAGCGTTGCATTTCCCAACAGAAATGGTACAGGCGTTTTGTTTGATGGCAGCAATGCCTGTGGCAAATCTACCACTTATACAGGCAGAAAAGGTTGGAGAGGACACAGAGTTATTGTCCAGAGGGATTATGGTGACTACGGTGTTATGCTTTTTTTCCATAACCTTGCTCATGTCTGTTATGTTTTAGTATGACGGCATATAGTTTGGATGGATACTCATTTTCCAATGCATTTATGGGATATGAGTTATCATATAAAAAGCATGGCTGTTATTGGGGTGTATGTTGAAAGCCAAAGGCAGCCAGAGGAAAATTGAATAAGAAAGATTTTAGAAGAAACTACAATGGGGTAGTAGAAAAGATTTTGTAAGGATACAAAATAGAAACAGAACAGGCAGGCATCTGAAAAAAGATGCCTGCTTTTTACTTTATAGGGAAATGCGTCCTATAAAGTAAAAATGCTCCGCGTGGATTTGCACAGATGCGAAAGGAAGAGGGGGCAAAAAGCGTGCAACCCGCATCTGGTACGTAAAGTGGAGCAAGTCCCTCATGAGTGAGGGATACAGGAAGTTGAAGTGGACTTGTCCACTTTGTTCCTCAATTATATAGCCTATAGTTTTTGAAATAGTTTAAGTAAGCTTACTCTTTCAAAAAACTATAGGCTAGTTTATACATTCATTATGGAGCGTTTCTTGCTCGTTTTTTACCGATGCATGTTTTACTTAGTAATAGAAATCTTTTTAATTGCTGACCATGCACCATAGATCTTTTTGGTATTTGAAGTTTTATATGCACGTACTCGAACATAATAAGTCTTTTTGGCATTCAGCTTGTTTACTGCTTTTTTGACAGTGGAAGAAGTAACTGTTTTAGTTGTTGGAGAAGTAAAATTCTTAGATGTAGAATATTGAATTTTATATCCTGCAATTTCCTTCTGTTTTTGCATTGTTATTGTTATCTTCTTGTTAGAGGCTGTTCTGCTTACGCTCAAAATTTTTGCTTTAGCAGGTTTGCTGACAGTTGGTGTTTCTACTTTTTCCCTTCCATTTAAAGCAGTTAAAACAGAGTCATAGGCAACAGCTAAATCGTATGCAGCATCATAAGTCTCATAGATATCATTGGTATTTACTTTTTCAGCCGCATCATATTTGCTATACATTTTCTTTATCTTTGCTTCTGGATATACCGTATATTTGTCGTAATCGATACTGTAAACGGCGTCCATAAGATTATCCAGATAAGCATTTACATTTTCATCTTTTAAAGCTGGAACACTATTTGGTGCTTTTCTGATACTGCTTCCTGCCTGTTGTTCGTATGCGTATGCAATTTCAAATAAGGTTTCTTCATTTCCGTAGCTTGTAAACATTGACATACCTAAAGGCATTTTTTCGGTATAACCATTTGCGGCATCTGTTTTTGCAAAGCCCATAGGCATCATCATGTCAGGAAGTCCTGCTACAGGTCCAAAATAGTTTATGTAGCTTGCAGCATTATTTTTATTGACAGTTGTTTTTGCTAGGTTTGCATTTTCCTCCTGCACATTGGATACATCGGTTTGTGAAACATAAATAACAGCATCAATGCCATTATCCTTTAAAATCTTGCTTATTGTTGTTCGGAAATTCAACATATTATTCCAGCAAGTATTCCAATCCTCTGTTGTACGTGGATTTGTCATCTCAGATAGAGAATTAGCAGGATTTTTTACGTTAATGTTAATATAATTCACACCTAATCCTGTATTCATAATATCTTTTACTGTTTTACATGGAGCATTTTCACCAAGGGAAGCAAGATATTCATTCATATCCCATTCAAATACACTGTAGCTGGTTTTTTGTCTAAGGCTGGTAATCAATGTTTCTGGAATTAAGTTTGATACATCTACAAGTGTTGCTCCAGCTTTTACTAAGTTACTTTTTGCTTTTGTAACCATACCACTAATTTTGTTATCCAAGGATACTGCGCTTCCTGTAGCAACTTCTCCTGTGTTTAATACAGAATATCCAAATGAGTTGGAAAGGTAACCGATTTTCTTTCCTTTTAGGCTGTTACTAGTCAGGTTAGAAGTATAACCACCAGATGGAATTAAATTATTTGCATCAGCAGTATAACTGTCAGCAGGATCGGTTCCAGCCATTCCTTCTAACATAATAGCTAAATCTTCTGCACTTCTACAAAGAGGACCTGTTACATCCCGGTCTGCATTTAGTGGAATTACGCCATCAATGGAAGTTAGCCCTTTTGATGGACGGATGCCGTATAAGTTGTTAAAAGAGGATGGTCTTCGAATGGAAGAACCAGTATCGGTTCCTAAACCTGCGGCTGCAAAATTACAAGTAACTGCAACGGCTGTTCCACCAGAAGAACCTGCAGAGGAACGTGTAGTATCATACGGATTATGTGCGGTGCCTCCAAGTGTGGAGCGTGAGTCAGAACCACTGGATGCAAACTCGGACATATTTGCTTTTGCTAATATAATAGCGCCCTGTTCTTTTAATTTTTTTACTACATAGCAATCATCTGGTGCAATGGAATTTGCAAGAGAAGCGGAACCAGCAGTAGTTGCCATTCCTGCTACATCGTAATTATCTTTTACGATAATAGGAATACCATGAAGCTTTCCTTTGATTTTTCCTTCTGCTTTTAGCTGATCTAGCTTAGCAGCTTCTGTTAAAGCGTCAGGGTTTATGGAAATGATGGAGTTTAGGTTTAAAGACTTATCATAAGCGTTAATTCGATCAAGATACATTTGTACCAACTGTACAGCAGTCAACTCACCTTTTTCCATTGCGGAACTAAGCTCGGATATACTGGCATCCATCAAGTCAATTGTTGTAAAAATATTTTCTAGGTCATCCTCTGCGGTAGTAACTTTTTTGCTATTGGAAGCCTCTGTGGCAGCAGTTGCAGCATTAGCAATTGGTGCAGGGGTTATTGCAGGGAACATAGAAAATACCATAGCAGTTGACAATGCAAATGCGGCAAATTCTTTCTTAATTAAATTGTGTTTTTTCATATTTGCTTCATCCTCCTTTTAAATCAGCGCAAATAGTTTTCACGTACTTGCATCTTTGACAATAGTAAATTGTTTTTGTTAGGTTCCTAAAACTACGTTATCGGGTTACACACTGGCATGGAGGTGCAAAAAGAAACTACAAAAATGTTTTGTGAGTTTCCAAAGTGAATGCGACAGTCCTCAAGACTTGTGTGTAAGAGTACCCACCGCCTAATGGCAGTAGATTTTCTTACGCATTTATAAAATCTTGATTTGTTGTTCGCATAAATAAAAAACGAGAAAGTTTATGTCTCTATAAACTTCCTCGTTTTTATTATGAATTTAATTATATAGTACAGATATCAGATTGTCAATAAATTTTTAATAATGCTATTTTTTGGAAAATTATATCATTGAGATAATTGGCAATGAAAAATGGGTAACCGTAATAAAACGATTTAGCGAATAATTAAAAATTTAGTGCTATGTTAAATTTAATAAGTAAATAATTGTGTCCAATAATTTACACTATTTTGCTGATAATATCCTACACCAATTTTAGTAAAGTTAGCATTCAGGATATTAGCACGGTGTCCTGCACTGTTCATCCAGCCATTCATAACTTCTTGTGGTGTTTTCTGTCCATATGCGATATTTTCTCCTGCACCACGAAAAGAAATGCCCTGTTCTGTAATTGCACTGGAAAAGATACTTCCGTTTGGACGGGTGTGGGAAAAGTAACTTACCGTTTCTTTGGCACGGACCTGCGTGGCTTTGGATAAGGTGGTATCCAATGTGACAGGAGAAAGTCTAGCTTTGGCACGTTTTACATTTACCAGTTGAGCCGCTTGGGAAACAAAATCATTGTTCTGCGGAGTTTCCGTTGTAATAAAAATAGATCACAGCCATATTCTGAAAGATAAAACTGTGATTGTTAGCAGTAACACGGACAATATAACACAAAAATGACACATAAGTATACCGGTAAATTATTGAAATAAAAGAAGGATGTAGAAGGAGATGAATTATTTAGAATACTTGCACTCCACGATGTTCTACAGAAGTAGAAAATACAATAAGGGTTTTTGTGCGCCCAAATGTTTGCAATTCGCCAATAAATTGATCCAGATCGTTGGTTGTACAAAATTGTACTTCCAGCAGCATGGAGTAATCTCCGGTTACACAGTTACATTCAATGACATTGGGACATTTTTTGATATATGGATAGAATTCTTTTTTATCGTTGGGAGCAACTTCTAGATTTATAAATGCTTTAATATGGTATCCAAGCAACTCTGGATTTAGAGTAGCATGAAAACCAGTAATATAATTTTTTTCAATCAGATGTGCAATGCGTGTGGAAACAGCAGGAGCAGTTAAATAAGATTCCCTGGCAATTTCCTTTAAAGGGGTTCTTGCATCTTTTTGTAAGATTTCTAAAATTCGTTTATCAATCGAATCTAATTCATTATTTTTCATATTTACGCACCTCCATATTGTTACAGGTCTGTAAAGTTCTACTTAATTTTAGTATAGCAATGGAGGAAAAAATTTCTAGTGGTACATTTTGGAAAAAAGATAAATAGATTTGTTTGACTTATTTTTTGAAAGTGAAGGAATAAAAAGACAAAAGAAAATAAAGTTTCAGGCTGAAAAAAATAAAGAAATTTCCTCTTTTAAAAAAGTATTGACGGAAGAAAAAGGAGGGCATAAGATGTGGGTGTGTAAGAGGTCAAAACCAAAGCCGGCGAAAAGATACTTTATAGTTTGATACATAAAGAAACAAGGTCCCTGCCTCAAGCAAAATAGTATAAAAGGTTACACAAAGATTTGCAGGAAAAGGAGCGACGATTATGGCAAAAGTATATGATCCGTATGAGAACGTAGTGGCAACAATGGAAGAGGCCATGGAAGTTGGTAAAATAGATAAGACCATGTTTGATATTATAAAGAATCCACAGCGTGAGACAAAGGTGTATTTACCTTTGGAAATGGATGATGGGACCGTAAAGGTGTTTGAAGGTTATCGTGTACAACATTCTAATATTCGGGGACCGTTTAAAGGTGGAATTCGATTTCATGAGGATTGTACATTAAGTGAAGTAAAAGCATTAGCAACATGGATGTCTTTAAAATGTGCCGTTGCCAATATTCCATATGGAGGAGCAAAGGGTGGAGTGAAGGTGGATCCCAAGACTTTATCCAAAAGGGAATTAAGAAATCTTACCAGAAGATATACCTTTGCAATTGCACCAATCATTGGAGCCGATACGGACATTCCAGCACCGGATGTAAACACCAATGCACAGACCATGGCATGGGTGTTGGATACCTATAGCCAGTTGCAGGGAAAGCCATGTCCTGGCGTTGTAACAGGAAAACCAATTGAACTTGGTGGTTCCAGAGGTAGAAATTCAGCGACTGGGCGAGGCGTGGTAATTAGCACAAAACTTTTGTTAAAGACAGTTGGAAAAGAACTTGCTGGGACGACGGTAGCCATTCAGGGAATGGGAAATGTAGGAAGCAATGCTGCCAGGATTTTTCATCATAGAGGTGCAAAGGTGGTAGCGGTTAGTGATGTTTCTGGTGGTATTTATTGTGCAGATGGTTTGGATATGGATGTAATTTCGGATTTTGTAGAGCAGACGGGAAAATTATTAAAGGAGTATGAGGCACCTAACATCACACACATTACCAATGCGGAAGTTTTGACCTGTGCCTGCGATGTTTTAGTACCTGCGGCATTGGAGAATCAGATTACAGAAGAAAATGCACCAAAGCTGGCATGCCGTTATATCGTAGAAGCTGCAAATGGACCAACTACAACAGAAGCAGATGCCATATTGAAAGAAAGAGGCATCCTGTTAATTCCAGATATTTTTGCCAATAGCGGTGGTGTTATCGTATCGTACTTTGAATGGGTACAGAACATACAGGAATTAACTTGGGAACGAAATCAAGTCAATGATATGTTGGAAAAACTGATGACGCAGTCGTTTGCAGAGATCCAGGAGGCAGTAGAACAATATTCCTGTACCTATCGTATGGGTGCCTATATTGTAGCCTTGAAAAAATTGATTTTTGCGGAGGAAATAAAGGGCATTTTTCCTTGATGGGATAAAGTGAAAGGGGAATACGCTTTTATAGGAGCAAGTAGCGAAGCGGATTTCGAATATCCTTGACAAAAATGGGAGGAACTGTTGGTTATAAATTGGCGGCGAAAAACCCACAGGATTGCCTGTTGGATACGAGTTAAGAGAAAACAGGCTTGTAGAAAATAATGTTTGTGTGGAATGATTTTTAGATGACTGACTATGTCATGTGTATAAAAGAAAAGAATGAAAAAAAGAGGCATATTCGCATTTTATGTGGTTGCCTCTTTTGAAACGTAAAGAAATAATTGATATTGTCGCGTTATCATAATTTATCTTGTGTATAGGTGAAAATTAATTTAATTGTGTTTATTGCCAGTTCTTTTTCTAAAGTGCTTCTGTTAGAAAATAATTGACGAACCATATTGATATAGTAGTCTTCCTGTTTCGGAAGTGAATCAGATAATAGAAAATCAATGGAAACACCTAACCTATTAGCAATAGGAAGTAATTTATCTAAAGTAACCTTTCGTTCGCCACGTTCAATCTGACCAAGATAAGCAGTAGAAATGTCTATACATTCTGCTAATTGCTCCTGGGTAAGGTTAAGTTTATTTCGTTCCGTTTTGATTTTTTTTCCAAGTAATTCGTAATTCAAGTAAATCCCCCCACAATACAACTATTAGTATAAGTAGATAATACAGAAAATATACAAATAATATAATAGGCTAATAGCTGTATTCGCTTATGCTAATAGTTGCAAAGAGAAAAAGAATATGATATACTAAAAACATAAAAATTGGAAAAATAAGTAAGGCAAAGCAGGTGAAAACTTGTGACGCAAAGCTATAGGGACTGTAAAATGTCAGCCAGTTGCAGGAAAAAGAGGGTATGATGATGTAGTTTCTATCGTACCCTCTTTTTGTAAAAAATAAGACAATGGTCTTATGCTTATACAGAAGATTTGGTGGATATTATGATAATAAAAAAAGCAGATATATTTTCTTTATAGCAAGGGGGATAAAAAGGGGAGGTCGGTAGTATGAAACATAAAAAAATAGTAACGTTTATTCTTGCAGGAAGTATGCTTTCATTACTGACAGGATGTAAAGAGGTAAATGAAGTGTTGGATACTGTTGATGATCAGGTGGGAAGTATATTGCATTCAGATGATAGTGAGGACTTGTTTATAAAAGATGCCTCGCATGTTGGAAATGCAAAGATTACTTATGAAGATGTTTTGGAAAATTATTTTCATAATACAACCTGGAATCATTTCGAAGGGGAAAAAGGGGAAAAAATAGTTGAATTTACAGGATATTTCCGAAGAGATGGAAAGGATTTAAAGTTTCGTATGCAGTTCCTTTTGGATAAAGATGGAAAAACCTTTCGAGAGGGAGCAATGACGGTGAACGATTTACAATTGTCAGAACTTGAAGCAACCTGTATCATGACTACACTTTTTTATAATTATGCAGATAGTCATGATATTTCAATCGAACAGCCGGATGGATATGATAGCACAGAGCAAGAGGAGGATTTTTCGGAAATTCTGCAGGAATATGAGGCACAGCAAAAAAATACGACAGTTGCAGGTGTGCAAAATCGCACCACAGGACAAAACAACTGGAGCAGCAATCAAGTGCAAAGTAATACAGTAAATAATTCAGATGCTTATGTGGAAGAGGATCGTGAAGAGGACGAGCAAGAGGATTATGATACAGACGACAGTGATACGGACACCGATGAAGATTATGATACAGACGACAGTGATACGGACACTGATGAAGATTATGATGTGGAAGATTATGATACAGATGACGACGAGGAAGAGTACATTCTTCCGTATAGTGATAGCTGTTATTTAAGCGAGGAAGACATTGAAGGACTTTCCGCTAAGGAGCTTCGTTTGGCACGAAATGAGATTTATGCAAGACATGGTAGAAAATTTAAAGACAAAACATTGCAAAAGTATTTTGATGGAAAAAGCTGGTATGAGGGAGAGTACGAACCAGATGAATTTCAGGAAACTTGGTTAAGTCTTTTGGAAAGAAAAAATGCAGCGTTTTTGCTGGCAAAAGAAAAAGGGAAAAAATAATAGGGACAGAAATTCTTTTGCAAAGTGATTGAAAATAAAAATAAGAGGGAATGGGGGAGTTTTATGAACAAAAAAGTATTTGCTTTCTGTTTGTGCATTGTAATGATGTTACAAGGGTGTGCAGGAAGGGAGACAAAACAGGATGCGGTAGCTACACCGACCAATACCATATCACCAGAGGAAGAAAAATACCAAAAAGCAGAACAATATTACAAAGATGAAGATTATGAAGATGCAGCCACTTTGTTTCAGGAGTTAGGAAGTTATAACGATTCCTCTATCCGCTACAAAGATACGTTATTGTTACAGGCAAAAAAGAGATATGAAGCCGGTGAGTATACAAATGTTATAAAAATGCTTTCGAACCTCGACTCGGAGAAAGCATCTGAATTGATTCGTCAATGTTATGCCAAGCTAGGGGAAAAGATGTTTGACTGTAAAAAGTATAAAAAGGCAATTACGTATTATGAAAAATTGGATAGCAAAGATGCGGAAAAGAAAATCAAGGAATGTAAATACCAATTAGCAATAAAAAGTTTTAAGGATAAAAAATATAAAGAAGCCAAGAAAACTTTTGAAAAATTAGGTTCTTATCAAGAGGCAGAACAATATGTAAAAAAATGTAGTGCAATTCTTCAAAAGGCGGAAGAATTTTTCACCATTGAATATGCAGTCAATCAAGCACGAAATGATGCTGAAGGTAAAATGTATAAAAATGGTTCAGGGGTATTAAAATTCGGAATGGATGTGCCAGATGAGGGTTGGACAGGAATGGAAGGTGGGGGATATGTTACCTATACCGTACCTTCCTCTTCCATTCACTTCCGTTTGGTGAACAATGGAAATGTTGCCTTAGTAAATCCAATTGTTAAGTTTGAATTTACAGGCGTAATCTTGAATCCGAGTTGTATATACGAGCCTTTCGTTGCAGAAAATCATGCGCATGGAATTGGAGGATATGGTACGGCTGCACTGTATTGTTCAGATAACCTGCAACCAGGTGCTACTTCGGTAGATTATATGTTATATCTGTCTGAATCCTACTTTACAAATGGAGCCACTGGTACCGTAAAGATTAGTCTATCTGCAGATAACTACAAAGCAAGAACCTATACTGTGCCATTAAAATTAGGAAATGAATAATAGTTATGACTGAAAGGTCGCAATACAAAGAAGGGTAAAAAAACATTCTTGTCTACAAGAATATAAGTAACGAGGGTTATAAAGAAAAGAAAGGGGATTTTATTATGAGGAAAGCAAAAAAGAAAAGTTGTGCAGTTATGTTAGCAATCGCTTTAGGAGTGGTTAGTGTTGTACCAAATGGGGCAATGGAATCAAAGGTTTATGCAGACACCAATTCCTATGTGGAATTGAATGAGGACTTTGATTCTGCATATACGGTTTATTTTGAATTGAAAAGCCCTGGAAAAGTGAGATTTAAAAGAGAGAATGGGGACTATACAACTGCAAAGTTGTGGAAAGTGTATGACAATGGAAATGAGGAAAGTATTACAAGTGGTTATTGGACTGACTATAGACTTGGGGTAGGAAAGTATAAGATAAAAACAGATTATAGTATTAACCAAGTTGAATTTACACAGGAAGGGGATGACTGTGAAAAGGAATGGAACGATACGCTGGATACGGCAAATGAAATTGAGGTCAATAAAAGCTATACGGGAAATTTGAACTCTGATTGTTATGATTATTATGATTATTATCATAGTTATTATGGTCATACTTCAAGTGACAAGGATTATTACAAGTTTCAATTGAATCAGCCTGGAAAAGTACAGGTGGAGTATTACTTGGAGGATTTAAGTACTGGATATAGATATGATAATGACAATGAAAATACCATAGCAGTATATACAGAAGATGCAGATGGAAATGTAAACGAGATTTTTCAAGTATTAGGTAAGGACACAAGCAATAAAACTCGTTATTCTAGTACCTATCGTTTGCCAAAGGGAACCTATTATATTTTAGTGAAGAATGCTTCTAATTCAGATGCTTCTTATTATTATGCAGATGTCACTGACTACCAGTTAAAAGTCAATTACACTGCCGAATCTGCAGATGCTTATGAGCAGGAGTATAACAATACTGCGGAAACAGCAAACCGTATGGATACGGATAAAGTGTATACAGGAAATCTTTCCACCAGTGAAGATGTAGATTATTATAAATTTACTTTGCCGGACAGGAAAAAGGTAAAAATAAAAACACAAATTCCAAGACAATCTACCGATAAGTTGTTTACCTTTGGATTGTATAAGGCAAATGCTACTTCGAAAATTGTAGAGGTAAAGACAAATACAAATCCGGTTTCTTATACAACAGAAAAGGAATTAGAGGCAGGAGAGTATTATGTAGTGGTAAAGAAAGGGGATACCGGGGCAGAATCAACGGTGGATTATAATTTTACGGTTATGACAGCACCAGTACCAACGCCAACCATAGCACCAACCGCAACGCCAACCGTAGCGCCAACCATAGCACCAACCGCAACGCCAACCATGGCACCGACCGCAACACCAACGATGGTTCCAACAACGATTCCAACAGCAACACCAACGATAATACCATCGGTGACGCCAACCCAGAAACCAACAGAAACACCAGCAGTGACAGCAACGCCGGGCAAAACAGAAACACCATCGGTGACTGCCACACCAATCATAGCAGCAACGGTAACTCCAAATCCAAATGAAAAACCATTGCCAATTCCAACCAGTTGGGTACCAGAACCAACCGCAAGTGCAGTTGCAACTGTAAAACCAATTCGAACACCAGTAACAACGATTCTGTCAACAAAGACACCAACACCATCAACGGCAACGCCAGTTATACAGACACCAGAGGTAACGCCTACTGTAGCACCAATTCAAGCGCCAACAGCAACACCAGAGATAACACCTACAGTGGATCCGGACATACAATTGATTGAAACTATGTATGTGGATTGTGAAAAGGATGATGATGAGGTGATTCGTGTGGGGGAGAAATTTATGATGTATGCCAGTGTCGAACCCGAAGAATTAGAAGAAGATGCAGAGATATTGTGGACAAGCAGTGATCAAAAAATTGCAAAGATTTCCGAAAAGGGAGAAGTAACTTGCAAAAAAGCCGGAACTGTAACCATTACTGCCCAAACAACGGATGGCAGTAATATTACAGTAGAAAAAACACTTACGATTAAACCTGCATTAAGTAGTGTAAATACATTGTCAAAGATGGGATGTAATCAAGGAAAACTTACTCCAAAATTTTCAAAATATCGCACTACCTATTCATTGGTATTAGGTAAGAACATGTCTAGTACCATTATTAGTGCAACAAAAACAGATTCAAAATCAATTATGAAAATCAACGGAAAAACATGTAACAAAATAAAAGTAAGTTTGAAAAAAGGAAAAAAGAAAACCGTAAAAATTGTAGTTACCGCACAAAATGGGAAAAAACGGACGTATAAGTTGGTGGTAAAACGAAAGAAATAGGTAGAAATATAGTAGGAAAGAAAGGATTTACTTTCTTTCCTACTACCTACACAAGGTAAAGAGAGATTATAAAAAACGAAATAGAATGGAATGTGTACAGGTAAGAAAATGAGGAGGGGAAAAGGATGGACTTTAAGTTTACAAGTGAAGAGGCACGAAAAGAGTACGAGGATAAAATAGATAAATTACAAAAAATTGTTGAGGATAAAGCTATTGATAGTGCATTTCTATGGGATACAACGGTTCAAAAATATGCCAGCAAAATACTAAAAACAAGGGAAATTTTACAATTAAACGGAATTGATGCGCTGATAACATCAAAAATGTTTAGGGATATTAATAACTTCTTAAAAAGATGTTCCGATGCTGAATTTCATATTGCCTTAGTGGGTGCAATAAAGGCAGGAAAATCAACACTCATTAATGCTCTACTTGGACATGAATATGCATCTACAAAAGTTACGCCAGAAACTGCAGCATTAACAAAGTTTAAGAAGGGGTCAGTGAATTATGTAAAAGTTAGTTTCTATTCTGAAAAAGAATGGGAGGAACTATGGAAAAGTGCAAATGAGTCAAAAGCAACTGTTTTTTTGGAGGAATATGCAAAATTAAAGGCAGAGGACGAAAGAAAAAACTGGCTTAGTAAGGATGATAGAAGTGTTGTATGTAAATCAAAAGAAGAACTGGTGCTGGAAATTCAAAAATGGACATCTTCGAAGTCGGTATGTCATTATTTTGTAAAAGAAGTTGAAGTTGGTTTAAAAGACTTTCAACTTCCAGAGGGTGTTGTTTTAGTGGATACTCCAGGATTAGATGATGTAGTGGAATATAGATCTAACATTACAAGAGATTATATTGATAGGGCAAATGCGGTACTTGTTTGTGTAAAGGCTGATGCGTTAACAGGACAGGAGATGGCAACGATATACAGTGTATTTTCAAATACAAGATATAATCCCGAAAAGGTTTATGTTATTGCCACACAGCTTGATACATTAAATAGACCAAGAGAAAACTGGATTGAACAGAAAGAGGAATGGTTGAAGTATTTGAAAGGGAAAGGTGCATATGCTAATTATGAGTTAGCCAAAAAGAATCTTGTACCAGTTTCGGCTTATTTGTTTACATTATTGAAGGAATATAATAATTTAACAGAAGAGGATGATAAGTATTGGGATATTGATTCTATTATTCGAAAATTTAGAGTGAAAAATATAAATGATAAATTTCAAGAAATGTTGGATTTTACAAATATTGAATTATTAAAAGAAAAAATAAATAGAGAAGTCGTGCAAAATTATAAACAATTACTAATAGCTGACATAGTGGGAAATTATGAAATATGTAAAGAAACTATTCAGGGTACAATGATAAGAATAAAGAGAATGCAAGAAGAAATTATTACTACAAGTCAAGGAGGCATAGAGCAGATTAAGAAAAAGCAGGAAGAAAATAATATTAAGTATCAAGAGGCAGAAGAAGATAAGAAAGAGTTAGAAATATTATTAAACAAGTTAAAGGTGATTACGTCTCAAAAGGCAGATGAACTGGAAAAAGCTATTAAAAATATGGAAGGATAAAACATTGTAAAGAGGTGAGAAATATGGGGCTTTTTAGTAGCATTGGTGGTTTCGTTCGAGCTGCGGGTAGAACCCTGGGTCGAGGAGTAGAAAAGGTAGGGAACTATTTTGGAAGTGAAACGTTAAGAAGTGTTGGTAGGAGCATTCAAGATGCTTGTACTGATAGAATTGCTTCAGAAAAATCTTATAATAAAAGCGAGGCAGATATATACACAACAGACCGATTAAATGAAATTTTACTTTCATTTTCAGAGGGGTATTTTCAACAAGCAAAAGTGATGGAGAAGGGATGTATTCAATTAGTGGAAGAATATTATGATAAATTGATTGCACTGGTTGAAAACGCACCATCATACACTTCTTACAGTGTGGCAAATTTAAAGGCATTAAAAAAGGAAAAAAGTAGAATTGCTAAAACCATAACGGGCAGTATAAATAATCCATTGGCAAAAAGAATGTCCTTAGATGATGCTGAGTGTTTGAAAATACTAAAGATGGATTCTGGTAGTGAGAAAAAGCATGCAATGACAGAATTTACCAAAAAAGTTATTAACGAGGCATTAAATAATTTATCAGAAAATGTAAGAGAAACTCTGAATAGTCAGTTGGAAGGAATTCAAGATTATTTTAATAATATAATGGATGAACAGGAAAAGGCAACGTGTATGTTAAAAAGTCAATTAGAAAAAATGGTTAGAGATAATAAAATGGAGCAAAATGACAGAGAGAAAAGTTGTGTGATGCCTTTATATCTCATAAATATTTCAGATTGTGTTTGTGATATTTTAAAATAAGGGAGGAAGTCAAAATGAATTGCCCAAGGTGGATATTAAGGATTAAAGCTGAAATACAGCAAAGAAGAGAAGTAAGAATGCGTAAAAGATTTTCATTTCTAATTGATGAAATAAAAGAGAGTGAAAACAAAAGGATATGTCAATTTGGTACTGAAATAGAACAACGTTTTACCAAACAATTGAATGAAGTAAAAGATGAAATAAATAGTTCTATTATATATTTGACCGAAATTGCAGAAAGAGATGGTGTATCATTAGAAGATTTAAAACAGCAGTATGAAACAAGTCAGGTGACTAGTCTGATGAAATTAGATTCTATAATGGAAAAAGCAAACGATATTGAGACACAAAAATCAGCAGAAAGAAAATATGTAAAAAAGTTAATTAACGATAGTGCAAAAAAAATTATTTTAGATATTGATGAAATGAAAATGTTATTAAAAATGTTAGCTGTTAATGATTTGTTAGATGATATTGATGTTCAGTAAGAACGATGGAAATTGGAAAATGTATGTTCTGAAAGAAAAACAAATAGGCTAGACAGAATAAAAGAATTGGAGAGTTAATAGTCAAACTCTTCTGCTGGATAAGATGCCAAGTGCGCGTGGTTCCCTATCCAGCTTTTTTCGTTGCTTCATAAAATTCTGTATTATGGACAGAATGAAAATGCCTTTGTTTTCTATAGGATGTAACAGTTCAGTCGGCAGAAGGGATTGTACAAATCAAACCATTACCATAATGGAACAAAATTGAAAAAAATTTATGAACATGAAGTTAGAAAAAAGAAATATAATATTACCAAAACTTGAAATTAAAAAAAGAATAAAAAATACCGAAATGAAAATTAGAATTGATAAATTTGGTTTCTTGTAGTATAATATTATTGGATATTTATTAAGATTTAGAGGAAAATTGGATATGAAAGATTATGTGATTCGTTTGTCATCGTTAACACTAAAAAATATAAAGAACGTAAAAAATGGAACAATTGTTATGCCATTTTCCAATGAAAGAAAGTTCGAATTTGGTAAGGCAGAGATATTGGGTATTTATGGTCAGAATGGTTCTGGAAAGACGGTTATCGTGGATGCACTTTTTTTCTTACAACATATAATGATCGGTGATGAGCTTGACCAGAGTATGATTGATTATATTGATGTGGATGCTTCAGATGCTGAAGTAAATGCAGAGTTTAAGATATTTTGGAATGGTATTCTTTTTGAAGTAGGGTATCATATTTGCCTGATGAAAAAAGATAGTGAAATCAGCATTGAAAGAGAATATTTAAATTGTGCCATAAATCAAGATGGAACAAGGACAAATAAGAATATTTTTATGGATTATCAGAGGTCTGAGACTGATACAATCTTTAAGCCGCAGAAGAGATTGGATGAACTTGTAGAAAAAGATAAAGAAGTTAAAATGGATCTTATTGTTGCAAGAAAAATGGCTGAAAAGAGCAATTGTTCTTATATTTTTGGCGAAAGTAGTAGGGAAATCTTCTGCAAAGAATATGATAATGATTTCAGAAATTATGCAATTGTGATTACTTCGTTGTTTAATTTTGCTCTGAGAGATTTGTTCGTAATTAGAAATACGCATTCGGGAATGATTTCTGCAAATTTTTTACTTCCTATGGCATTTCGTGTTGAAAAAGATCAAATGGGCATGAAGGGAGACTTTGCAGTTCCGCTTATGGAGCCAGTTGTTTTAGATATAGAAAAGAAAAAATTGCTTCATACAATTGTAAATCAGATAAATACAGTGCTTTATACAATTATTCCAGGTATGAGTATTGATGTAAAGGATTATGGAAGGCAGTCTTTGGATTCTGGTGAAGATGGCTGGAAGGTTGAACTGATGTCTGTCAGAGATGGTAAGAAACCTATTCCAATTCGTATGGAATCTGAGGGGATTATTAAGATTGTTTCAATACTAAATGTATTGATTCAGGCATTTGGTAATCCTTCAATTTGTTTGGTGATAGATGAATTAGATGCTGGTATTTTTGAATATATGCTTGGTGAGTTATTGGATATTTTTAGCAAGAGTGCAAAAGGTCAGTTGATTTTTACATCGCACAATCTAAGAGCGCTGGAAATGCTTGACAAAAAAAACATTATGTTCTCAACTGTTAATCCGAATAACAGATATATTCATATAAAAAATGTGAAAAATACGAATAATCTTCGAAGCATGTATATTCGAAGCATTACACTTGGTGGACAGAATGAACTTATTTATGAGGAAACGGATAGCTTAAAGATTGCAAGAGCATTCCGAAAAGCAGGAAGGAGCCTGCATAATGAGTGAGAAAAAAGTAATTGTTGTAATAGTTGAGGGACCAAGTGATGAAAATGCAATCTTGAGCATGTTTTATATATGTACAAAAGAATGAGAAAGGAGTAAGTATATATGGAAGCACATGAGAAGTCATTCACATTTATGAGTGGCCCTATAAGAATAGAAATTCCGTTTTTTCAGAGAGGGTATGTATGGAATAATGATAATTGGAGAGATTTGATAATGGATTTGTTGGATGATAATAGTAGTCATTTTCTAGGCTCAATTATTCTTAAGGCACTAAAGACAGAAAGTGGAGAAATACCTCGTTGGTCGTTAATTGATGGTCAGCAGAGGCTTACCACGTTGAGTATATTATTACGTGCGTGTTATGATAATTTACCATTGAGTACATATGATGATGAAATTCAGGGAGATTTAAAGCGACAGATGCAAGATATGCTTTTTTTTAAGGAAAAGAGTATTAGTGCAATAAGAAAGGCAAAAATTCAACATTCACTTGTGGATGCACCGTCATTTAATAAGGTTATACGTGGCGAAATGACAGGAAAACTAGATGAAATTATTATGCCAGATGAGGTGACTAAAGATAAGAAATTATCAGATGGTATTTTGCAGTGTTATAAGTTTTTTTGCCGTTATCTTGCTAATAATGATACTCAGACCGCAAAATTGTGGGAGTTGTTGTTAAATCAAAATGCAAAAGTACTTGTTAAAATTGATTTAGAGGCTAATGAAAACGAGCAGGCAATTTTTGACACGGTAAACAGTGCAGGAGTTAGATTAACTTGTGCAGACACAATTAAGAATAGTATTTTTCAGCATGCAATAGACAAGGTTGACGAAATCTGTAAATCAAAAAATATTATTACGATTCAAATTCATGACGATGCAATGGATATCACTTCGAAAGAAGATGTGGTAGAAATTTATAAGAATACTTGGGAAAGAACATTCGGGATAGATGGTGTTACAATCGAATATTGGGCAACACCTAGATCTCTTGGTCGAATAACAAGAGATAATTTGGAGATACTTTTGCATTGCGTTGCTTTGATTAAGGGAATTTATAATCCAGAGAAACATAAAATGTCGGATTTGCCAACTATATATAAAGAGTATTCAAAGAATTTGAACACAAAAGAATTATTGGAGTTTATTATTGAGATTTGCAATTACGGGGAGATATATAGAAAATTTTTCTGCTCGTTTGATGCAACAACACTATATTCATATAATAATCCAATACAACGTGTATTTCATGTCTTGAATGTATGCGGTATTTCAACATTTCATGCATATATTCTTAAATTATTGAGTAATTATGATGATTTGGATGAAGAAAACCTTCCAAGTGATTTGGTGAATAAATTGAAAATATTGGAAAAAATCGCTATTCGATATGTTATTTGTGGTTCATCTACTAAGAATTTTAATAAAAATTGCGCTGAGTTGCTATCGGGAAAAATTACAATAAATGACCTTATTAAAGATCGACAGAATGAGATAAACGATGATATTTTTTCTAAAAAATTAAAGTCTATTTCAAACAAACATGCTACATTATTATTGTTTTGGTTAGAATTAAAAAGGCGCTATAATGACACAAAGTGTGGAGAAAAAGAGTTGAAATATTGTTATACACTTGAGCATATAATGCCTCAGAAATGGAAGGAATTTTGGCCTGTCGGTAGTCCAAGTGTCAAGGATTATGGCACTGGTCAAGAAATTCAGGACGTTGACTTGGCGGAAGAAACGCGTGCGGCTGCAATTTATGAAATTGGTAATATGGCACTTTTGGTTTCTAATCTGAATTCATCTGTTCGAAATTATGAGTTTAAGCGCAAGATGGAGGGAGAAGGTAGGAAAGCTGGTATCAAAAAATACGATTATTTGCTTTATACTAAGGATGTAACATCTTTATATGATAAAGGTGAGATTTGGGATGAAATTAGCATTCGAAAAAGAACGGAAGAGATTACACAAGAAATTTTGAAGGAATGGTAAGGTATCCGAATGTCTGGATTTTTCGCAGTTAATGCATAGGGTAGAGAAAGTACATAAAAAACAGGAGGAAGAAATGCGAAAATTAACCTATAATATAGTCGCACATGTCAATGCAAAATTAAAAGAGCAGCAGGTACCATACAAAATTCAATTTGGTAATGGAAGTACAGCATTTATTGAGCCATTAGGAATATGCGCCTGTCAGGGAAAAGAAGAAATTTTTGCTACAGTAGTGACGGAGGCATTTAAGGAATATGGTTTTGTGGCAGAAATAAAATTGATAGAGTTTAAAATAGCACTATTCGAGAAAAAAGTCAGGGTAGTTTCGGCCGTGTTGCATAAGAAAAATCAGCAAGGACAGTCTGTGATTTTTGCCACACAGAGAGGTTATGGAGCATGGAAGGGTGGATGGGAATTCCCTGGTGGAAAAATAGAATGGGGAGAAACTCCACAACAGGCATTAGTGCGAGAAATCCAGGAAGAGTTAGATGCAAAGATAGTTGTTGGAGAGCAACTGGACACGGTAGAATATGATTATCCAGATTTTCATTTGTCTATGGATTGTTTTTGGTGTGTAGCAAAAGAGGAATTGGTACTAAAAGAACATACCGATGCAAAATGGTTGACAAGGGAGCAATTGTCTATGGTTCAGTGGTTGCCTGCAG
Organism: uncultured Lachnospiraceae bacterium; assembly: GCA_902786205.1. Taxonomy (GTDB): domain Bacteria; phylum Bacillota; class Clostridia; order Lachnospirales; family Lachnospiraceae; genus CAG-411. The sequence goes on along the minus strand of CADABQ010000022.1, from coordinate 1,476 downwards.
ATATTGGAATTTTAGAAAAAGTAAAAGAGGAAATGAAAAAAGATGAATAGAAAAAAGAAAGTATTGTTTGTTTTGGCAGTAGCAGGAATGGGTTTGCTGATGCAGGAATGTCATATTGTGAATGAAAATGGAATACACAATACAGATAGCGTTGTAACAAAAAAGAAAACGGATAAAAAATCGAAAAAGCAATCCTTTAATTATATAAATAAAAAAGGGAATACCTTAAAAACAAGAATTCGGACACCAAAGGGTTATAGTCGAATAAAGGTGGAAAAGAATAGTTTAGGAGCTTTTTTACGGGGATATGAGATGAAACCAGATGGAAGTCCAGTGTTGCTATATAATGGAAAGAAAAAGAAAAAACAAAATGTACATATAGCGGTGTTCAAGTTACCTTTAGAAAAGGAAGATTTACAACAATGCGCAGATTCGGTCATGCGTGTCTTTGGAGAGTATTATTATCAGTGTGGACAGTACGATAAAATTTGTTTTACATTAGGAAGTGGATTTGTGGCAGATTTTAGTAAATGGAGTCAGGGATACACCATTTGTGTGGATGGAAACAATGTATCATGGGGAACGGCAGCAGGGAATGATAGTAGTTATGCTTCTTTTCAGAAGTTTATGCGTGTTGTATTTGCCTATTCTGGTACGATGAATATGGAATCTGATTCCAAGAAAATTAGCATGGAGCAAATGCAGATTGGCGATATTTTTATAAAGGGTGGAAGTCCGGGACATGTAGTTATGGTTGTAGATTTATGCGAAAATGTGGAAGGGAAGAAAGCATTCCTTCTGGCACAAGGCTATATGCCGGCACAAGAATTTCATGTGCTAAAGAATCCTTTGCATGAAGATGATCCGTGGTATTATGAGGATGAGGTATCGTACCCATTTCATACAGCAGAATATACCTTCGATGAGGGAAGTTTGATGCGATATAAATAAGGCTCTTTGTCAAGCGTGGGGGCAATCCAATTTCAAAATGCAGCAATAACATTTATATGTTATTGCTGCATTTTGTTTTAAGAACAAGTGAAATTGCGGAAGCTTTGCTTCAGATAGAAAAAATATAAGAATTGGATTGTTGTACTTATGTTTAAGTGGTAAAATTGCAATTGTAAAGGATACTATCTATGGAATTGGATTATGTAGGCTGGAGGAGAAAACTACTTTATTGAATTGGTATTATGGAGTTTTTTTGGAAACCTTTATTTTGAAATATTTGTGTGAGAAGGACTTAAATGCTGGAGAATTAAAATTGTTGGGGAGAACAGTAGGTATAATAGATAGAATGGGTGTAATTGTTTAGAGCCATGGATAATTACATCTTTTTTTAATTTATGTTGACCTTTTTCACTTTTGATTCGTATTTATAGGTAATTGCGAAACTAACATCTAAAATCAGATGACACGACCATGAAAATAGGATAAATTACAAATATTTACAGCAAGATACAATTACTTCAATTT
>CADABQ010000021.1 GCA_902786205.1 uncultured Lachnospiraceae bacterium | reverse complement strand
CAATTCTATTATACCATAACCCGTGAGGAGATATTTTTATTTTGTAACAAAAAATATGCCGTATTTATGCGGCTTGTGGCGTTTCGCAAACGCCTATAGTGTGTTTAATAGAAAGGACAGTTTGGTCAAAATGTTAAGAGAATATAGAAAGATATTGAGCAGAAAAGAATTTACCATATCGTTTATGTTATTGTTTTTTTCTGTTATCGGTGAATTCATATATGGATGTAAAATGTTTCGAAATGTTTCATTATCTGGGGTGATTTCTGCGTATGATGGTACTATTTTGTCGAATAATTTTAACTCACCATTTGGAATATGTTATGGTGTTTTGTTACCGGTTATTGTTAGTTTGATGGGTTCTACTAGTGCTTATGAAGAGAAAAAGCAAAATATATTATCCAGCATATATACTAGAACAAATCGAGCAAAATACATTTGGGAACAAGGAGGAGCAGTTTTTTTGGCCTCTTTTTTGGGGGTACTATTTTGCTTGGGGATAAGTTTTTTGCTAGCTAGTATCATGTTGCCAATACAAGGATATAACACAATGTTTATGACAGATTATGCAAAGCTTGTCAGTGTAGATTCGGAGTATATGCTAGATGAATTATATCGATTACATCCATATCTCAATTTGTGTGTATTCATTTTTATGAGATCCATGTTTGCAGGAGCATTTGCGTTTATGGCGTATGGAATTTCATTTTTTGGAAGATGGGTCAATAAAATAATAATTGTTTTATCTCCAATTTTATGGTTGATTTGCTATCAGATGGCATTTGCAATATTAAAAAGAATTTTTGAAGGTAAGAATCTTCATTTGTGGTTTTCTAGCGATATTCTAAGTATGAATCATTACGGAAAGTTTCAAGTGTTAATAGTATTGTGGCTTATCCTAGTTTTAATTGGAATATTGGGTATGGTCAAAGAAATGCGTCGGGGGGATGTACTGTGAAAAGAATAAAGTATGTACCTTATGTATTACTAGGTGTATTTATAATATTTTTGACAATATTTTACCATCGAGAAGATGATATTTATGCTGTCATAGGTTCGTCCCTTTATTATATGTTAATTTACACACCAATATATCTGTATATTGTAAGCTGTGAAGTAAAAGAAACCTTTTGTGAAATGATAATTCTTCGAAGAGCATCTAAAATAAAAAATACATATCATTACATAAAAAGAATAATCAAAGTTTCCGTTCTATATAGCATTACCTTTAGTATTACTGTTTTGGTTTCATTATGTGTATTAAAACAAATGGATCATATTTTCCCTTTTATTGGGATTGTATTTGTGGCAAATATGGTTGGCTGGAGTTTTATTGGAAGTGTGTATTATCTGGTATTTTCTTTGAAAAATCAAGTGGTGGCATTAATAATAACATGGACATACTGTGTATTTATGGCTCTTTCAAATGGAGTTTTATTTCGCTTAGGAAAATACATATATAATGTTTTTAATGTAATGATGATGAGTGATGGGACTCATTATGAAGAAAAATTACTAAAAATGCTACTTACTGTAATCCTTACATATCTTATTTTTGGAATGATCCTATTATTGCATAAGAAGCATGATGTACTAAGAAAGGAGATTGTATGAGTTATATTTCGATTAAAAATTATAGCAAGAAGCTAAGAGGAAAATATGTTTTGCAAAATATAAACCTTGAGCTTGAAAAAGGAAAAGTATATGGAGTAGAGGGACACAATGGTTGTGGAAAGACTATGCTATTGCGTGCAATTTCTGGTCTGATTACAGCAACAAGTGGTAACGTAATAATTGACGGAAAAGAACTAAAAAGGGATTTTGATTTTCCGTCAAGTATAGGGGTATTGATTGAAAATCCAGAGTTTTGGAAATATAAGACTGGATACGAAGTATTGAAATTATTAGCGGATATTAAGGGGAATATTGGAGAAAAAGAAATCTTGGAAGCGCTAGATCGTGTAGGCCTTAATGATGTGAAGCACGTATTGGTAGGAAAGTATTCATTAGGCATGAAACAAAGATTGGGTATTGCACAGGCAATCATGGAAAGGCCAGAGATTATTTTGTTAGATGAGCCTACCAATGCGTTAGATAAAGCTGGAGTTGAATTATTTCAAGAAATAATTCAGGAAGAGAAGAAAAGAAATGCTTGTATCGTAATGGTTAGTCATAGCGGAGAGATATTACATTCGTTCAGTGATGTTATTATTACGATGGAAAATGGTCAGATAGAAGAGGTGAAATGAAACATTGAGAAAAGTAATTAGAAAGGCACCATATATTAGTATGATGTTAGTGTTATTATATGCTATTTACTTGGGGATTGGTGTGCGTAGCACATGGGAAGATGATACGGATTTTCGGGAGCAATTGACCAGTTATAATATGTTAGTAAGTTCATCTGATACGGAAGAGGATATATCATTTTTGCTACCAGAACAGGTTAATTCTTTTGAAAAATTGTGTAAAAAAGCGGATATTGTTGCGAGGGTTAAAATGAATAGCAAATCAAATAGAACATCCTATACGCAATGCGTATTATCCGAGGTAGAAATTCTTGAAGTGTATCAGGGACAAGTTTCAAGTGAAAATATTTTTGTTTTTGAGCCAAGCTATGTAAAAGAAGACACTATTTATACAGTGGGTTCTTATCTGCCTATGGAAGATGGGAAGGAATATATTATGTTTTTAAGAAAAATTGATTGTGGATTGTATCAGGGGCAGGATGCTATATATCTTCCAACGACAACAGGTTTAAGTAAATATCAGTGTGAGGAAAGAAAAATGACAGGAAATGTCTATCCGTTAAAGGAAGATAGAACTGCTGATTACAAAAAATGTTATAATTTCGATGCTGTTATTATGGATAAACAGTTAAAGGATATGTATCAGGCATACAAGATGAATATACAAACTTTAACACGATCAAGGAAGTCCTCCACCTCTATTGCGCAGAGCAATAAGTGGCAGGTGGGGACTTGCTTGTATCAGGAGGGGGACAAGCCACTTCTGATAGGCTGCGATAGCAGCGAATCGTGTTATGAGCAAGTATCGGAGCGGATTGCGAATATCCGCTTGACTTTCGGGGGATGATAAATGAAGAAAAAAATAGCATATATTTTATCCTTTTATCTTATGTTTTTATTTTACAAGCTCTATAGTGTAGATCAAACATCATTAAATAACGGTTATGAATATTTCATAAATATTTTTGGAATGCTTGATTTTACAAATCAAAAACAGTTTGTATGGAATGTAATATTTTGGCTAACACCGCAGTTGCCATTAATTCTATTGTTTTCAGACTATTTTGAGAGAAATGTAATTAGCAATTGCTCAGTTTTGGTTTACAGATATTCCTCCAAAAGTCACATAATGACAAGAAATGTGATAGGATTAGTTGTTCAAAGTGTTTTGGTTATGCTGTTGCAGCTTGTTATTACATTAGTGATTGGAGGAATGTATAGGATTCCTATATGGAACATTGACTTAAAATTGTTGCTTGCAGTTGCTAGTTGGATGCTTTATCTGACATTTATAATAATTGTTATTAATATTTTTTCGTTGTTTTGTAATAGTATTTATATTGTGATTGGAATGCTATTAAGTACCTGGCTCCAATTATTTGTAATGAGTGTGAATGATAAACATATATTTCGTTATTTACCAGTAAATGGGGGATTGCAATACATAAAGAATGGGCAGCAATTTGTAGAGAATACTATTTCAGGTAGTGTTTCAATTGGTTGGAGTATCATCATAATCCTGTTAGGTGTGGTGTTAGTTAAGAAAAAAAAGGATTATGTATAAGGATTAAGAGAAATGAAGTTATGTGCAATTTGTACAATCCTTTCTGCCTGACTGAACTGTTACCACATTAAAAAGTAATAGTTCAGTCAGAATCATTCATAAAGTGCCAGAATATATAATATGGCTAAAAATATTCTTCTTGGCTGGACACTTCATTCATGTCGGGCATCTGCCCGATAGAAAGGATTGTACAAATCACACTTAGCCTGCCAGCAGTCATGTGTAATTTGTACAATCCTTTCTGCCTGACTGAATTATTAACCAAATAAGGCATTTGGAAAACTTTTTCTTGACACAATCCAAAACCCTATGTAAAATTAAAAATTAGAAGTGCAAAAGCACAAAATGGAAAAAGACTAAGACGGTGCATTGCGAAAGCAGATAGAATATTATTTTCTTTGCAGAGAGAATGTGTCATGGCTGAAAGCACATTTAAGTTCAGATAATATTTGAATTTCACACCTGAGTTGCATATTTGAAAAATGTATGCTGAGAGTAGCAATAAGAGTAGGATATGACGGTTCATGCACGTTACGCATAAGATAAGATGGCAGTTTGCTAAAGCCAGGGTGGTACCGCGAAAGATTCGTCCCTACAGAAGAGAAACTTTTCTGTAGGGATTTTTTTGCGTTATAAGAGTAATTTGTAGCATTTCTACCCAGTTAAACTGTTACTTGAAAAATATGTTTTTTAGAGTTACTATTCACAGCTGATTTGTATCAAGCAACTAGACACGTCGTGCTTGCACGTAAGGGGCTAGTTGCTTGATACAAATCGGCCGTGTAGGCAGTTCTTCTGTACAGGAAGAAAAAGGAAGCTGCTGATTTTGCAGCGTTCTGTGCAGGTTTTGCACAGATTTTCTGAATGTAGAGAAGAAAGGCTTTGAATAGTAATTTTTTAGAACTTTAACACTATCAGGTAGTGGAGCGGATTGCCAATATCTGCTTGATTTAGGAAGAAACATTTTCACAGAAAGGATGTAAATATGAAAGAAAAATTACAAAGCATTAAGGAAAAAGCATTGTCACAGATTAATGCGGCACAGCATTTGGAAAGTCTAAATGATGTTCGTGTTGCATTCCTTGGAAAAAAAGGAGAGTTGACAAGCGTACTGAAATCCATGAAAGAGGTTGCTCCAGAGGATCGTCCAAAGGTTGGACAGATGGTAAATGAGGCAAGAGCTGAGATTGAAAAAGTTTTGCTGGATAAGAAAAATGCATTTGAAAAGAAATTGCGTGAAGAAAAAATGAAGGCAGAAACGATAGATGTTACATTACCTGCCAAAAAGCCAATGGTGGGACATCGCCATCCAAATACAGTTGCGTTAGAAGAAGTGGAGCGTATTTTTGTAGGTATGGGTTATGAAGTAGTGGAAGGTCCGGAAGTTGAATATGACTATTACAATTTTGAGGCATTAAATATTCCTGCCAACCATCCAGCAAAAGATGAGCAGGATACTTTCTATATCAATAAAGATATTGTACTTCGTACACAAACCTCCTCTACACAGGTACACGAGTTGGAAAAAGGAAAGTTACCAATTCGTATGATCGCACCAGGACGAGTATATCGTTCCGATGAAGTAGATGCAACACACTCTCCAACATTCCATCAGGTAGAAGGATTGGTTGTAGATAAAGATGTAACATTTGCAGACTTAAAAGGAACCTTACAACAATTTGCAAAGGAAATCTTTGGAGAAGATACAAAAGTAAAATTCCGTCCACATCATTTCCCATTTACAGAGCCAAGTGCTGAGATGGATGTATCATGCTTTAAATGTGGAGGAAAAGGATGCCGTTTCTGTAAAGGAGAAGGATGGATTGAAATCCTTGGATGCGGAATGGTACATCCACACGTATTAGAAATGAGTGGCGTAGACCCAGAAGAATATGTAGGATTTGCCTTCGGAGTAGGACTAGAACGAATCGCACTACTAAAATACGAAATCGATGACATGAGACTACTCTACGAAAACGACACAAGATTTTTGAAACAATTTTAGCGTAAGCAGAGCCATGCTGTTTGTGTGATACAGTGCCACGTTGCAAGCTGGCTTGCATAAGAGGCACTGTATCACACAAACAATAGGGCGAAGCCCGTAAAGTGAGATGGAGCGGAGCGAAATCGAACGTAGCATGGCGTAACCAGCCAGGAAAGCCACGTTGCAAGCTGGCTTGCATAAGGGGTGCTGTATCACACAAACAATAGGGCGAAGCCCGTAAAGTGAGATGGAGCGGAGCGAAATCGAACGTAGCATGGCGTAACCAGCCAAGAATCAAAAAATATTATGAATGATAACCTTAGGAGGGAAATAGAATGAATACACCTTTATCATGGATAAAAGCATATGTACCTGATTTAGATTGCACAACACAGGAATATGTAGATGCAATGACATTATCAGGAACAAAGGTTGAAGGATATACAGAATTAGATAAGAACTTAGAAAAGATTGTAGTAGGAAAGATTTTAAAGATTGAAAAACACCCTGATGCAGATAAATTAATCATTTGTCAGGTGCAAATTGATGAAGCAGGAGAACAGGTTCAGATCGTAACAGGTGCTTCTAACGTAAAAGAGGGAGATAAAGTTCCTGTTGTATTAGACGGTGGACGAGTAGCAGGAAGTGTGCATGATGACAAGCCACATCCAGATGGAATTAAGATTAAAAAAGGAAAACTTCGTGGAGTAGAATCTTTTGGTATGATGTGTTCTATTGATGAATTAGGTTCCAGCACAGATATGTATCCAGATGCAGCACCAGACGGCATTTATATTTTAAGTGACAATCCAGCTTATAAGGATGCACCAATCGGAAGTGATGTTCCTGAATTGCTTGGATTACGTGATGTGGTAGTAGAATATGAAGTAACTTCCAATCGTGTAGACTGCTTTGGTATTCTTGGAATTGCAAGAGAAGCGGCTGCAACATTTGATAAGAAGTTTATCCCACCAGTTGTAAAAGTTACAGAAAATCAGGAAGATACAAAGGACTATATTTCTGTTGATGTGCAAGCTACAGATCTTTGCTCCAGATATGTGGCAAAAGTTGTGAAAAACATTAAAATTGCACCATCTCCTGAATGGATGCAGAGAAGATTGGCAGCAGTTGGTATTCGCCCAATCAATAACATTGTAGATATTACAAATTATGTAATGGAAGAATATGCACAGCCAATGCATGCATATGATTTAGATACCATTGCAGGGAAAAAGATTGTAGTAAAACGTGCGGAAAATGGAGATAAATTTACTACTTTAGATGGACAGGAAAGAGAATTAGACAATTCTATCTTAACAATCTGTGATGGAGAGAAAGCAATTGGTATTGCTGGTATCATGGGTGGAGAAAATTCCATGATTACAGATAATGTAAGCACTATGTTGTTCGAAGCAGCATGTTTTGACGGAACCAATATTCGTTTATCTGGAAAGAAACTTGGTATGCGTACAGATGCACAGGCTAAGTTTGAAAAAGGATTAGATCCAAACAATGCAAAAGAAGCACTAGACAGAGCTTGCCAGTTGATTACAGAGCTTGGTGCAGGTGAAGTAGTTGGCGGATATGTAGATGTATATCCAGAAGTAAGACAGCCAATCAGAGTGGGTTATAATGTAGAAAAAATCAATAAGCTTCTTGGAACAGATATTGACGAAGAAACTATGATTGGTTATTTTGAAAAAATTGACCTTCCAGTAGATCGAGAAACAAAGGAATTGATCGTTCCAACTTGGAGACAGGATATTAAATGCTTAGCAGACGTTGCAGAGGAAGTAGCTCGTTTCTATGGCTATGCAAATATTCCTACCACACTTCCAAGCGGTTCTGGTACCAGCGGTGGATTATCTTTGAAACTTCGTGTGGAAAATATCGCAAGAAGTGTGGCAGAGCAATTTGGTTTCTGTGAAGCAATGACATACTCCTTTGAGAGTCCAAAAGTATTTGATAAATTAAAGATTGCAGAGGATGATGTACTTCGCAATACGGTTATGATTACCAATCCTTTGGGTGAGGATTATAGCATGATGCGTACACTTCCATTAAATGGAATGCTTACTTCTCTTGCAACAAACTATAATCGTAGAAATAAAAATGTACGTTTATACGAAATTGCCAATGTATATATTCCAAAGGCACTTCCAGTAACAGAACTTCCAGATGAAAGAACACAGCTTACTTTAGGAATGTTTGGAGAAGGAGACTTCTTTGACTTAAAAGGTGTGGTAGAAGAAGTAGTAGAAGCAATTGGATTAAAGAAATTAAAGACCTATGATCCAAAGGCTGGAAAGAATTTCTTACATCCAGGAAGACAGGCAAACATCATGTACGGAGATGTAGTATTAGGTTACATGGGTGAAGTACATCCAGATGTAGCAGATACTTATGGAATTGGTGAAAAAGCCTATGTAGCAGTTATTGATATGCCTACAGTTATGGAACTTGCTGATTTCTCCATTAAATATACAGGCATTGCAAAATATCCTGCAGTAAGTCGTGACCTTAGTATGGTTATGAAAAAGGAAATTTTAGTTGGTCAAGTGGAAGAAATTATTCGCAAAAAGGGTGGCAAACTATTGGAAAGCTGTACTTTATTTGATGTATATGAAGGAAACCAGATTGCAGATGGTTACAAGTCTGTAGCATATTCTATTGCTTTCCGTGCGGCAGATCATACTTTAGAAGAAAAAGAAATTACGAACGTGATGGATAAGATTATCAAAGCTTTAGAAGATATAGGTATTGAGCTTAGAAAATAAGCTCGGAAAGGCGGAAAATACTTTATGAGTGGAAAATCGCATAAAGGATTTTGGAAAATAACAGCTAAGATACTATTCGTACTGTATATTATAGTGTTAGTTTATTTTCTGTTTTTTAGTGAAAGATATGGGCGCTCTGGCGCCCATATCTACCGCTATAATTTGGTGCCATTTAAGGAAATTCGACGATATATTAAGTATCGGAAACTATTCGGATGGGAGTATTTTATAGTAAATATATATGGAAATATACTGGCATTTGTACCGTTTGGTTTCTTTCTTCCTATCATTAGCAAAAATAATCGGAGTTTCTGGTCCGTTACACTTTATGGTTTTGAATTTACGTTGGGAATAGAATTAGTACAGCTTTCTTTTCAAGTTGGAACCTTCGATGTGGATGATATTATTATGAACATGTTAGGGGCAATAGGAGGCTACATTATTTTTGCAATATTTCGAAAAAAACTAAAACGCTTTATGTGAGAATGCTCCGTTTTGTGGTTATAGAATGGTTTGCATCCTAGAAAGAAAGGATCGTGAAAGGAAAGATGAAAAAGTCTGCTTCAAAAGAGCGTGCAGGAGTGCATAATCGAAAAGTTGGTTATATGGACATTGACAAGCATGATTCTGTGTCAGGACTTGTTTCGATTATAATTGGAATAGCTGCTGTGGTATTATTATTGGGGTTATTTTTGTTATCTTATATACAACATGGTAAGGCAGGAATATGGATCGGCTTGTTGGGAATTTTATTAGTATTTGCAACGGTAGCTGGCGTAGTGATTGCCATATTTGGATTGAGTGATACAGAGGCAAAAAAGGGAAAGCCAGTTTTGGGAATTATATTAAATGCAGTATTATTTAGTGTATTAGTTGTATTATATATAATAGGATTTTAAAAGAATATAGTGTAAGAATGACTATTTAGCCGGAACATTATAGGGTGTCCGGCTGAATTGCAATAAAAGTGTTATTGTTCACACTAGGCTCAAAAATACTTCGCCAAGTGTTCCATGTGAAGTGCTGAGGCTTTCGTACAGTTTTTTGCAGCTATATTGGCATTGTAACTCGCAAAACAAGATAATGAGCTTAAGTAAAGGACATTGGGTGTGAATAGTAACAGAAAAGTTGTTTTATGGGTTAAGAAATACAAAAAATATGTCGAAATAAAACAAAATGGAATTAAATAGTTTAGTCAAGTCAATGTGCCGACAATGTAGGCGGTATTCAGGGGTGAAATACACAGGATAAAGATTACTACATACATATAGAAGTAGTAGAAGGTTATTCAGATAGGTACTGTAAGGGTGAGAGATACAGTATATGTAACAGCGTGACCGAGTAGAATGCATGTTCCAGGTCGAACTGTACCAGTATTTTTACGAAAAATCAGAGTAAATTTGAAATAATAAAAGAATACTTGCATATGACACAATGACAATAGAATGGAGGGGTCTTTCATGACAGAAATTAGTAAGGAAGAGTTTAAGCAGAGTGTGGTAGACAATTTAAAGATGTTGTTCCGCAGATCTGTAGAGGATGCAGATCAACAACAGTTATTCCAGGCGGTTGCCTACGCTACAAAAGATATTGTGGTAGATCAATGGATGGCGTCCCACAAAGAATTTGAAAAGCAGGATAAAAAAATCGTATATTATTTATCGATGGAATTCTTAATGGGCCGTGCTCTTGGTAATATTATTATCAATTTAAAGGGTAATCAGGCAATCAAAGAAGCTATTGAGGAATTAGGACTGGACTTGGATGTAATTGAAGATCAGGAACCAGATGCTGCACTTGGTAACGGAGGTTTGGGACGTTTAGCTGCTTGCTTCCTTGATTCCTTGGCAACTTTGGGATATCCGGCATATGGATGTGGTATTCGTTATAAGTATGGTATGTTTAAGCAGAAAATTGAAAATGGTTTCCAGATTGAGACACCAGATGATTGGTTGAAGAATGGAAATCCATTTGAAATGAAGAGAGCAGAGTATGCGGTAGAAGTTAAATTTGGTGGTTATGTAAATGTAAAAAGAGATGAAAATGGCAGAGAGCATTATGTACAGGAGAATTACCAGTCCGTTCGTGCGGTGCCATATGATTTACCAATTGTTGGTTATAACAATAACGTGGTAAATACACTTCGTATCTGGGATGCAGAAGCCATTGATACATTTAGTTTGGATTCTTTTGATAAGGGAGATTATCAAAAGGCAGTGGAACAGCAGAATTTGGCAAGAACCATCTGTGAAGTATTGTATCCAAATGACAACCATTATGCAGGTAAGGAATTACGTTTAAAACAACAATATTTCTTTGTATCAGCAAGTATCCAGAGAGCAGTTACAAAATATATGCAATTTCATGATGATATTCACAAGCTTCATGAGAAGGTTTGTTTCCAGTTAAATGATACACATCCAACTGTTACAGTAGCGGAATTGATGCGTATTCTTTTGGATGACTATAATTTAGAGTGGGATGAAGCATGGGAGATTACAAATAAGACTTGTGCGTATACAAACCATACGATTATGTCTGAGGCATTGGAAAAATGGCCATTGGAATTATTCTCAAGATTACTTCCTCGTATCTATCAGATTGTGGAAGAAATTAACAAGAGATTTATTTTACAGATTCAGGAAAGATATCCTGGTGATTATGAAAAAGTTAAGAGCATGGCAATTATTTATGATGGACAGGTTAAGATGGCACATCTTGCTATTGCAGCTAGCTTTTCTGTCAATGGTGTTGCCAGATTGCATACAGAGATTCTTAAGAATCAGGAATTAAAAGATTTCTATCAGATGATGCCAGAGAAATTTAACAATAAGACAAATGGTATTACACAAAGACGTTTCTTGTTACATGGAAATCCATTGTTAGCGAACTGGGTAACAAGTAAGATTGGAGACGATTGGATTACTAATCTTGCTCATATCAAGGAACTTGCTGTATATGCGGATGATGAAAAGTGCCAAAAAGAATTTATGCAGATTAAATATCAGAACAAAGTTCGTTTGGCAAAATACATTAAGGAACACAATAATGTAGAAGTAGATCCACGTTCTATTTTTGATGTACAAGTAAAACGTTTACATGAGTATAAGAGACAGTTATTGAATATCTTGCATATTATGCATTTGTATAACGAATTGAAGAAAAATCCAGATATGGATTTCTATCCAAGAACATTTATTTTTGGTGCGAAGGCATCGGCAGGGTATCGTAGAGCAAAGGCAATCATTAAGCTGATCAATAGTGTTGGAGATGTAATCAACAATGATGCTTCTATTGATGGAAAGATTAAAGTTGTATTTATTGAAGATTATAAAGTATCGAATGCAGAATGGATTTTTGCGGCTGCTGATGTATCAGAACAAATTTCTACAGCCAGCAAGGAGGCATCTGGAACTGGTAATATGAAATTTATGTTAAATGGTGCTTTGACACTTGGAACAATGGATGGAGCCAATGTAGAGATTGTTGAGGAAGTAGGAGCAGAAAATGCATTTATCTTTGGTTTAAGTTCAGATGAAGTGATTGCTTATGAACACAACGATCAATATAATCCAAAAGATATTTACAATACAGATCAAGATATTCGTACCGTATTGACACAGCTTATCAACGGAACTTATTCTAAGGATAATCCAGAATTATTCCGTGAAATTTACAATTCCTTATTGGAACGAAATGGCGGAGAGAGAGCAGATCAGTACTTTATTTTAAAGGATTTCCGTTCTTACGAAGAAGCGCAGAAAAAGGTAGAAAAAGCCTACCGCGATCAGGCAGGATGGGCAAAATCTGCTATGTTGAATACTGCTAACTGTGGAAAATTCTCATCTGACCGTACCATTGAAGAATATGCAAAGGAAATTTGGCACTTGGAAAAAGTAAAGGTTGAGTTATAAGGGGTATCATAGACTTGGGAAAGGAGCTGCAGTGCGTTGCAGCTCTTTTCGCTACAGTTTCTTTTACATATATTTTTTACGAAGGGGGATACGATTATGGAAAACAAAGAAAAAAATATGGGAAAGAACAAAATGATAGGAAAATTGTTGGCACCACTTATTTGTACAGTGGCGTTGATGATTATTATTCAACTGGTTGTATTGCAATTGCTGAGTAAAGGAGTTTTGAATACAGTTGGTGCTTTGCTCATATTAGTTGCAGTTACGGTTTTGTGTTTTGGTGCAATAGTGGTAGCAGCTAAATCTGTGTTTGATCAGATACGATGTCTGGTATCGGGAGAAGGTATGGATTCCAAATTCTCGCAAAAAGCAAAGAAAATGTCAGAGCGTGAAGATAATTTAGGAGAATTGATGCGCACGATTCAATCAGGAGTGACTAATATCGGAAGCATTTTAAAGGGGATTAAAAATGCGTCAGAGGAATTAGGTGAAGTTTCTGAAAAATTCCAAGGCTTATTCGACACAATGACGCAGTCTTTAGGAGATACAAAAGGGGCAGTAACTTCGATTGCAGAGAATGCAGTATTGCAGGCGGACAGTGTAGAGGATATGAAGGGAAAAATTGATGCCATCAGTGCTTCCATTGATCGTATTTCTGAAAATGTAGCACAGTTGACGGAGAGTGCAAATGCTGTGGAAGATTATAATAATTCTGCGGAGCGCATTATTTCAGAATTGGCTAAGATTAGCAAAGAAAGTGGAGAGTCTATTGAAAGTGTAAAGAAACAGACAGATCTTACTAATCAGTCTGCACAGCAGATCCGTACAGCAACAGAAATTATTGCGGGTATATCTGCACAGACGAACCTTTTAGCACTGAATGCCAGTATCGAGGCAGCCAGAGCAGGGGAACATGGAAGTGGATTTGCGGTAGTCGCAGAAGAAATCAGACAACTTGCAGACCAGTCTAAAGAATCTACACAACAGATTAATACGATTGTAAATGAACTGATTGAAAATTCTGATGTTAGCGTAGAAATAACAGAGCGTGTGACAGAAGCATTTGAAAAACAGACAGAGAAACTTTCAGAAACAGAAGAGATATTTGGAAAGCTGAATCGAGAAATTGGACAGGTGGGAGCTGCAATTGGCGTAATCAATGGAGAAACACAGGATTTGAAATCTCATAAAACTGTGATTGAGGAAGGAATTGTGGCACTTACAGACACATCTCAAGAAAATGCAAAAAATGCAGAGACAACAACGGACAATATGGAGCAATTCGGTTCCATTGTAGAAGAGTGCCAGGAATCAACGAAACAGGTACTTTCTGTATCCGATGAATTAGTAGGATATATTGGAAAATTTCAAGCAGGAACAGTGAAGGAAATAGTAAGATCATAAAGCTATAGTTATACTGACAAATAAACAGGGCTATTGCACCATGAAAAATAGTACAGGATATGGAAGTACCGGATAGGTGGCATTTCTAATATATGCTGGAAATAAATTTTCGGTGCAGTGGTCCTGTTTTTGGTTTATGGGAAATGTAGATGGTAGTAACAGGGGAAAATTCTTTGGAAAACTTACGGGAACAGCTTTTTTAAAAGCATTACAAATTGAGTGAAAAAGGAGGAGTTCTGCTTGAAAATAAAAATAATGAGACAGATAGATAATGGACAGAACGTTTCAGTTAGAAAAAGAAATAGTATTGTATATGGTATTGGAATAGTTGTTTTATGTCTCTTTTTTATATTTCTTGCTATATGGCATTATACAGGTAGAAGTAAGCAAAGTACAGATATAAAGGTAACAGATAAAGGTGTTTATATACCAGAGTTAGAAGTGCAACCAGACAAGGCGGCTAGTATGACAGCTTTTTTTATGTATAATGGAAAAAGTTATTGCCTTTGCGATGATATGTTGCTGGAGAAAACGGCAATTGGAAGTTGCTTAGGAACTGTGTCTGTTAGTATAGATGAATGGAAGGATGCTTCAAAGTATATAGATTTTTCTGGAACAGTTTCAGGAAAAGTATATACAGTAAAAGGTATAAGCAAAAAATTTATGCTTTGCCTTGTAGCGGATGATGGAAAGAAACAGATTTTTATAAATAATAAGGGTATTGCCTTGAATAGTGGTTCGGAAATTTTTGAAAAGTATTTACATGTATCAGAGGGGGTAGATTGTGTTACATATGAAACGCAAGAATCTTGGGATGACGCACAGGGCAATCGAAAAGAATTAAGTTCCTCTAAGGAAGAGAAAATTATACTTAATCAGTTTATAGCGGCATTAAACGATGGAAAATGGATGAGAATGGAGGATATTCCTAAATCAAAAGATGGAAGAACCGATTATGATTTGCAAGAATATCATGTGTATCTAAAGTTAAAAACTGGCGTTACGATTCATCTTAGACTTTTAGAGGGAGGATATGTAAATCTTGAAGGTTTAAACTGGGTTTGTGTGAAAATAAACAAAGAGGTGTATGCCTCCTTCATAAATAGCTTTATGTAATAGTATAAAAATCTGGGAGCGTTTGTTCCCGGATTTTTTGATTGGTGGTTGGCTTATTTCATGAAAAAGGGTAAAAAACTGAAATAAAGTATAATAATCTCCGATATATTAATAAAGATTGCTATTAATACATTAAGGGGAACAGGAGGAGAGAAAATGGAGAGGGAAAAAAAATTTACAGCACAGGAACTGGCTGGATTTTGCAGTCAGGTTACCAGTATGCTTAAAAGTGGAATTAGTTTAGAAGAAGGTATGTATATGTTGGCAGAAGAAATGGAAGATGTGCATACAAAAAACATATTAAAACAGGTAGAAGAAAAATTGAAACAAAACAATAGTTTTCATAGCGCTTTAAAGGAAAGCAAGGCATTTCCAACCTATTTGGTGAATATGGTCCATATTGGGGAGACCAGTGGAAAATTAGAGGATGTCATGCAGGCAATGACAAAATATTATGAAAGAGAGGATGCGATACAAGACAGTATTCGAAACGTAATCGCTTTGCCGCTTATGATGTTTTTTATGATTGCCATTATTCTGGTCGCATTGGTAGGGAAAATACTTCCAATGTTCCAAAGTGTATTTGCAAATTTGGATGTAGATGTGGCAGTTACCAGTAGTAAACTAATGAATTTAGGAATGTGGGTAGGACGTATTGTTGCAGGAGTGTCTTTTGCTGTGTTGCTGGTTGCATTGGTATTATTCTTATGGTATCAGACCGCAAAGGGAAAAAACGCACTAAAGCGTTTTAGTACAAAGTTTTTTGCAACGAAAAAAACAGCAGACTTATTAGCAACTGGAAGATTTGTTTCTTCTATGTCTGTTATGATTTCCAGTGGAATGGATGAACAGGAAGCTATGAAAATGGCGGGAGATGTGGTAGACCATGAAGGAATACAGAAAAAAATAAAGAATTGTTGCGAAGAAATGGGAGAAAAATCATTGGCAGAGGCACTTAGACAGGAGAAAATTGTGACAGGAATGCAGGGAAGAAGAATTGCCATAGCAGATCGAACGGGTATGTTGGAAGAAGTGTTTGCAGATGTAAGCAGACAATATGATGAAAAAATTGCAGACCAGATGGGGCGTTTTTGTACCAAGTTGGAAACTACGTTGGTATTGGGATTATCTGTTGTCGTAGGTGGTGTGTTGCTGGCTGTCATGTTCCCATTGGTTAGTATCATTACTTCCATTGGATAATTGGGGGTGACAAATTTGAAAAATTTAAAAGAGGTAGCACACAAAACAGAAAAAGGTTGGAAACGGCAGATTTTATTTCCTATTGTAAGTTTTGTTCTGGTGATAGTCACAGCCCTAGTGGCAGGAAACTATATCAATTATATGACGAATATGCAAAGCATTGAGCTTCTTCGACAATCCGTTCGAAAAGCAGTCGTACAATGTTATGCCATAGAAGGAGCATATCCACCTGACATAGACTATTTGGAAAAAGAATATAATTTAGAATATAACCATGACAAATATTATATTGATTATGAGGTTTTTGCCTCTAATGTGATGCCAAACGTAGATGTATATGAACGTGAGTAGTGAAAAGGAGGACATTTTATGATAAAACGGCGAAATGCATGGATTGCAAATTATGCTGGTATGCTGTCTTTACTGTGTATGTTTATTGTAGGCTCCCTTGCATTGACAAGCGTGGGAGTATATGTATATAAAAATATTGTAGAAAATAATGCACAGAACTATCAGCTTCGTGTTTCCTTATCTTATGTAGCTACAAAGGTGCATCAATATGATACCAGTGGACAGATTTCTGTGGAAGAAGAAAATGGAATTCCTATATTGGTATTGCGAGAAAGTCTGGATAGTGGAAATTATCGTACTATGCTATATTGCTATAAGGGAAAAATGCGAGAATTATTTCAAGAGGAAGGGCTTTCTTATTCTTTAGAAGATGGTATGGAAGTGATGGAGCTGGATCAGTTAAAAATAAAGCAGGATGGAAAACAGATTTTTGTAGAAGCAATAGAAAATGGTGAGCAGGAGCAATTAGTTTTAAATATTCGCAGCGAATAAGCAGCCTGTTCTTTGTAGTTAAATGTTACGCATTTGTAAATGTGTAGTGGAAGAAATAAAAATGGGAGGATGCAGATGGAAAAGAGGGAAAGACAATCGCAGCTTGCCAAGATGCCCTTATTGGAGCTGGTTATAACCATTGGTATCTTTGCGGTAATCAGTGTGTTTCTGCTAGAGCTGTTTTTAGCAGCAAATTCCCTGCAACAAAAGGCAAGAGATACGGGGAAAGCAACGATATTTTCTGAGAATATTGCAGAGAATATAAAAGGGGCAGAGAAAAAAGAAAAGGCCATAGAGGAACTTGGCTTTCAAACAAGATATGGAAAGTGGAATAAAACGAAAGGTGTGTATCCTATTGCGGAAATAAGGAAAGAAAAGCAGGAAGGAGATACGCAAATTTACATAAAATATTGGGATTCCAAATGGAAAGCGACCAAGCAAAAGAGTAGTTACAGCATTATTTTTGTTCCTGCAAAAGCGAAGGTGAAGAATAAAACCATAGATACCTATGAAATATATGTATATCGATTAAAAGGTTATGTGTCTATGTTCCACCAAAAGAAAAACGTAGAATTGTTTCATATGCAGTTTTCGGACTATTATGAAAAAATGGAGGATTAGCATGAAAGAGAGAAAAGGATTGCTGTTAAGTGTAGGTACACCATCTATACTATTGGTTTTACTTGTGTTTGTGCTGTCTGTGTTTGCCTTGTTGTCTATTCGCGCATCTGCAAATGAGCAGAAATTAGCAGATAAAACAGCAAAATCCGTAAAAGAATATTATGCGGCAGATGCAAAGGCAGAGTATGCGCTGTGCTATATAGACAGCGTGTTAGATAGTGTAAAGATTTCTAATTTAAAAACGGAACTATTAAACATGAAAAATAGTAACGAAGAGAACTTAAAAGGACTAAAGGATTTAAAAGTCACAATAAAATCTTCTGGTGACTTTCAAGCAAAAAAGACACAAGAGGTAGTGGCAGAGGTAAGTTTTGCATTTCCAGTAAAAGAGAAAGAAACGTTGTGTGTGGCATTACAAGTATTGGCAGATAGGACTTATAAAATAACAGAATGGAAGGTTTCCATGGAAAAATTGGGTGAATATGACTCAAATTATGACGTAGAATTATGGGACGGACAGGTTGATGTAGAGGAGTGATAAAAATGGTGTTTGAAGAAATGCTTTCCAGTGCGGTAAAACAAGAAGCATCGGATATATTTTTGGTAGTTGGGCAACCAGTATCCTTTAAGATAGACGGAGTAATTGAAAAGCAGGAAGAAGAGTCCTTAAAACCAGACCAGGTAAAAGAACTTGTGGATCAAATGTATGAAATGGCACAACGAGATACAAGTAACCGAAGAAATGGGGATGATGACTTTTCTATTTCTCTGGCAAGTGTAGGACGTTTTCGTGTAAATATATTTAAACAGCGAGGAAGTTGGAGTGCAGTTCTTCGAGTAGTAGCATTTGATTTGCCAGACGTTTCTAAAATGGGAATTCCTCAGACCGTACTGGATTTGGGACAAAAAAAGAAGGGCATGATTTTGGTTACGGGGCCTGCGGGAAGTGGAAAAAGTACCACATTGGCATATATTATTAATCAGATTAATCGAACCAGAAATTGTCACATTCTGACCTTGGAAGATCCGATTGAATTTTTGCATACCCATACAAAGAGTATTGTCAGTCAAAGGGAAATTGGAATCGACAGTAGCAATTATACAAGAGCATTGAAGGCAGCCTTGCGTGAAGCACCGGATGTAATTTTAATCGGAGAAATGCGGGATTTGGAAACCATAGAGATTGCCATGACAGCGGCAGAAACGGGACATTTAGTATTATCCAGTCTGCATACAGTTGGTGCGGCAAATACGATAGACCGTATTATTGATGTATTTCCACCAGAACAGCAACAGCAGATTCGGGTGCAGCTTGCAATGGTGTTACAATCCGTTGTGTCGCAACAATTGTTGCCTAGTAAAAGTGGAAAAATGGTTCCAGCATTTGAAATCATGCATGTAAATACGGCCATTCAAAATTTGATTCGGGATGGAAAGGTACATCAGATTAGCTCTACCATTGCTACCCGCGCCAGTGAAGGCATGGTAAGCATGGATAAAAGTTTGCTAAATCTCTATCAAAGAGGAGAGATTGATGAATTGACGGTTTTGAGTAGTTGTCTAAATGTAGATGTGATGGAGAGAGAGTTGAAGAATATAGCGTTTTCTAGATAGAGATGCTATTGTATTGCCCTTGGAGGATTAGTTGTTACGTGAATTGGGAATCAATAAAAACTGCCCGGCTGAATTATTATCTTTTCAGCCGGGCAGTTTTTATTGAATTTATAGATTATTTCGTATAACAAATGCGAATGGCTCTTTTCATAGGTTCTTCGTTATGTTCTTTTGGATATAATGTTTCGTAATAAATGGTTATGTTTTTCATATCCGCTGTTTGTCCTATTGCAGATTTATAGGTGATGCTTCCGTCCGTATTTGTTATTTCTAACAAAGTTTCATCTGATACATAGAAATCGCCTTGATCTGTATGCAAAACTTCTTCATCAAGGGAAGAAGTTTTATCAACACTGTAAACGAGTGCTTCAGCCTTATTTAAATCAGCTACAGAATCCCCCAAAACTACGATGGTACGTGCAAATCCAGTATAGGAATTCATGGAAGGAATTTTAGCAAAACTTTTAATGTTAGGGTTGTAGGCACATACGCGAATCACATCATCAGCCTTTAATTCATTAAAAGAGATGACCTGATTATTTTTATAAACAGTTGTATTTGCATCGATATAGAATTTTGTATTTGGGTGGTTGGTAATTTCTATAGTATGCTTGTTTACTATATTAGAAATTTTGTCTTCTATCATTGCATTTGCGACAGATTTTGTAACTACAATTTGTTCACAACCAACTAAAGTAGATACTGGATAAGTATCTGTAACCAATCCACTGGAAGTAATCTCGATGGTATCTCCAGGTAATAATTCATTCTTTGTGATTTGGTATCGAGATCCATTATAGCAATCTTTATAATATGTAACCTTTGAAGTAAGTTGTAAATCAACTTTATTGTCATCAATGTAGATGGTTCCGTTTTCAATCTTACTAATGATAGCGGAGCTGGTTACGGTTGGTTCTGCAGCAGCAGTTGGCGTTACAGTAGGTGCGACAGAAACACTAACTGTGGCGCTTGGTGCAGTAGTTACAGTGTCAGTAGGTGCAGTAGTTACAGTGTCAGTAGGTGCAGTAGTTACAGTGTCAGTAGGTGCAGTAGTTACAGTGTCAGTAGGTGCTAAGGTAGGAGTAGTAGTGGGATCCTGTGTAGATGGAATCTTACTAGCATCTGGGGAAAAAGTTGGGGTTGATGGAGTATTTGTTTTTTCAGGATTTTCACTACCTGTAGGTGTAGTTGTTGCTTCAACATGGGTCGGTTCCAAAGAGGAAGCTGGCGTAGCACTTATCGTTGGTGTGCTTGTAGCTACATCATTGGTTGGTAATACACTATCGGTAGTTGAAGGAATTGCAGTGCTTACGGCTGTATTTGTAGGGGCAGGAGTGTTGTTATTTGCCACTATACAACGAATCGTAGCTGTTTTTCCGTTAAATGTTTTTGCGGTAATAGTAGTTTCACCTGCTTTTTTTGCAGTAACGGAACCATTGGCAGAAACGCTTGCCACAGCAGTATTTTCTGATTTATAGGTAATTTTATTGCTATAACCGGAAGAAAAATTAACAGAAAGTTTTTTGGTTGTATTTGGAAGCAAAGTGATTTCTTTTTTGGTAAAAGAAATTTTCTTTGGAGCTGCTTTAACTGTAATTTTGCATTTTTTTGTTTTCTTATTTATTTTTGCAATAACGGTGGTGCTTCCTACTTTTTTTCCTTTAATTTTTCCTGATTTGGTGACAGAAACTATCTTTTTGTTATAAGAGCGAAAGGATAGTTTGGAGGAGCTTTCCTTTGTTGTTAGCTGAAAAGTTTCTCCTTTTCCAATAGTTACATGATTTGGAATAGAAGCTGTAGTTGCAGCTTGTGCCAGTTGTGAACTTGGAACTCCAGAAAATAATAGAGTGAACGACAACGTGACCGTACCTAGTTTTTTTAATGCTTTTTTGTTCTTTTTCATATTCATTCTCCTTTTCATCATTTCTTCATATATTTGTAATATATATTACATATATAGTATACTTTGCGATAATAAATTTGTAAAGTGAGTAGAAAGGCCTATGATTATATAAATTGCTTATCATCTACCGTTTAAAAATGAAGTTTTATGTATAATTTGTATAATTAAAGCTGCATATAATATACAAATCATACAGGAGAAACATAAAAAACGTAATGTTTATTGTTATTAATACCAAATATTGACTTGGAATATTTATGGGTTGCATATTACAGGTTGCTGACAAAAACAAAAAAATATAAAGTTTAGCAAGTAGAAAAGTGGATTGCGAATATCATTGACCTGACTATTTTCTTTTGTAGAAAGTTCAAAAATAATACAAAAAGAATAAGTATAATGATTATAGTTTCGTTAGAGATTATTATAGGAGGAGAATAAAATGAGAAAAAGAGAATTATGTAAGGCATTGGCAGGTATCACAATGGTTGTATCTATTTTTGGACAGTTTCCACCAAATACCATTTATGCTGCTAAGACGGCAAAAAAACTTACGGTATCGGTAAAAAGTATATCGCTGAAGGTGGGAGAAAAAAAGGTTGTAAAAACAAATACAAATGCGGCCTTTACCGTAACAGATAAAAGAATAGTTTCTTTAAAAAAGAAAACAAAGAGACAATGTACGGTTGTGGGAAAAAAAGCCGGAAAGTGTGTATTAAAAATCAAGGCTGGGAAAAGTACCAAAAGCATCAACATTAAAATAACAAAAAAGAAGGCAACGGTACAGCCTACCGTGCAACCACAGAAAACACCAATCATAGAACCAACACAAACACCGACAGTTAGCACAACGCCGGCAATAACTGAAACACCAGAGGTTAGCACAACACCGGCAGTAACAGAAAAAACGGATACAGAAGAGGTAACTACTGATGTGGCAAAGGTAGTAAATGCTTTTGGGTATCGTTTGTGGGAGAAACAGCAGGACAAAAATGTTGTGCTTTCCCCTTATAGCATTGTAGAAACGTTGATGATGCTGGAAAATGCAGCAGATGGAGAGACAAAGGAAGAAATTTTGAAGACCATGGGAGTTTCAGATGAAATCCAATGGAATAAAAGGATGCAGGAGTTTCATAGGGAAAATGCGAAACAGGATAGTGTAAAGCAGTTGTACATAGCCAATAGCATTTGGAAAAATGATACTACCTATGCGTTTGACAGTAAAGTACAAAAAGAATATATAGAAAATTTGAAAAATAACTATGGTGCAGTAGAACAATCTATGAATTTTAATAATGGAAATCCAAGAGAACAGATCAATGCATGGATTGAAAAGCAGACAAATGGATATATTCCTAGTTTGTTGGAAGATGAGGTAAAACCGCAGGATACTTATAGTATATTGGCAAATACGGTTTGGTTTGATGCAAAATGGAAAAACGAATATTTCAATGCATTTGTGACAAGAAAAGAAAATTTCTATGGAAAAGAAAAAAAGACATCTGTGGATATGATGTATTCGCCAAGTTCAGAATATCAGAATGTGAGGTATTTACAGAAAAATGGTATCAAAATGGTAGAACTTGACTTTAAGGAAGACCGTTTTGTTATGGATGTTTTGTTGTCACAGGACGAAAAGAAAACTACACAGGAATGTTTTGAAGCATTAAGTACCGAAGAAAAAAATGCCATGTTTGATGAAATCTCAAAGCAAGAATTTAGATGGGCGAAAATCAGAATGCCAAAATTTGAATCTGTGTATAACGCAAAACATTTAAAAGAACAGTTAAACAGTATAGGAATTACAAAGTTATTTGAAAAGGAGAATGCGCAACTTCCGGGAATACAGGGGGAAAATAAGGAAAATGCTTATGTGGATACTCTATTGCATAAAACTGTATTAAGTGTAAGAGAAGATGGTGTAAAGGCAGCAGCAGCGTCTGTGGCAATTATAAAATCAGCATACGAAAAAAAAGAATATATTGATTTTTATGTAAATCGGCCATTTGTTTATGTGATACGTGATAAAAAGACAAATATGATTTATTTTATGGGAAGTATCGAACAGTTAGATGCTACGAATCAAATAAAATAAGAAAATGCTAGTACGAGATAGTTCCATGTGGATGGAGTTCCTTGGATTTTGACAAGTATGTTTCAGGAAGGGCAATTGGATATTCGCAATACGTCTCGTTACTTGTTCGTAACAAGATTCGTTGCTCTTGCAACAAGTCAGAAAGGTTTTGTTTGATGGAGTAAAAAAAATAGAAACGCTTCTATTAAATTTACATAAATAAGCGTTTCTATTTTTTAATCCTTCTATTATTCAGCTGTTTCTGTTTCTACAACTTCTTCGGCTTCGTCCTCATCTCCAACTTCGTTATGTACAGCAGTAACAGTAACAACAACCGTTTCAGGGTCTGTAATCAACTTAATATCTGGGTTAGATGCGATTTCCAAATCTTTTACACAGATGGTATCGCCAACTTTCATTTCCCCTACATCGATCTTAACCTTGTCAACCAATGCCTTTGGTAATGCTTTAAATGCAACCTCAGTAAGACTTTCCTGAAGAACACCCTGTTGTACCTTATCATGATTTAACAAAATGACTTCTGCAACAGAATGTACCATTTCATTGCTTACCAATGCCTGAAAATCAATATTGTCGATTTTCTTTGTAAGTGGGTTGAAAACAATCTCTTTTACCAGTACATCGTAAGGTTTTCCGTCAACTTCCAACATGATCTGACTACCCTTGTTGTCTTTCTTTAAGAAAGTATCCACATCTTTTTGGTTCATCTTAACAGGAACGGATTGTTCGATTTCTCTACCAAACATATTTCCAATGACGTAACCTTCTCTTCTTAGTTTCTTTGCTTTGACATCCATGCTTCTTTTTTCAGCTTTTAAAGTATCCATTTTATCTCTTCCTCCAAAAAATCTGATTTGCTTAGCAGCCTTCAACAAAGAGGTTTTGTTAAGTATTAAGTTTTTGTTTACGTCTGTTAATATAGTCCCATTATTTCAAAATGTCAAGGGGTATTGTCAGAAAAAATGTGTTTTTTGTGTGAATTGTTTACTGTTCACAGCCGATTTGTATCAAACAACTAGACACGTCGTGCTCGCACATAAGGGGCTAGTTGCTTGATACAAAGCTGCCGTGTAGGCAGTTCTTCTGTACGGGAAGAAAAAGAAAGCTGCTGATTTCGCAGCGTTCTGTGCAGGTTTTGCACAGATTTTTCTGAATGTAGAGAAGAAAGGCTGTGAATAATTTAAAGTAAAAAATACATTTGATTATGCAACCTAGTTTTGTCTCCTGAATAAAATCTGCAAAAAGAATATTTTTGGTCAATTTGTATGTTCTGGCACTTTATAAATGACTCAGACTGAACGAATACATTGTTTCTGACAAATTATGCGGATTCGATTTCGTAGGTAAATCCAGCATCCGTAATTGTTTTGAGGGTACCCTGAATGCTTTGCCCTCCCTCAGTCAAGTAGCCGGAAGCAAAAATGGAATCCACAATGCTCAGGAGTTTCTTTTCTTCGCCTTTAAAATAAACCTCTCGACCGGCTGCACAACGGATATCTGATTTTGGAACCATAAGTCTGGCAAGACAGAGAACCTTCAGACAGTATTCTGTGGTCAGACCAGAAGTGTTAGCATCTCCAAGAGGTGTTCCTTTAATAGGCAACAGAAAATTGATTGGAAGAGCTTCTGGCTGAATCTCTCGCAATTCCAAGAGCATATCTACGACATCTTCTTTGCTTTCGCCCATACCTACAATGCCACCACTACAAATTTCAAATCCCAATCGTTGCAGCATACGGATATTGTCTATACGTTGTTCAAAGGTATGTGTAGAGCAAATGTTGTGATAAAAGGAACGGCTACTGTTTAAGTTATGATTAATACGGTCAAGTCCGGCATCTTTCAGCATTTTTGCCTGCTTTTCGGTCAGAAATCCAATGGAACAGCAAAGATGTGTGCCGTTTTCTTTCATCTTGCGAATGCGGCGTGCCAGTTCCTCAATCTCCTGATCGGTGAATTTCATACCACTTAAACCAATACAATGTCTTGACAAATGATGTTCATTGACGAAGTCGTTATTATGATATAATTTTTCTTCATCGACCCATTTGTACTTTTCAATCTCTGCAGTGGAACGACAGGACTGGGCACAGTAAGCACAATCCTGCGAGCAGTTTCCGCTTCGTGCATTGGTCAGAATGTGGATGCTGACACGATTTCCCTTGTATTTATAACGTAATGCAGATGCACGGTCAATTAACTCTTGAAGCGCATCATCCGGTGTGTTTAAAATTGCAATAGCATCCTCTCTGGAAAGAGTAGGATCAGTCTTTTTATCATCTATTATATTCATAATAATCCTCATTTCTGCGCATATAGTTTGCACTATAAGATATTTTATCATTTACAATTTCTACTGTAACACAGATAAAAACATATTGTCAATTGATAGTGAAGATGGGTTTACAAATAACATGACAGTTTGCTACTGTTCGTAGGCAGGAATTTTCGGTAGCGAAAATACCGTATGAAAGTATATTTTGTGCAGTTTTGGGTAATTTTGCTATAGGAGAAAAAGACTGTATTTATAAATCATGTTCTAAGACTGGTGCATATGTAAACCATAGTACATCTAAATTGTATCTTTTACACAGCATCATATCATCCGAATGAGTGGTGAGATATAAAATAGGAGTGCACAAAAAGTGTGCAACATCCATCAGGCACAAAAATCGGAACAAACCTCTCATTTATGAGTGGTTTGTTCTTTGAAATATTTGAAAATATATGCTTATACAATAATTTTGAAAATAATATGATTTTCATTTCCTTCCAGTATGTTCTGACAAGAAATTGAACCATGATATTGTTTGACTGTTTTTTGCAGGAAAGGAAGACCAAAACCATGTTTATTTTGTGTATCATTTTTGGTAGTATATCCTGTCTCAAACATTTTCTTTAATAATTGATCAGATAGGTAAGGTCCAGGATTCTTGGTTTCTACAATGACTTGGCCATTTTTCGAATCTAATTGCAAGGATATGACACTGTCTTGAGGAACTGCTTCGATGGCATTATCTACAAGAATTCCAATACATTCCATTAATAAATATTCTGGTAAAGTAGTTTGTAAAGAG
The DNA here is from genome assembly GCA_902786205.1 of uncultured Lachnospiraceae bacterium. Taxonomy (GTDB): domain Bacteria; phylum Bacillota; class Clostridia; order Lachnospirales; family Lachnospiraceae; genus CAG-411. The sequence goes on along the minus strand of CADABQ010000021.1, from coordinate 26,926 downwards.
TAATTTGCTATTGAAATGTATAGAAGTTTACTTTGCTTTTGGGCTTCTTGTGTTTTTGTATATAAAAGTCCAGCAACTAAGCGTTCATTTAGTTTGAGAAGGTTTAAATCAATGTTACTATGAAAGGCTTCTGTACTGTATGTGTTTAATGCAGAGGTAATACTTTCATAATCTTCACAGGTTAGGGGTAAGGCAGCAAAGGATTGAATGACATTATCAAAGTTGTGTTGACGTATACGGATATCCTGAATTAGATTATCTACAAGTGGTTGGTATTGATGATAGGCACGAAGTTCAGCCTCTTGTTTGGAGAGTGCAATACGAGTGTACACAGCATTAATATTTAACGCGATAAATGTACAGATATACAGTAATATAAGTACAAATATTTCATAGGACGATGCATTGTCGAGCTTATGATAAATGGAGCCAAACATAAGGAACAAATAAATATTAACAAGAATCATTCGTATCGCTAGATCAGAGGTCATTGTTACGTTGTACAACCGTTCAATGGGAACAAAACGATAGATTAAATAACATAAAATTGTTGTCACTGATAGTGCAATTATAGGGTAATAGGAAAGTGTATACAACTCGGGAAAGGCAAGTACAGGGATGACCGTAATATACTGGAGCAATCCAGATAAAATATAAGTATATAGATATAACAATAAAGCATTAGGTATTGATTGCTTAAGGTAAAATGAGAGCAATACAATATAAAATAATGCCTGTATGCTATATAACAAAGTTACATTGTCAATTACACTTTCAGTTATAGATAAAAAAACTGTTAACAAAAAGGCATAAAATGAAAAGTAAACTGTGTTTTTGATTTTATACCCAATAGTTCTACTGGCAATTAAGATATTACCGATTGTTTCTAAAAAGTAGGTAAAAATTGTTGTAATGATAAGTGTTAAGCTCATAAGTAGTACTCCTTGAATTAAAACAATGTATTTCGATAATTTCGACCGACAGGTATTGGTAAATTATAGTTTGTAAGGCTTAAACATTGATTGATTGAGTCATAGGAAGAAATAAAATGTCGATTTACCAAATAGCTTTTGTGGCAACGTATAAAATAATCGGGGAGCATTTCTTCAAGTTCTGCCATTGTATATTGTCGAGAACGGTGAACATCATTTTGTGTATGGTAGTGCAAATAGTGTAAGTGAGACTGAATAAAAACAAGATTAGAAAAGGAAATTTCCCAATAAATGCAGTCACTACTCTTAAGTTTTAATACAGTGGAGGAGGGGGTATTGTCTGAAATGGAATCTAACATTTGGTATACAGTATTTGGTAAATATGGTTTGGTTAAGAAACCATAACAGTGAATAGAATTGATGGCTTCATTTATATAATTGGGAAATGATGTTACAAAAATAATAGGGGTTGTACGATAGGCTTCGTTTGTACGTATAAGTTTTCCAAAAGAAATCCCGTTTCCAGAAATAGCACCGGAGGAAGATAATTGTATATCTAAAAAAAACACATCATAAGTATGCGTTTGAAGTTGACTTAATGCTTCTGGAATTGAAAAAGTAATAGTGATTTCAATATCTTTTTGATAAGATTGAATGATTTTTGATAAGGCCAGAGCTTGCCCCCTGTGATCTTCTAAAATAAAATAATGTTTCATAACATACTCCTTCGAATGATTAATATAAGAAAATGATAAGAAATAAAATAGGTTATGTCAATGTAATTTATTGTCGTTTGTGCCACTATATCGTTGTTCGTGCCAGATGCCTTGCTATAGCATTGCATATATGTTAAAACGGAGAAAAGAGGGAGAAAACATGGTACGAATGAGAAATTTAAATGAAAAAATAGTAAATTTGAGGAGGAGTACAAAATGGAAATATTGGCGACAGGCAGTAGTAATAATGGATTATTAGTGGAAAATTATCCGATGAATGTCCAAACAACGGTGAAAGAGAATGCATTATCCGACACATGTATAATAAATAGTAATGCAAAAGAGCAGGAAATTTATTATGAAACATATGGGAAAATACAGAATACAGATAAGCAAATCAGTAGTAGTTTTGGAAAAGAAATCGAGTTTAAGTCTATTGAAGAAGTATTTCCATATCAAGAAAGTAATGTGTTTATTGCAGAAGATTATGGTGAAAGATATGTTCATCGCAATTTTGATAAAATTAATTATGTAGCACAGCAATTGTTAAAACAGGGGGCATTTGACAAATATGAAACAAGTGAAATTTGCAAACAGCTTGAAGAAGAATATCCTTTTGAGGGAGATAGTATTTGGATGAAAAAGGATGTTATTATAAGTGCAACAGCTTTTGCGTTTTGCTATTGTGAACATAATAATTTAAAAAAGTCTTTTGAAGATGCAGGGGTAACAGCGGCAACTTTATCCATAGATGCAAAAGGAGAAATAACTGTAGATGCTGCGGATGGAGGAGACTTAGAACAATTAAAGAAAACGCTTATTACTAAATCATCATTATTCTTAACGATTTCTAGCAAAGGTATAGCAAGTACAATGTTGCAAGGTTCTCCGGAAGAAAAAGAATATTGGGTTACAGAGACTCGTTGGATGTTATGGCATCAATATGGTTTAAGGATAAGTGATATGATAGATGAAAATGGCAGAGTGAAAGAGTTGCCTGAAAGATTAAGAGGGGATGCAGATGTGGAAAAGCATTATGCAGAATTAATTCTGTATGCTTGGCATCATGGAATGATAGAAGATACAGTGATGGGAAAACTCACTTATGTAAATGAAAGGTTGTATGTGAGATGATATTGGAACATTGCTATGCAATCGAGAGGTGTTATGCTCCCTCCAACAATAAAATCATTGAGATACTAAGAAGTTATCCATAAATTCAAATGGTGTATATATAAAAGTGATGATTGATGAAATATTGCATTTGTATATGGCGTGGCTTTCATATGAAGATAGGATTGCAGAAGAAAGAAAAAAATCAGTAACTAATAAATAGTTGCTGATTTTTTGATAAAAAACGTATTTCAATCCACAAAGAAAACTTTGACGTATTTATCATAATAAAATTGCTCGTTATTGTCAAATTTATTATATATTTTTTGGCATGTATTAAATGTTTAGTTGTACAATGGATTTGATTTCATGTTATTTATTAAAAATATTTGCTCTTTTTTGGGAAATATGGTAATATCGAATTGAGGAAGGATTGGAGGGGATTGATTTGGTTAAATATAAATATATAGCGCATGTCTTGGATGAGAAGGAACAAGATTTATCGGAACATTTAAGAAATGTGTCGGATTTTGCACGAGAAGAAGGGAAGAAAATTGGAATTGGAAATTTAATGGAATTAGTAGGGAGTGTCCATGATTTGGGAAAGTATGGGGATTCTTTTCAGAAATATATTCGGCAAAAGGACGATGTAAAGATACAAAAGGGTAGTGTCAACCATTCCACAGCAGGAGCAAAGTGGATTTATAGTACATACGGGGATGGTAAAAGAACGTGGTGGAAGGAAATGTTGGTTGAATTAATTGCATATGCAATTTCAGCACACCATGGATTATATGATCTTACAACAATAGATGGAGTAGACAAGTATGCTCAAAGAATAAAGCAAGAACCGGAATGTTATGAGGAGGCATGTGCCAGATTTGAAGGGAAAAATATTACGGAAGAGGATTTATACAAAAAGTTTAAATCTGCGTATGTTGAGTTAACGATGAATATAAAACCTAAGATCAATATTCTAATGGCACAAACCAGCGAAAAGGTGCAAAAATATTATTATGGGTGTTTGCAAAGATTCGTGTTGTCTATTCTGATTGATGCAGATTGGACAGATACGGCACGATTTATGAAACAGGAAAAAAGAGATTCTAATCCTATCAATTACAAAGCAATTTATGAAAAGAGTCTGGGTTACTTTTATAAATATATGCAGCAATTGCATGACAGTACAAAAAATAGGGAACTTACGGAAAAAGAAGAGAATATCAGAAAACTTCGAGATTCTATTCAGGCAGAATGTATTGCATTTGCAAAAAATCCGAGTGGAATTTATTGTTTACCGATTCCTACTGGAGGAGGCAAAACGTTAAGTGGATTGGCATATGCTTTGGAATATGTTAACCAACATAAAGAAACGGAGAAAATCATTTATGTTTCCCATTTTTTAAGTGTGATCGAACAGAATTCAGAAGTTATTAAAACAGCAATTGGGAGTGAAAATGCAAAATGGGTATTGGAACATCATTCTAATGTTATCATGGATGAGGAAAGTGGAGGAAAGAAAGAGGTATGGGCATTGAATTGGGAGGAACCATTTGTATGTACGACTTTAGTGCAGTTTTTTCAGACATTATTTTCTAATAAAAAGCAAGCAATTCGACGTTTTCATAGATTAAAAAATGCGGTAATTATTCTGGATGAAATACAGTCTTTACCAGTAAGAACGATTCACACCTTTAATCTGATAATGAATTTTTTAAAAGAAGTATGTAATACGACGGTTATTTTATGTACGGCAACACAGCCACTACTTGGTGAGGAAGGTGTAAAACATCCGATTCTTTATGGAACACCAAAAAATATGATAACAGACGTGGCGGCAAGATTTGAAGAATTTGAGCGTGTAGTGATAAAAGATGCAAGAATTAGGAATGGATATACATTTGATGCTATAAAACAATTTATAAACAATTTAATGGTTGAAAAAGAGTATCATAGTATATTGGTTATTCTAAATTCGAAATATGCAGTGGAACAAATTTTTGAAAAAATGAAGGATCAGGTAGAAAGTGAGTGGGAAGTAGTTTATTTGACTACAAATTTATGTGCAGAACATAGGAAAGACATATTTGAGAACATAAAAGAAAGATTAGGCAACAAAGAGAAAATATTAATTATTAGTACATCACTAATTGAGGCGGGGGTGGATTTGTCAACAGAGTGTGTAATACGTTCTATGGCAGGGTTAGATAGTATTGCACAGGCAGCAGGAAGATGCAATCGTAATGGTGAAATAGATAGGGGAGAGGTATATATTGTAAATTTAGAAGATGAAAGAATTGATAAAATGCAAGAACTACGTTTTGCAATCAATGTGACGTCTATGGTGTTAGACTACTATGAAAAACAAAAGGGAACGGAAAGTTTACTATCACCAAAATGGATGGATGTGTATTATCAACAGTATTTTTTTGAGAGAAGGGGGGAAATGGATTACAATCTTCCAGAGGCGGGAGAAAATTACACCATATATAAGTTGTTAAGTGCAGGTTTTTGTTCCAATAAGTTCCCATATAGAATCCTAAACCAAGCATTTAAAACTGCGGGAGAAAATTATCAGATTATTAAAAATGAAACAGTTGATGTAATTGTGCCTTATGGGGGTGGGATAACATATATTGCGGAATTAGATGCAGCAGAGAAAATTTGTGACATTTATAGTATATTACGTCGGGCACAGCGTTATACAGTTAGTTTGTATGATTATAAAATAAAAGATTTATTACAGAAGGGAGTGGTAAGACAATGTGAAAAAATATCCGATATATATATAGCAAATTCTTATGATGATAAAAAAGGAATTACAGAAATATTAACAGATTTAATTTATTAAAAGAGGTGAAACATGTGAAATATGCAAATGTTATTGAATATAAAGTGTATGGAAAGTATGCTCTGTTTACAGATCCCTTAACTAAGACAGGAGGGGAAAAATGTAGTTATATGGTGCCTACCTACCAAGCATTAAAGGGAATTACGGAATCTATTTATTGGAAGCCTACCTTTCAGTGGATTATCGATTCAGTACGCATTATGAAAAGAATTCAAACAGAATCAAAAGGAATGCGGCCGATTAAATATAATGGTGGAAATGATTTGGCTATATATACATATTTACATGATGTGGAATACCATGTAAGAGCGCATTTTGAGTGGAATGATAATCGAAAAGATTTAGAAAAGGACAGAAATGAACATAAACATTATGATATAGCAAAACGAATGGTTTCACGGGGAGGCAGGAGAGATATTTTTTTGGGAACAAGAGAATGCCAGGCATATGTAGAATCATGTGATTTTGAAGAAGGCGTTGGTGAATATGATTCTACGAATTTGGTATTTGGAACTATGGTGCATGGTATTACTTATGCGGATGAGGCGGTTAGAAAAGAAGAAAAGGGAAATATGACAGTTCGGCTATGGAATCCTAAAATGGAGAATGGGATTATTCATTTTATTCGACCAGAGGAATGCACAATTCGAAGGATATTGCGTCCAATGAAAATGAAACAATTTAATGAAACAAATTTTTCTGGTCTACAAGAGTTTGAAGGGAGGGATTGATTTGGGATGGATGCAAATGCTTGCACAAACCTATGATGAACATGAAGCATATATAGGAGAAGAAATTAATGGGCAACCAATGCTCTTACCGGTTTTTCATTCTACCGTAAATGCACAAATTGAATTGACCATTGATTATGATGGGAATTTTAATCCGAATCTTACTAAGATAATTGAAAAAGATGGGAAAGAGGAGGTTACCGTTATTCCAGTAACAGAGTCTTCTGCAAGTCGCAGTAGTGGGATTTCTCCACATCCATTGTGTGATAAATTATGTTATGTTGCTGGAGATTATAGTGTGTATACAAAAGAAAAAAAAGAAAAATATTATGAAGTATACATGGAAGGTTTAAAAAAATGGGTAAATTCCGATTATACACATAAGATGATACAGGCAGTATACAAATATCTTGCAAAAGGAACTGTTATAAAAGATTTAGTTGAGATTGGTATTTTGAAATTGGATGAAAAGGGAGTTTTTGCTGATAGAATCAATAAAATTCAGGGGCAGGATCAAAAAGGAGCGGTAATTCGTTTTCGAGTAGTGGGAGAAAAATTGGGAGTGGAAACTGCTGTTTGGAAAGAAAAAAAATTGTATGAATTATTTATTAAGTTTTATGAGGAAATGTATACAAGCAAAGATATTTGTTACGTAACTGGTAAAATGGAAGTATGTTCCGATAAGCATCCTAGTAAAATTCGTCATAGTGGTGATAAGGCAAAGTTGATTTCGGGTAATGATGAAAGTGGATTTACGTATCGAGGAAGATTTGCAAGACGAAACGAGGCGGTATCTGTAGGTTATATTACATCTCAAAAGGCACATAATGCATTGAAATGGCTGTTGGACAAGCAAGGGTACAAAAAAGATGGTGCTGCGATCGTGGTATGGGAAGTACATGGAAAAAATGTTCCAGACATATTTCAATCTTCTGCGGAGGCATATGTGAAATATGATAGTATGAATGAAATTGAAGATTTTCCAATTGAAGAAGATATAGATTTGGGAGATGAGTTGGAGGAAGATTTAGGAACGGGAGAGCGTTATGCAAAAAAAATAAGAAATGCAATGGCTGGGTATGCAAATAAATTTACTCTAGAGGACAATGTAATTATGATAGGTCTTGATGCTGCAACAACTGGGAGATTGTCAATCACGTATTATCATGAGTTTCAGGGAAATGATTTTATCCAAAGGGTACAAAACTGGCATACGAAATGCACTTGGTGGCGATATTTCTGTCCTCAAAATGAGAAAAAAGGATATTGGGTGGATTCTGCACCAGCACCAAGGGATATTGCTTTAGCTGCATTTGGTACAGAGCGAAACAAAGGATATTTGCAGGCAGATGAAAAATTAATCCGCAATACAGTGCAGCGTTTATTACCTTGTATTACAGGAGGTGTAAGGATTCCGCAAGATATTATTCGGGCAGTGGTAAGACAAGCATCAAGTCCGGAACGAATGAGTGAATTTGTCTGGTATAATCAGGTGCTGACCATTGCTTGTGCATTGATAAAATATGATACATATAAAGGAGAGGTGGAACGTATGAAATTAACGGATACAGAAAATATGAATGATCGAGATTTCCAATTTGGACGTTTGCTTGCAGTATTAGATAGAGTGGAATGTGTAACATTGTTGGAAAAAGATGAAAAAGGAAAATGGAAAGATATTCGGACTACAAATGCAAAACGGTATTGGAATGCTTATAGTAGAAGACCTGAAACAACCTATAAAATTATTATGGAAAATTTAAGACCATATTTTAGAAAAATGAAATCATCGGTAGAAGAATGGTATCAGACGCAAATTGATGACATTATAGTGCAGATAAAACAAGAAGATTTTAATGATAGACCATTGGGACCAAAGTATTTGGTTGGATATTCAATCCAAAGAAATGAAATGAAAAGAGAAAAAGAAGATAAACAAGAAAATAATAAAGAAAATCAGGAGGTAATTGAAAATGAGTAAATTTATGAACAAAGTTGATTTTGCAGTAGTGGTAGAGGTTAATCATGCGAATCCAAATGGAGATCCATTAAATGGAAATCGTCCAAGAGAAACATATGATGGTTTTGGTGAAATATCCGATGTTTGTATCAAAAGAAAGATTCGAAATAGACTGCAGGATATGGGAGAGTGTATTTTTGTACAAAGTGCGGATCGAACAGATGACGGATGTAAAAGTTTGTCAGAGCGAACAAAGAAAAATGAAGAGTTACAAAAGGCAGTAAAGGCGAAAGACAATCTTGCGTATGCAAAAATTGCCTGCGAAACATGGACGGACGTCAGAGCATTTGGGCAAGTATTTGCCTTTAAAGATGACAAAGTTTCTGTTGGAGTAAGAGGTCCTGTTTCAGTACAGTCTGCATTTAGTGTGAAAGAAATTAATATTGATAGTTTGCAAATAACAAAGAGTGTAAATAGTGAACCAAGTGAAAAAAAATCGTCGGATACTATGGGAATGAAACATCGTGTTGATGCAGCACTGTATGTTATAAAGGGAAGTATCAACCAGCAATTGGCAGAAAAAACTGGATTTTCGGAGGAAGATGCAGAAAAAATTAAACAGGCTTTGTGTTCTTTGTTTGTAAATGACAGTTCATCTGCCAGACCGGATGGAAGTATGGAAGTTCGCAATGTATATTGGTGGAAACACAATTGCCCAATCGGACAGTATTCATCCGCAAAGGTGCATCGATTACTTAACGTAACAGCATTAAAAAAAGATCCAAAGTCATTTGAGGATTATAAGATTGAACTTGGTTCTTTAGAGGGATTGGAAGTGGAGATTCTTGAGGGAATTTAAAGAGGAAGATTTTTTGATGTTATCAGGGATTCAACATTATACTTATTGCAAGCGACAATGGGCACTGATACATATTGAGCAACAATGGGAAGAAAATTATCTTACAATAGATGGAAATTTTATGCATAAAAAAGTGCACGATAGCAGCGATTTTGAAAAGAGAAAAAATATTCTTATTTCAAGAGGATTAGCAATTCATTCCTATGAACTAGGGGTTAGTGGTATTTGTGATGTAGTTGAATTTCATGAATGCCAGGATGGTATTTTACTGAAAAATCGTGATGGAAGTTATAAAATTGTACCAATAGAATATAAACGTGGAAAGCCAAAAAAAGATTTATCAGATAAATTACAATTAGTTGCGCAGGCAATGTGTTTAGAAGAAATGTTTTGCTGTGAAATACAAGAAGGATATTTATTTTACGGTGAAACCAAAAGAAGAGAGGCTGTTGCAATTTCAGATGAATTACGTATACAGGTGAGAAAAATTTTTCAAGAGATGCACGATTTGTACGATAAAGGATACACACCAATTGTAAAGCGTTCAAAGACTTGTAATTCATGTTCATTAAAAGAAAAATGTTTACCTAAGCTAATGAAAAATAAACCTGTGAAGGAGTATATTTCAGATTTTCTGCAGGGGGAATAATATGAGAAAATTATTGAATACATTGTATATTATGAATGAAAAAAGTTATCTGACATTGGATGGCGAAAATATTGTAATAAAAAAAGAGGGGAAAGAAATAGGAAGGGTGCCTTTGCATAATTTAGAATCAATTGTATGTATGAGTTATGTTGGTGCAAGTCCAGCTTTGATGGGAAAATGTGCAAAAAATAATATTGGACTTTCTTTTGTAAAACCAACAGGGCAGTTTATGGCTCGAATAAGTGGCCCCTCTTATGGAAATATCTTGTTGCGAAAACAGCAGTATCGACTTTCTGATGATCAGGCATGTGCAAGAAATTATGCCAGAAATTTTATTTATGGTAAATTGTACAATTCAAGAAGTGTTGTAAAAAGAGCAGTTAGAGATTATGCAATGCGGTTGGATTGTAATAAGTTGAATAAGGTTTGTGAGCATATTACAGGGCAAATTGAAAATGTGAAAAATGCGTCGTCAATTGATGAAATAAGGGGGGATGAAGGAGAAACAGCAAAGGAATATTTCTCTGTTTTTAACGATTTAATTTTACAACAAAAGCAGGAGTTTATTTTTGAAGGACGAACAAGAAGACCACCATTAGATGCTGTAAATGCCATGCTATCTTTTAGCTATGCATTACTGGAAAATATGTGTTGTTCTGCATTGGAGCTTGTTGGATTGGATCCGTATGCTGGTTTTATGCATACGGATCGTCCAGGAAGACATTCTTTGGCGTTAGATTTAATGGAAGAATTAAGAGCACCATTGGCGGATCGTTTTGTACTTACATTGATTAATAAAAAGGTAATCAATGGGAAAGGATTTGTGAGTAAAGAGGATGGAGCTGTAATAATGGAAGGCGAAACGAGAAATAAATTCTTATCTGCTTGGCAATCCAAAAAGCAAGAAACAATAGTACATCCTTATTTAAATGAAAAGGTAGAATGGGGGATGCTTCCCTATATACAGGCTCTGTTGCTAGCGAGAGCGATTCGTGGGGATATAGATGCATATCCACCATTTTTTTGGAGATAGGAGATGGTAAGCTATGCTAGTTGTAATCACTTATGATGTTAATACAGAAACTTCAGAAGGAAAAAGTCGACTTCGGAAAGTTGCAAAGCAGTGTGTAAATTATGGACAACGAGTTCAAAATTCAGTATTCGAGTGTTTTGTTGATGCAGGACAGTATCGAATGATAAAGGGAATTTTGGAAGGTATGATTGATAAAGAAAAAGATAGTCTTCGTTTTTATTTAATAGGCAATAATTATGAGAATAAGGTTGAAAAAATAGGAAAAACCAAAGATTATAACATAAATGATACACTTATATTTTAGTAAAAAGTTATGTAGAGTAGAAACATGCAGGACTTGTATTATAAGGGAGATTGTGCGGATGCGAATAGAAAGTGCACATTAATTGTTAGGGGTATTCGCACATAAAAAAATATACAAAAAGATGAAAATAAGGTTTAACCGTAATTATAATAGAGGTGATTTAACATTTAATTTGTATAAAATAAATAAAAATATTGCAAAGCAGAAAAGGAAAGTAAGCTGTTTTGCTGTCGTTCCCTTCGCGGGAACGTGGATTGAAATACAAGAACGGACAAGAAAGAAAGCCGTCTTTCGGTCGTTCCCTTCGCGGGAACGTGGATTGAAATTGACATAGAATGTCATTTGTTCATAGCCTTCACGTCGTTCCCTTCGCGGGAACGTGGATTGAAATATCTTCCAACAGTGCCATTACCTGCGTTACTTTTCGTCGTTCCCTTCGCGGGAACGTGGATTGAAATACTAAAGTATAATTGGCAGTCAGAAATTAGTATTGTCGTTCCCTTCGCGGGAACGTGGATTGAAATTAACTGTGTGCCAAAATATCCTTCGGAAAAATGCGTCGTTCCCTTCGCGGGAACGTGGATTGAAATAACGAATTATATTTACCCTATTTCGATTGGAGAAGTCGTTCCCTTCGCGGGAACGTGGATTGAAATTGCTAAATTCAGTTAGTGCCATACTTACCCCACCGTCGTTCCCTTCGCGGGAACGTGGATTGAAATTTGTTATGCGATGACCAAGGACTTGGAAAAACAAAGTCGTTCCCTTCGCGGGAACGTGGATTGAAATCATCAAGAAGAGGCGCAAGCAGAGCAACAAGTAGGTCGTTCCCTTCGCGGGAACGTGGATTGAAATAAGATAGTGGGTTCATATATCATTCCGAGGTTTGGTCGTTCCCTTCGCGGGAACGTGGATTGAAATTCTCCATAATCAAATGGCATATAAGTATCATTACGTCGTTCCCTTCGCGGGAACGTGGATTGAAATATTTGCAGATGCTATCTTCTTACTATCTTCTTCGTCGTTCCCTTCGCGGGAACGTGGATTGAAATAAGTGTGCAGATGTCCCTATTTTCGTACATCACAGTCGTTCCCTTCGCGGGAACGTGGATTGAAATTCTTATTCAAATCTTTTATAATCAAATCAAGATGTCGTTCCCTTCGCGGGAACGTGGATTGAAATTTCTCGTTTTTGTCGCATCTTTTTAGTTTCCAATCGTCGTTCCCTTCGCGGGAACGTGGATTGAAATCAATATTGGATGTTGCACCTTGTCCCTGATTCTTATGTCGTTCCCTTCGCGGGAACGTGGATTGAAATTGTATAGCTGTTTCTGTATATCCGCCTAATACTGTCGTTCCCTTCGCGGGAACGTGGATTGAAATAATTCTGCGATTCTCCCAACTGGAATACCACCATGTCGTTCCCTTCGCGGGAACGTGGATTGAAATTTTTTTATCATTGGTAGTGCATACTCAAACATATAGTCGTTCCCTTCGCGGGAACGTGGATTGAAATTTGTTACAGGTTTATTGTTACCTCCAAAAATATTCGTCGTTCCCTTCGCGGGAACGTGGATTGAAATTTTTGAGATTTTCCAGCTTTCTTTCAAAGCTGTGTCGTTCCCTTCGCGGGAACGTGGATTGAAATAATCATTTTAATCATCTCCTTCACTATGATTTATGTCGTTCCCTTCGCGGGAACGTGGATTGAAATACGCAGGCAGTGGTATTTATCACTGCCTTATTTGTCGTTCCCTTCGCGGGAACGTGGATTGAAATATTATTAGCTATAGATGCTATGCAGAATAAGATAGGTCGTTCCCTTCGCGGGAACGTGGATTGAAATGAGAGAAGTAAGAATTGTAATTCAACGACTACGTGTCGTTCCCTTCGCGGGAACGTGGATTGAAATCAAAAATACCGCATCTTGCACAAGGTGCTGTTATGTCGTTCCCTTCGCGGGAACGTGGATTGAAATCAATTGATACAGACAGAGAATATATTGAAGAAATCGTCGTTCCCTTCGCGGGAACGTGGATTGAAATTTATTAGCTCCAAATAAGCCGTCACCGCCACCTAAGTCGTTCCCTTCGCGGGAACGTGGATTGAAATAGTATATTGATGATAGAATTAACTCACGTAAAAGGTCGTTCCCTTCGCGGGAACGTGGATTGAAATCAAAGATTAAGAACTTTGTAAATCGTTGGGGCGATGTCGTTCCCTTCGCGGGAACGTGGATTGAAATAGAGAAGATGGAACAGTAAACCTGGAAGGAAAAGGTCGTTCCCTTCGCGGGAACGTGGATTGAAATAAGTTCATAGTTTCTGAATTGTACAGAATTACAGTCGTTCCCTTCGCGGGAACGTGGATTGAAATTTGTCTGCTTATATATTCTGTGTCGGTTACTGTGTCGTTCCCTTCGCGGGAACGTGGATTGAAATCTATAAATCCATCTCTTTCTTTACTTGTTTGCAAGTCGTTCCCTTCGCGGGAACGTGGATTGAAATTGAATTGCAAAGTAGTATTTTAAGGAGGTGATTGTCGTTCCCTTCGCGGGAACGTGGATTGAAATTGAATTAAGTAGTAAACAAAGGGCAAAACTAATCGTCGTTCCCTTCGCGGGAACGTGGATTGAAATCGCTCAGCAGATGCAGTTATTAACATTGAATACAGTCGTTCCCTTCGCGGGAACGTGGATTGAAATTGTATTCAAATTTTTCGAAATCCCAAAATGTTAGTCGTTCCCTTCGCGGGAACGTGGATTGAAATTATTTCCTGCTGGATTCTCACAAGCCCTTGAAAGTCGTTCCCTTCGCGGGAACGTGGATTGAAATATCGGAAGCTAGTCCCATTCCAGATGCCATAGCCGTCGTTCCCTTCGCGGGAACGTGGATTGAAATTTTTTGTAAAAGCAAACGGAACTTATAAGATTCCGTCGTTCCCTTCGCGGGAACGTGGATTGAAATAAATATAATATGCTAGAAAATCATTGTTTAGAGGTCGTTCCCTTCGCGGGAACGTGGATTGAAATCAGAAGAACCCGAACCTACTGAAACTCCTACAATGTCGTTCCCTTCGCGGGAACGTGGATTGAAATTATAGAAAAATAGGGGATGATCTGATACAGTTATGTCGTTCCCTTCGCGGGAACGTGGATTGAAATTAAGGAAGGAGGAAACAACGTCAATATGAATAAATGTCGTTCCCTTCGCGGGAACGTGGATTGAAATAAATTTTACAAAACCAGAAATAGACTACCTTTTAGTCGTTCCCTTCGCGGGAACGTGGATTGAAATTAGAACAGTATGGACAACCATTGCCATTGCTTCTGTCGTTCCCTTCGCGGGAACGTGGATTGAAATAGTTCTATATAGACTATAAAGAATGTAATCTATGTCGTTCCCTTCGCGGGAACGTGGATTGAAATGATATGGTATTGGCAGTGCCAAATCAAGCTAGACGTCGTTCCCTTCGCGGGAACGTGGATTGAAATTTATGTCTTCACCCTCTGACGTAATCGCAGTGTGTCAGTCATTACATGGGAAAGCAGATTGATTTTACTAGGGGAAAGTATACTCAGAGTTTTGGAGAGGCATTTTATTTGCACTATTCCACATAGAGACATCAAAACTGTCTTAAATAGTTCGCAAGCAAATCAATTGCACTTTCTGGTAGAAATGGTTCAAATACACTAAACGCATGTGTAAGTTTTTTGTTTTTTTCGAAATCTACCAGTTTGTGCTTTTTTTCTGCACTTTTCAATGCTTTTTCAAAATGAATTGTGTAATTTCTTAAATAATCATCTTGACTTGTTACCAGCCATGTTGGTGCAAGTGCCTGAATCAGTTCAGGATTTTCTGGATTGACATATTTGCCAAAAGGAGTCTTTTTATAATTTTTTCCGTATAAATATTTGGGAAGAAATATGCCAATTTTGTCAAAGTTTGTGGTATAAAACATGCCACTGATCAGTCCAAGGGCATTCACCTGTAAGTCGGATGGCTGCACCTCTGCCGCTTGTGCAATGGTTTGACTGTTTTGGATTGCATTGGTATAAGTAATCAGACAGGCACCCCCACTATCGCCTACCATGTATACATGAGATAGGTCACCCCCATCTTCAACGGCATGTTTTTTTACAAAATCCATTGCGGCAAATACATCCTGAAATTGGTCAAAAATCATACAGTCTGGAACAAGCCTATATTCGATACTGTACACAAGAAATCCCTTTTTGCAGAGCAAAGCACAAAAGTATTTGTTAAACTCTTTGTTTCCAAGGAGAAGACCGCCTCCGTGGACGTTGATAATGATTGGTAAGATCTGTCCATCCATCTGTTTTGGACGATAGAGATCCAGCAGATGAGCTTTATCATTAGACGTGTACTGTATATTTTCTGTACACGTCACACCATCTGGAAAGGTAAATTTACGCTCTCTTTCTACACAGGATTTTTCAAAATTACGCTGTTGTTTATAAAACTGTTTGTTTATTATATTTTGCATTTGTACCCCTCTAATTAAGAAATGCAAGTGAATAAAGCTTGCCGTTTTTATACTACTATGTTTCATTATAGCATTTTCCTTCTATAATAAAAATCAATATTTTGAGCTAATTTGTGTATGGTGGCACTTTATGGTTACTGTTCACAGTAATACTTTATGAATGTCCTCGATTGAATTATTATATTTTGCCAATGAAACTTCTTAACAGTTACATTTTGTCAATATCTCCGCCTACTATGCGAAACAGTAACAGTTTGCTTGCACACATGCAAGAAGTACCAAAGAACACAGTGATTGACTGGTTGACAAGTTCTTTTTTCAAAAGTAAAATTAGGGGTAGAGCGAATCAGAAGGAGGATAAAATATGAGAATCGGAATTTTAGGATATGGAAATCTTGGTAGAGGAATAGAGTGTGCAATTAAGCAGAATCAAGACATGGAATTAGTTGCAGTATTTACCAGACGTGCACCAGAAAGTGTGTCAATTTTAACAGAAACTGCAACTGTTTGCTCTGTTGCAGATGTGGAGCAGTGGAAGGATAAGATTGATGTTATGATTCTTTGCGGTGGTAGTGCAACAGATTTGCCAGAACAAACACCAAAGTATGCACAATTGTTTAATGTCGTAGATAGTTTTGACACTCATGCAAGAATTCCAGAACATTTTGAGAATGTAGATGTAGCAGCGAAGAAAAGTGGACATGTTGGAATTATTTCAGTAGGTTGGGACCCAGGAATGTTCTCTTTGAATCGTATGTATGCCAATGCCATTTTGCCAGAAGGACGCGATTATACATTCTGGGGAAAAGGTGTCAGCCAAGGACATTCTGATGCAATCCGTCGTGTAGAAGGTGTGAAAGATGGAAAGCAGTATACAATTCCGGTAGAAGCAGCACTGGAAGCAGTGAGAAATGGAGAAAATCCAGAGCTTACTACAAGACAGAAGCATACGCGAGAATGCTTTGTTGTTTTGGAGGAAGGCGCAGATGCTGCAAAGGTAGAGGAAACAATCAAAAATATGCCAAATTATTTTGTAGATTATGACACTACCGTTCATTTTATCAGTGAGGAAGAATTGAAGGCAAATCACAGTGGTATTCCACATGGTGGTTTTGTAATCCGTTCTGGAAAGACAGGTTGGAATCAGGAGCATAATCATGTGATTGAGTATAGCTTGAAACTTGACTCAAATCCAGAATTTACAGCTAGTGTTATTGTAGCTTATGCAAGAGCAGCATTTCGATTATATAAAGAAGGTCAGAACGGCTGCAAGACAGTATTTGATATTGCACCAGCATATTTGAGCGCGAAAGATGGTGCCGAATTGCGTAAGAATCTTTTGTAAAAAAGAATTTAGCTGGATAATGGTTCACAATTAGTGAACGCTTACAAAAAATTAACGACCATATAAGAGTAGTGCTACTCTTTTATGGCCGTTTTGTGTTATAATGGTAAAATGTGTAGTTGTTGAAACTGTTTTTTGAAAATAAAAGAAAAATATTTTCAATAGTTAGAAAAGATAGATGTAAAAAGGATTTTACACGAATAAGGAAATCCCTAACTTCTATTGTGAAGGGCAATAAGTAGCAGGTGACGGTGTGCTTCTTGCCAAAATGGGTAAAGCCTATGCTTGCTCTGTTGTTATAACAGTAAAAGGCATTGATTATGAGTAGTAACAAAGTGGATTGCGAATATCCCCTAGACAAATTGTAATTACGTTTTAGAAGAAAGAACAATAGGATAAATTAGTGTCAATGATTTATCACCTAAATATAGTGGGTTCCCGCTTGCAGAAACGAAAGGACTTTATTTATGAAAAGAGTTTCCCATCTATTTTACCGATTTAGTTTATACGCAACATTCGTATTGTGTAGCATCATTTTTCTACTATCTGTCGTAACTATGAACCATGGAAAAGATATATTTACAGGGCAATATGGAAGGATAGGACAAATTTGTGTTCTTTTATGCAGTTCTATTCTTTTTATCGTAGTATTGCTAGTGGTATATCAACAGACAGATAAAATTCGTTATAAAAAAACATGGATTGTTCCAGCAATAAGTTTTATTGCAATTCTTTTGTTGCAAATTTTGTATTTGTGTTTTGTTTCTCGCCCTGCCGCAACAACAGATGCGGCTAGGGTTATGAACGAAGCCCTTGCAATGTTAGGAGAACAACATGGACAATTGAATATGGAGCAAACTTATTTTCAGAATTATCCCAATAATCATTTTATTGTGCTTTTCTTTTACTATTTTTATCTAATGTTGCAAAAAATTGGTATAATAAATTTCTGGATACCTACAATTGCCCTTAATGTATTATGCATACATTATGGTATTTTCTTCTTCGATAAATTTACTATTATCTTTTTGTGATTATTTGAAATTGCAGCAAAAGGATGTAGGAATTTTGAAATATTATGGATTTTCAATTCCTGATGTGATGAAGGTTTATCGAGGAAATATTAATGGAATTTTTGGCGTATGTGAGTTGATTGCAGCAATAGCGTGTGTGATTATGGGTATGATGTTTCACTTGAAAAATTGGTGGATCGTATCAGGAGAAATGCTAATAATTGTGACGATAGGAATGTTATTTCTTCGTTTTATTGTGAATCAAATGATCCTAAAGAAAATTGTAACAAAGGATGTTTTAACCTTGGTTAAGGATACAAAGGAATTTGAGTAAAGAACGAACGACCATACAAGGGTAGTGCTACTCTTGTGTGGTCGTTTTGTGTTATAATGGTTGAGTGAATAGCAATAGATTGGAAATTTTTTAGGACACTGTAACCATGCCTATAGCTAAGGTGTGCTTACTAAATAATAATAAAATAGAGATTTCAAGGAGGAAAAATAATGTATTATGTACCAGATGAAACAGAGCGTTGCGGATATTATGAATGTGAAAATTGCGGAAGCAGATTTTTGGATATAAAAATAGGACCGTCCCTGGTTTGCCCATTTTGCGGGGAGCAACCAGATATGGAAATTGGTCCTGATGAAGAGATGCCAGTAATAAAGGAAGATGCAAAATTGGTAAAAATGCTTCAGGGAACGGAAGAGATTGCACAGTATGACCAGCTTTTGAGTTTGGCGGTTACAGGTGGCGATTATAACTGGATTTAGAATGAAAACAACTGTTTTAGTCAAAATGATTTGTGAAAAGAATAGAGAGAGCAGGTAAAAGCACATATGACATTACAACAATTAAAATATGTAATAATGGTAGCAGAGACTGGAACCATTACGGAGGCCGCAAATAGACTGTATATTTCCCAACCCAGTCTTACCAACGCAATCCATGAGTTGGAGAAGGAAATGAATCTTGTTATCTTTAACAGAACCAATAAAGGCATCAGTTTGTCCAAAGAAGGGGATGATTTTTTAGGATATGCAAGACAGGTGTTGGAGCAGGCGGCAATACTTGAGGATAAATTTAAAGGAAAAAGTGGCGGGAAAAAGCAATTTTGTGTATCTACCCAACACTATTCTTTTGCGGTAAATGCATTTGTAGATTTAATTAAGGAATACGGACAGGAGGAGTATGATTTCAGCTTACGGGAAACACAGACCTATGAAATAATAGAGGATGTAGCACGCATAAAAAGCGAAATAGGAATATTATTTCTAAATGATTTTAACGAAAAAGTGCTGTTGAAAATCTTAAAATCCCATGACTTGGAATTTCACCCCTTATTCGTTGCAAAGCCGCATGTATTTATCAGCAGGGTGCATCCGTTGGCAGAAAAAAAGGTAATTACAAACCAGGAATTGGAACAATTTCCGTATCTTTCTTTTGAACAGGGAGAGCATAATTCCTTCTATTTTTCAGAAGAAATATTTTCTTCATCGGAACGTAAGAAAAATATCCGTGTAAGGGATCGGGCAACCTTGTTTAACCTACTAATTGGATTAAATGGGTATACGGTATGTAGTGGTGTAATTGATGAAAAGCTAAATGGAAAAGATATTATAGCGGTACCCTTGGCAGATGAGAGTGATATGCGTATTGGTTATATTACACATAGAAAAGGAATGCGTAGCAGGCTGGGAGCTACCTATTTGGAAGTAATCAAAAAATATTTGGAGTAATCGGTAATAAGATTACGGAAGAAGAACAATGGGCAAAATTGAAATTAGTAAAGGAAATCGCCGAGGAAGTTTGGGGCAAATAAAAAGAAATAAAAAGAATGAACTGAAATGTAATAAGAGGCATTTCAGCTCATTTTTTTTATCTACAAGAAACGATAGAGCAAAAACGCTCCGTTTTGTTCATGTAATGGTTATTTGTAGCACTTCTTGCATTTGCGAAGTCCCAGTGATTTCGCATGCTTTAACGTAGACTTATAGTATGTACCGTTTCCACGTTTCCTTTTGTGGTAGCATTTCCCTGTTCTGGTAATGTAAACTGTTTTCGATTTCTTTTTGGCATCGATTTTTGTTATGCTTGTTACCGTAAGTTGTCCGTTATCAGCAGTTTGAAGTTGCATAGGAGCACATACTCCAAGTAATAAGGTTAGACATACAGCTAAAAATCTTGTTCTGATTTTCTTCATAAAACCATCGTCCTTTCATAAGAAATTCTAATATTTTATTACAGTTTTCTTATAATATATTGTATAACATATATCTTTATTTTGCAAGGATAGTACAATGATAGAAATGAGAATGTATGACTTGCTAGAAAATAAATGATAAATAATAAATTATAATAAATAATTATAGTACAGTAAGGAGTGATAAATAATGAAATGCCATGTAAAGGATTTTCAGGGAGGAAAGGTGTTTGTAGTAAGAGAAAAATAAGAGAAAATTATTTATAAAAGAGCAAGAAAACCAAAAGCCAGTAGGCGTGGGTTTTCTTGCATGAGGTGCGGAGAATAAGCTTCGTAGCTCGTAGGAAAATAGTGCCAATTTTATATGAGCAAGTGGCAAGGGAGATTTCGAGTATCCTTGACAGTTGTAAGATAGGTGACTTTCAATATCTTCCAAATAGAAAATGCACCTAAAAATCACAAATCTTTTTTGTAGATTAGAGTTATAGGAATTGTCCCATTTCACCATAGAATCAAAAATGGGTTTCAGGGACTTCTCTAAGTCACTCAAGGTATATTCTACCCGTGGAGGGACATTTACATAAACGGTGTGGGGCATCAAATTGTGTAATTCGTAGTTACATACATAAGTACACAAAATATGCAGCATAGATCAGCAGCATAATAATCCCACAATGTCTTCTTAGTTCTTTGGTTTTAATAGTGCCGAGCCAAAGTACGATGCCACTAATAATAGCAATAGTGGTATCAATCATAAATTTGCTTTGGAATGGAACTGCACAAATCAGTGCGGTTGTTCCAATTACAAACAAAATGTTAAAGATATTGCTACCTACAATATTACCAATGGCAATATCAACATTTCCTTTTTTCGCTGCGGTAACAGATGTTACAAGTTCTGGAAGGGATGTACCAAATGCAACAATGGTAAGTCCTATAAATCTTTCGCTCATTCCAAAAAATCTTGCAATTTCAGATGCACCGCTAACTGCAAAATCGCTTCCCTTTACAACCATGATTCCGCCGATTAACATAAATAAAATACATTTCCACACTGGTATATCTTTTGCTTCCTCCTCTTCCGGTGCCTTACTTTTCTTTGACATTACAAAAAGATAGCAAAGGAATCCAAGAAATAAAATCCAGAATATGACACCTTCTATCAATGTTATTTTAGAACCGGAAATACCGAATAGCATCATTAAAATGGTGATTCCAGTCATAAATGGTATCTCATAGTATAGAGTAGATTTCTGAATTGCCACATTTGTAATAACCGCTGTAATACCAAGAATAATCAGGATATTTAATATATTGCTACCTACAACATTTCCGATAGTAATTCCCGCGTTATTGTGTAATGCAGCCGTGATACTTACAGCAGCTTCCGGCATGCTGGTACCCATAGCCACAATAGTAAGGCCTATTATCAATTGGGGAATTCCTAGTTTTTTTGCCAGACTTGCAGCGCCTTCCACAAAACAATCTGCTCCCTTCACTAACAATAAAAAACCTAACAATAAAATTAAAACTTGTAAAATCATAATATTTGCCTCTTTCTTTAAAATATAATTGTTTCCTAGTATGTTTTGCCCACTTTTTTCAAATAAATCCTACAAATTGCAGAAACAGTTGGCTATTTTATAATATATATTCTATCTGTCTTTCTTTGGTTTTCAACCCTATTTTTTCATAAAATTTTCAGCCGAAGTATTGCCAGACCATACATTCAGTGTGATTTCATAACAGCCCAAACGTTTTGCTTCATTCTATCTACCTCCGTGTTTTTCGCTTTACGCTCATTTTTTTTGTTTCAAGGACTGTCCCCACATGCAGGAAAACTTATGTGAGATCAGGTCTTTTGACTCTAGTATCAATAATTATAACGCATGTCAGTAAGATAAGAAAGTTTTTGTTTTGTACTGTATTTTATCAGTTACTGGTCGCACTACGGTGTAAAACGTAACTTTTATCAAGAAGTTATGCGGAAGTTCGTCTTGTTTTTTGGCTGAGTGGATATTTGAACCTATGTAATGAGTGTAAAAGAGTCAGAGGTTGTTATTAATAATTATGAATAATAGAGGATACAGATGAGACAGTGATTGGGATGTCTGTGTGGAGAGGGGATAGCTCAAAGAATATCTTTCTATAACCACAGGCAATAATGAATTTAAAAAAAAATTTTTTGTGAAAAAAAATTGCATAAAAAATAATATATGATATAATAATGATAAAATAGAGAAAAAGTAACCTGGGGGAATGAGCTATGATTATAGAAATAAGAGCAAAAAATTGTTATGCGTTTGAGGAGAGTATTACATTTTCTATGAAAGCAGATATGCGAAATAAGAAATTTGGAGCAAATGTTCATAAGGAGAACAATTTTAATGTACTTAAAACAGTTGGAATATATGGTCCAAACAATGCAGGAAAAACCTGTTTGATTAAGTGTATTAGAGCAATAAAAAATGTTCTTTTAAATAAAAAAAATAGTTTAATGCCTAATATATTTTCAAAGAGTGAGGTATGCGAGTTAGGTGTAACATTTATGGCATCTGGGAGAAAATTTTCTTATGATTTTAAGTATGATGCTGAAAAAGAAGAATATATATATGAATCATTTTCAGAGTTATCAAAAGATCGGCATAATAATGAAACAGAAGTATGCTGGTTAAAGAAGGATACCAGAGATGACTTATGTGAGTGTACTGATGTGGATGTGAAGGCTATGATTCCAGTGGTATCAAAAAATAATTTGTTATGTTATGTAATAGATACCAGTAAATTTGAGCATATCAATGAAATGAAGCAAATTCTTGTTGGATTTGCGGAGAAAATTGATATTATTAATATGAATAATATACCTATGCAGCATACAATTGAACTTATGAAAAATAAGAACCATTTGCAAGAAAAGGTTGTTGATTTCATAAAGAATGCAGATTTATATATGGATAATTTTGAATATGTGGATATGGATAAAATACAAATAAAAACTGGTGAAGATAATGAAAAACCAGATGAGAAAGTGCTAGATATTCCAGAGAATATTATGGATCAGATTCGACTGGTTTCCACATACAAAGGAGTGCATGTACCAAGTATGATGTTTGATTCTACTGGAACAAAGAAGATTGCTGCAATTGCAAGTTATGTTATCGAAGCACTTGAGCAAGGCAGAGTTCTTGTTGTAGACGAGTTGGATAGTAGTATTCATTTTAAGCTTACAAGAGCCATTGTAGCAATGTTTAATAATGAATTGAACACAAGTGCACAGATGATATTTACTGTTCATGATATTAATCTTATGGATTGCAAGAGAATGTTCCGAAAGGAGCAGATTTGGTTTGTTCATAAAGATGAAGATGGTGTATATGTTTACTCACTTGCTGATTTTACAGCACAGCAGGGGGTAAGAGATACCACGGATATTATGGAGAAATATAGGAAAGGTGCACTTGGTGCATTACCTGATCCAGAATTGATTAATTCTTTGCTGAGCATAAAAGGAAACGTAAGGGGGAATGATGTCGCATGGATAGAGAAGATAAATAAAAAATTAGAAGGGTAGATGCAAAGCATAGATTAATTGTTAGTATAAGCATTAAGATTGGTTTTGTATTAATGAAGAACAAGAAAAAGTAAGAAAAGAGGAAAAGAAAATGATACATTCCGTAGCCATTTTAGGAGCAGGAGCAGTGGGTTCCTATCTCATTTGGGGAATTTCTTCCTTACATGATGTGAAATTAGGAGTTATTGCGGAGGGAGAAAGAGCAGAGCGAATTAAAAATGAGGGATGCCTTATCAATGATAAAGTGTATTATCCACAGGTATGGACACCAAAAGAAGCAAGAAAGGCAGATTTATTGGTGGTTGCACTCAAATATAATGTGCTTTTGTCTGTTTTGCCAAGCATCAAAGAAGCAGTGGGAGAAAATACAATTGTCATGAGTTTGATGAACGGTGTGGATAGTGAGGAACGGATTGCAAAAGAGGTAGGAAATTCGCATCTTTTATATTCCGTGATTAAGATAGCCTCTCATAAAGAGGGAAAAGGGTATTATTTTGATCCAGACACAACAATAGGAATTATCTATGGAGAATTAGAGCCGCCGTATGATAGTGAGCGGGTGCAGGCAATAAAAGAACTCTTTGAAAGAACTCAAATACATTTTCGTGTAACGGAATATATTCGGGAAGAAATGTGGAGTAAATATCGGTTAAATGTGTGCAACAACCTTCCACAGGCAATCTTGGGAGCAGGGGTTGGCTGTTACAGGGATAGTGTGCATATGAAAGCAATCAGTGATAAACTGAAAGAGGAGTTAGAGACAATCGCTTTGGCAAAGGGAATTGACTTGTCAAAAGTGGAAAATACTTATACACAGAGAAGTGCTGTGCCACCAAGTGCGAGATATTCCACCTTACAGGATTTGGATGCAGGACGCCAGACAGAAATTGAAATGTTTTCTGGAGCATTGGTACGCATGGGAAAGGAGCTTGGCATCCCAACGCCGTATAATGAGTATACCTATCATATGATTAAGGCACTTGAGGAAAAGAACGAGGGCGTGTTTGATTATAATAAGGGGAATGAAGAACCTGTGATGTTTAAGTAAAAATTGAGGTTATAGTGTTCATCTGTCAGAGAGAAAAAGGCATATTTATGAATGATTGCAACCATTGAAAATGCATTTATGAAAGTTTGTCAGGATTTAGGATATGAATATAATCAAAAGTTTAATTTCCCAACCAGTGAGTATTTTGCTGACTTGTTGAAAAAGAACGGCTTTACGATTGATCATATATATGATTTTGACAGACCAACGCCATGGAAGGATAATGAGAATGGATTAGCGAATTGGATGAAACAATTTTTTGCATCTGATTTGGAGTTAATGCCGGAAAAGGTACAGAATGAAATCATTAAAAAAGTTGAGAATTTAACAAGAGTGGCACTGTGGAATGGAAGTGAATGGGGTGCCGATTATCGTAGATTACGGGCAATCACACATATATAAATTTAAGTTTGCAGAGCAATAAATGATATAATAAAACAATACAAATTGGGAGCTTTGGAGGGAAAATCAATGAAAGAAAAAACATATCAGACTCCTTGCGGAACAATCCACTATTGGGCAAGCGTTTCACACCCGGATGAAATTAGCCTTGTTTTTCTGCCTGGGTTAACTGCCGATCATAGATTGTTTGATAAACAGATTCAATATTTCAAGGAGAAGTATAATGTTGTGGTATGGGATGCACCGGCACACGCATCTTCATGGCCGTTTCGGTTTGATTTCGATTTGTTTGATAAGGCAAAATGGCTGAACGACATTTTAAATCAAGAAAAAATTACAAAACCGGTCATTGTTGGTCAGTCTATGGGCGGATATGTGGGGCAGGCTTATGCACAGCTCTATCCAAACCGATTAACAGGTTTTGTCTCCGTTGACTCTGCACCGCTGCAACGGAACTATGTGACTGCGGTTGAACTCTGGCTTCTGAAGCGAATGGAACCAGTATATGCTCATTATCCGTGGAAATTGCTTTTGAAATCGGGGACAAAAGGAGTTGCCACGTCTGATTATGGCAGAAATCTAATGTGTGAAATGATGCTGGTCTATGATGGTGACCAAAAGCGTTATGCGAAAATTGCCGGACATGGCTTTCGTATTTTGGCAGAGGCAATGGAAAAGAATCTGCCGTATGAGCTTAAATGTCCAGCCTTGTTAATATGCGGTACACAGGATCATGCTGGTTCGTGCATACGGTATAACAAAGCATGGCATCGAAACACGAAAATTCCTTTGATATGGATTGAAGATGCTGGACATAATTCTAATACAGACAAACCCGAACAGATAAATAGATTGATAGAAGAATTTGTTGCAAAGATTTAATAACAGACAACCTGGGAGTTGTAGAGCGGACAAACTCTAATTGCTGTGGAAAGGATAGTAATATGAATATCGTAATTATTAATGGTTCTCCAAGAAAAAAGGAACGACTTCTAACATACTTCACAGAATAAAAGAAATCATCCTATTCAAGCTATTGTACACAATGCTATTTTCAATATGGGAATCAAATCATTTGTAAAGCGTAAAGGGGAAAAGTATCAAGGGGTATTAGATAAATGGGAAAAAATGAATATTTCCATATAACATAAAGAATAAAATAGTTCCAGGTTATAAAAATTATAATAGCTAAGAGGTTCAAGGTTAATGTGATTATGCCTGGAACCTTTTTTATTTTATAAAAAAATGCGTCCTGTAGAGTAAAATGCTCCGCAGGATGTATATGGATGCGAAAGGAAGATAGAGTTGCAAAGGGAAGCAACTGCATTTGGCATGGAATAAAACATGACAAAAGTCATATTCAAACTATATCTTTTTTCACTACACGCTCTTTACAGAAATTGTTATGATGTCAGTGTAGTTAGAAATAACCAATGAAGGAGAGCACAATGGGAGATATTATCTTAAAAACAACAGATTTAACAAAGAAATATAATAATAAAATAGTTGTTGATAACTTAAATATTGAAATTCGTAAGGGAGAAATTTTTGGATTGTTAGGACCAAATGGTGCGGGAAAAAGTACCACTATAATTAGTGTCTGCTGAATAACAGAAAATCCCTGTAATTACTGACTTTCAGCCAGTTTTGTGGTAAAATAAATGCAAGGTTTTTGTTCAAATCAAAACT
>CADABQ010000020.1 GCA_902786205.1 uncultured Lachnospiraceae bacterium | reverse complement strand
CTTTTTACCCGTACAATGGTTTTTATCAACTGCTGCAAACCTTTTACTGGCAAATAAGCTGCCTGCACTGGTATCAAAACGGTATCTGCACATGCTAATGCATTTACTGTTAACATCCCCAAAGAAGGCATACAATCAATAATGATATAATCATATTTTTCTCGCATTACATCTACATATTCTTTTAATAACACCTCTCTGCCTATTACATTGACCATAGAAACCTCTAAGCCGGACAATTCAATGTTGGCAGGAATTAGATCAATTCCTTCCTCATGAGAAATAATGCCACTCTCCGCATCAAATTCCTCTTCATTGATAACCTTTAGTAACTGACTAGCCAAGGTAATTTCTAATTGATCTGGCTCACGATACCCTAAACTAATCGTCAGACTTCCCTGCGGATCGCCATCGATCAATAAGACTTTCTTCCCTTTCTTTGCTAAACCTATGCCCAAATTTACGGTTGTGGTGGTCTTTCCCACTCCACCTTTCTGATTTGCAATTGCGATAACTTTACTCATGACCAACACGCTCCTTTGTATTTTTTATATTTTCACTCCATTGAAGACCATGCAGAATTAGGATTATCTCCAAATTTCTACATGGTCATTACAAACTAATCCTCTGCGTTTCCTTTCATATGACGAAGCATACCTGTAACAACATTCATCATTTCAATAAATTCATCACTTAACTGCCCGCAGGTTTCAATC
The DNA here is from genome assembly GCA_902786205.1 of uncultured Lachnospiraceae bacterium. Taxonomy (GTDB): domain Bacteria; phylum Bacillota; class Clostridia; order Lachnospirales; family Lachnospiraceae; genus CAG-411. The sequence continues at coordinate 41,474 of CADABQ010000020.1, read as the reverse complement.
CTTTTCAATTCACCATACACAGCCTCCAACCTATTCTTAAGTGCCATATATACCCTCGGATTAGGACTTACCAGAATCTCCCGATTAAGTAATCTACTCATGATATATTCCTGCTTCTTCAAACCTGAAAGTGCCACCAGCTCGTTAATTTGCTTTGCTTCTTCTTCTGAAACCCGAAAACCAATATTCTTGTTTCGTGTTCTTCCCTTGGCATCAAGACTTTTTTGCATTATGCATCACCTACCTTAGACCAATTCTTCACTTTTCTTTTGCATATCCAGGCGTTCCAAATCCAATCGATCAGCCATTTCCGTCTGCTTTGACGGGAACAAATGCGCATACCGATATGTTATATCTATACTTTCATGCCCCACCCGATCTGCAATAGCCAAAGCGGTAAATCCCATTTCAATCAGTAACGATATATGCGAATGTCGTAAATCATGGATTCGTATTCTTTTCACTCCTGCCTTTTTTGCTCCTCGATCCATCTCGTGATGCAGATACGATTTCGTTATCTGAAATATTCTTGTATCCGGTTGTGGCTGATACAACATCGCAAGATAATCTTGTATCTCCTCACATAAAAACTTGGGAATCTTTATGGTTCGATTACTTTTTATCGTCTTGGGTGAGGTAATCAAATCTTCCCCACCCAGACGTTGATAGGATTTACTTATGGTTAAGGTTCCCTTTTCAAAATCGAAATCCTCCGGTGTCAATGCCAACATTTCCCCACACCTTAATCCACACCAGTACAATATCTCAAATGCATAAAAGGAAACTGGCTTATCCATTATCGCTTCAGAAAACTTACGATACTCTTCCTGGGTCCAAAACAACATTTCTTTATGATGTTCTGAACCCATAGCACCTGCTCGTTGTGCCGGATTGTATGGAAGATGATAATACCTGACCGCATGATTAAATATTGCACTGAGCTGTGCATGAATTGTTTTCAAATACGTTTGAGAATACGCCTTTCCGGATGGATAACGAAAGGCTAATAATTCATTCTGCCACGCAATGATATCTTTGGGTTCAATCTCATCCATTCTCTTGTTCTTAAAATACGGGAGAATCTTCTTTTCGATAATCACCTTCTTGGAAGCCCATGTACTCTTTTTCACTCGCTTTGTTTTGTCCTGCTCATATAACTGAAAAAATCTTTCGAATGACATATCCATCTTGACATTTAGCTTCAATAACTCCTCTCGTTCCCAAGCTACCGCTTCCTTCTTTGTTTCAAATCCTCTTTTACTGGTCTGCTTTCGTTCCCCTTTCCAGTTTGTATACCGAAAAACTACTCTCCATCTGTTTCCATCTTTATAAACTGCCATATAACCAACTCCTTTCACTTGCGTCAATCATTGCAACATACTCTTTTATAAAAGTAATCCCTGTTCACCTTACCCCGCACAGTGATATACCCTTTTTCTTCAAGTTCCTGATTGATTTCTCTAATGATCTGATAAGCTTTCGGTTCTGATACCTGTAAAGCCTCCGCTACTTCCTGCACATTCATTACGATTGATTCCTTCATAATATATCTCTCCTTCCAATCGGATTATTTATCCACTCACTCATACATATTACTTTTACGATTTGGTTGTAAATTCATGGCTCTTTATTCATCTTTTATAGAGTTCTACTCCAATCTTCCATATAACAACCAAATATTCACTAAACTTTTTTGTTTAGTTATTGTGTTTTACATAATACTAAACATTTTCGTTTAAGTCAAGTATTTTTATTAAACTTTTCTGTTTAGTTTTTATTGCGCACCATTTTTCTATATGTTATACTGAATAAAACATATTTGTTTAGGAGGTCATAAAATGGCAATAGGAAAACGAATTAAATATATACGTTCCCTAAGAGGACTTACACAAAAGGAACTTGGAGAAGCTCTGGGGTTTAAAGGAAAAACTTCCGATGTTCGTGTTGCCCAATACGAATCGGAAACCAGAGTTCCAAAAGATGATATGCTTTCGATGATCGCAGATACCCTCAATGTTCATCCAAAAGCATTATCTGTCCCGGATATTGATACCTACATTGGTCTGATCCACACACTTTTTGCTTTAGAAGATATGTATGGAGTAAAAATATCAGCCAATGGTTCTTCGTACTCCATTTCTTTTGATGCCTCTATATCTACACAACAAGGTCTATACGATGCTTTGGAAGCATGGCATAAACAGTCTGTTCAATTAGAAAACGGAAAAATCAGCAAACAAGAATATGATGAATGGAGATATCACTATCCACATTCAGAAGCTGATAGAAATAAGAATCAACTGAAAGATAAAAATGAAAACTAAAAAAATCCTTACTGATTTCACAAAAAAATCAGTAAGGATCTTTTTCAAAATAGATATTTTTTTCGTACCAAAATTGAATAGTTCTTGTTGCCAAAACGTTGTCAAACACTAAACAAATTTGTTTGGAGTATGCATGTTTACTGGCTTTTTCAAACCAATCGAACTATTCAAACTCAATCGTTCCAGGTGGCTTACTGGTCAAATCGTAGAATACACGATTAACCCCCTTCACCTCATTGATGATTCTGCTCATCACTGTCTGCAATACCTCAAATGGTATTTCTGCTGCCTCGGCGGTCATAAAGTCCACCGTTCTGACGGCTCTTACCGCTACGGCATAATCATAGGTTCTCTCATCCCCCATGACACCTACGGATCTCATGTTTGTTAATGCGGCAAAATACTGGTTTGGCATCCATGGTGCTTCTACACCGTTTGCCTGTTTATATTCTGCGGCTGCTTTATCCACTTCTTCTCGGTAGATAGCATCTGCGTCTTGTACAATGCGTACCTTTTCTGCCGTTACCTCACCGATGATGCGGATACCAAGTCCTGGGCCTGGGAATGGCTGACGATATACTAAGTATTCTGGAAGTCCAAGCTCCAATCCTACCTTACGCACTTCATCTTTAAATAATGCACGAAGTGGCTCAATAATATCCTTGAAATCCACATAATCTGGTAATCCACCTACATTGTGGTGTGATTTAATGACTGCGGATTCTCCGCCCAGTCCTGACTCTACTACGTCTGGATAAATAGTTCCCTGTGCAAGGAAATCTACTGTGCCAATTTTCTTAGCCTCTTCCTCAAATACACGGATAAACTCTTCTCCGATAATCTTTCTCTTAGCTTCTGGCTCAGTTACACCAGCAAGCTTTTCATAATATCTCTCCTGTGCATTGACGCGGATAAAGTTGATGTCAAATTCGCCATTTTCGCCGAATACACCTTCTACTTCATCCCCTTCGTTCTTACGAAGAAGCCCATGATCCACAAATACACAAGTAAGCTGATTTCCAATGGCCTTTGCAAGTAACGCTGCAAGAACCGAAGAATCTACTCCACCGGAAAGTGCAAGAAGCACCTTACCATTTCCTACTTTGTTACGCACTTCTGTAATTGTGTTTTCTACAAAAGAATCCATTCTCCATGTTCCAGCACAGCCACAGACCTTCTTTACGAAGTTATCAATCATTTCTGTTCCATGCTCTGTATGCAACACTTCCGGATGGAACTGAATCGCATAAAGCTTTTTATCTACATTCTGAGTAGCTGCGATTGGACAATCTGCTGTAGAAGCAGTGATTTCAAATCCTGGTGCTGCTTTGGAAATGCGATCAAAATGGCTCATCCAGCAAACAGACTGCTTTGGAATATCTTGGAACAATACTGCATTTTCTGTGTAAGTAATATCTGTCTTTCCATATTCTCCAACCTCTGGAGTAATTACCTCTCCGCCCAATACATGCATCATCAATTGTGCACCATAGCAAAGTCCTAATACTGGAATACCAAGTTCAAATAATTCCTTGGAATAAGTAGGTGAATCTGGCTCATAACAGCTATTTGGTCCACCTGTCAAAATGATACCCTTTGGATTCATTTCTTTAATTTTATCCAGTTCGATACGATATGAATAAATTTCACAATACACATTGCATTCACGAACACGACGTGCAACTAATTGGTTATACTGTCCACCAAAGTCCAGTACAATAATTGTTTCTTTTTCCAATCTAGCTTCCTCCTATATGATTATTTTCAACCTAAAAACATACATCTTCCTTGCAATTTTTAGTAGTTTGTACCAATTTAGAAAAGAATTTTTATTCCTCTAAACGGCCTATATTTTCTTTTTAGACGAATCCGTCCATATCTTTTATATTACTACATTTTTCAACGAGAAACCAGTCCCAATTTTCTACTTTTTACGATACCAGCGGCAACCTGTAGCTTGTCACAGATAGGTATTTTCGATGCCTCTTAGGAAAGTCTATTTTCCCCCACTATACACAAAACATTTAAAGCGCAATAAAAGCTCTTCACAATCCACTTTGCTTCTTGCTCCTATATTACTTTTCTTTTGCTTTTTTTACCTGTGCTTTTACCAAACGCATCGCTTCTTTATATTGATTATCGCTCTTTCCGTCTGTATCCAATTCTACTTTTACATCTGGATCAATTCCGGTTCCATGTATATTCTTTCCAGCCGGTGTATAATACTTTGATGTAGTAATTTTTATTGCTGTGCCATCTTTTAAAGGAATTACGGATTGTACGATACCTTTTCCAAAACTGGTTGTTCCTACTAACTGCCCCATTTCATAATCTTTAATTGCGCCGGAAAAAACTTCTGACGCACTGGCTGTATTTCCATTAATCAACACGGTCAACGGTAGTTTAAAGGAGGATTCTGATTTTGCAGTATACGTTTCTCCCTTTCCATTTTTATCCTTTGTAGAAACAATCGTGCTGCCTTTTGGAAGCATGTAATCCAACATATTTACAACGCTTTCTAACATTCCGCCTCCATTATTTCTAAGATCAATGATCAGTCCTTCCATTCCTTTCTTTTCCAAGTTTTTGATTGCTTGAATAAACTGCTCATCGGTAGGTGCATCAAACGTAGATATTGCAATATAACCAATCTTGCCATCCATTTTATACTCTACGGTAGGGACCTCAATTTGTTTTCTTTCCAATTGGAATGTTTTGTGCTCTTTGGTTTTCGAAAGATAAAATTGAACTTTAACTTTAGTTCCTTCTTTTCCCTTCATCATGGAAACAACTTCACTTAAATCTTTTTCCGTTACCTCTTTTCCTGCTACTTTCTCTATAATGTCACCAGTTTTTATTCCTGCCTCTTTCGCAGCACCACCTTTAAGCGATGTCACAATATAGATTACCCCGGTCTGTGGATCCTGTGCCACTGTTGCACCAATTCCACAATAAACACCATTGGAATCCTCTAGCAAAGAGGCATATTCTTCTTTTGTATAATAACAAGAATATGGATCTTGCAACCCTTCAAACATTCCCTTATAAATACCTTCTGAAATTTGATCCTCTTTTACATCTTCCATAAAATATTTATCAATATAGTATTTTAAATGATTCATTTTACTCATCGTAGAAGACGTAGATTTCCCCAACGCACTATACTTAGCACCGGTATACACACCTATTCCTCCTGTAGCAAATGAGAAAGCAGCAAACAATACCAATTGTATTGCTAATACAATTCCTGCGCCTGCTATACACCCTTTTAAAAATTTCCTATTCATATTTTCTACCATTTTTGACATACGCTAACAAAAATATAAGTTTCTGCTTGCGCCTGTTCCTTTCCTTTATTTTTTACGAAGTTTTACAAAACAAACACCACAACTCCAATTATCGTGACACATAATTTTCTGGATTCACATAATTTCCATTACTGATCACACCAAAGTGCAAATGTGCTCCAGTGGAAATTCCCGTAGAACCAACTGCTGCAATTTGTTCTCCTTGCGAAACTTTATCTCCCACTTTACAATATCTTCTGGATGCATGCATATATACCGTAAACAATCCATTTCCGTGATTAATCATTACGTAATTTCCCGCTGAAGAAGAATAAACCGAAGTCGTAACCGTTCCATCTGCTGCTGCATAAATAGCAGTCCCGGCAGGTGCTGCAATATCAATACCTTTGTGGAAGGTACTAGCTCCCGCTGTCGGTGCCGATCTTCGGCCAAAATGAGAAGTAATTCTACCACTTACTGCCAATGGCCAGATAAATCCATCTTCTACCCGCTCGCCAGAAAATCCCGTATCTTTTGCCTGTTTTAGCAAAAGCTGTTCAATCTCTTTTTCTTTCTTTTCTATCTTCTTTTGATATGCCTTCGCTTCCTCAGATTTTGTATCAATCGATGTGGTATACTCTTTTAGACGTTTCTGTTTTTTATCAGATAACGCTTTTAGATTGTCCTGCTCTAGTGTAACCTCCTCTTGCAGCACTTCCAATTGACTTTTCTTTTCCTGAGCTGCCGCTTTTTTTTCGGTCACTTCATTTTTGGTATTTTTGTATTCCTTCAACATTTTATTATCATATGTCGTAATTTTATTCACATATTCCACACGATTTAGAAAATCACCTATATTTTTGGCAGATAAAATAATATCCAAATAGCTCTGGTTTCCATTTTCATACATATATTTAATACGTTTTTTCATAGTTGCATATTGTGAAGCCTCTTTTTGTTCTGCCAGACTTAATTCTCCTGTAAGTGTTTCCAGTTCTGAGGATGCCTTTGAATAATTCTTATTGACCTCATCTAAATGTTCACTAACACTTTCCATCTTTTTATCCAACTTTTCAATACTATCCAACAAATCATCTTTTTCCTCTTCCAATGTAGAAAGTTCTTTTTCCGCCTCCTCCTTTCTGTCTTTTAAACGTTGTTTCTCCTGCTCTGCATCCCCCAGCTCGTCTGCCTTGCTATTATATCTTTGCGGCACGACCGTTCCCGCCAAAAGTGTACAAATACTAATATATGCTATCATTTTCCGAATCTTCATACCAGTTTCCTCTCCTTACACTTTCAAATGTCTCTTCACTGTCAGACCACTTCCAAGTAATCCAATCCCAACTCCTAATGCCAAAGAAAACGGTACTAATACGGAAAGTTCTGTTCGCAAACTCATAAATACCATCCAATCCGATAAAATAGAAAATCGATTCGATAACCATTGAATCAACTGATGATAAATGATGGCTAATAGAAACAATGGCAAAACAGCACCAATCAGCCCAATCATGATTCCCTCTACAATAAACGGACCTTGCACGAAGAAATCCGTAGCACCAATCAGACGCATAATACCGATTTCCTCTTTTCGAACAGAAATTCCAACAGATATCGTTGTGCTAATCAGAAACACAGATACCGCCATAAGCAATGCTATGATAAAAATAGATACTACACTAATCAATCGATTAAAATTTATCAATAATTTTGCTGTTTCATCCGAACTATTTACCTTTCGGATACCATCCATTTTCTTTAAATCCTTTACTAAAGCTTTTTGCTTTGTTACATCTTTCACATAAATCTCATAAGAAGCAGAATCCGCTAATGGATTATCGGTACCAAAAGAATCCACTAAATCCTGCTGTCCTTCAAAAATTTCTCCTTTAAAACGATTCCAGGCATCTTCAGCAGAAATATATTCTACCTTTTTTACATCGGAACGTCCCTTTAACTCTAAGCCAATCTCCGCAATACGGCTATCTGTAGTTCCCGGCTCAAAAAATGCTGTCACTGCTACAGATTTCTCCATATTATTCACCATATAACGCACATTGCTTACAAGAGAAAAGAAAATACCAAACAAAAACAGACACGCTGTAATCGTACAGACAGATGTAAAAGAAAACATCCGATTTCTTTTAATATTTTTAAACCCCTGTCCTATACAATAAAATAATGTGTTTATTTTTTCCATATTCGTTTCACTCTCCTGTACCATCCATCTATTCTTCCATAACTAAATTTTGTATCCTATAATCGAGCCAATCCCGAAAACAAACTCTCATTTTGAATAGAAAGGCTTTTTGCATAACTTCCATCTTCTTCATCTTGATAAACCTCTCCCTCTTTTAAGGTAATCACACGTTTTCGCATCTGATTGACAATTTCATTATCATGGGTTACCACAATCACCGTAGTTCCCTGTTGGTTAATTGCTTCCAGTAATTGCATGATTTCCATAGATGTTTTCGGATCCAAATTTCCCGTAGGTTCATCCGCCAAAAGCATTGCCGGCTTGTTCACTAATGCTCTTGCAAGTGCAACTCTCTGTTGCTCTCCGCCGGATAATTGTTTTGGAAGCACCTGTTCCTTGTCTCCCAAACCAACTAATGTCAAAATTCTTCTTACATTTTGTCCTATTAATTTATGTGGCACTCCAATCACCTTTTGCGCAAATGCCACATTTTCATAAACATTACGATCCTTCAATAACCGAAAATCCTGAAACACACAACCAATTTTCCTTCGATATGCGGCTACCTGCTTATGCTTCAAATTTGTAATATCTTTGCCATTAATTAAAATCCGACCAGAATTCGGTGCAATTTCACGCAACAACACTTTAATAAAAGTTGATTTTCCAGATCCACTCGCACCCACAACAAATACAAATTCTCCCTTTGCAATCCTTATATTTACTTTTTTTAATGCTTGTGTACCTGTTGGATAGGTAACAATCACATTATCCATAGAAACAATTTCTTTTTCTTCCATCCATCCACACCTCTGAATCAGTAATATATTTTTATTCCCTTAAATAACGAAACAGAATTGCGACCCACATAGCATTGTAGTTCACAATTCTGTACCTAACTTTTTATCTTCGACGCAGAACACATGTGACTTTCGTCATATGACAAATGTGCAAAACCACTACGAATCAACATAAATCCTATTTCATACTATTTAAGAAACATCCTACCGGAATATGCACAAATCCGATTAGTATTCTATTGTCTCCATATATTTCATATATTTTACTACCATCAATGCAATCTTAAATGTAATAGCATCCTCAAATACACGTAAATCCAAATTTGTACTCTTCTGTAACTTGTCCAATCGATATACTAATGTATTTCGGTGAATGTACAATTGTCTAGAAGTTTCTGAAACATTCAAACTATTTTCAAAAAACTTATTTATCGTAGTCAATGTTTCTTCATCAAAATCATCTGGTGATTTGCCATCAAATATTTCCTTTATAAACATCTTGCAAAGCGGCATAGGCAACTGATAGATCAATCTACCAATACCAAGATTTCCATATGCAACAATATCACGCTCTTCATAGAAAATCTTACCTACATCCAACGCCATTTTTGCCTCTTTATAGGATCTGGATACGTCCTTAATTTCTGAAACAATCGTACCGTACGCAATCTGCACTTTCTCCATTGCTTCCGTATTGAGTAAATCTAAAATCATTTTGGCCGTTTTATCCATATCTTCATAGCCTTCGGTTTCCTTCAGTTCTTTTACGAGAATAATGTCTTTTTCATCTACTGCTGTAACAAAGTCTTGTGTATTCCCTGTAAACAATCCTCTAACCGTTTCTAATGCATTGCTGTCTTTTTCCGTTTTTGTTTCAATCAAAAACACAACACGACGTACATCGGTTTCTATATGCAATTTTTTTGCCCGGTTATAAATATCCACCAGCAAAAGATTGTCTAACAATAAATTCTTTATAAAATTATCCTTATCATACCGCTCTTTGTATGCGACTAATAAATTCTGAATCTGAAAGGAAGCGATCTTTCCTATCATATATACGTCATCACTGTCTCCTTTTACAAGTATAACGTACTCTAATTGGTTTTCATCAAATACTTTAAAAAACTGGTATCCCTGTAATACCTGACTATCTGCAGGTGAATCTACAAATGTCAGCACCGCCTCTTCATACTCCTCCGCATCACTAATTGTTGATGCCAATGGCTTTCCCTCTGTATCCATGACACAGATATCAATACGAGTAATACCTTTTAATCCTTCTATGGTATTTTGGAGTATTTGGTTTGATATCATATAATCACTCCTTATCATTTATTCCTCTCTTTCGAGGTATTTTCATCTTATTTATTCTATCACCTTTTTAGTCAAAAGTAAATAAAATAACAGAGATTTTTTGTGTTTTTTTCGTGATTTATTTCAAAATACTTTTCCCATATAGCAAACTGTTACAATTTTTCACAAATAACTTAGATAATTTTCTAACAATAAAGGTCTTCCATAGCAAAATGTACAAATTTGCAACCGTTCCGTTCACACTTTCCTTATTTCCTATAAAACTTAAAAAGAAAAGAGAACTCACATATTATTACAATATATGAATTCTCTTTCGCTATCCTTTTTATAAAGCATCATTCAGATTATACTAAATGATACAAGTATGCTTTTTTACTAATAACGATTAGTTGCAGATTGCTTCCTCTGTTTCCTTATCAAAGATATGAATCTTACTCAAATCAAATGCAAGCTTGATTGTATCTCCTGGTCTTGCTGTTGTACGAGGATTTACACGTACGCACATGTCAAATCCATCAATATCGAAGTATAAGAATACTTCAGCACCAAGCATTTCGTATACTTTAATTGTTACACTTACAACACTATCAGGTGAAGTATTGATAAATACTTCTTCATCTTTAATATCTTCTGGACGAATGCCAAGAACTACTGTCTTACCTTCATATCCGTTTGCCATCAATACTTTTGCCTTTGTTTCTGGAACCTTAATAGAATGACTACCAAACTGTAACATAACATCTGTTCCATTGTTAACAACCTTAGCATCGATAAAGTTCATCTGAGGAGAACCGATAAATCCAGCTACGAATAAGTTCTTTGGTTTCTGATATAATTCAACTGGAGCATCTACCTGTTGAACAACACCATCCTTCATTACTACGATTCTTGTTCCCAATGTTAACGCTTCTGTCTGGTCATGTGTTACATAAATAATAGTTGTTCCTAATTTCTGATGTAACTTAGAAATCTCGATACGCATCTGTACACGTAACTTAGCATCCAAGTTTGACAAAGGCTCATCCATAAGGAATACCTTTGGATTACGAACGATAGCACGTCCCATAGCAACACGCTGTCTCTGTCCACCAGATAAAGCCTTAGGCTTACGGTCTAATAAATGTTCAATATCCAAACTCTTAGCTGCTTCATGAACTAATTTGTCAATTTCATGCTTTGGTGTTTTTCTTAACTTTAAACCAAAAGCAATATTATCATATATTGTCATATGTGGATACAAAGCATAGTTCTGGAAAACCATCGCAATATCTCTATCCTTTGGTTCTACATCGTTCACTAGTTTGTCCCCTATCCACAATTCACCTGAAGTAATATCTTCAAGACCAGCAATCATTCTAAGTGTTGTTGATTTACCACATCCTGAAGGTCCTACAAAGATAATAAATTCCTTATCTTCAATTTCAAGGTTAAAGTTTTTTACTGCTACAAAACCATTTTCATATGTTTTGTTGATGTTTTTTAATGATAAACTTGCCATCTTCTCCATGTCCTCCTAATAAATCCTTGTTACTTAACGTACTCACCTATCATACACGAAAACGCAAATTTAAGCCATACTTCATTTAAACAAATAATTTTCCTTAGTTTTGTGCATTTTGTATAGCTGCCGAAGTTTTTTATCCCTCGCTTATCCAAAAAACATAAAAGCCACATTTTTTTGTGGCTTTTTTACATTTTATTCTCTATATTTCTTTGCATTTTGTTCAATTTTACACTTTACCATTTTCACGTTTATGCACAATGCACAAACTTCCATTTTTTTACTGTTTATTTTCTTTTACAAAAAAACGTCTTTTCCCTAATTTTTCTTCTTGTAACCTCATAAAACTCTCATAAGATGCACGGAACATTTTATGTATGAAATGTCTGGCAATACGTTCCTTAATTCGAACACAACCATTAAATAACGCTCCATGTGTTTCCCGTTCATATTGTTCCACCTGATCTGCAATTACTTTTTTGACCAGCACATCCGCTCCTATCAATACCTTTCCATTAAGTTTATCCAAATTATCCTGTATCCAATTTTCCTGTAATTGTGGTGCGATTGCAGTCAAAATAACATCTGGACAAGTGACATTAATATCATTTAATAAAATAGCATCGTCCATCTGCTCTCCTCCAACAAAACTTCCCACTAATTTAATCTGACTATATTTTTGTTGACAATAGCTGATGAATGCCTGCAATTTATCATAAGAATCTCCAACCAGATAAAGGGTTTTCTCACTTTTTTCTATGTATTCCAGAATTTCTTCCAAATACCCTTCGCCCATCATAAGGCCTTTTTGTTTATATTCTTCCACCGGATGCATCAATAAAACATCCTCATTTCCAGGATAAATAAACTGAAACCTTTTTACTTTCTCATAATACTCCTCGGATGCCATCGCTTCCTCTAAAATTGGAACCGATAAAAATAGAATAGATTTTAGCTTGCCCTCTTTGCAAAAACTCTCTACTTCTTGTCTAAAATCCTGTTTACTTATAAGACTTGTATCAAAGTTTAATACACTAATTTTTTCTTTCATTCTGTAACACCCCCATTTCGTCACAGTTCTATCGTGATTTTTTAATAACCACGTCTATATATCCCACTACTTTATACTCTTATCTCCTTGTAATAACATTTTTCCAAACAAATAGGAAATTCTATTCCCTTGCTTCTTTCCTATAGAAAATAATGCATAAAATTCCTATCTTAGAAATTGTAACATATTGTTTTTATAATATCGTTACGATTTTATTAAAACTCTATGTCTTTTCTATTATTTTCCATCCTCGCTACCAATTATAATACGAATATCTATATTCTGGCTTAACTCGCCCACTTCAACCTGTGCATCGTTGAAGTATGGCAATAAATCCTCTCCCACGCCTTTTTCTTTTACGATGATTTTGGTATGTTCCAACGTAGCTCCACTATAATTTCCAACCCCTGCAATATTAAATCCCTTTTTTACCAATTTTTCCTGCATAGAAGAAGCCAGGCCATTTATTTTCGTACTGTTTAAAATTTCAATAGCTAAACCAACCGATGACGTTTCTTTCTTTTCCTTCTCTTTTTGGTTTGTTTCTGTATATGCTGCATTTTTTAATATCTTATGGATGAGAAAATTTGTCTCTTCCACAGAAAGGGTAAAAGAACATCCTGCTTTTTCTCCACTGACAATATTAAATGCGACCTGCTTTGGTACTGCTTTTAAATATGTATCAATATATTTATACTTCTCTTTTTCCGCCAAATTCGAATGTACCTTTTCATAATATTTTCCAAAAAAAGATTTATATGCTTTTTCATCCTTTAAGGCTTCCATTTCTGTCTTATATGCTTTTTTCCATTTCTGAATCCCGCTTCCTTTTTCTGTCACAAACATCTCACTATATACGGTGGTTGGAATCACTGTGTAATAACTAAACTTGATATCCATAACATCTTCTAACAAAAGTTGAGCACATTGGTATAAACTCTCACCAGAAAAATATTTTTGAATTTGATCCATCCGTACAATCTGTGGAATATCTGCATTTGCCGTAACGAGTTTTTTATATAAATCATAGGACATGGTAAATTCCAATTTATTTGGCACTGTTATGTAATCAATATTGCCCGTCTGTTGATTGCAAATCTCTATTACAATTTTTTTTATCTTACCACTTTCACTTTCCGTACCTAAAATTAAGTTTTTAGATACTTCTTCTGCTACCCCTTCACTTTTTACTTCTTTTATGTATTTGCTCAAACTTTCATTCTTTTCTGTATTTCCTGTCACTTTATAATAAAACATTGTTGTCTTATAACTAGCAAAACCAACCGCTAATAAAAGCAAAACATAAAGAACAGATCGAACAAAATACCGTACAAAAACTTGTCCAACCGCTTTTTTTCTTTTTTTTGACATTTTCTTTCTCTCCCTTTCCCTGGAAAACGGTATTTTGTAACAGTTCAAAGGATTCACCTATCTGGCATTTTGCCAGTTGCATCCTATAAACTGTTACGATATTTTACGATTTACGTCTACTAAGTATAACAGAAAGCCGTTTTCATGGCAAGAAACGCTTACTTATTTTATAAAATCAGTGTAACAGTTCAGCCAAGCTTACCGCTATCTACATTTTCTTTTTTTGTCTTTCTGTGCTATACTAAAGAGAAGATATGGAGAAAGGGGTAATTTATATGAATAGAAAAACAATTTTAGTAACTGGATCTTCCAGAGGAATTGGCAAGGCCATTGCAATCAAATATGCAAAAAAAGGCTATAATGTAGTGATCAATTGTCTAAAAAATGAAGAACTCCTTGCCAATGTAAAAAAAGAAATCGAAGGTTATCAGGTTTCCTGCCATGCCTTTGTCGGGGATATGGGAGATTTTGACACTGCAAACCGATTGTTTACGGAAATAAAAAAACTGTATGGACATTTAGACATTTTAATCAATAATGCTGGAATTTCGCATATCGGGCTTCTTACCGATATGAGTGTCGAATCCTGGCAACATTTAATCAACAACAATCTGACTTCCGTTTTCAATTGTTGCAAACTTGCGATTCCTGATATGGTACATCAAAAGAAAGGAAAAATTGTAAATATTTCTTCCGTATGGGGAAATGTGGGGGCATCATGTGAGGTAGCATACTCGACTACAAAAGGTGGTATCAATGCATTTACAAAGGCCCTTGCAAAAGAATTGGCTCCAAGCAATATTCAAGTTAATGCAATTGCCTGTGGCGCAATTGACACCGAAATGAATCATTTTCTCACAGATGAAGAACTGATTGAACTGGTAAATGAAATTCCAGCTGGCCGACTCGGAACCGCCGAAGAAGTTGCTGACTTTGTATATGCAATTACACATAAAAATCAATACTTAACCGGACAGATCATGTCTTTGGACGGTGGTTGGATTTAATCCATATTTTAGCAAGAAAGCAGACAAGTCCATATCAACTTTTGAAAATTTCTCACTTACAAAGGACTCGCTTTATTAAACTTACTATCCTATAGAAAAAAAAGTTGCCACAATTGTGTGGCAACTTTTTTAATGTTCGTATTCTTTTGCCAGTTTTTCAAAGGCTGGTAGTGCACGTTCAATTTGTTCTGTTGTGACACAGTAAGAAATTCGCACATAACCTGGACAACCAAAATCGTCTGCTGGCACTAACAACAATTCGTATTTTTTTGCCCTTTCACAGAATGCATTTGCATCTTCTTCCAATGCCTGTACAAACAAGTAAAATGCTCCATCTGGCTTCACACAATGATACCCGTATTTTTCCAAACTCCGATATAACAAATCTCTATTTCTCTTATAAATAGAAATGTCCGATGTCTGTCCAATACATTTTGCAGCCACTCGTTGGAATAAACTTGGAGCACATACATATCCCAATGCCCTTCCTGCACCACATACCGCTGCAAAAACATCTCTTGCTTGCTCCATTTTATTCGAAACCACAATATAGCCAATGCGTTCTCCTGGAAGCGATAAAGATTTACTAAAGGAATACCCTACTATGGTATTATCATAATAATTAATCAAATATGGCACTTCGATAGCATCATAAACCAATTCACGATACGGTTCATCTGTAATAATATAGATGGCATGTCCATATTCCTTCTGTTTTTCTTCCAACAAATCACAAATACCCTGAATGGTTTCTTCTGTCAATACCACCCCAGATGGATTATTTGGCGAATTTAAAATAATTGCTTTTGTTTTTTCTGTAATCGCTTTCTCCAATGTAGATACATCCACCTGAAAATCTTCTTCTCTTGATGCAACCGTCACAAGGGTTGCACCAACCGCTTCTACAAATACACGATATTCCGGAAAAAATGGTGTAAATGTAATAAATTCATCTCCTTGTTGTGCCAACGCCTTAATACTGATTGTCAAGGATGCAGCAGCTCCTACCGTCATATATATATCCTCTGCATTTACTCCTGCATCAAAGGTACGATTAATATATGCTGCTATTGCTTTTCGCACTTCCATATCTCCCGGTGCAGAAGTATAGCCATGTAATTCTGTTGCATCCATATTCTCTACCAAATCCAAAATCGTTTTTTTCACACTTTCCGGCGCTGGTACACTAGGATTTCCGATACTAAAATCAAATACATTTTCTGCTCCGATTTCCTGTTTTCTTTTATTACCATACTCAAAAATTTCTCTAATGACAGAACTCTTTTTTCCCAATTTCATCATATCTTCTGCAATCACATTATTCTCCACCTTTCTCATCCCTAAGCAATTCTTCTGCAAAACTATTATAGTCCTGCATCGTTGTACACTTAGGTGCATAATCAATCAATAATTTTTTCTTTGCCTGTGCCTCTTTTGTCTTTATACACTCCCGAATTGCAGTTTGAAATAATTTCGTATTCATACTGTCTGCCAGTTGCTCTAAATCTATATGAACATCTTTCTCCAAATTAGAACGTCCTGCAAATTTTACAAGTAATAAACCTGCAATTTTCAATTTTGGATTCTGTCTTCTCTGTACAGCTTTTATTGTATCATACAATTGCTTTAATCCATGTACCGCATAAGAGTCCGCTGTTACGGGTATTATCACACGATCTGCTGCAATCAGGCAATTATATAATACAACATTTAAAGATGGTGCCGTATCAATTACAATATAATCGTATCCCTCCAGCTCTTCCACTGCATCTTTTAAACGATATAACCCTTCAATATCACCATCTAACATTTTTTCTGCTTTGCTAAGCAAGGGATCTGATGCTACAATATCACCATTTTCCATATGTTGTATTGCATCCTCCAGCGGCAATTTGTCCGCATCAATCATTACATCATATAAAGTTGCCTGTTCCTCAATGACTGCCTGATATGTATTAGAGCTGTTTCCCTGTGGATCTGCATCAATCAATAATGTTTTTCCTTTTCTCCCAAGTATTCCAGCCAGTGTAGTTGCTGTCGTCGTCTTACCTATTCCGCCCTTTTGATTTGCCACTACATATGTAATTGCCATGGTTTTCTCTCTCCTTTTCCTCTGTATAACACCTTATCTATTGTTTTTTATACTATATGCATACTTTATCGCTACTGTTTTCTACTTTAAATTAAAATGGAATCTGTCCATTTATGTCTTTGTTGATCACATAAAATACCATCTGCTCTTCTGGCTTTATATAAACATCCAATTCCTGAATATCTTCTTCCTGCACACCCTGTTCTAAAACATTACGCTTTATCAATTCCAACAGGTTTTGTGTGGATCGCTCTCTTTCCTGATATTGAATGACTATATTTTTCTTTGCTGTAGCAAAACCTCCTGTTTTTTGTTTTGCTCGTTCTACACTACATTTTCTTGCCACAGATTTGCTCCCCTTTCCTATCTATTCATATTTTTTAAACTTTCAAACAGCTCAATATCCGACTTCTGCACCTTTAAATTTGTTACAATTTTTTCCTCTCCCGGTCTTTGGATACTCAATTCAATGATTGTACCTTCTTCTACTCCCCTTGCCAAAACAGACTTCATAAACTGAACAACCTTTGGGTGATTATTGGAAAACACAGATAGTGCCTGTTTCATTTTTATCATTGCCATTGGATTCAATCTTTTCACCTCCTATGCATTTTCATTAAAATAATTCTTATACTTTTCTTTCGTCAACGTTTGGAAATAATTTCTTTCGTTGTTCCTTCAACAATAATGGTAATAACAATAGCACAGCCTTGCATATATTATCAGCAATCATGCAATACCATACTTCTCGCAAAGTCTGATGCCACACATTTACACATAATGCGGTAAAGAAAATACGAATTCCCCACATGCTGAAAGTTTCAACAAAAAAAGCGTATTTCGTACGCCCAAGACCATATAAAATACCTTCAACGATAATCATTAAGCCAAAAAAAGGTTCTGAGAATGCTACAATTTTCAACATCTCCACACCAAGACGAATTACCTCTGGACTGGTAGAAAATATGCTCATAAGTGGTTTTGCCACTACAAAAAGCAATCCCCCATTAAACAACATCATTACCATTGTCACCATAATTCCTATCGAACTGATACGTTGAAACTTTTTTTCATCCTTTTCTCCCAGTGCAATACCAACCAACGTTGATGTAGCAGTACGAAGCCCATAGCCCGGTATATAAAAAATAGTTTCAGCTGTAACAGCAATAGAATGCGCTGCAAATGTAACAGTCCCCATCCGAAAGACCTGTGCTGCAAAAACCACATATCCAAGACAAGATGCAATACTTGTCCCAAGCACTGGAAGACCAATTCTTGCACACTCTTTTAATTTATTTATATCAATGGAAAAGGTCTTCCATTTCCATCTAAGCCACTCGTTTTTTCTATAAGCTAAAAACATTAGTGTTCCGGAAATCGTATAACAAATAGCAGAAGAAATTGCAGCACCTTCCACTCCCAAATGTAACACATAAATAAATATATAATTGAGAATAATATTTAAAATATTCGACAAAAAATTTACCGCCATAGGTGTCACAGTATCTTTTGTCGCACGCAAGGCTGCACCAAATATTGTATTTGCTTCCCGAAACAACATCGGAATACTAATTATAAAAAAGTATCGGGATGCCTTTGTTTGTATTTGCGAATCTGCCCCCATCCATTTGGGAATAAACGGACTTAACAACATAGAAATGGTTCCTAACAATACTCCCAAAACCACCACTAGAAGTAAACTTTGTCTTGCAATACTCTGTACACTTTTTTTATCTTGTTCCCCCACAGACTTTGCTATCATAGCAAGAGTTGCAACTCCAACCGCAGAGGTAAGACTCGACACCAGCCATGTTACCGTAGTAGTTGCACTAACCGCAGCCGTTGCCTGTTCTCCCAAGCGTCCCACCATAGCTGTATCTACATATTGCAACAAAGTAGATAACATCTGTTCCACAATTGTAGGAACAGCAAGCACTAACATCATTTTCAGCAGATGCCTTGTTAATGCTCTCTCTTCCTTTTTCCAGATTTGTCTCATAAAAAATTATTCCTCAAAATCTAAACACATACGTACTTCCATATTGGGACGGACCGCCGAATCTGCTACTGCCACATGTGCCGGATGTACAGCATAACCTTTCAAAGCTTCTGCCGACTCGAAGCAAGAATCAAGCATCAAATCTGCTGTAGAGCTTTCCAAGGATTCTGTTTGTACATGAATCGATACTAACCCCGGTATTTGTCCTTGCAAACCCTCTAAGCCTTTTTTTACGTTTGCTTTAATTCTTTTCTTTTCTTCTTCTGATGTATCTTCCTTAATTTTCCATAAAATAATATGCTTTACCATACTTTCAATCCTTTCTTTAAAGAGTTTTTCCTGCAAAACAATTTTACTTCAAAACAGTCTCTAAAACAAGCCTATCTTACAGTTCTGCTTATATAGAATCAAGAAACCTATTACATTCACAGGCCAACGCATTGTAATTGTTTTATCTATTCAAAGAGGCATCCTATGAAAACCTTCCAACTTTTATATTGCCCTTAAAATATCCAGTGTATGCGCTGCCGCCCCCATCATATCTGCACGTTCGCAAACCGTAAAATGATACTGAAGAAATAATTGAAATTCTTCCTCATCTAGTTTATTTAATACTGGCCTTATGTGATTTGCCGGACCATCCGGTGTAATAATCTGTATTCTTTCCACCGACACTCTTGCATTTACTGCATTTATATCTTCTAATCGAACATAATCATACAAATCTTTTTCTTCAGATACAACATGGAAATTTTCTGTAATACGTCCATTTTCCATACTTTCCTTTATGTGTTTTTCCTTAAAACCATAGGTAAGGATTGCATAATCATTCATACAGTATGCCACAAAGATGATGCCACCGGATTTTGTCACTCTCCTCGCTTCTTTTAGAGCCAAAAACTTTTCCTCTTCCCCAAACAAATGGTACATAGGACCAAACAATAATGTAACATCAAAGGACGCATCTGCAAAACGCTTTAAATTTTTTGCATTTCCCTGATACGCTTTTACTGTACTACCCTTTTGTTTTAAAATTCCCAAATTATATTTAACCAACTCAACCGCCGTAACATCATATCCTTCTTCTGCCAATGCCACACTATATCTCCCCGTCCCGGCACCAATGTCCAAAATTTTTGGTTGTTCCATTTGTTGTAAATATTTGTGAATATATTTCATAGAAGTAATAAATTCTACCTGTCCATGTCTGCTATTTAGTCGTTTCTCTTCGTTAAATTTATTGTAATATTTTTCCAGTTCTGTCATTTTTTCCTCCTATTACATCCAATCTTGTTTTTCTATCTGCTTTTACGTTATAATAATGTTAAATAGCTTTGGAGTCAAGAAACTTTTCTTGTCCGGCAAATATAAAAACCAAAATATTACTGTCCACAGATTATGACTCGCAAGGTGACATTCCAAAAAGGGCTAGAATAACAAAAAGGTCAAATATTTTAACAACGGCTGGACAGTAACAATAGAAAGAGGAATCTTAATTATGACAAAAATCAAAGTATGCGGTCTTACCGATAAAAAGGAAGCATCTTATCTTAACGCACAACAAGTTGACTTTGCAGGTTTTGTTCTATTTTTTCCAAAAAGCAAGCGAAATCTAACAATAACACAAGCAAAAGAAATTATGAACGATTTAAATCCAGCCATAAAAAAAGTAGCAGTTGTGGTATCTCCATCTATAGAACAAATAAAAGAAATCCAAGAAGCAAATTTTGATATTATTCAAATTCATGGCTCACTTCCAGATGCTGTGTTAAATGAAATTTCTATTCCTATCTTGAAAGCCTTTAACATATCGGATATGGAACATTACCCAATCTATCAAAAGTGTGAAAAAATAAAAGGATATGTATTTGATGCACAAGAACCAGGAAGCGGGAAAACATTCGATTGGAAATTGGTAACTAATATTCCAAGAGATCACAAATTGCTTCTACTGGCTGGTGGTCTCACTCCAAATAATGTTTCACAGGCAATTGCCGCTCTCCATCCGGATGGAGTCGATGTTTCCTCTGGTGTAGAATTTACAGATAAACCTGGAAAAGATCCAGAAAAAATCGAACAATTTATACATGCCGTCCGAACATGGGAAAAATAAGAAAATGATCGCCCATGAAAAAATAATGTTCTTACTACTCTTGTTTACAAGCTTTCCACAAGCAGTAAGAACATCTTTTTCAGGCAAATGCTTCATTTTTTTCGTTTAGCCCCTAAATACCTTTGCAGTCAATTTGTGTATTTTGGCACTTTATAAATGCCTCCGGCCGAACTGTTATCATTTTTTCTCATATGTGCAAGAAGTGTGCGTTTTCCAATCTCGTGTTCTCTCATATTCTGTCCGGTTTTCTATCACACTGTGTATTTCAGGCTGTTCCCCACATATTTTGCAATGTGGTGCTGTATTCGGAAATGGTATCACTCGACTTACACCACTACTTCCATCAAAAACATACATTTTGCCAGCATATAATGGTTCCAATCCCAGCAAATAACGAAGCACCTCTAATGCCTGCATGCTGCCTATTATCCCCGGCAACGCTCCGATTACTCCTGCCTGTGAACAATTTGGTATATTTTCGCCTTTTGGTACTGCTTCATAAATACAACGATAGCAACAAGTCTCTCCAGGAATACAGGTAAAGATCTGCCCCTGCCACCCTAGAATCCCACCATGTACAAACGGCTTTTGTTCTAATACACACGCATCGTTGATCAAAAATTTTGTCTCAAAATTATCCACACCATCTAACACAATATCATATTGCGATACAAGTGTCTGTGCAATCTCTGGTTGAAATAATTCTTCGTAAACAACCACTTCCACGTTAGGATTCAATTTTAGAATGGCCTGTTTTGCAGATTGCGCTTTATTCCATCCAACCCGATTGGTATCATGCAATATTTGTCGTTGCAAATTTGAAATCTGCACCTGATCTCCATCTATTATGCCAATTTTCCCCACACCAGCTGCTGCAAGATAAAAAAGAGCGGGTGAACCCAGCCCCCCAGCTCCTACAACCAATACACTTCCTGCCTTTATTTTCTTTTGTCCTGCCACACCAACATCCTGTAATACAAAATGTCGTGTATAGCGCTCCATTTCATCCTTAGAAAATACCATTTTAAACCTCTTTTTCAATTTAAATCAGTCAAGCGGATATTCACAATCCACCCTGTTACTTGCTCATAACACTATTAGCTGCTATCGCAGCATATCAGAAGGGACTTGTCCCCCTCCTGATACAAGCAAGTCCCCATCTACCACTTATTGCTCTGCGCAATAGAAATTGGAACTTTCTTGATAGTATTAAACTTCAATCCTTAAGCATTGTCTCTAAATACGCATAATATCCACCCTTTATGCTATATGCTTTGTATCCGGCATCCTGCAATAATTCCTGTGCCTGCACACTTAGTTCTCCTTTATGACAATAAACATATATGTTTTTTTCTTTTGGTAAGGTAAATAATTTATTTACATCTTCAATAAAAGAAATTGCAACCGCGCCCGGAACCATTCCTAATACTGAATGTTCATATTCTCTTATATCAACCAAAACATAAGTTTCTTTATCCTTCTCCTTTACGTCATTCCATGTAATCTCCAAAGATAACGCCTCCACTTTATATATTTATATACATTTCTTACAGACAGATTCCACACAACACTGTTCACAATATGGCTTCTTTGTTCTTGCCGTGCATACCTTTCTTCCATGATAAACTAGCCGATGACAAAAATCACTTCCCTCTTCAGGAGGAATGATTTTCCATAATTCCATCTCTACTTTTTTGGGGTCTTTGATTCCATCGATCAGTCCCATGCGATTGGTAAGCCGAATGCAATGTGTATCTGTTACAATAGCCGGTTTTCCAAAGACATCTCCCATGATAAGATTTGCACTTTTCCTTCCTACTCCCGGAAGTTTTAATAATTCTTCCATCGTATCCGGAACCTTACAATTATACTTTTCTTTTAACATACGCATACATGCACTAATATCCCTTGCTTTGCTTTTTCCAAGTCCACAAGGTCGCACGATAGCTTCAATTTCTTCCACAGGTGCCTCTGCCAAGGCCGCAATGGTAGGATATTTTTCATATAACAACGGCGTAATCTTATCTACTCTTTCGTCTGTACACTGCGCCGCCAGCCGTACGCTAATGAGCAGTTTCCATGCTTCATCGTATTCCAGTGTACAATGTGCATCCGGATATTCCTGTTTTAATAAATCAATAATCGCAGCTGCACGTTGTTTTTTTGTCATAGTATCCCCCCTATATGCTATAATTATCCCCTTTTTGCTGTTTCCATTCTATCAGATCTGCCAACGTAACATGATCCACTACATCCTTTATGGCCTGATCCAATCTCTTCCATAGTTCCAATGTAATACAATCCTCTTGTCTTGGACAATCATTTTCTTCATATTCAAGGCAACTTACTGGTGCCAGGCTGCCCTCTGTTAATCTTAATATATCGCCTACTGAATATTCTTCTGGTTTTCTTACCAAACGATATCCCCCTTGTGGTCCACGAATGGATTTTACGTAACCTGCTTTATTTAATACTGACACAATCTGTTCCAAATATTTATCTGACATCTCCTGTCTTTGTGCAACTTCCTTAATCCGAACCGGTCTTTCCGCATCATTTAATGCAATATCAAGCATCAAACGTAATGCATATCTTCCTTTTGTCGATATTTTCATAACATTCACCAATCCTGTTCTAACATTCAGTAACAGTTTCGCCAGAAAGAATGTTTTTAGCCAATTTGTGTATTCTAGCACTTTATGAATTTCCCTGCGAACTGTTACAACATTTAATAGTTTTCCCACTAATAAAGTAGGCATTCTATTCTTTATCATACACGCAAAATTTTTTTTCGTCAATGGCTTTTCCTTTATCTTACCCAAAAAGCGACAGAACTTCTCAAAAATTCTGCCGCTTTTTTATAAAACCTATAATGGAAACAATCCGCTGCTCTGTTCAAAAACATTCAACCATATCCTGCAAACTCATGCAGCTTCCGTTCTTTTGCCCCTAGTACTTAAATGACATAATCATATCCAACTGCACCCTGATATTCTTTTTGTAAGTCTTCCAATGTAATATGATCAATCACGCCATTGATTGCAGTATCCATCTTTTTCCACACATTAGAAAGAATACATTCCTCTACCGGTGCATCTGGCAAATTGTCTGTAATTTCCACAAGCGATAAATCACCCTCAATCGCACGTAAAATCATGCCTACTGTAAATTTGGAAGGTTCCCCCGCCAGACGGTAACCACCTTTAGCACCTCGAACACTTTTTACGTAGCCACTTCTAGATAATAAATTCATAATCTGCTCTAAATACTTTTCAGATAAATTCTGCCGTTTTGCAATACTCTTTATTGTAATATATTCTCCTGTATCATTGATTGTCAAATCTAACATCATCTGAAGTGCATACTGTCCTTTGGTCGATATCTTCAACTTTCATCTTCCCTTCTTTTCATTTTCACAGTATTTATCAACTGTCACACTGTACAAGAATAAAACGGACAAATCATTACTGTTCACAACTCTATTAGAGTACCTATATACTGAAACAATCAGCTACTTATATACCAACTGATTGTTCCAAGATATAGTTTTCTGAATAGTCACAATTATTCACTAAATAATGCAGTTGATAAATAACGATCACCTGTGTCTGGTAAAAGAACAACGATATTCTTATCCTTATTCTCTGGACGAGCCGCAAGAATTTCTGCTGCATGAAGTGCTGCACCAGAAGAAATTCCTACTAAAATACCCTCTGCCTTACCAAATGCTCTACCTGTTTCAAATGCATCTTCATTTTCAATAGCAATTACTTCATTATAAATTTCTGTATTCAAAGTCTTTGGCACAAATCCAGCACCAATTCCCTGAATTTTATGTGGACCTGCTACTCCCTTTGATAAAACAGGTGAAGTGGCTGGTTCTACTGCAACAACTTGAATGTCTGGATTTTTTTCTTTTAAAAATTCTCCAATACCTGTAACTGTTCCACCGGTACCTACTCCTGCAATAAAGATGTCCACTTTTCCATCTAAGTCATTCCAAATTTCAGATGCTGTTGTTGTTTTATGTGCATGTGGATTAGCTGGATTTTCAAACTGGCTAGGAATAAAGGACCCTTCTGTTTCCTTTGCAAGTTCTTCTGCTTTGGCAATCGCACCCTTCATTCCTTTTGCTCCATCTGTAAGCACAACTTCTGCACCATATGCCTTTAATAGATTTCTTCTTTCCACACTCATAGTCTCTGGCATAGTAAGAATAATTCTATATCCCTTTGCAGCTGCAATAGATGCTAAACCAATTCCTGTATTTCCACTTGTTGGTTCAATAATAACAGAACCTTCTTTTAATTTTCCGTCCTTCTCTGCCTGATTGATCATAGCAAGTGCTACACGGTCCTTTACGCTTCCAGCTGGATTAAAATACTCTAATTTAGTATAAATGTTTGCGGAAGTGATTCCCCTTTTTTTCTCAAAATTCTTTGCATGCAAAAGTGGTGTACCACCAATTAAATCTGTAACGCTTTCATAAATCTTTGACATAATAAAATCCCCTTTCCTTTCACGTATGGTTATTTTGGACTGATATATGTTTTATATATCAGCTTTTTTACATATTTTTCTCTATTCCTTGTTTTCATACTGACTTTATAGGAATAATGTTATATTAGCATTATACACCTTTTTCCTATTTTGTCAATAGGAATTAAGGTTTTTATTTTTATACTAGACTCACATATTTATCAAATCTTTTATCACTTCCGATGCAATAAGCAGTCCTGCAACAGAAGGCGTAAAAGCAATGGAGCCAGGCGTTGGCTTGGTAGAAGATGCTTCTTCTCCCTTTTTTTCTAATTTAAACTTATGCTCTACTGGTCTCTCCTTAGAATATACTACCTTTAATTTTTTCACACCACGTTTTTTTAATTCCTGTCGCATGACTCTGGCTAACGGACATACCGAAGTTTGATAAATATCCGCAATTTCAAATTGTACTGGATTTAATTTATTTCCAGCACCCATGCTACACATGATTGGTGTCCCCGACTCCTGTGCACGCATTACAAGCGAAATCTTTCCTGTCACGGTATCAATGGCATCTACCACATAATCATATTCTGTAAAATCAAATTGATTTTCTGTCTTTGGCAAGTAAAAGCAATTGTGTACAACTACCTTGCATTCTGGATTAATGTCTGCAATCCTTTCACGCATAACCTCTGTTTTTAAACGCCCTAACGAGGAATGTGTGGCAATGATCTGTCGATTCAGATTGCTAATATCAACCGTATCACTATCAATCAAATCAATGGCACCTATACCACTTCTTACCAATGCCTCTACTACAAAACCACCAACGCCTCCAATCCCAAACACAGCAACTCTGGCATTTTTCAAACGTTCTAATCCTTCATCTCCCAAAAGCAATCTTGTTCTAATAAACTGTTCTTCCACTGCTTTCTCCTTTCTTTATCTTTTATCATATCTGTTTACTATGAATTATAGTGTTTCTTTTATTTTCTGTCAAGAAAAAAGGGGGTTACTGCTATTGCACTTTTTTATCTTTTGGATAAAATCATTGCAATACAGCAACGCCCTTTTTACATAAGCCTATGTAATAGCTTCCTGTTTTCTATCTCCAGGTATCATCTTGCTCTAATTCCGTTTTGGTAACCGTATGCTTTTCACGATTAGCAAATATCAACTCCTGATTTTTTATGCTAACTCTAGTTCCAGGTTCGATGGATTTTGTAACAAATGCATTTCCTCCAATTACAGAACCTTTTCCAATTACAGTATCTCCACCTAAAATGGATGCACCAGAATAAATCACTACATCATCCTCAATTGTCGGATGGCGCTTTTTCCCTTGCAATTTTTGTCCACCACTGGTAGATAATGCACCCAAGGTAACACCCTGATAAATTTTTACATTATTTCCAATTACAGTCGTTTCTCCAATTACAATTCCAGTACCATGATCAATGAAAAAACTCTTTCCTATGGTAGCTCCCGGATGAATATCAATACCAGTCTGCCAATGTGCATGTTCCGTCATAATACGTGGAATCAACGGTACCCCCAGCAAAAACAATTCATGGGCAATACGATTTACCGTAATGGCATATACACCAGGGTAAGATAAAATAATCTCTTCTCGATAATATGCGGCAGGATCACCATCATAAGCCGCTTCCAGATCTCCTTCCACATATTCTCGAATCATTGGTATTTTCTTAAAAAATGCAACTGAAATCTTTTGTGCCTCTTCTTGTATCTTCGTCTCGGATGCATCCTTAAATTCTGGTTTATAGCATAATACACGACCAATCTGCTTATTTAAACAAAACATAGCATCCTCTATCTGCACTGCAAACCCATTTTCCACATTATAAAATTTATACGAACGTTCACTAAAATAACCAGAATAAATAATACGCTGTAATTTTTCAATAATAGCAATAATGCTGTCTTTTTGTGGCTGATTATAAAGATCTAATCGATCAATCGTACGTTCTTTTTTATAATCCTCCAAAATGATGGATACAATACCTTCCATTTCCTCTTCAATTATATTTTGCATGATAGACTCTTCCTTTCCTACTCGCTTTACTTCTATCTATGAGACATCCAATGAAAACATGCATTCTTTTTATTTCAAAAAGCCATTAATAATCCATTCTTCTGCCTCTTCTTCTGTCAATCCCAATGTCATAAGTTTAATAAGCTGGTCTCCTGCAATCTTTCCAATTGCAGCCTCGTGCACTAACTCTGCGTCCACATTATTCGCATCTAATTGTGGTACTGCAATCACACGAGCCTTATCCATAATGATTGCATCACATTCTGCATGTCCATGACATAGGTTATTTCCCGTTATACAAGCCTCAAATTTCTGCTTTGAAGTATCTCTTGCTACCGATCGGGAAATAATATCCGTACTTGCATTTTCTCCATTTAATACAACCTGATATACACTAATGGCATCTTGCTCTCCATGTGTCATCAAACGCTCATGCACAATAAGAGTAGCTCCTTTTGCCAATTCTGCTTTATTCATACGATACGTAGAGTCTACACCTTTAATCTGTACCATTTCCATTTCCATATAACTGTTTTCCTGCTGATAAACTTCTGTCCCAGGATTTAGAATACGTTTTCCACTACCATCTCCAGCTCCGTAATGTTTTTCCACATATTTCACTTTTGAATTTTTCCCTACAAAAAAGCGA
Organism: uncultured Lachnospiraceae bacterium; assembly: GCA_902786205.1. GTDB lineage: Bacteria > Bacillota > Clostridia > Lachnospirales > Lachnospiraceae > CAG-411. Next base: position 13,219 of record CADABQ010000020.1, on the reverse strand, counting down.
TGAATTCCATCATGTTGTGCATCCTGTGAGCCGGAATTATGAATTCCACAACCGGCAATGATTGTTACATCACAATCTTCTCCTATATAAAAATCATTATAAACCATCTCTTTCATGCCACTCTGACTTAATACAACTGGAATATGCACACTCTGTTTTTTTGTTCCATCTTTAATCTTAATATCGATTCCACTTTTATCTTCTTTTGAAATAATATCAATATTAGCAGTGGTATTTCTTGCCGCCATTGTTCCGTTTGCACGAATGTTGTAAGCTCCTTCCGGTACTTCATGCAAATCAGCTACTTCTTCTAATAATCTCTTCTGAATCTCATCTAACATTTTCTCACCTCCTATAAAAGTTTCTCACATGGTGATATCGCAGATGATGTACCCAGCAATTTAGGTAAAATAGCATCCTTGCTTCCCTGCTCAGCAACCTGACCATTGCGAATCACTACAATTTCGTCTGCAATATTCAAAATACGTTCTTGGTGGGAAATGATTAATACAGAACCTTGAATACTTGTTCTCATATCTTCAAATACCTGAATCAAGTTTTGAAAGCTCCATAAATCAATTCCCGCTTCCGGTTCGTCAAAAATGGACAATTTTGTTCCTCTTGCCAATACCGTTGCTATTTCAATTCTCTTTAATTCTCCACCAGAGAGACTGTCGTTTACCTCACGATTAATATATTCTCTGGCACATAAACCAACCTTAGAAAGATATTCGCAAGCGTCTGCCACGGAAAGTTTCTTTCCTGCTGCCAAACGAATCAAATCCAGCACTTTGATCCCTTTGAAACGTACTGGTTGCTGAAAGGCAAAACTAACACCAAGTTTTGCTCTCTCTGTTATGCTCATATCTGTAATATCTATTCCATTAAAATAAATCTTTCCACTCGTAACCGGTTTTACTCCCATAATCAATTTTGCCAGCGTAGATTTACCACCACCATTTGGTCCTGTAATTACGATAAATTTATTGTCATCTACTGTTAAACTTAAGTTATTGATAATTGTCCGCGTATCATTTTCCTCTGATACAGTAAAGGATACGTTCTTTAATTCTAACATAGCTCCTCCTTTTGTCTTTGCTTTTCTACTTTTAAGCAACTGTAAAAACCTTCTCTAGTCATTCTATTTACACCTGTGAACTCTATTGTAACAGTATCCATATCTGTTTTGCAAGATTTAAGTTCCTTTTTCCAATTTATAATGTTACCGTAGTTACTATTCACGTTAATTCATTTACAGTCATTTTTTCCTTTTTCAACCAAATTATACCTACCGTTGCAAGCAATAAACCGCTACCAACGAAAAAGGTAATTGTGTCGCCATCCATTCTTCCATTTTTACATTATAAAACGAATTATCCTATAACGCAAAATAACAGCTTCGCCGCACTTTCTTTTCCATCACTTTACGGCAAAACTGTTATTCTAAAACTAATTTATTTTTCCAATTGAATCAAAGGGATAAATACGAAAACTTACTTTTCCTACAATCCAATCCCGTTTCACACATCCAACACTAGGATCACGACTATCCGTACTATTTCCACGATTGTCACCTAGCATAAAATACTCATCATCGCCCAATGTAATTGGTTCTTCCGCAATTCCCGCATCAGTAATCGGATCTTTCCCATAATCTTCCTTTAAAGGCTTTCCATTTATATAAATCGTCTCCCCCTTAATTTGTACGGTTTCTCCCGGTAATCCAATAATACGCTTTACATAAAAGCTATATTGGGTCTTATCTTTTTTATCTGGATGTTTTGGATCATCAAAATGATAAAAAACTACTACATCAAATCGTTTTGGAGCACCAAATCGATAACTTACCTTGTCTAGCAAAACATTATCATAGTCTTGTAATGTATTCTTCATAGACGGTCCGCTCACTATCGTTTTTGCACAAACGTAATTGGGAACAAAATACATGACTGCCACGAAAATCATAGCATAAATTAATACTTCTTTTACCAGACTCCGTATCTGACTTTTTCGATCCTTTGTTCCGCTCTCCTCTACTTTTTCTTCTACCTCTGTCCTTTTTTCTTCACTCATCTTTTTTCCTTTCCTTCTTTCAGTTAAAAATTTTGATATGAAACAGATTGTTTTTTGCATTATGCCGCTACAATCCTAACACTACCTTTTTATTATATTCAATTTTCATTTCATTGTAAAGTAGGAGTATCTTTATCATACATTTCCTATTCAGTGCCTGTTACTGTTCACATCTACCTGTGAATAGTAATTGACTTACAAAGTAACTTTTCAAAGCTCTCCGCAAATCGGATATCATCTTCTTCCGTCCTTTTTCGTGGTCCTTTTATATGATTCTTTTTCTTACTTCGTCTTGCCTTTTTTGCCAGATGTCTCTCCATCAACATTTGGTCGATATTTTCATTGGTATACCATTTTCCCGACTGATGAATGGCATAAGCTCCCTTTCCAAGTGCCATTGCTGCCACTCCATAATCTTGTGATACCACAAGATCCCCTTTCTGGCATATACTAATTAACTTATAATCCACTGCATCTGCTCCTGCACCTACCACCAGCACTTTACTATAGTTAGAATGTAACATGTGATTCGTATCGCAAAGTAATGTAACCGAAACATTATATTTTTCCGCTATCTCCTCAATAATACGAACAACAGGACAGGCATCTGCATCTACAAATATTTGCATTTTTCTAATCGCAACCTCCTTTTCGATCCATTCTCTAAAGACTGCTATCATTAAGCAAGCGGATATTCGCAATCCGTTCTGCTACTTGCTCGTGTTAAAATCTATCTTATCATACCAAATTGGTAAAGTCACTTGTTTTATCCAAAACAGAGTAGACAAGCCCATATAGAACATTTTTATTTTATGCTATAGAACACACTTTCTGATAGCATAAAAATAACAGTCAATTACGCTTTGTTCTAAAACATAACTGACTGCTACCGTACAAGTTTCTATAGGCTGTTATCTCATTCAAATCTTTTCTTTAACAATCCCCAAAACTAATTCCTAAATCTCTTGTTTCTTGTATAATATCCGCTTCTGGATTTATTTTTTTCAATTTTCCCGCTACTTCTTCTAAAGGAACTGCTACTACCTTATCCTCTACAATTCCGACCATATTTCCATAATTTTTCTGTAAAATCAAGCCGGCTGCGGCTGCACCTAAACGGGTTGCAAGAACACGATCGTAAGGGCATGGCGAACCACCTCGTTGCATATGCCCAGGAACTGTGATGCGAATTTCCATTCCAGTACGCTTTGAAATCTCATCTGCAATTTCATACGATACGGATGGATATGTTGTCCGCTTTTTCTTTTCCTTTAACTGCTTTTTCGTCAACATAGCATCTTCTTTTGAAATAGCCCCCTCCGCTACTGCCAATATAGTAAAACGCTTGCCTTTGGCATTTCTTTTTTCAATGGCTTTTACGATTGCATCAATATCATACGGAATTTCTGGAATCAAAATAATATCTGCACCGCCCGCAATTCCTGCATGTAACGTCATCCATCCTACTTTATGCCCCATAATTTCCACTACAAATATTCTTCCATGAGAGGCGGCTGTTGTATGAATACAATCAATCGCATTGGTGGCAATATCCACGGCACTCTGAAATCCAAATGTCATATCCGTTCCCCAAATATCATTATCAATCGTTTTAGGTAAGGTCACCACATGAAGTCCTTGACTGCGAAGCAGGTTAGCAGTTTTATGTGTTCCATTTCCTCCTAAGATTACCAGACAATCTAATTTTAATTTTTTATAATTGTCTTTCATTGCCTGTACTTTATCCAGTCCGTTTTCATCCGGCTGTCCCATTTTTTTAAAGGGTTGTCTGGAGGAGCCTAAAATGGTTCCTCCAAGTGTTAATATTCCTGAAAAATCATGGTCTGTCAATATTTCGTAATTTCCATAAATCAATCCCTTATATCCATCCTGAAAACCATAAATTTCTACTTCCTTTTCTTTTTGATATAAGGTTTTTACGACTCCACGCATCGCTGCATTTAACGCCTGACAGTCGCCTCCACTTGTCAACATTCCTATTCGAAGCATTCTTTTCCCTCCAAAACTTATTCTACACTACCACATACGACAACCCTTATATGCGTTCTGCCGCCTCATATGCTTTCTCATAAAATAATTCTTGCGAATTAAGCGGTGTTTCATTTATTTTTCTACTATAATATTTGCCATCTGCATGTTGCTCTTTTCCCTTTTCATCATCCAACATCATTGTGTCAAATATATTTCTGATTTTTTCTCTGCTTTCCCTGTCATAAATAGGAGCTGCCACTTCCACTCTTCTAACCGTATTTCTTGTCATCAAATCTGCTGAAGAAATAAATATTTTTTCTTCTTCCTTTACTCCGAAACGATAAATACGGGAATGTTCCAAAAATCTTCCAACAACACTGATGATTGTAATATTTTCCGTATATTCTGGCAATCCAGGGATCAGACAACAAATTCCTCTTACGATTAATTCTACCTTTACTCCTGCCATAGATGCATCGATTAATTTCTTAATAAGGACTTTATCGGTGAGCGAATTGATTTTTATACCAATATAGGCTTCTTGTCCGTTCTCCGCCTTCTTTATTTCTTCCTCTATAAAGGTAATTATTTTATTCTGCAAACAATGTGGTGCTACCAACAAATGATTGGTTTCCTCAATGGTCTCGCCAAATAGCAACGCCTGAAAAATAGCTGCTACTTCTTTTCCAATCTGTTGATTGGCTGTCATAAGAGATAAATCCGTATAAAGTGTTGCTGTTTTCTCATTATAATTTCCTGTTCCAATCTGTGTTATATAGGAAATCCCCTGTTCTGTCTTTCTGGTAATCTGGCAAAGTTTGGAATGTACTTTGTAATTCCCTAATCCATAAATAATTCGGCAACCTGCCTCTTCCAATCGTCTTGACATTTCAATATTATTTTCTTCATCAAAACGAGCACGAAGTTCTACCAGCACAACAACCTCTTTTCCATTCTCTGCCGCTTGTACCAACGCCTCAATGATTTTGCTTTGATGTGCTACACGATATAAGGTCATCTTAATCGCAACTACTGTTTCATCTTCTGCCGCCTCACGAAGCAAATTTAAAAATGGTTTCATACTTTCGTAAGGGTAGGATAGCAACATATCCTTTCTCTGTATCTGCGCCAACATACTTTCTTTTGCATTATAACATGCAGGCTGTCTTGGTGTCCTCTTTTCATAAAAAAGTTCCTCTTTTTTATCGGAATGGTCTCGCAAATAATTTTGTATCTGAAATACATAAAATAAGTCAAGGGGTGTTCCCACCTGTATTACATGCTCCTTTTTTAAATTAAAGTAAGAACAGATTTCTTTTTTGGCCTTCTCATTGATTTCTCTGGACAATTCTAAGCGAACAGGACTCAATCTGCTTCTCTTTTTTATCAGATGTTCCATAATATCACGATAGTCCAAATCTTCGTCATACACATCTGCCGCATCTATATCCGCATTTCTTGTGCATCGCATAACTGCCTTTTCTTTAATCAGATAATGCGGAAATAATTTTTCCACAAAGTGCAAAATCAATTCCTCAGACAACATAAAATTTCCCGGTCTGGTTGGAATTTCAATCAGACGCTTAAATACACTATTGGAACATGGAACAATTCCTGTCTGCTTTCCATTTTTTCCATCTAATACAACAATTGCATATAATTCTTTATTGTTTAAAAAAGGAAATGGCTGTTGTTTATCTACTAAAATCGGTGATAGAAAAGGCATAATCTGATGGTCAAAATAGGTTTCCAGCACTTTTCCTTCCTTGTTTGATAATTTATTAAAATTGATAATACGAATACCGTAAGGTTCTAATTCTCCCATAATCTGTTCATAAATTTTTGCTTTTTTCTTTTCCAGTTGTTCTGTCCGTTTCAAAATTTCTGCTACCTGTTGTTTACTGGTCATTTTTGTTTTATTTTCTTTTATTTTCTCTTTGGCATGCATCTGCACCATCAAAGTACCTACACGCACCATAAAAAATTCATCTAAGTTTGATTGAAAAATAGATGCAAATGTCAATCTTTCTGCTAATGGAACATTGGGATTTCCTGCTTCCTCTAATACTCTTTCATTAAATTGTAGCCAGGATAATTCCCGATTTGCATAACAATTCTTTCTTTTCATTTTAAAATCCTCCACCTTTTCTTATGTTTTGGCTTTTTGACATCAACACTATATGCAAGAATATTTTTCTTCTAGTTATAGTTTTCCTTTTTTTTATTTGTTCCATACATAGAACTTTACAAATATTACCCTTTAAAGCATAACATTTTCCAGTTCTATCCTCTATCATAATCGGGTAAATTATTTTTAAAATGTATGTAAAATGCTATTGTAAATTTCATACTTTAGTAGATTGACAATTCATCGTATCGGTTTTAAACTATTGCTAACACAATACATCATGATAAAAGAAAAGGGGAAGTTACATATGAATGCACAATTAAAAAAACTAGAAGAAAAAGTTATGAACAAAGAAGAAATTTTCAAAGAGGAGGCACTTTCTTTATTGCAAGTTCCTGTAGAAGAATTATGTAGTTCTGCCAATCGGATTCGAGAAGCATTTTGCAAAAATACCTTTGATATGTGTACTATTATCAACGGGAAATGTGGACGCTGTTCCGAAGATTGTAAATATTGCGCCCAAAGTGGTCATTACCATACAAATTGTCAGGATTCTTATCCGTTACTGGATACCGAAACCATTTTAAAAGAGGCTAAATACAACGCAGAGCGAGGGGTTCTTCGCTACTCTATCGTCTGTTCAGGAAAACGCCTATCTCCTGCCGAAGTAGATCAGGTCTGTGAAAGTATTCGTGCCATTCGGGAACAGGTAGGCATTGAAGTTTGTGTTTCTTTCGGTCTGTTGGACTATGAACAGTTTAAAAAAATTAAGGCAGCAGGTGCATCCAGAGTTCATTGCAATTTGGAAACTTCTCGCCGCTATTTTCCAGAAGTATGTACCACACATACCTATGATGAAAAAATCGAAACATTAAAAGCAGCACAAAAAGCAGGTCTTTCTATTTGTTCCGGTGGTATTATGGGACTTGGGGAAACCATGGAAGACCGTATTGATATGGTTCTTACCGCAAGAGAATTAGGGGTACGCTCTATTCCAGTCAATCTACTAAACCCAATCCCTGGAACACCATACGAAAAGAATCGTATCCTTACCAACGAGGAACTTTGCCAGATTACCGCCATTTTCCGATTCCTAGTTCCTGATGGTATGATTCGTCTTGCCGGTGGTCGTGGTTTGGTCGGAGATAAAGGAAAAAAATGCTTCCAAAGTGGCGCAAATGCTGCCATTTCCGGAGATATGTTGACTACGGATGGTATTACCGTAGAAACCGATATGGAATTGCTGAAAGGCATCGGATATGAAGTAAAATTAGAAGCGTAATAACAGTATAGTATGATATTGGGGGCAAAAAAATTTTGCCCCCAATCATACACGGATTATTCCTTAACCAGTTTCTTTACTATTTTTTCCTTTATCTTCTGTTTTAATTTCAGTATTTCTTCATCTGCTGCATAAAACTGACTTTGAGAAATTACATGCCTGCCCCTTAGAACTTATTCAGCTGATACAGTTGAAACAAGTTTAAATTGTCCGCCTTTCAAATCACCACTATCAGCAGCTAACAAACCTCTTATCCTATCGCAATCTACTATCATTGGGAAGTTTTATATAAATACAGGTCCTCCAAATCTGGTGAGACAGCTATGCAGCCTTCTTCCTCTGGTATGTTTTCTGAAAGTACCCGTACTCGGTAGGAACCATGATCAAAACACATATTTCTAACTTTATATTTTTGGCGACATTCCCGTTCTTTTTCCTGCGCAATTTGAAATTCAAATACTTTACCATCCACCTCTTTTAATAATGCCTGTACACTTCCGCGACATATGATCTTTCCACGATCGAGTAAGATGATCTCCTTTGCAATCCCCTCAATATCAGATACCACATGCGTAGCAAATAAAACGATCTTATTTCCTGCAATTTCACTGATAAAGTTTCGTAAACGGATCCTTTCATTTGGGTCCAGACCTGCAGTTGGTTCATCCATGATCAAGATCTCTGGATTTCCCAGTAATGCCTGTGCAATGAGAAGACGTTGCTTCATACCACCTGAAAATCCACCTGTTTTTTGTTTCATGGATTCCTGTAGTCCTACCTGTTTCAATAAATTGGGGATTTCTATTTTTGCATCCTTACTGCTGATGCCTTTTAAAGCTGCCATATACTTCATAAATTGCAGAGCAGTAAAATCATCATATATTCCTTGCTGCTGAGGCATATATCCCAACAATTCCCGATATCTGTCCTTCATTTTATAAATATCGTTTCCTTTATATTGGATCTGTCCGGTATCGGGTTTAAGTCCATCGGTCAAAATACGCATAAAGGTACTTTTTCCTGCACCATTTGGTCCCAATAGTCCATAAATGCCCGGCGTAAATGTAAGGTCTATATTCTGTAATGCTTTTTTCGTTCCTTTACAAAAGGATTTATTGATTTCTTTCACTTCTAAAATTTTATCCTCTATTTTCTTTTCCATCGATAGTTCCACTCCTTTTCCCAATGTAAAATGATCAGTAATCCCAGAGCAGTACACACACTACACTCTATAATACAAGGAAGAAGTGGTTGCTTGCCATGAGGTAACCAAGTATTGATAACGCCTGCATTATTATGATATAAAAGCACTAAAATAATTAAGACCGATATGCTGGTAATTGTCATAACCAAAAAACTACTATTTGTGTGTTCCACAAAATACATTACAACAAGGGAACATAGGATACACAAGAAAAGTTGTGTCAGGTAAATGCCTGCGATTGCCACATAAATCGGAATGTCATACCTGCTATTTTGAAAGACGGTCAAATTTCCGATTGCTGCAGTCCAATCGTTATCCGGTTTTGTTCGGATAAAACGGAAGAACTCTGGAAGAATACAACAAACCCAGGACAAGACTGCAAAACCAATGCCCAACAAATATTTCCGTCGGTACAGCCGTTTTCTTCCATTCCTGGTCGTCTCCAATAAAGCATTTATATTGTTTTTATTTTCAAATAATCCGGCACATAAGAGAATACAAAAGATACAGGCAATCCCCATATTTTTTAGTTCTTTTGCAAAACCAGTAAATGGCCTGCTCCAACAATAGTTATTTAGCAACCTGGCATCCTTTCCTGCATTTTTACGAGCTTTGATGGTTTCATATTGATCCAAAAATTCACAAAAGGCATCGTAAGGGACACCCGTTTGTGTATCCAAGGCATCTAGCTCTGCTTTTTCTTTTAAAGATAACTTGTCTTTGGATGCTAGTTCTGCAACACGATCCCATAACTTGTCATATTTTTTCTTGTCATTTTCAATGCTCTTGATCTTTTGGTCGGTAAGCTCACCCCGGTATTTATCTATCCAATTTTCATAGTTTGACTGCGTCAGTGTTGTCAACATGGTAGATGCAAATACACTTTGGAAACAGGCACAATAGATTCCATAACAGAGCAGTCCAATGCAAAGCAGATATCGTTTTTCGTGCAGAAAATGGATACGGAGAACACTTCGTCCCAAAGAAATCTTTCCAATTCTTTTGGGCTTTTGCATTGTTTTTGCTCTCTTTTCTTTTCCCTCCTTTGTTGTTTTCCAAAAGTGAAAAGCAAACAGCATACTACCAATCCATAAAATTGCTGCAAAAAAACAAAAGATCATAAATTTGTTGACCGCAAAAGAAAATACGTTACAATTTTCGTAAACACCCAGCAATCGAAATGCATAAAATCCCTGAAACAGATTTGCAAATTTAAAAATAGAAAAGGTTCCATTGGACAAAAGTGTGGTATACAGGGTCCATTCCAGCGCAAGGAATAATAACGTACTCGCATACACCGTACGATTTTTCTCAAATCGTAACAAAAGGGCTGCCAGTAAACCTCCGAATACACAGGCAAAAACGCACTTTACAAAAATACCCACACCTATAAATTGAGCGATATTCCATGGAAGCGTACAGTTTCGAAAGCTGTCCAATGTCTGAATTGGCATGAAACCGTCAAACGGACCATATACAAAAAGGCAGGTAAAAAATAGAAGTACTTCCATTAAAAAGGTGCATCCCAAAACAAGGATTCCAAGAGAAAACAGTTTTGCCCGTAATAACGGTGTTCTTCCCTTTTTATGTGTTTTTAAAAAGGCTGTCATTTTCTTTTGCTGGTCAGGACGGAATATCCCAATCGCAAGGATCAGCACAACACCGATCAGAAAAATAGTGTCATATTTATAATTCAAGTATTTCTTTGCAGGAATTAGATTCCCGGTTTTCAAGGTAACGGTTCCCAGTTTTTTATAAGCATTGTATGTTTTTTTCTGATCTCGCTCTATGAAATTTCTGTTTTTTAAAAAGGGCAGTGCAGCCGTTGGCTCCCTTTTTACCTGTTTTTGAAATTTTACATAATCCATCTGATACTGCAATTGTTCCATTTCCTTACCGGAATAGTAGCAATATGCCTGACTTTGTAGCATCGTTAGATTTTTGTTTCGTTTTTCAGCAAGTTCCAACTCCTTTTTCCCATACTTCTTTTCCATAGACTGATGATATTGTGCTACATCTTCTTTTGTGTATAACTTATTCGCATAAGCATCATGTATTTGGTAATCTGCAGTCAGGTCCTGAAACTTTTGTAACTTTTGTATCCCCTCTTTGGGAGAAGCATAGGTGATATCCTTTATGACTTCTTGAAACTGTTTATAATAATTACGGTACATATAGGGAGCGGTCTTTTGTTGTGCAAATAAAAAAGTAAAGATATTAAATAACAATAATAAAAATAGGAAGGCAAGTAATTTTTTATTTTTTAGCACTTTGCGTAATTCATATGTAATTAATTTCATTATGGATTTCCTTTCATTTTTGTAACGGTTCAGAAAGTACACCTAGTACATCGGACATGTATTCTCTAAATAACTATCATTTATTCATAAAATGAACAGATTTCCGTCAACTTTATTCGTTACTCTCCTTCGGTCAGTTCATCATAGACTGGTCTTACGATAGAGTAGCAGGTGTCTAGCTGTAATTTTTTCCCTTTCAAAGAACCAATCCTACTTTTATCCATATAAATGAGAGCATCCTCTGTATCTCCTACTGCTTTCAGCCAAAAATATTGTTTACTGCCAGGAGGGAAAGAAGTACAAAATTCTACCGAAAGTTTACAAGTATCTACTAGCTTTTTATTCTTGTCATAAACCCACATGGTTGGTGTCTTCTTTCCTTTTTCCACTGCTTCAGACCAGGTGTCGTATATATACAGGTAGTCTGTATCCGTTGTAAAAATAGTTTCTTTGTCTATATCTATGTCTTTCCATTTTTTCTCATTGGAGCCATCCAGATTGCTTTCATAGATAGCATCATCTTTCTTTTTTAAAAGATCCGAATACATAAAATATAGTTTGTCTTGCCAAAAGGCAATTCGCTGAACAAGAAAACGTGTTACACCATCCTTGTCCTTTTGCTTTGAAAAGAGTTCTGTTGCTTTTTGGTTCGTAATGTTATAACAGATCCACTTATTTTCATAATTTTGCCACATTTCCTGTTTCTGCTGTTTTCTTTCCTTGGCACTCACATCATCATCATTGTCATCGCTCAAAAAATCTAATTTTTTTGAGTAGCCGCCTATATTTAAATAGATGTTATTTCCGTATGCTAATAAATCTGCTGGATCACTGTCAAAAATATCTTTTGCACAATAAACGGTTTTGGAGGAAGCTTTCTTTTTTAGATCGATCGCTTTCAGGGAAACCTGTTCGTTTTTATCTTTTACGGTATAATACAGTTTGCCTCTATGGATCATCCAAAAACCTATGGTATCTTTTTTTATTTCACAAACTTTATTTCGTTTACTTCCATCCAAAGAGATGGCATAAAATACAGAATAATCAATCTGTTCTTCTTTATCACGTTCTGTAGTTCTTACATAGAGGTTGTCCTTGTATAAGTTCATATAACCATCTTCTGAACGGATGTAAGCGTTACAGTTTGTTCTATGAGAGGAACTTTCCTTTTCGTGCATACAATCGGATTTTCCACACAAAGGAACGGCTTTCATGGATTTTTTATCAACATAGTAGATGTAATCATCCAACAATTTATAGTATGCATCATCCGTTTCCGCCATACTGAGACCAAATTCATAAGTTTCCCCAGAATACATATATTGAAAATCCTGTCCGGGAACATAGGTATCCTTATATTGTATTTTGTCTTTGCTGCATCCATTGAAAAGGACGCATATGCTTAGGATGCATAGTAGACATAGTGTTTTGTGTTTCATTGTAGTCTTCCCCCTTTTTTGAAAGGAATCCTCTGTCATTGTAAATGACAGAGGATTCCTTTATTATTAACGTTTATTCCTTAATATAGTTTACGCCAGTCTTTTTCGAACCGATTGTTTTGATAGGTTCCCAGGTTACGGAATTGTAACTTACTCTATACTTTCCGTAGCACATATCCACAGTAACTGGTGTACGCTGTGCCCTTGAAGTAACAGAATATCGGGGAGCATAGGACGCTTTCGGTCCTTCTACATGATAATAAGCTTTTTTATTAAAACGATAATAAATCCTTGCTTCAACGGATAATCCTTGTGGTGGACCACTTGAAACAATTAAAGTTGCTGTTGTTTTTTCAGTTTTTCTGCCATCTGATAAAGTAGCATTTACTGTAATGCCACCAACGTTCTGAGCATGTGCAAAAGTTTTATTTGCTCCGAAACCGGATACCAATAATGCACCTGCCATAAAAAAGACACTACATTTTTTTAATAGTTTATTTTTTAACATAAAATCCTCCCTTTGTTTTTTAATATTTTTTTAATTGCCACTTGACATGCCCAATATTTATGATAGAATTGGGTAACTTGATTTATCAAGTGTTTTTGATTACAATCCCGAAAATTTTTGAAAGGGCTTTTCGGGATTGCAGTTACCAGTTACTCTTGTTGTTGCTTTTCTTCTAATTCTTTACGAATACATTTAGGTAATTCCACTTCACCCCAAACACCATGACAACCAGTGCTAGAAATAAAAACATCTGACAGTTCAATTAACTGTTCACTTAATTTTCTAATCATTTG
>CADABQ010000019.1 GCA_902786205.1 uncultured Lachnospiraceae bacterium | reverse complement strand
ACAAACCCTGCAAAATGAGAAACAAACCCTGCAAAACGAAAAACAAACCCTGCAAAATGAGAAACAAACCCTGCAAAACGAAAAACAAACCCTGCAAAACGAGAAGCAAACCCTGCAAAACGAGCTAGAAAAAAGTACACAGGAAAAGATTCTGTCTATGATCCAAATGGCTTTAGAATACGGAGCAGATGAACCGTCTGCCATACGAAAAACAGCGGAGAAGTGCAAGGTAGAAGAAGAGTTTGTAACCAAGTTGTGGGATGCATACAAAGAGGGGAGATAAACGCTTAATGAGTAGGTTCTGCAATCAAGATGGACTATGATTTTTGTAATTCTAGCAAAATACAGAAAGAACCAAAAAGAGCTGTGGTACTGGTTGGTACGGTACACAGCTCTTTTGATTCTATAGGGAATTGACGTGGAGGTGGAAGCTTTGTTTTTATGGTGAAATAGAAAAAGATGTTTGTAAATAATTAGATTAAAAAATAGAAAAGATTACAATTACGTTGCAAATATGTGTAAAAGATTAAGCGGTTGTGTTAAAAATGATATAGTAGTATTAAATTTAATTAAGAATATTGATTTTAATAATATATTCTATTATATTGTACTATAGTATAAATATAATTATGGTTATAAAAAATGGGTGGAGACAGAAAAATAATGCATTTAATAAAAAACAATAAAACTCTAAAATTTATAGGGAGGTGTGAATACATTGGAAAAAGTTAAAATTGAGGGTATAATACGCGAATATAATAACGTACCTAAAGATAAATTTCATGTCGTAACAAGTAAAGAAATAAAACAAGAGTATATGCAATGGAAAAAAGAGCTTACAAAGCCAGAAATTCGTGCGTTGAAAAAGTATAGACGCGGTAAATTCAACAATAAAGGAAATATAAACGAATATTTAAGAAATGGCAACAGTAACGATAAAAGAAAAAATAAGGAAGTAGAACGATTAAAAAGTGCCTTAGCAAGGGCAGAAATAAACGAAAATATTGCAGTTTACAGAAACATACATCCAGAGGAGTATGTTTCGCTAAAAAAATATAAGAAAAACGATGTAATTGCATACAGGGATTTCAAGGGAACACATGTGAGGGAAAGTATACGCAAGAATGGGAGTGTAGCGTACGCAATTTATCTGATACCAAAGGGATATAACTGCGCTTATATAAATTATTGGTATTCTTTTTATGGAATGGAAAAGGAATTGCTAATAAACTGCGGTTCAAAATGTAAGGTTGTAGATATAAAAAAGTTATTTGGTAAGGATTGCTATGTTTTAAAGGTGGAGCTGACAACAGTATTAGGGGGGGTAAGAATTATATGAATGATAAAAAAATAATGGAAATTGTTGATAAGTGTTGTAACGATATTGATGATGCAAAAGATACAATAGAGAATTTAACACCAAAAAAGATTATTGAATTGAAGGCAAAACTAGAGTGGATGAGTGTGAGGTGTGATAAATGGATGCTTATCGTTATACCATTTATATCTGCTGCGATAGCAATATTATCAATTTGTACTTCTGATCCTGTTAAAGGTGCGAATGTAAGTTGGGAGATTATAGCAGTATTGTTTATATTAACAATAGTTGCTTTGGTATCATTTTGGGCTCAATCTAAAAAAGGGAAAATTGCAACTACATTGTGCTATTTAGAAACGTTTTCTAGTAAAAAATTAGAAACATATGAAGAAATCCGGGAAAGACATAAAAAAGAGAAAGAAAAGTTATTGGAACTATGGAAAACAAAGGTGAACGAAGCAAATAAACAAGTAAAAAGAAAGGGGATATTTTTTATGTTTTGGCCAAAAAAGATTTCTAAAGAAGAAATAATAGATGAAATTGTTGCTAAAATCTTTGTTTTTGATATTAACAGGAGTGACGCAGAAGCTGCGGTGGAAGATGTGTCGTTTGTTAAATGTATTAGGCATAGTACCTATCATTATTTATGTATTTACAAAATATTAGAAAGTAAGCTAAAAACAATTAAAGAGAAAGAAAAAAAAGAAGCTTACCTAAATTGCTTATTATTGAATTATACAGGTCTGCAAGATACTGGGCTAATAGATGTGGTTTTGGATATCTTAATCGGAGGTATTTTAGGGGTTTCATTAATAGATATTGCAAATTTATGTGAAAAAAAATTTTTACTGATAACATGGTTTCTTGTGTTGGGTGTCAAGTTGTATACCATGACAAATAAAAGATATAAAATATATTGCTCGGTGATAGAACATCTCAAAGATGATTTAAAAGATTAATAAGAAAAATCATATCCAAATGACAGAAGCAACCAGATTTGAAATGGTTGCTTTTGTTGTTAGGTATATATTGGAAATTTTATTTGATGGAAGTAGTCAAAAAAAACAGAAAAAACACCAAAAAAACCATTGCGAATCAAGAATGATTATGGTATTCTGTAAATAGATAACAAGAAATATGCAAAAACAAGTGAAAAAATTGTGCATTTAATACAAAATCAATAAAATGGAAATATTTTTTTAAAAAGTGAGTAACAGTTTTGACTGGCTGAATTGTTACAGGTAATGTGTTGCACAGAAGGGGGACGATTTTATGAAAAAACAAGAGACAAAAAAGAAGAGAAACCAAAAATTAAAAAGAAAGTTGGCTTCAATGACAGCAATCGTACTTGTACTTGCGGTTGGTGTTTGGGGAACCATGGCGTATTTGAGTACGCTTACCGATAAAAAGACAAATACCTTTACAGGTAGTGGAGGTATTTTGCTGAAATTGACAGAAACAAACTGGGATGCCTATAAGAATGGCACAACAGTGTTAAATCAAGAGGAGTTAAATACTTTGAGAGGTGACAACACTGGTAAAGTAGAAACACAAGGTGAGTATTTAGCAAAAAAATATACACCAGGAATGACTATTCCTAAAAACCCTGTTTTAACAAATAATTCGACTGATGCAGATTCGCCAGAATGGGTTGCGCTTGCAGTATCTTATACAATTGGGAATAAGGCAGTGTCTTATACGCAATTAAAATATTTAATTGAAGAAATTACATTTAATACAACTACTGCAGAAGATGGATATTGGATTGCCGTTGATCCACTTACCAGCGGGACGTTAAACGAAAAGAAAGGTTACATGATTTATATATATAGTAAAGTATTAGCAAAAGATGCAGCTACCAAACCTCTATTTACCTCTATAACAATTAAAAGTAGTGATGATTTAGAGGGTGGTACAACGGATGGCTATGTTACAAAATTGAATACATCTTTAGATATTACAGCGGATGATCAAAAATATAAAATCAATGGTAATCTTCCTGCATTTCAGATTGATGTAATTGGTGCAGCTATTAAAAATGAATATAAAAAGAGCAGTAATACAGCAAATGATGCAGAACAATGGAGTGATTTGTCTACTGGTGACAACAGTGACCAGACGGAATTGAAAAATAATTTAGTGAATTTATTAAAAAGCAAATTGGATGAAAATACAAAGAATGTAGGTAATTCAAGTGGTACACCATAACTACCCAATAAAGAAGGCTTGGAAACAGAAAATTTTTTTGGCAAAAGTATTGTTATATGAATAAAATGGAATTTACTATGTTTGTTAAAAAATCTAAAATTCTGATGGACAGATATTCAGAAGTTTTGACATTTGTAATATCTTCTTATAATTTGATTTATATCAAACCATTACTTGGATATTACAACTTAATAAAAACAGGACGGAATTATAGCAAATTTCGAAAGAGTACATGTTAGAAAAGGGGGACTGACATATGGCAGAAGAAAAACTTATGACAGAAAAAGAATGGAAAGAAAAACAAACAAGAAAAACGAGAAAAAAGCATATACGTAATGCATTGGCATTGGTTTTGGTTGCAGTGATTTCGGTTGTTGGCACTTTGGCGTATTTAAGTAAGAAAACAGGTCCAACAACTAATACATTTACAGGTAGTGCAGGATTGAAGTTAGGTTTGACTGAACCTAACTGGGAAGGTGACGATGGAGATAGTTCTAAAGCGAATGGTTATACACCAAATCAAGTATTAAAGAAGGATCCAATATTATATAATGGCTCTAGTGTAACATTAGATGGTACATATCCGAATAAAAATGCTACAGTTACTAAGGATGATAATTATGATTACGAAGAATATGTTGCCATACGAATTGATTTTACAAATGGTAAGAATAATGCAATTACATATAGCGCTTTGTTGAATGTAATAAAACCAATTAACTTTGATACTACAAATTGGAAATTAGTTAAATTATTAAAAGATAAAGATGATGGGACTGGTACTGAATGGAAAGATATAGCTTCTTCTGATACACTCGGAAGCACGAATACTGATGGTGCTATTACTTCGCCTCAAGGTGATATCAATAATGCAAAAAGTATGATTTTTGTATACAAGAAAACTGACTTGACTCAACTTACTGCTGGTGGGAAGACTGCTGCATTGTTTTCACAGATTCAAATTAGAAAAGGTAATAGCAGTGAACCGATTCAACTGTTGGACGGTACTTTAAATGGTGTAGATGATGCTAATTTGACAAGTGATAAAAAAAGTATGAGCGGAGGTTTCCCTGATTTTAATATTGTAGTAGAAGGTGCAGCTGTAGACACAGGTAGTTATGGAGGTACTACTAACCATCTAGTTACTGATGCAGAGACGGATTTAATCAATTTATTGACAAGTAAGTAATAATATAAGGAGAATACAGTAAATCACCAATATTTTTGCGGATTATCATAGCACATTTTGCGGAGCAATCCAGAGTAAAAAGGGGGAAAATACTTTTTCAACCCAACTTGTTTATAGGTATAATATTTGACGGGAGGGGGTGTTACCATGGCAACAAGTTCCACCGGGAGCAGAAGAAAATTAAAAAATATTTTGTTTGGGGTGTTAGCAGTTGCGTTGGTAGCACTCCTTTCTATCCTTTTAACCGTTGCATATTTAAGAGATAAAACGGATGAAAAGACGCATACATTTACATTGGGAGAGAGCGTGGATATTGTATTGAAGCAGGATGAAAATCCTAATATAACTGCCGAACCAAATCGGGAATATCCTGATTTAAAAGCAACGGTAAAGATTCCATCATCGGCTATGTCAAAGGAATATATCGCTGTGAAAGTATTTTTTTATGAGGAAGAAGAAAAAGAAGATACAGGGCAGAAGTATTTAAAATATAAGCCAATCAGTTATAAGACGTTTAAACAACAGTATGGTGATTTATATTCCTATGATAAACCAGGACTTGATGCGATTGGGCAAGTGGGAAATGAAACAACAAGAGCAGGATGTCGTTCGGATTGGATACTTGATTCGACAACGGAAAATAATACAGCAGGGGCAATGTTTTATTACAAGGGAGTTGCTACAGGAACTGCGATTGAGCCTGTGGCCCATGATAGTAACAGTGAGAAAAGCGTAATTGTGTTTGATTCTGTTCGGCTAAAGCAAGATTTTGAACTAAAGTATAGCTTGGCTCAAAATGCAAATGCTTCTTTTCCTCTCGGTCTTCCGTTATATGATGAAAATGGTAATAAATTACCTGACGATCGAAAGATACAAAACAAAGACCAGTTAAAGGGATTTAAAATTGTAGTTTGTGCCTACGCGGTACAAGGAAATATTGAGATAGATGCAGCAAAAACAGCATTGCATGACTTAGCTGTAAACAATCCATAAGAGGGGGAATCCATATGAATAGAAAAAAGAAAATAGGTGTTATGGTTCTTTCATTCCTCCTTTTTGGGTTTGGAATTTTTTTTGTAGTGCGGGCTGCGAATACCTCCCCTTCTGCTGAGGCAACCAATGTGGTTACAATCGGAAGTGTCCAGATTGCATTACATATGGAAAAAGAGTCGGTGGGTAAAATTGAGGCAGAACATGATATTACAAATAAGATTTCTGTTGAAAATACAGGAAAGTACCCTGCATATCTACGAATAAAGGTTACGAAGGAGTGGAAA
The DNA here is from genome assembly GCA_902786205.1 of uncultured Lachnospiraceae bacterium. Lineage (GTDB taxonomy): Bacteria > Bacillota > Clostridia > Lachnospirales > Lachnospiraceae > CAG-411. The sequence continues at coordinate 37,086 of CADABQ010000019.1, read as the reverse complement.
GCATATCGTAGTGATTCAGCACTCGATTCGGCGGAGTTGGAAAAAATTACATTGCCAAATGTTGATTCTATCCGGATTAATCTAGAAAGTGATTGGAAGCAGGTGATAGAAAATGGTGAATGTTACTATTATTATAAAAATCCGGTAGCGTCAGGAAATAGTGCTATTTTTTCAAATAGCTATAGGATTACAAATGATGTTTTTTCGGGTTCTGTTTTGGAAAAGCTTTCTGCGCAAGATATTTCTGTTGGAGGAGATATAAAGGTGGTTGCAGAGGCAATTCAGGCAGATACTCTTACTCCTAAAAAGGATGCAAATGATGATATAATTGGATGGCCTAGTGAAGATCAAATACCGAGCGGGGTAACTCCAAGTGTGGATGCGTCGGTAACTTTTGAGCCTGGCAAAGTGAAAGAAGTAAAATTTGAGACGAATGATATAAAAATCAATTCGGAAAAGACGAATACGTTCATTGATATTTCAGGTATGATGCCAGGGGAGTCGAAAACACATCTGATACAGATTACAAATGCCAGTACGGAAACAATACCTGTTTATATGTATGCTAAGACAGAAAATGCATTTTCTTCTTTATCAGAGGATGAAAAGGAATTATTGAGACATTTACAGCTTGCTATTATGAATGAAAAGAAGCAATTGGTTTATAGCGGACCGTTGTTCGAGAATGATGCATCAAAGGAAATGTTTTCTCCTGAAATTCCTATTTTACTTGGTAAACTCCCACCAGGAACATCGGAGAAACTTTTTGTAGCAGTAAAGTGTCCGGAAAGTTGGGATAAACCAAATGTCGGAGTGAAAGTGTTATGGATGTTTAATGCTAAGACTGCACTTCCTAGCCCGACTGTTACTGATAATAGTGGTGGAACTGCTACAATATCTCCAACGGCAACATTTAATACAAACACACCAGCCCCATCTACGATACCGCAGACAACGATATCGCAGGTATCTGAAACACCTACTGTTTCAGGAAAACCTTCGGATAAGCCAATAAGTTCGCCTAATGCAACAGCAAGTCCAGCGAGCAAAACACCAAAACCAACAGATAGTGCTACAATGCCTTCGGATGTGTCGCCAACGCCGGTTGCTTCGAATAATACGGTTACACCAATTCGACCACATAAAAGTGAATCACCGAAACCAAGTCCAACGTATCATTCCAATCCGAGACCGACTGGTGAGGAGGAGATTGAAACGCCAGAGGTGATTACCAATCGACCATCCAAAACAACAAAGCCGGGAAAAACGGCGGGACATGGGGATTCAAATGATCCGCAAAATAGCGGGGATCCAAATAGAAAGGTAGACCCTAATATTTATCCGGTATATCCTACAAAAACAGGAGATCGAACACCGATTTTCTTTTGGATAATTTGTGGAGGACTATCCCTGATCGGAAGTATTTGGATGGCAAGTGTTTTAAGGAGAGAGGAGAAATAGTGTGAAGAAGAAGTTGCATATAGTGCTATTTTGTGTTTTTATCGGTGTATTTTGTGTTTCTGCATGGAAGTTATTTGGCATTTATCGTACCTATGAAAAGGGAAATGCTGTTTATGGGGACATTGCAGAAAAGGTAGTAAAGGTGGAGGCGGATGCCGATGCAGACCGTTATAAACCGCAAGTTACAGATGCACCAAAGGATGTCGAAAAAAAGGAAAAGAAGAAAAAAGATAAGATGATTTCTGTAGATTTTAAGGCATTGCAGGCTACCAATCCTGAAATCATCGGTTGGCTTTATATTCCGGATAGTGCCATGAGTTATCCGTTGTTGCAGGCAAGTGACAACGATAAGTATCTGCATCAGATGTATAATAAGCAGCATAGTATTTTTGGTAGTATTTTTATGGATTATCGAAATAAAGCAGATTTGAAAGATTTGCATACGATTATTTACGGACATAATATGAAAAATGGTTCTATGTTTGGTACATTAAAACGATATAGTCAGGAAGATTTTTTTAGAGATCACCGTAATATTTATGTTTTAACGGAAAAGGGTACGTATCGGTATCGTGTATTTTCCTATCACGTTGCGGATGCCAAAGGACGGGTGTATGACACATATTTTGCGGATGCAGATGCATACCAAGAGTTCCTTTCTCTGATACAGGGAAGTTCCAATGTGAAAACCAATGTGAATGTAACGAAAAAGGACCGAACGATTACGTTATCCACTTGTACAGGAACAGAGGAAAGTCGTTTTGTGGTACATGCAAAGTTTATGGGAAAGATGGTAGATACGAAGAAAAAGAAATAATATGGTTCTATTCTTTCTCCAGTCTTCATAAGATAGTTTTAGGGAATTGTGAAATTCGCAAATACCAATGAGCTGGTTTATCGGATTGGAGGGATTGGATGGAAGGTCAGTTTCAAGTATATAAGGATATGCAGGCCAGAACAAATGGGGAAGTTTACATTGGTGTAGTTGGACCGGTGCGTACAGGCAAGTCTACATTCATAAAGCGTTTTATGGATTTACTTGTTATTCCAAATATGAAGGATGTACATAGTCGGGAACGTGCCATTGATGAACTTCCCCAATCTGCTGCCGGAAAAACAATTATGACGACAGAACCAAAGTTTATTCCAAAGGAAGCAGCGGAGATTGTTTTGGATGAGGAAAATACAAAAGTACAGATCCGTTTGATCGATTGTGTTGGGTATATGGTGGAAGGTGCCAGTGGACACATGGAAGAAAATGAGGAAAGAATGGTTCGTACGCCTTGGTCGGAGATGGAGCTTCCTTTTTCTAAGGCTGCGGAAATCGGTACACAAAAAGTGATTACGGAACATGCTACTATTGGTATGGTGGTTACAACGGATGGGAGCTTTGGAGAGCTGGCAAGAGAACAGTATGTTTTGCCGGAAGAGAGAACAATCCAAGAATTAAAGAAGCTTGGAAAACCTTTCGTTGTTCTTTTAAATACGAGTCATCCGCTTTTACAGGAAACGAAAGATTTGGCAAAGAAGCTAGAAGAAAAATATAAAACGGCTGTGTTACCTGTCAATTGTGAGCAGTTGCGAAAGGAAGATATTACACAGCTTATGCGAGGTGTGTTGTCGGTTTTTCCAATTAGTGAGATCGGATTTTATATGCCAAAGTGGATTAGTATGTTACCGATACAGCATCCAATCAAGGAAGAAATGGTTCGTTCGTTTCAAAGTATTTTGGAACGTATGGATCAAATTAAGGATGCGATACCTGCAAATCTGACTTGCGATAATGCGTATATCAAGCGTATTAAGTTGGATCAAATTGATATGCGTACAGGAAAAATCAGTATTCAGGTAGAAGTGAAGGAAAAGTATTATTATCAGACGCTTAGTGAAATGATTGGAATGGAGATTACAGGAGAACGGGAATTAATCAAAATGTTACGGGAAATGGCAGAAAAACGGCAGGAGTATGACAAGATTGCAATTGCAAATGAGGAAGTACGGCAAAAAGGATATGGTGTTGTAACACCTACAATTGATGAAATTTTAGTGGAGGAGCCGGAAATTATTCGTCACGGGAATAAATATGGTGTAAAAATTAAGGCTGTGGCACCGTCCGTGCATTTAATTAAAGCGAATATCGAGACGGAAATTGCTCCGATTGTTGGAAGTGAGGAACAGGCAAAGGATTTGATTTCTTATATTTCAGAGAATGGCAAGGAGAATCCGGCAGGTATCTGGTCTACAAATATTTTTGGCAAATCTATCCGGCAATTGATTGAAGATGGGATCCAGACAAAAGTTGGAAAATTAACGGATGAGAGTCAGCTTAAATTGCAGGATACGATTCAAAAAGTGGTAAATGACAGCAATGGAGGTTTGGTTTGTATTATTATTTAAAAGATGACGTGAGTGAAAATCTCACGTCAAAAATAGGTGGACAAGTTCGTCATTTTTTCTTTTGAAGATGAGGAGTTTATCTATAATATCTGGAAAATTATGGGGCATACTGGAAAGAAATGGCGGAAATTCAAGGAAAATTTGACACACTGGAAGATAAGTGCTATAATGAGTTGTCTGTAAAAGAAATGATAATAATTACTGATTTGTAATTTTATCATGAAAGCAAAGTAACACATATGCCAACTTTAAGGAGGTAACATATGAAAAGTCACATAGTTAAGTTATCTGTTATGGGTTTGGGATTGGCAAGTATGCTCGCATTTGCGGGAACGCCAACACAGATTCAGGCTAAGCAGGTAATTTTGACTGAAAAAAGCTCTTTGGCAGGAGAAGAAATATCGTCACCATCAACGGTCACAGGTAGCAGCGTAAGCATTGAAGATGAGGGGAACAGTGCAACCCCTAACAATGTACATGTAGTTACAGGAGATGCCATCATCAAGATGGAGTATGATCGTTTAGGAATTTCCAACAAGACAAAGTCTTTAAGTATTTATAAAAAGGCTGATGCGAAAGCAAAAGTAGTTGGAAAGATGGGAAAGAATGCAGCTTGTAATATCGAGAAAGTTACAAAGAACGGTTGGGCTAAGGTTGAGTCTGGTAGTGTGAAAGGTTACGTAAAAGCAAACGCATTGGTAAAAGATGCGAAAGCTGAAAAACTTGCATTAGAGGTAGGAAAGAAGGTTGCGATTGTAAACACAGCTACATTAAATGCGAGAGTATTACCAAGTACACAGGCACCAAAACATTCATTGGTACCAATCGGCGAGGAACTGGAAGTAGTAAGAGAAAATATTAGTGAAAAGTATGTGAATAGCTTTATAGACAAAAATTTTACGGACAAAAAAGAAATGGCTTCCATTGCAAAGGTTAATATGGAAGATATGGCAAATGAGTTATCAGATTGGATTGGTGTTTCTGTTGACAATCAGACTGTATTTGTTTCGAAGGAGTTTGTATCCATTGCATATGAATTGGAGCAGGCATATTCTACTACACAGTTGAAGCAGCAGGAAGCCAAGAAGAAAAAGGACAAGGAAGCGAAGCTTCGTAGTTCTATGGTAACATATGCGAAAAAGTACTTAGGAAACCGTTATGTATATGGTGGTACCAGTCTGACAAAGGGAACAGATTGTTCCGGATTTACAATGCGTATTTATGAGCATTTCGGATATGGTATTCCAAGAACATCATCGTCACAGGCAGCTTACACATCAAAGACTTCTGTTTCTAAGGCAGAGCCTGGGGATTTATTCTTCTATGGAAGTGGAGGGTCTGTAAGTCATGTTGCTATGTATATTGGTGATGGACAGGTTATTCATGCTAGTAGTGCACGTACTGGTATCAAGATTTCCAAAGCGAATTATCGTAAGCCTATTAAGGTGGGTAAAGTGATAAAATAGTTTTCCCAAAGTTTTAACTGGGAAAAATTATTTGTGAACTTTCTTAGAATTTTAATATAAGTTGTTTCAAAAAAGTTCCTTTTGAGGTATAATCTCATGGGGACTTTTTTGTTTGATAAAAAGCATGCCCCACAGGATTGTTTCTGGGCTGAAAGACACAGAGCAGACAAAACGCAGTTATTTGGGAACCGTTCGATCGGGCAGAACGAATCTTTTTCGTTAAGTTGCATTTTCCGAAACGTTTGTATGTTTTTTTGCTGTAGTGTTAGGATATTCGTTGGGTGAGAGATTTCACAAAGAATGTGGATTTGCAGACCTTAAGAAAACAATGTTGGCAATGTGAATAGAGTAGAATGTATGGAGGAACGTATGGAATTTGAAATTGTAATAGTGGTAATTGTTGCCTTGGCTGTTTTTTTGTTTGCTAAGTCAAAGTATGATGAGAAGGAATTATTTCGAAAATTTAATTTACAAAATGATAATGAATGGGGACAGATTTTGGAGGCGAATTATACCCAGGATCATTTTAAGGCAATCAAAGAGTATTATTATGCTAATAAAGGTGAGCAGGATGTAGATGATATTACCTGGAATGATGTAGATATGGACACGATTTTTATGTTGTTAAATCATACGCATAGTTCTATGGGGGAAGATTATCTTTATGCCATGCTTCGTAAATTACAGGTAAAAGAGGATTTATTAAAGAAAAGGGAACGGTTTATTTCCTTTTTTCAAAAAAATCGAGATGCAAGAAACCAATTGCAGACGGAATTTCGTTTGATGGGGAAAATTAAGGATTTTTCTTTGTATAAATATATCAATATAGCAGAGAAGATACCACCACATAATCCAATTGCTAGTATTTTTATGTGTTCGATGTTGCTGGTGTCTATTGGGTTGATGGTTCTATCAGTATTTAATGTGTTGTCACCAATTTATGGTGTGATTTTGTTTGTTTTTACACTTGTAAATAATATCATTCACTATTTTAATCGTAAGGCACAGATTGAAAAGTACTTTCAGGTTTTTAAATATATTATCCGAATGTTGGATAATGCACAGGAATTGACCAAGTTGGATATTCCAGAGTTAAAAGAGGTATTTACACGGATTGATAAGATTACAAAACAGTTTGCAGATGTAAAAAGGGGTTCCTTTTTAGTATTTTTTGATGGGAAAAAAGGAGAGGGTTCGTTCTGGGACTTAAGCTTAGATTATGTGCGAATGATGTTTCATATTGATTTGATTAAGTTTGATACTATGACAAAAAAGATCCAAGCGCATAAGGCAGAGTTAAATGAATTGTATGAACTACTTGGATTTTTAGATGCTATGCTTGCAGTGGCATCGTTCCGTACCTGGCTTGGTGAAGAAGAATATTGTATTCCGGTTTTAGAGGAAACAAAAGATGCAAAGATTTCTATGACGGGGGCATTTCATCCAATGTTGGAAGAACCGGTTCGAAATAGTATTCAAGCAGACCGTCCTGTTCTGATTACCGGTTCCAATGCATCGGGTAAGTCTACATTTATCAAGACCGTTGCGATCAATGCAATTTTGGCACAGACGATTCATACAGCCGTTGCAAAGCAGTATGAAGCTTCTTTTTTTAAGGTATTTTCATCTATGGCACTCCGAGATGATTTGCAGGGACATGACAGCTATTATATTGTAGAAATTAAGTCTTTGAAACGAATTTTAGAGCAAGTGGGTGGTGCTGTGCCAACATTATGTTTTGTAGATGAAGTTTTGCGTGGAACAAATACATTGGAACGTATTGCAGCATCTGCACAGATTTTGCGTACTTTTGCAGCTACCAATACGATTTGTTTTGCAGCTACGCATGATTTGGAGCTTACCTCCATTTTGGAAGCATATTATGATAATTATCATTTTCAAGAAGAGATTGTGGATAATCAAGTTGTGTTTGACTATATGCTTCGAACAGGAAAGGCGAATTCGAGAAATGCGATTAAGCTTCTTGGTATGATGGGATACGACAATGCAATTATTGAGAAAGCAGAAGAACTTGCAAATTCTTTTTTGAAAAATGGGACATGGGAAACGGTTTAGAGAAAGAGGAAGATTATGGCTGGAAAATTAACACCAATGATGCAACAGTATATGAATACAAAAGAGGAATATAAGGACTGTATCTTATTTTATCGTTTGGGTGATTTTTATGAGATGTTTTTTGATGATGCGATTACTGCTGCCAGAGAACTAGAGATTACCTTGACAGGAAAGTCCTGTGGGTTGGAAGAACGAGCACCTATGTGTGGGATTCCACATCATGCAGTAGATGGTTATTTGACACGCCTGGTAAACAAGGGTTATAAGGTTGCTATCTGTGAGCAGATGGAAGATCCAAAACAGTGTAAGGGTATTGTAAAGCGGGAAGTGGTGCGTATTGTTACACCAGGAACTAATTTAAATACACAGTCCTTAGAGGATGGAAAAAATAATTATCTGATGGGAGTATTTTATTTGCCAGATTCTTTTGGTGTTGCTACGGTGGATGTGACAACCGGTGAGTTTTATATGACGGAAGTGGATAATACACGGAAATTGATGGATGAGATTACGAAATTTGCTCCATCAGAATTGATTTACAACGAAGAGTTAGTTATGACTGGATTTGATTTGGAGGATTTACACAATCGTCTTGGCATGGCAGAGTCTACTTTGGAACGACGTTACTTTGATGAAGATACGTGTAAAAAAAGTCTTATGGAACATTTTCGTGTACAGGCTTTAGATGGGCTTGGACTGGTAGATTACCCGATTGGAACTATAGCAGCGGGAGCGGTCATGCAATATTTGACAGAAACGCAGAAAAATGCCTTGTCACATATTACGGGAATTCAACCGTATTCTTCTAGCGCGTATATGGTTTTGGACAGCTCTACAAGGAGAAATCTAGAATTAGTGGAAACGTTAAGAGAAAAACAAAAACGTGGTTCTCTTTTATGGGTATTGGATAAGACAAAGACAGCCATGGGCGCGCGTTTGTTAAGAAGTATGATTGAACAGCCTTTGATTGATGTGGATACCATTGAAGCACGATTAGATGCGATTACAGAATTAAATCAGGAAGCGATTACCCGGGAAGAATTGCGAGAATATTTAAATCCAATTTATGATTTGGAACGTTTAATTGGAAAGGTGTCTTATAAGACTGCAAATCCAAGAGATTTTATTGCGTTTCAGTCTTCTTTGGAAATGATTCCTCCTATTCAGACTTTATTAGAAGATGCCTCTTGTGCAAAGTTAAAAGAAATTTATGGGCAATTGGATACATTGGAAGATATTTGTTCTTTGATTAGGGATGCGATTGTAGAGGAACCTCCAATTGCTATAAAAGAGGGCGGTATTATTAAGGAAGGTTATAATGAGGAGATTGATAAGCTTAGAAAGGCAAAGACCGAGGGAAAGACATGGCTTGCAGAATTGGAAGAAAGAGAAAAAAATGCTACCGGTATTAAAAATCTTCGGGTAAAGTATAATAAAGTGTTTGGCTATTATCTAGAGGTAACAAAGTCTTATCAGGAACTAGTACCGGATACTTGGACAAGAAAACAAACATTGACGAATGCAGAACGATATACAACACCGGAATTAAAAGAATTGGAAGATGTTATCCTTGGAGCAGAGGATAAATTATTTGCACTGGAATATGAATTGTTTGTGGAGATACGGGAGCATATTGCAGCAGAGGTGAAGCGTATTCAACAGACTGCAAAAGCAATTGCTAAGTTGGATGTGCTAGTTTCTCTTGCTTTGGTTGCAGAGCAGAATAATTATGTGCGACCATCTATCAATCGAAAGGGTTTGCTTTCTATAAAAGAGGGTAGACATCCGGTAGTAGAAAAAGTAATCAATAACGATGCATTTGTGGCAAATGATACTTATTTAGATCAGAAAAAACAACGGATTTCTATTATTACCGGTCCGAATATGGCCGGAAAATCAACGTATATGCGACAGACAGCATTGATTGTACTTATGGCACAGATTGGAAGTTTTGTACCTGCTGCCAGCGCAGATATAGGGGTTGTGGATCGTATTTTTACGCGTGTAGGGGCATCGGACGATCTAGCGTCCGGCCAAAGCACATTTATGGTGGAAATGACAGAAGTTGCCAACATCCTGCGAAATGCTACCAAAAACAGTCTTCTTATTTTGGATGAGATTGGGCGTGGAACCAGTACCTTTGATGGTTTGAGTATTGCATGGGCGGTAGTAGAACATATTGCAAAACATATAGGCGCAAAAACACTGTTTGCCACCCATTATCATGAGCTGACCGAGTTGGAGGGAAAATTGGATAGTGTAAATAATTATTGTATTGCCGTACAGGAAGCTGGAGAGGATATTGTGTTTTTACGTAAAATCATAAAAGGTGGTGCGGATAAAAGTTATGGTATTCAGGTGGCAAGACTGGCAGGAGTACCAGACCAGGTATTAAAACGTGCCAGAGAGATTGTGAACGATTTAACAGAAAATGATATTGTGGATCGTACAAAGCAAATTGCAGAAGGAGCACAAACATCAAAAAAGAAAGCGTCAGAAAATTGTGCGACAGATAGGACAGAAACAGAACAGCAGATGTCTATTTTTGATGGCTTCAATAATATGCCTTCTACACAGGATATTCTATTAGAATTGCGGGATTTAGATTTGAATGCATTAACACCAATGGATGCCATGAATAAGTTATATCAGATACAGCAGAAAGTCAAAGAGTGTTGGTAGGGAAAATGCGAGGTGAGATAATTGAAAGAGATTCTTTTACTGGATCAAAATACAATCAATAAAATTGCAGCAGGAGAAGTGGTAGAGCGACCTTTAGCAGTGGTAAAGGAACTTGTGGAAAATGCGATTGATGCAGGTGCTTCAGCAATTACAGTGGAAATAAAAGGCGGTGGGATTGAGATGATCCGCATTACGGACAATGGTTCGGGAATTGAAAAAGAACAGGTACGTATTGCGTTTGAACGTCATGCGACTAGTAAGATTCGAAGTGCACAAGATCTGCTGACAGTAGGAAGCCTTGGTTTCCGTGGTGAGGCGCTTGCTAGTATTAGTGCAGTTGCTCAGGTGGAAACAATAACGAAGACACGAGGTGCGTTAACTGGTATTCGTTATGTTATCGATGGAGGGGAAGAAAAGTCATTGGAAGAGATTGGTTGCCCAGAGGGAACTACCTTTGTAGTAAGAAATCTTTTTTATAATGTACCTGCCCGTCGAAAGTTTTTGAAAAGTGCTCAAACAGAGGCTTCTTACATAAATGATTTGGTAGAAAGGCTTGCAATGTCTCATCCTGAGGTTTCTTTTAAATTTATGAATAACAATCAATTACGTTTACAGACATCTGGAAATGGGAAGATAAAAGATATTATTTATCACATTTATGGTCGTGATATTACAGCAAATTTGTTGCCAATTAAGGCAAGTACATCTATTTTACAATTGAATGGCTTTATTGCAAAACCGGTAGTTTCCAGAGGAAATCGGAATTATATGAATTATTTCATTAATGGAAGATATATGAAAAATAAGATTATCAATAAAGCGATTGAGGAGGCATATAAGCCTTATACGATGCAGCATCGGTATCCTATGACGGCATTGCATTTTTCTATTGATAGTGAATATATTGATGTAAACGTACATCCGGCGAAAATGGAGATCCGTTTTACGAATGAACAGACGATTTACCATGAGATTTATCATGCTATTTCAGATGTGCTTTCTGGGAGAGAGATGATACCAGAGGTTACAATTGGTAAAGAACAAAAAAAAGAAGCACCAGCCCTGACAAAATCTGCCCCCGAGCCATTTGAAAAAAAGCGGAGTTTGCAGGAAAGCAAAAATGTAGGCAAGCAAATGGTGGAAGCCGCAAAAGTAATTTCACAGTACGAACAGATTCGAAATAAGCAAACGCAAGTAAGAGAGGAAGCATCTTATAAAAAGAAAGAAACACCTGCAATCAAAAAAGAAGAAGAGAATACGCAGTCGAAAGAAGCTTTTGTGCAGGCGATGAAACAGTTAGATACATTCGAGGAGGTGGCAGCAGAACCTACAGGTGTGTCGGCTGTTTCAAAGTTGGCAGAAGAATCGAAAGAAGAAATAAGAATAAATGGAACAGATAAGAAAGAAACGGCTACTATGGCTGAACAAAAGCCAGGGCAGATAAAACAGGAAGAATTACAAAAACTAGATAAAACAGTTTCTGTATTACCAGAAGATACGAACAAAGAAACCATTTGGGATAAATCAAATTCTCAGCAGACAGAGTTGTTTCAAACGAAGGAAGAACAAAAGTTATTGTCGAAAGAAGCAAAGAAGCATCATAAGATTATCGGACAGATTTTTGATACTTACTGGATCATTCAGTATGAGGACAAGATGTTTATTATTGACCAACATGCAGCACATGAAAAAGTTCTTTTTGAACAGACTATGCGTAATCTGGAAAAGAAAGAGTTTACGTCTCAGATTGTACAGCCTCCGATTATTTTAACACTTACTTTACGCGAGCAACAGGCATTGGAACAGTATCGTAGTGTTCTGGAAAGAATTGGATTTGAGATTGAAGCATTTGGTGGCAGAGAATTTTCTGTCCGGGCTGTTCCGGCAAATCTATTTGGCATTGCTCAAATTGAGCTGCTGACAGAGTTACTGGATTCATTATTGGAAGAAAAGCAAGTCAAGGATGCAAATCTTTTGCTGGAACGGGTTGCTTCTATGTCTTGTAAGGCAGCAGTAAAAGGAAATATGAAACTTTCCATGCTGGAGGCAGAAGCTTTGGTTGATGAATTGATGGAATTAGAAAATCCCTATAATTGTCCCCATGGAAGGCCTGTAATTGTTTCTATGACAAAGTATGAAATCGAAAAGAAATTTAAACGAATACTATGATGTTTGAGTTAAAAAGTTGGGACACATCGAAATAAGGAAGGATTTATAGGCTTCATTTATATGTTAATAGAAAATAAAAAAATAATAAGGAGGCAGTACATGGACAAAACAATGGAGAAAAAGCCGCCTATTGTTGTATTGACAGGACCGACAGCGGTAGGAAAGACTGCTCTATCTATTTATCTTGCAAAGGTTATTGGTGGAGAAATTATTTCAGCAGATTCCATGCAAGTTTACCAACAAATGGATATTGGAACGGCAAAGATTAAGCAGTCGGAAATGCAAGGAATTAAGCATTATCTGGTAGATATATTTCCACCAGACGAAGAATTTAATGTGGTGAAATTTAAACAATATGCAGACCAGGCAATTGAGGAAATCTATGCAAAAGGAAAAATTCCTATTTTAGTAGGAGGTACTGGTTTTTATATTCAGGCAGTATTACGAGATGTTTCTTTTGAACAGGAAACCGTTTCTGCCTGTAGAAAAAAGTTGGAGAAACTGTATGAAGAAAAGGGAGCCCACTTTTTACATGAAAAATTAAAAGAAGTAGATCGAGAAAGTGCGGAAAAGATTCACGAGAATAATGTACGGAGAGTGATACGCGCATTAGAGTTTTATCAGCAGACAGGAAAAAAAATCTCGCAACATAATGAGCAGGAACGTCAAAAATCATCCCCTTATAATTTTGCTTATTTTGTTTTGAATCAGGATCGAGCAAAATTGTATGAACGAATCGACAAACGGGTGGATTTGATGATACAGGAAGGACTAGTTGATGAAGTAAAACATTTGTTGGACAGTGGCTATGAAAGAGACCTTGTTTCCATGCAGGGGCTTGGTTATAAAGAAATCTGTTCCTATTTATGTGGAGAGATTTCATTGGAGGATGCGGTTTATATTTTGAAACGGGATACCAGACACTTTGCAAAGAGACAGCTTACCTGGTTTAAGCGGGAAGCGGATGTTTTATGGATAGACAAAGATTACTATAAAACGGAGAAAGAACAATTGACATATTGTCTTTCTGTATTAAAGGAACGGAAAATTATTACAGGAACCATAGGTATATAATGGAAAAAATGTAGCATAATGAAAAAGAAATAGAATTGAGGTACAAGTGATGGATTTAAAAGAAATGTATAAAGAACGAAAAATTACGGATAAGGTGTTTTCTTATTGTGAACAGATGGAAGAAAGGTTAAAGGAACGTTTTGATAAGATTGACAAGGTTGCAGAATATAATCAACTAAAGGTGTTACAGGCAATGCAAAAAAATAAAGTGAGTGACATTCATTTTGCTGCAACTACTGGTTATGGGTACAATGATTTAGGAAGAGAAGTGCTAGAGCGTGTTTATGCAGATACTTTTCATGCTGAGGCAGCTTTAGTAAGACCACAGCTTACTTGTGGAACCCATGCACTTACGATTGCGTTGGCTGCAAATTTGCGTCCTGGAGATGAGCTTTTGTCACCAGTTGGAAAACCATATGATACGTTGGAAGGGGTAATTGGTATTGGGGATAACAACACACCAGGATGCTTGAAAGAGTATGGAATAAGTTATCGTCAGGTAGATTTGTTGGAAGATGGTGCATTTGATTGGGAAGGTATCAAAAAAGCAATTACACCAAAGACAAAACTAATTACCATTCAACGTTCCAAAGGATATCAGACAAGACCGACTTTATCAGTAGCTCGTATTGGAGAATTGATTTCTTTTGTGAAAAAGATAAAACCAGATGTCATTTGTATGGTAGATAACTGTTATGGGGAGTTTGTAGAAACAATAGAACCGACAGATGTTGGTGCGGATATGTGCGTAGGATCACTTATTAAAAATCCGGGCGGTGGTCTTGCTCCGATTGGAGGTTATATTGTAGGAAAAGAAGAACTGATCGAGCAATGTGCATTTCGCTTGACGGCACCAGGACTTGGAAAAGAAGTAGGTGCAACACTTGGTATTAATCAACAACTATTCCAGGGCTTTTTTATGGCGCCACAGGTAGTTTCCGGAGCATTAAAAGGGGCTATTTTTGCAGCAAATGTATATGAAAATTTAGGATTTTCTGTGGTTCCTAATAGCATAGAGAGCAGACATGATATTATCCAGGCGGTAACGCTAGGTACACCAGAAGGGGTAATTGCATTTTGTGAGGGAATTCAGGCAGCAGCTCCGGTAGACAGTTACGTTGTGCCGGAACCATGGGCAATGCCGGGATATCATTCAGATGTAATCATGGCAGCAGGTGCTTTTATTCAGGGTTCTTCCATTGAATTGAGTGCAGATGGACCAATTGAACCACCGTATGCAGTATATTTTCAGGGTGGTCTTACCTGGTATCATGCAAAATTTGGTATTATGATGTCTTTACAAAAAATGTATGAAAAAGGGTTGGTCAAATTATAAAAAGTTGTATACAAACAAACTTTTGTATGCTAAAATGAGGGGTGGATTTTTAAGCTTAAAAAAGCTTTTGAGGTGATATACTCTGTTGTGGGTTAGGAGTATATATGAAACATTTAACATTAAAAGAGCTGCCGGTATCTGAAAGACCTTATGAAAAATGCGAAAAATATGGGGTCAATAGCCTGTCAGATGCGGAATTATTAGCCGTTATCATTCGGAGTGGATCAAAGGGAGAGCGTTCTGTAGAAGTAGCAGAGCGAATATTAGGATTGTCGAACGAATTTCCTGGATTATATGGTTTAAATTACCTTACAATCGAGGATTTTATGAAGGTTAGCGGTATAGGAAGAGTAAAAGCAATTCAGCTTTTATGTGTAGCAGAGCTTACGAAACGGATGGCAAAACAAAAATATTCTCATAGAACAGAATTTTCTTCACCTGATATTATTTCGGACTATTATATGCAGGATATGAGACATTTAGAATATGAACAAGTGATGTTACTTTTGTTGGATACAAAATGTCATAAAATAAAAGATTTTGTAATATCAAAGGGAACAGTGAATGCTTCTTTGATTGAGCCGCGGGAAATCTTTATTACAGCACTCAAACATAAAGCCGTTCACATTGTAGTATTGCACAATCATCCGAGCGGAGATCCGACACCAAGTAAGGAAGATATTTTACTTACAGCAAGAATAAAAGAAGCAGGGAGTTTGGTTGGGGTATCACTGCTTGATCATATCATTATAGGTGATAATGTGTATGTAAGTTTTCAGGAGCAGGGCTTATTATAAAGTGACGGAAGGAGTAGTAAAATAACAATGTTAGGTAGAAAGATTATTGGGATTGATTTTGGAACAAGTGAAGTGAAGATATATCGAAAAGGTGCAGGAGTTGTTTTAAAAGAAAAGAATGTAGTTGCGATTAAAAATAGAAAAAAAGTAATTGCATCTGGAAACTTTGCATACGATATGTTGGGAAAATCGCCAGAAGAAATCGAAGTCTCTATGCCAATTCAAAACGGGGTTATTGCAGATGTTGGGAAAATGCAGATGTTATTAAGTACATTTATAGAGAAGGCGTTCAACGGAAAAAAGATAAAGAATGCGGACTATTTAGTTGCAGTTCCAACGGATATTACAGAAGTGGAAAAACGTGCTTTCTGCGATGTGATACAACGTTCCAATGCGAAGGTACGAAATATTTTTATGGTAGATAAGCCGGTAAGTGCTGCATTGGGAATGGAAATTGATGTGACAGGAACAAGAGGTGTCTTGACGGTCGATATTGGTGCCGATACAACGGAGATTGCAATTATCTCCCTTGGTGGTATCGTACTTAGCAAGTTGATACCGGTAGGTGGATACAAATTTGACTCGCTGATTCAATCTGCAATAAGAAAAAAATACAATCTTATTGTTGGTGATAAAACAGCAGAAAATGTGAAAATTTCATTGGCATCTGCTGTTGAGCCAGGTGAAGAGGTGATTCGTGTTTTTGGTCGTGATGTGTTGAGTGGACTGCCATCTGAAGCTATGGTTAGTACAGAGATGATTTATGAAGCAATCAATGAACAACTTACATCAGTACTTTCTGCCATCCGAGTTATTTTGGAACGTACGCCACCAGAAATTTCAGCGGACATTATCCGTTCTGGAATTTATGTAACAGGGGGTTCTGCCATGATTAAAAATTTGAAAGAGTGCATTGAGGCAGAAACAAATTTGAAAGTAAATATTGCAGATGACGCAGAATATTCTGTCATCAATGGCGTGGGAAAGATTAGTGAGGATTACAAATTGTTGAAGCAAGTAGCACATGCGGTAAAATAGTAACGAACTATGAGGAATAGGAAAACTCCTTTTCCCTTATGCTGGAATACAGAAAGAAATGAGGAAAAAGAATCATGCGAAGAAAAAACAAATTTTCAATTGAACCCAAGTATATTTTAATATTTTTTGTGATTTTATGCATTATATTAATTATTACATCCTATAAATTTAAAGATACATTTGCACCGGTTCGATCTGTAGCTGGAAATGTTGTGACACCGATGCAAAAGGGTATCAATACGGTAGGTACCTTTTTTGCCGAAAAGACAGAAGTTTTTACTTCAATGAAAGACTTGAAAAAGAAAAATGAGAAACTTCAGAAAGAATTAAACAGTGTAACTTATGAAAATAAAATTTTACAACAGGAAAAATATGAATTGGCAGAGTTGCGAAAATTGTATGGCTTGGATCAGAAATATGCGAATTATCCCAAGGTGGCAGCTAGAGTAATTGATAAAGATCCTGGAAATTGGTATAAAGTGTTTAAAATTGACAAAGGCTCTAAAGATGGCTTAAAAGTGAACATGAATGTACTTGCAGGTGATGGTTCCGGTGGCGGTCTGGTAGGTATTATTACAGAGGTTGGCCATAACTGGGCGAAGGTACGTTCTATTGTAGACGATACAAGTAATGTTGGTGCTATGATACTTTCTACAAATGAAACTTGTATTGTTAGTGGAAATCGTGAATTATCCAATAAAGGATTATTAGAATTTTCGGGATTAGAAAATTCTAAAACAAAAATTTCAACTGGAGCTGAAGTAGTTACATCCTATCTTAGTGATAAATACCATCAGGGTATTTTGATTGGTTATGTAAAAGAGGTCAAAGTGGATAATAGTAATTCTACTAGAAGTGGTTATATTACACCTGTGGTGGATTTTGGTAAATTGGAAACGGTCTTGGTTATTACTGAGTTAAGAGAAGCACTTGATCCAAAACCAAAGGATTGAGGCTACATAGGAAAAGTTAGTACGAAAGGGCTTGAAAAATGAAGCGTTTTATTATTACAACAGTTACAGTGATATTATGTTTTTTGTTACAGACCACTGTATTTCAGAGTCTAGCACTTGCCGGAGAGGTTCCTAATTTGATGCTGGTTGTAGTAGTGGCAATTGCGTATATGCGTGGCAAAAAAGAGGGTATGTATGTTGGATTTGCCAGTGGTATGCTGATTGATTTGATTTATGGTGATTTAATTGGAATGAATGCAGTTCTAATGGTATTGGTTGGTTATTTAGTTGGTATTTGTAATGAAATATATTATAGAGATCAATTATCTGTTCCGATTGTTTTGGTAGGAGTAAGTGATTTTCTGTTTAATTTTGTATTTTACATTTTTAACTTTCTTCTTCGCGGAAGGTTTCATGTTTTATACTATATCTGGTACACGATTTTGCCAGAAATGGTATATACCGTATTGGTAGCATGTGTTTTGTACAAAGTGTTACACTCCATAAATTATCGATTGGAATGCAAGGAAGATACAGAGGAGGTTCTATAATTTATGCTTGACATGCTGAAAGATTGGTTTGATCAGGTGCGTAAGGCTCGTACGTTTCCGATCATTATCATTTATATATTGTTGATTACATTATTAGGACATCGCTTATTCGTATTACAAATTGTAAATGGAGAGAAAATTTCCAGCGAGAGCGAGAAAAGAAAAGATAAAAAGCGTTATATAAAGGGAACAAGAGGAAATATTTATGATTGCAATGGTGTGCTTCTTGCATACAACGAATTAGCCTATTCTGTTACAATAGAAGATTCGGATGAAATCAAAACAAACAAAGAAAAAAACGAAATGATTGCAAAATTGCTTAAAATTTTAAAGAAGAACAATTGTGATGTGGATATTGATTTTGAAATAGAGTTAGATAAGAATGGTAATTTTCAATTTAATGTGGAAGACAAAGCGCTGCTTAACTTTAAAAGGGATGTCTATTCGAAAAAGTCTACTAGTGATTTGACGAAAGAGCAAAAAAATGCAACGGCAAAAGAAGTATTTGACTTTTTGCGAAAAAATACAGGAAAAGACAGTCCAAAATTTGATATTTCAGATGAGTATTCCGATGAAGAGGCATTAGCTATTATGTCAATTCGTTATGAAATATTTTTGAACCGTTATAAAAAGTTTCTTCCAATTACGGTAGCAAGTAATATTGATGAAAAAACAAGAGTTGCCATAAAAGAAAATAGTTCAGAACTGCCTGGAGTGGAAGTTTCAACAGATACGCATAGAAAATACAATGACAGTAAATATTTCTCTCATGTAGTTGGTTATACAGGAACGGTAAATGAGAATGAACTTTCCGATTTGAAAAAATCTGGGTTAGAAGAGAAGTATACATCAGAAGATCAGGTTGGTAAGACGGGTGTAGAAAAGGAATATGAAAAATATTTACATGGTGCACGAGGATTGGAAAAACTTACCGTTAACCAATCAGGACGTATTTTGTCGGTTTCTAATATGAAAGCAGCTTCTTCAGGAAACGACATTTATTTGACGATTGATTCAAAATTACAAAAAGCTTGTTATGATATGCTTGAAAAAGAATTAGCAAGTATTTTATTAAGCAAGATTCACAGAGGAAAAGGTTCTGGAACGAAGGGCAGCCGTTCAGATGGCATTACCATTCCAGAATATGATGTTTATTATGCATTGGTTAACAATAATATTATTGATATTACGATTTTGAATGATAAGGATGCCTCTATAACAGAGAAAAGAGTATACACAAAGTATTCTTCTAAGAGAGATTCTGTATTAAATAAGTTGAAATCAATTTTGGCGGCTAACAGTACAGTTACTGCAAAAGATTTATCAGAAGAGTATCAAATATATCAGATTTATTTGTATAATTATTTGTGTAAAAAAGAAATTATACTGGATGATAAAGTGGATTCGGATGATACGAAATATAAAACTTATACGGCAGATGGAAAAATAAACAAAAAATTTAGTTTAAGTGTATTTATGCAGGATGCCATCGCAAATGGATGGGCAGATTTGTCTTGTCTTGATATTGGAAATAAGTATTATAGTACAACCGAGTTATATAATAAGCTGATTGATTATGTTTACAAAGAGATAAAAGATGATAAAGGATTTGCAAAAAAGATTTACTATTATCTGATCGATAACGGAAGTGTATCTGGTAATGATTTATGCGTTATACTGTATGATCAGGGAGTGTTATCTTATAATAAAAATGAAATTGCAAATTTGAAAAACGGAACAACAAGTGCATATACATTTCTGCGTAAACAGATTCAAAATCTAAAAATTACACCTGCAATGTTGGCATTGGAACCATGTTCTGGTTCTATTGTTGTGACAGATCCAGACACTGGAAATGTAAAAGCATGTGTATCATATCCTGGATATGATACCAACAAATTTGCAAATAAAATGGATACTGACTATTATTATAAGACATATGAAGATTTATCGCTTCCAACATTAAATCGTGTTGTAACACAGAGAACAGCACCTGGTTCCACGTATAAACCGTTAGTTTCAATTGCTGCATTGACAGAAGGAATTATTACTACAGGTACGAAAATAACGGACCGGGTTGTTTTTTCTGAAATTAGTGAAAAACCAAAATGTTGGTCAAATTATAGTCATGGAACGATTAATGTGTCAAAAGCCATCGAATATTCCTGCAACTATTTCTTCTATACAGTTGGTTATAATATGAGTGATAAGGCAACACATGATAATAAAGGTATTAAAACATTAGCAAAATATGCAAAAATGTTTGGTTTTGATGCGACATCTGGCTTATCTTCAGCAGAATATAAACCAATCATATCAGATAATAGTGCGGTAATGTCAGCCATTGGTCAGGGAAAGAATGACTATACTCCTTCACAGATTGCAAGATATGCTACCACCTTAGTAAATCAAAAGAAATGTTATGATTTAAATTTAGTTGGTCAGGTGAAAAATAATAAAGGAAAAACCATTAAAAAGCAAAAAGCAAAAGTACACCATAATATTTCAATTGCAAATACAACGTGGGATGCAGTATACAAAGGAATGTACGGTGTAGTAAATGGTTCACAAAGCAGTATTGTTCAGTATTTCAAATCTTTAAAGGACGATGGTATTCAGGTTGCCGGAAAGACGGGAACTGCGCAGGAAAGTAAATCGAAACCAAACCATGCACTGTTTATTTCTTTTGCACCATTTAAAAATCCTGAAATTTGTACGACGGTTGTTATTCCAAATGGATACACTTCTGCAAATGCAGCGGAAGTAGCAAGTAACATATATAAGTATTATTTTGCAAAAGGAAAAAAAGCAAAACAGAAGGTTGTAAAACAAGCTAGTTCCTTGAAAAAAGATACAACCGTAGTTGCTGGAGATTAAAAAATTGTTTGAACTAATACTTTTTTTTGGTATAATAGACAAGAAAAAAGGTTTCTATGAAAGAAAAGGGAAGTTGAGAGCATGCATAATACAGTCATGATAAAAGGAAATAAATCGGGAATTGTTCTTGTGATGGATAAAGATATTGCATATGACACATTAAAAAAAGATGTGGCAACTAAATTTAAAGAAACAGCTAAATTTTTAGGAAAAACAACTATGGCAATTTCCTTTGAGGGCAGAGAACTTTCAACCGAAGAGCAACGAGAGATGCTTCAGATTATAGAGGAAAGCTCAGATTTAAAGATTGCTTGTGTAGTAAGTAAAGATCAGGAACAGGAAGAACGTTTTAAAAGAAGTCTTGATAAACAAAAAATTGATGAAAAAATTATGGAATTTAATGGTAATTCCGGACAGTTTTATAAAGGCAATCTTCGTTCTGGACAGGTATTGGAAGTGGAGAATAGTGTAGTCGTTCTGGGTGATGTGAATATAGGTGCCAAAGTAGTATCAAAAGGAAACATCATTATTATTGGTAATTTAAAAGGTTCTGTGTTTGCTGGAGCTGGCGGTAATAAAGATGCATTTGTTCTTGCTTTAGGAATGCATCCAATTCAAATTCGTATTGGAGATTTTATTGCCAGAGCACCAGATAAAGAAAATTTTGGTTTGTTCAAAGAAAAGCATATGTTCTTTAAAAAGAAGGACAAAAAGCAATTTGAGCCAGAACAACAGGAAATTAAAATAGCCTTTGTGGAGGGAGAAACAATTTTAATTGAGCCTTTAAGCAAAGATGTTTTGAATGATATTAATTTATAAAAAGTTTGGAGGAAAAAAGGCATGGGTGAAGTTATTGTCGTAACATCCGGAAAGGGTGGAGTAGGAAAAACTACTACTACAGCAAATGTAGGAACAGGTTTAGCTAAATTAGGAAAGAAAGTCGTATTGATTGATACAGATATAGGACTTAGAAATCTTGATGTAGTTATGGGACTGGAAAATCGCATTGTATATAATCTGGTAGATGTTATTGAAGGAAATTGCCGTATTAAGCAGGCGCTTATTAAAGATAAGAGAAATGAAAATTTATACTTACTTCCTTCTGCACAGACAAAAGATAAATCTGCTGTTAATCCAGAGCAGATGCGCAAACTGGCAGATCAATTAAAGGAAGAATTTGATTACATACTTATGGATTGTCCAGCCGGTATTGAACAAGGATTCCAGAATGCAATTGCAGGTGCAGACAGTGCATTAGTAGTTACAACACCAGAAGTTTCAGCTGTTCGTGATGCAGACCGCATTATCGGATTATTAGAAGCAAATGAGATGAAGCAGACTCATTTAATTGTAAACCGTTTAAGAAATCAGATGGTAAAGGATAATAATATGATGTCAAGCGATGATGTTGTTGAAATTCTTGGTGTTGATTTAATTGGTGTTGTCCCAGATGATGAACAGATTATCGTTGCTACAAACAATGGAGAACCTTTGGTAGGTACTGACGCATTGGCTGGACAAGCATATATGAATATTTGCCGCAGACTATTAGGGGAAGAAGTTCCTTTGTTGGATTTAAATAGTAAGCATGGTATCCTTTCTAAGATTGGAAGCTTTTTCAAGAAGAACTAAGGAGGAACTATTATGGGATTCGTTGATTTTTTTAGAAAAAAATCATCTGGCAGTGTTGCAAAAGACAGATTAAAATTAGTTTTAGTTTCTGACCGTGCAAACTGTTCGCCAGAGTTAATGGAACAAATGAAAAATGATATTATTAATGTAATCTCTAAATATATGGAGATAGATATGGAAGGACTTGACATCAAGATTTCGCAAACAGAGGTAGATGGAAGTGATATGCCAGTTCCAGCATTGTTTGCTAATATTCCTATCCGGGATATGCATGGGAATAAGAAATCGGAATAAAATAAGGATGATTTTTTATGTTTAATTTTAAACAATATGATTGGAGAAGATATAATTTCACCATATTAGTTGTCATGGTTATTTTATGCATTTGTAGTGCTTATTTTGTAAGTTTTGCGATTGCGGCAACTGAGGGTGAAGATAGAGCAGGAAGTTATTTTAAAAGACAAATTATTTCAATGTTTGTTTCACTTATTATTGCGGTTATCATTTCGTTGATTGATTATAAACGTATTTGTGATTTGGTTATCCTATATTATATCATTGCAACGATATTGGTAGCTGCAACCAAATTATCACCACTTGGAACAGATTTAAAAACAGGTTCTTATCGTTGGTTAAATATTTATGGATTAAAGTTACAGCCTTCGGAAATTTGTAAACTTGTTGTTATTATGGCCCTTGCTGTTTTCTTTGTGAAAATGCAAGATTCGATGGCCTCTGCAAAAACTTTTTTTAAAGGCTTTTTGATTATGTTTGTTCCGACCTTTTTTATCTTAATACAGTCGGATCTATCATCAAGTCTTGTAATGTTTTTTGTATTTGCAATGGTGGTATTTGCAGCGGGATTGTCCTATAAGATTGTTGCTCCGGTATTGGGTGTTACCATACCAACAGTGCTTGGAGCATTATGGTTTGTTCAACAACCAATAGCGCGAAAGTTGATACCAGATAAGCACTGGTATCAGGTAGAACGTATTATCAGTTTTATGAATCCAGAAAAATATAAGAACTCATTAATGTATCAGCAGTTTCATTCGATACAATCTATTGCGTCTGGTAGACTTACCGGAAAGTTATTATCGGATTCGGCTGGCTCTGGAAGAAACTATGGATGGGTTGATGTATGTGAGAGTGATTTCATTTTTACTGTAATTGGCGAGGAAGTCGGATTTATTGGATGCTGTCTCATTATTGCGCTATTATGTGTGATCATATTTATGTGTATTCGAACCGCAATACGGTGCAATGAGACATTAGGCTATCTGATAGCCGTTGGTATCTCTGCGATGTTTATGTTTCAGGTTTTTGCAAATATAGGTGTTGCTTCTATGATTTTACCAAATACAGGATTGCCGCTGCCGTTTTTGAGTAATGGTATCAGTTCGATGGTTAGTTGTTCCATTGCAATTGGCATTATTCTGAATATAGGCATACAATCGGGGACTGGAGATCGTAGTGGTATCAGTTTCTTATAAAATTGTGGAAAGTAAAATGTAAAATAATTTGTTTTATTGGGATTGAACGGTTTCATGACCCGAATTTTATATAAAGCAGATATCATAAAGTGGGATAGTACGAACAATATGTTTACAGTAAATGTAAAATAATGGCTATTTATAGGAACGTTTTGTACTACAATACTAAAATCGTTATTTTATAGATAAGATATTTGTGAATATTTTGTCAAAAAAAGCAAAAAAAAATTGATTTCTTTATTGAAATATGATATATTCTTAACATAGAGAAATGATTAGGGGGTGCAAAATGAATATTGGAATGATTGCACACGATACGAAAAAGAAATTGATGCAGAATTTTTGCATTGCGTATCGAGGGATACTGTGTAAAAATGAGATTTTTGCAACAGGTACTACAGGTAGATTGATTGAGGAGGCAACTAATTTAAATGTTCATAAATATTTAGCAGGTCACTTAGGTGGCGAGCAACAGTTAGGTGCACAGATTGAACACAATCAAATTGACTTAGTTATTTTTTTGAGAGATCCCCTTACACCAAAATCCCATGAACCAGACGTAAACAATGTTGTTCGTCTTTGTGATGTACACAATATACCATTAGCTACAAATGTTGCAACAGCTGAGTTATTGGTTAAAGCTTTAGATAGAGGCGACTTAGATTGGCGAGATGTTGTTCGTTAGAATCAAAAAAAGAGTTTCTTGATTGAATGGAAACTCTTTTTTTGATTCTAACATCCCACATTCTATACTTCAGATAACAGGATGTTAGGTAGAAAAGCAAAACATTTGATTGCAACTATAGTGCATTTCGGATACGACCAAAATAACTTAACGCATAAATACCGGAGATTCCAACAAGTGCATAAATAATTCTGGATAATCCGGACATGTTACCAAATAGCACTCGGATTAGATCAAAACGGAAAAAACCAATTAGACCCCAATTTAAGGCTCCGATAATTACTAAAATTAAAATGATATAATCTAATACTTTCATAATATAAGCCTCCTAAACTTAAAGTTATGTTTCTATACCTATTATGTTCTTTTTTTTCGGGTTTATTCATAAAAATCTTGCACAATGAAAACAAGGATAGTATAATAATATGCGTAAAAAAGTATGATTTCATACTTTGTTGGATTTTAGGAATAATTTTGTATGATGGATATGGAAATATTTCATTGCAAAAGCAAAATTTAACCTAGTTTGGAGGGCTATAGGTTTGTCAAGGAGAAGAAACAAAAAGGTAACGAAATTTCGCAGAGTACCACGTTTGAATATTGGTGGACTTGCTTTCTTACTTATTCTTGTTTATGTGATAGTAACTTGTATTTTATATTGGAAAAAACCGAAGATTTCTGTTTACGAGGTTACGGAAAAGGAAATTTCTAATGAATACAATTGTACTGGATTGATTTTGCGTGATGAAAAAATTGTTAATGCTACAAAAGAAGGCTATTTAAATTATTATTATATGGATGGAGCAAAAATACCAAAAAATAAAGTAGTATATACAGTAGACTCATCTGGAGAAATTTATAATTTATTAAAGGATACAAATGCAAATATGTCCTTGAGTAAGTCTGATCGCAGACTTTTATGGGATAATATTACAGATTTTCGAAAAACATATAATGGTAGTAATTATCATTCTGTTTCAGATTTTGTATATGGTGTAAATAATACAGTGTTAGAGTTATCTGCATCTAACATGTCAGAAAATGTAAAGAAGATTTTGAAAGAAGAAAAATTATCAGGTTCTTATGAAAGTGTGTCAAGTTCACAAAGTGGTATTATTTGCTATTTTATGGATGGATACGAAAAGAAAACAAAAGAAAATATTGGAAAAAAAGATTTTGATATGTCCAAATATGAGAAAAAACAATTGCGAACGGAGGACATGGTAAAGAAAGATGATCCAGCTTATAAATTGATTACAAGTGAAGATTGGAACATTATTCTTCATATTTCAAAAGAACTATACGATAAATTAGAGGAAAAACAAAGTAGTGATTTGAAAAAAAATGTTAAAACTTCTTATGTTACAATTAAGACAACAAGAGATAATTTGAATA
Organism: uncultured Lachnospiraceae bacterium; assembly: GCA_902786205.1. Classification (GTDB taxonomy): domain Bacteria; phylum Bacillota; class Clostridia; order Lachnospirales; family Lachnospiraceae; genus CAG-411. The sequence goes on along the minus strand of CADABQ010000019.1, from coordinate 11,004 downwards.
CAACTGTACCATACGATATATATATGAAAGAGGATTCGTATTTTGCAATTCTTTCTATGAGTGAGTACATGGAATATTTTTTGAATGATCGATTTGTAAGTGTAGATGTAATACTTGATAATGTGAACGGGTTAAAAATTCCTACATCATCTTTAATTAAAAAAGAGTATTACCAGGTGCCTGCTGAATATGTTACTACAGATGAAGATAGTGGTAAAAAGGGAATTTTGAAAGAAGTTTATGATAAGTCTGGAAAGAAGTCATATTCTTTTGTTGAAACATCGGATTGTTATGAAGATTCTGATAACATGGTTTATGTAAATAAAGATTTATTCTCGTCTGGTGAATGGATTTGCAATCAAAAAACACAAGAACGATATCAAATTGCGGTTACGAAAAAATTGCAAGGTGTTTATAATGTGAATTATGGTTATTCCGTATTTAAACCAGTTGAGATAGTGTACAAAAATCAAGAATATTGTATTGTGAAACCTGATATAGAAAATGGATTGTCAAATTATGACCATATTATTGTAGATTCTTCTACCGTTTCAGAAGATGATTTGATTAATAATTACAAAGGTGAATAAGTATTTACAATAAAATAATTGATAGTAGGATAAATGAGTATTGTGAGGTATAGGTATGATAAAAGAAAATTTGAAACAAGTGGAAGACAATATTGTTGCTGCCTGTCAACGTGCAGGACGCGATCCAAGAGAGGTTACTTTGATTGCAGTAAGCAAGACAAAACCCGTTTCTATGATTGAAGAAGCAATTGACTATGGAATAAAAGATTTTGGTGAAAACAAAGTACAGGAAATGTGTGACAAAATAGAAAAAATTCCAAATAAATTAAATTGGCATTTAATTGGACATTTACAGAGAAATAAGGTAAAATATATAATAGATAAAGCCTATTTAATTCATTCGGTTGATTCCCTTCGTCTGGCACAGCAAATTGATCATGAGGCAAAAAAGAAAAATGTCATAAGCAATATTCTTATTGAAGTAAATATTGCGGGCGAAGAAAGTAAGTTTGGTGTATCAAAAGAACAGGTTGAAGTACTTTTAGAGGAAATTAAGAAATTAACCAATATTCATGTTAAGGGGTTGATGACGATTGCACCTTTTGTAGAGGATGCAGAGGAAAATAGGGTATATTTTAAGGAAATGTATAAACTTTTTGTTGACATGCGTCAGAAAAATGCCGATAATAATAATATCGAAATGGAAGTATTGTCAATGGGTATGACTGGAGATTATCAAGTGGCAATTGAAGAGGGAGCTACTATGGTAAGAGTGGGGACTGGAATTTTTGGGGCTAGAAACTATAATATATAAAAAGATAGGAGATTGGTAGACATGGCAGGATTATTAAACAATATTTTAGACTATATTCGCGTAAATGATGTGGATGATTACGACGAATATGATGAGATGGATTCCGTAAAAGAGGAACCATTTGTACGTTCATCACGTAGAGCAGATTCAGCAGACGCAAAGGCAAGTAGAAGAAGTCGTTTTCAGGAAGAAGATGATGATCAAGAAAGTTCAGCTAGACATGAGCGTTCAGCACGTACGGAACGTAGTTCATCAAAGGTTGTTCCTATGCGTACATTGACAAAAGGTTTAGAAGTATGTGTGGTTCGACCAGCTTCTTTCGCTGATTCACAACAGATTTGTAATGAATTATTAGGCGGACGTGCTTGTGTATTAAATTTGGAAGGCTTTGATGAAGATAATGCACAGCGTATCATTGACTTTGTATCTGGATGTTTGTTCTCAATTGATGGAAAGATACACCGTATTTCACGCTATATCTTTATTCTTGCACCAAACAGTGTAGATATATCAGGTGATTATTTAGAATTGTTACCAAGTGAGAAAAACAGTTCTGTAACATTTAATAAAGATTAATAATGCTTTTTGCTATAATGGTTAAAGGGGCTTACGCAATATTGATGTTTCTGGAATGGCTAATTTTACTTTACATTGTCAGTATTTGGTTGTTGCCGGATTGCTGGCTTCGCAGAACATTTATAGAATACGTAGGTCCTTTCTTTATTCCAATACGAAAACTATTGAAAAAGTCGGTATTACATAGTAAAATTGATTTTTCGTATATTATTGTGTTGTTGATTATATTTTATTTGAAAAATATGGTGATAACTCTTTTGTGAGAGGACAATAAAATTCATGCAGGAAGATAAAGATATAAAATTATACAAAAAGAGATTTGCAGAATTGGCAAATACATGTTATTACAAAGGCTATCCAATATATACAGATTTTTTGGATTTAAAGCAGCAAACTATTTTTAAACAAATGCAACAGGAATTACCTAATGTAAACTGTCTTAGCTGGGGTGGTACTGCGTTAGCAGAACGAAAAATGATTTGCTTTTCAAATGATTTTTTATCTGAAGATGCATTCCCTATAAAAACAGTTAAAATTCAACCGCAGAATGTCAAGTTTGCTGAGAAACTTACACATCGTGATTTCCTAGGTGCTATTTTGAATTTGGGGATGGATAGATGTAAATTGGGAGATATTCTGCTGGATCATCAGGTGGCATATGCATTTATTGAAGAAAATTTGGCAGATTTTTTGCTTTATTCTTTAGAAAAAGTAAAACATACCAAAGTTTCCTGTGAAATAGTGGATGGGAAATTTCAATTTGAGCAAAAATTCAAAGAAATTGTAGGAACGGTTAATTCTATTCGTTTGGATGCAATTTTAGCTGTTGCCTTTCATTCTTCACGAACACAATTATTAAAATTGATTTCAAGTGGAAAGATTTATATAAATGGCTGTTTGGTGGAAAATAATAGTTACCATCTAAAAGAGGGAGACCTGGTTTCTGTTCGTGGTATGGGTAAGTTTATGTATATGGCAGAACGAGATAAGACAAAAAAAGGAAAAACAAAAATTCTACTCAGAATGTATATATAGGGGGAATTACAATGCTAAAGGCTAACGAAATTTCGGTAGATAATATTAAATCGGGGTTTGGTGGATACAAAAAAAAGGAGACAAAAGAATATTTAGAAAATATTCGAAGCGACTATGATGCTTTGTGCAAAGAAAATTTAGAGCTAAAAGATAAACTCTCGATTTTGAGTGAAGGTGTTCAGTATTATAAAAATATGGAAAAATCTTTGCAAAAGGCATTGGTTTTGGCAGAACGCACTACTTCTGAAACTGTACATGCTGCAGAAGTAAAAGCACTTGCTATGGAAAATGAAGCAAAAGCAAGAGCAGAGGCATTAAGAAAAGAGGCCGAAATAGAAGCTTCTGCATTGGAAAAAGAAGCTTCATTAAAAGCAAACAACATGATACGAGATGCAAAAAAACAGGTAGATAGTGCGATTGCAGAAGGAAATGAGGAGTTACGAAAAGTACATTCCCAAATTGTTTCGTTGGTGCAACAGTATGAGCAATACAAAGCGCAATATAAGCAACTAGCTTTAGCACAAATGAATGTGCTAGAAAGTGAGGCTTATAATTTAGAAGCTCCAATATTAAAAACATTTCAAAATATTACAGAAGCTTCAAAAGAAACTAATGAATATAAGAAAGAGGATAAGGAAGACGCTGTTGTTCATCCTGTAGAGCAATCAACAATGAAGGTTACAGAGGAAAGTGAACCAGAAAAAAAGGTTTATGTAGATGGACGAGGTCATGTTGTAGAAGTACATGAATTTCGTGAAATAAATCCTTCCGATGATAAAAAAACAAATACTTATGATTCTTTTCAGACAGACAATACGAATACGGCAGAGGAAAAGTTAACTGAGGATTCAGAGGAAAAGGCAGATAATTGGTCAAAAAATGATTTTCCACATGGTGCTATGTCATTTAACCAGTTTGATGATACTGCTTCAATGGTGCAAGAAGAAAATGTGAAGCAGGCATTTACTATGGATAATGCAGATTCAGAGACATATACAGAGGTTGAGCAGCCTCAGAAAGCAGATGCATTAAATCAGGAAACTTTTGAAAAAAGAGATCCTGATGCATATTTTAAAGCATTTGATACTTCGCAAAATGTAAAAGAACAGGATAATACTTTTGCACAAAACGTTCAGATCACTATCGAGAATGTGGAAGAATCGGATAAAAATTTTGTACAAAACAATCAGGCAGATATGCAAGCGGAAATGAAACGAATTGAGCGTTTGCAATTAGAACGTTTGCAAAAGGAAGAGGAATTGCATACAGAAAAAATGCGTAGTCGTGGACATGCCACGGAATATCAAAAATCCGTAGATGAAATGCCTTCTCAAAGTTTTTCTATGCCAAATAAGATTGTAAAAGAAACTCCAATAGAGGAGGAATCTGCTACACGAAAATCAGATTTTTATTCTGATTTAGAGCATCCATCTGAAAAACCAGAGTTGACTTTATCTGATTTAAAACGTATGGATGCAGAGGAGAAACGTCATGTTCCATTACCTAGCGCGTCAGATGAGAACAATTACTTTTCTAAAAAGGATAACACAAAAAGTACTATGGAAGAAAAACAAATAGATTTTGACGCAGATGTAACTTTGTTTGATACAAATGGAAATACCTCAGATTCATCTTCTTTTGCGGAAAGACAGATACCAGTGCAAGAAAAAGAAGAGAGTTCAGTTCAAAATACAAGCACAATACAGGATGATAGTTTGGATTATTTTAAACAGTTTACATCCGTACAATCCTCAAATTTGTCTTCACAGGATAACAATGCAAAAGTAAATTCGATTGCGTATGAGTTAGATCATAATAACACAAATATTAGTAATGCAGCATGTTCTTCTAAATTCAAAAGCTTTAAAGATTTTGAATCAGAATTGTAGAATGTTGTGGGATAGACCATTTCCCTATATCAAATAAACATTGATATAGGGATTTTTTTTATGAAATTTATTTCACTATGTCTGACTTTGGCTTGATAAATAATGTAGATATTTATATAATGGTTATAAACAAATAGAGAAGGAGAGGTTTTTATGAGCAAAACGCTAACAGTAAAAGAAAACGGAGAAGCGATTTATAACATTTATATTGAAAAAGATTATAATTCATTGGATACAGTTTTGAGAGAATTGAAAACAGCAGGGCATCGTATTTGTATTGTTTCCGATACGACAATTAGTAAGTATTATATGGAAGAGGTAGTAGAGATAGCAAAGGATTATTCTACTTTGGTGGAAACATTTACATTAAAACCAGGTGAAGAATACAAAAATCTTGATTCTGTAAATCGCTTGTATGAGTATTTAATTCAATCTAAATTTGATAGAAATGATTTTCTTATTGCTTTGGGCGGTGGTGTTGTTGGTGATTTAACTGGTTATGTTGCTGCAACCTATTTACGTGGAATTTCATTTATTCAGATGCCAACAACATTATTGTCTATGGTCGATAGTAGCATTGGTGGAAAAACTGGGGTTGATTTTGCAGCTTATAAAAATATGGTAGGTGCTTTTAAACAACCCAAAGCAGTATATATTAATACAGCAACATTGAAAACATTAACACCACGTATTTATCATAGTGGTTTTGGAGAAGTAACAAAATATGGTTATATACAGGATAAAGAGTTTGACCAATGGCTTTGTGATCATGTGGATGCATTACTGAATATGGAAAGTGATGTATTGGAGTATATGATTTACAGAAGTTGTGATAACAAACGTGTGGTAGTAGAAGAAGATCCTACTGAAAAGGGAATCCGAGCTACTTTGAATTTTGGGCATACGTTAGGTCATGCAATAGAAAAAATGATGGATTTCCAATTATTGCATGGAGAATGTGTTTCTATTGGAATGGTTGTTGCAGCGTATATGTCTTATAAAAGAGGTATGATTTCAGAGCAAGATTTAAATAGGATACGTGAAACATTAATCCAATTTCAACTTCCTGTAACAGTAAAACAATTAGATGAAGAAACATTAATTGCTATTACACAAAATGACAAAAAAATGGAAGCTGGAAAAATTAAATTTATACTTTTGGATGGAATTGGACATGCAGTGATTGATTCAACTGTTACAAAAGAAGAAATGTTAGAAGGTTTCCGATATGTTGTTGAAAAGTAATTATGGGATTGGAGAGTAGAATGAAAAAGTGGTTTGGCATTATTACAATGCTTGTTCTAGTATTTTTTGATCAATGTACAAAATATATAGCAAAGGCCTCTTTAGAAGGGAAAAATGCGATAGAGTTAATGAAAGGAGTCTTGGAATTTCAATATTTGGAAGGCGGAAATACTGGAGCTGCATTTGGCATTTTTAGTGGGAAAACAGTTTTTTTAGGCGTTGTTTCTTTAATTGTATCCATAATATTGTTATGCGTTTATTTTCATATAGCAAAAAAAGCAGAGTACAAATGGATATCGTGGTGTATTATTTTTATGTGTGCAGGTGCGCTGGGAAATTGTATTGATCGTTTGGTCAATCATTATGTAATTGATTTCATATATTTTAAATGTATTGATTTTCCAATTTTTAATGTAGCAGATTGTTATGTCACTCTTTCTGCAATTGCATTATTTTTATTGATTGCATTTTCAAAAGAGACAGAAAATGGAGGCAAAGTAAATGGGTAATGAGCTAAATTTTCTGGCAACAGATATGGAAAAGCAGCGGATTGATAAAGCGTTGGCTTTATTACAACCAGATATGAGCCGTTCTTATATACAAAAAATAATTAAAGATGGAAAGGTTCTTGTAAATCAAAAGGCGGTAAAAGCAAATTATAAATTAGAAGCGACAGATAAAATTACGGTTTATGTTCCAGACCCTGTAGTATTAGATATTCAGCCAGAAAAGATGGATTTGGATATTTTGTATGAAGATGATGATATCATTGTTGTAAACAAAGCAAAGGGAGTTGTAGTACATCCGGCAGCTGGGCATTATAGTGGTACGATCGTAAATGGATTACTTTACCATTGTGCCGGACAATTATCTGGTATCAATGGTATTATGCGCCCTGGAATTGTGCATCGTATTGATATGAATACAACAGGGGCTATTGTTGCTTGTAAAAATGATACTGCACATCGTTTTATTGCTGAACAATTGAAAGAACATAGTATTACAAGGCGGTATGAAGCCATTGTTTATAATCGTTTTCAACAAAAAGATGGTATTGTAGATGCACCAATAGGACGGCATCCAGTGGACAGAAAAAAAATGGCAGTAAATTATAAAAATGGTAAACATGCAGTGACACATTATCATGTGTTAGGAAACCTAAAAGGGAATTATTCCTATATTCAATGTGAACTTGAAACTGGACGTACACATCAGATTCGTGTGCATATGGCGAGCATAAATCATCCTTTATTGGGAGATGATGTATATGGACCTGCAAAGTCTCCTATGCGTTTGCAAGGACAGACTTTGCATGCAAGGATATTAGGATTTATTCATCCAACAACCAAACAGTATATTGAGTTTGAGGCACCATTACCAGAGTATTTTGACAAATTGCTTCGTACCATATAAGAAGGAGATAGAATAGTTATGCAAGAGATAAAGTTACATGATGGAGAATTAAATATTATGGAATTACTATGGTCCAATCAGGAGTTAGCAGCTAAAGATATTGCAAAGATTGTAAATGAATATGTAGGCTGGCAGAAAAATACAACCTATACTGTTATTAATCGTTTAATTGATAAAGGGGCAATTGTACGTGAGGATCCTGGATTTATATGTCACCCAGTTATAACAAAACCGATGATGCAGCAATCGGAAACACAGGACTTGTTAGATAAATTTTATGATGGTTCTATGGAACATTTTATTGCTGATTATATTTGTAAACAACATTTATCTGAAATTTCATTGCAGTTATTGGAAAAGGTTATTAGGGAACAATGTTAATTTTCCTTATTATGGTGAATGTAAAACAGACGCGGTTTAAATTGAGACCTCGTCTGTTTTACATTACACATTAATTTTGGAGTATTTTGATGAATAAAAAAATAGTATTTTATCTATATACTCTATATAGGAAAAGATAATGAATTGTACAAATATCACCTAAAACATGTAAACTCATACATTCTATGGATGTCTTTGGTGAACTTAAGGTGTAAAAACGGACGTATCAAAGGCATTTAGTAAGATACAGGTGAAAGTTCAGAATACCTATTATTCAAAAATTTTTTACAGGATTTGGTTATCATTATGGCAAACATGCAAAAAAATTTAAAGATTTGCCGGGGGGAAAACGGAAAGAAGTCCAATAGAAATAAATATTATAATATATGAAAGGATGATAGCAAATGGATATGACATTATGTTATATTTGTGGTTGGGATTTTAAAGAAATCTATTCAGGTGGTGATATATGTCCTTGCTGTGGTAGTGAATATGATTTTGATGATTGTTTAGAAAAAGAAGAAATTTTAGAAAAATATTGTGGTAATGATAGAGAAAAGCTGTATATTATGGCACCCGAAGTCGATGATGTTGATGACGAAAAAGAAGTAGCACGTGATATAACATGGAGGTTTATAAGACTCTCCTGGGTAAAAAAAGGATGCCCATTTAAATGGGCACAAAAAGAGCGAATCATAAACTGGACAATAGAAGATGCGAAAAAGCAATTAGATGTCATAGGGTATAGTTATGATTCGTTGGTTACGCTGGCAAACAAAATAATAAGTGAATAAAATTGTTTTAATAAGTGCCAGTGCCAACAGTAAATTTACACTAACTATAAGGTAGTTTTGAAGTATTAAAATGTCACTTTGTAGTGAAGGAGCCATTTTTAAATGCTTAAAAATTACCATTCTCATCTATCATTTGTTAGTTTACCAATAAAAGCACTTATATTTTTTCTATGTTTGTTACTTTTATTTCCTTTTTGTTATATAAAGTGGCAGATATTTCTTGAATATCGGAAGTATCTTGTATGATATTAGCTTTTTTCTCATCTTCACACCCTATTAAAAAACAAGAAACAAACATAAACGCAAACAAAAAAAATATATTACTGTTTTTCATAACTTTAAAAAAAACTTCATTTCTTTATTTATTTTCTCCTTTCTTTGATGATTTTACAAGCTTTTTATCTTTTATAATTCGACATCAATATCCAAATTAATGGTAATTGATACTATAAAGTAATTACTGAATAGTAAAAAACTAGGAAAAAATATTTTCCCTTTATTATTGCTTTTCGACAATCAGCACCAAGTCACTTTTTACACTTCAACAATATAATAACAGATTGTGTATTATTACGCAACCAGATACTGCCACAGTATCCTTTTGTAATAAAAGACCTGTGAATGTTGTTCAGAGAGAAGTTCGTTTATTAATTGTTATATCAAAAAGTGGTGTTCCAAATGAAGATATCAGGATGTGCATATTATATGAGAATTTGTGTTGATGTAAATAAAAGTGTAAAAATCCTTTTTTTTAAAAGTCCTTGAATAATAAGGGTTTTTCTTTTTTAGACTCATATATTTTTACACTTTTACTTACATTTTATGTGAACGAATCTGTAAAAATGTAGGAGAATATATATAAAAGTGTAAAAATGTAGAATTTTGTAAATAAAAGTGTAAAAATCTTTGTGGTTTTTTTCAATAGCCGAAAGAAGAAGGAAGTACCAAACATAGTATATAATGTATATAAAATACTATCAGAAAGTTGCATTTATGTTATAAAGCAATTGATAAAGGTGAGAAAATACTTGGGTTTAAATGAAGTATCTATATATTCCGATGAAAAAATGCCAATAATTGTTATATCAAAAAGTGATGTTCCAAATGAAGATATCAGGATGTGCATATTATATGAGAATTTGAAAAATAATGATAGATAGACAACTGAAACTCATCGTTATTTTTACAAATTTACTTACATAATTCTACATTTTTACAGATTCGTTTATATTCTCCTACATTTTTACAGATTTACTTACATGATTGCCGATATTTTTACAGATTTATATACATACTTGCCTAAAAAGAGGTTTTCAACCAAGGGAAATAATGACTATTTTTCGCTTTTTTACAAATTCAGTTATATCTTTTTTACACTTTTATATAACTAAAAAAAATAGTATTTTATCTATATACTATATAAAACTAGTAAATACCATACATAGAGTAGTTTTATCCCTTTTATAAAAAAGGGATTTTATTATAAACAGGAGAATTAGATAAAGTCCCATTTGAACTGTGAGAGTGTATAAAAATGTATCCAAATATAATGAATAATTATACACTATATTGGGGTTCATTTTTAAATTTATGATGTTGGAATTAGATTTTATGCCGATTGCTATAAAGAGATTAATAAAAAGACGTTAGAATTTTTGGTGTATAATAAAAAACAAAAAAAATAATAACTTATTTTCTACCAAAACATTCTAAATATAATGCACAGCATTATAAGGTATGGGCAAAAAAGGCATTAAATTATGCATTAGATTATATAAAACCTTGATAAGAAAGGAGATTAGCTTACTATGACATTATGTTATATTTGTGGTTGGAATTTTAAAGAATATTATTCGGGAGGGGATATATGTCCATGTTGTGGTAGTGAATATGATTTTGATGATTGTCTAGAAAAGGAAGAAATTTTAGAAAAATATTGTGGTAATGACAGAGAAAGGCTACATATTATGGCACCTGAATTGGATGATGTAAAAGATGAAAAGAACGTTGCTTGTGATATAGTATGGCGCTTTATAAGACTCAAATGGGTAAAAGAAGGATGTCCATTCAAATGGGCTAAAGAGGAAGGAATCGAACATTGGACAATACAAGACGCAAAAAAGCAACTGAAAACAATTAGATATGATTATGATACTTTGTTTATAATGGTTCAGTTGTCAAGACAAAAATCTAAAACTTTTATAATGAACTGATATCCATGGTTAGAGGAAGATAGATTCTCCCCAGTGACAGTCTCCAATTAGGCAGCTTCCTTAGCGGCTTCATATAGCATAGCTGGATAGTATACGGATGCTGGAGGAACATTA
>CADABQ010000018.1 GCA_902786205.1 uncultured Lachnospiraceae bacterium | reverse complement strand
GAGAACTTGTATTTTCTTCCTGTACGCATGAAAGGTTTCATGGAGATGTAAAGAAAGAAAACTGATCACCAAAGAAAATGAGGAGAAAAGAGAAACGTACTTCCCTTAACCATAGATATTCGTTCGTTATAAAAGTCTAAGATTTTTGTCTTGATAACTGAGGCATTATACTGTGCAGCGTTACGATTTTGTGTTCAGAAAAAACGCAAACAAATAGCGAAAATAATTATGGGATTATAACTGTCATAGTAGAGTTTACTCAGCTGCATTAGGTACTGAGCTTTATTACGTTTAAGATTTTACATTTCACACGATTAGAGGAAATGTAAAATCTTAATTTTTTAATGTATAAGTGTGCTTTCGGAGCTGTGCTCCCAATACAACGGTTTCTTTATATTATAATAGTGTAACATATATTTTACAAGAAACGATTAAGAAAACATATAGATTTTTAGTAGATAAATTATATGTTGTAGTACTTGCACTTGCTGTAGCAGCCCCTGCAACAACAGAAAGGATTTTATTTATGAATTATGATGATTTCAGAAATTTGCCTAAAAATGTTCGTGATATTGTTATACAACAAACATTTTTAAATGCAAATGGAAAAGCTACTAAACATGCTATTCAAAATATTATTGTTGAAGAAAGAGAAAAATCAATTGCGGCAAGAATGTGGAATGGTGTTAAAAAGATAACAAAGTTTGAGTTTCAAAATAAAAATATTTTTCCTGTTGGAAGCGAAAAACTTTCAGGGCGAAATATTGCAGATATATATATCGAATCGGTCAAAAAAAATGGATTTGCTTGGTATCCAATGACAGGTACTTCTTGGATTGATGCTGGAGTAAAACAAATTATATTATTTATTAAAGAAAACGAGAAATACATACCATATGCACGCTTTACTATTGAAGAGATTGTAAAAACGCAACAAATGACTTTAGAACAAATATCTATGTTAACTGATCCGAGCATTATCTTTGCAATCCAGTATAGATGCATTTTAAAAATTAAAAATGTGAAAACAGACAATTTGCCACAAAACTATCTTGGATTATCTTCTGGAGAGGATATATATGAAAGTGCTTTTAAGGGTATGGCGCCTAATATATTGATTTTGTAAAATAATAGGTTTTAAATATTGCGATTGCCATGACAAAGATATATTTTATGCAGTAAGTATAAAAAAATAAAGTGAGGTGGATGTAATGCAGCATTATATTAAAATTGAGCGAGTTAGAACTGCAGATATTGTGGTAGATGACAGTTTGACATTGAAAAAAACACAGATACATTTCGAAAAGGAGATATCATTAGCATTACTGAAAAAATAGATGGTGTCAATGCCAGCGTTTATTATGATTTAGAAACAGAAAAATTGAGATGTTTTAGTAGTAATCAAGAACTGGATAGTAGGAACCACCTTCGTGGATTTTTTCAGTATGCGCAGAAACTTAATATGAATCTGTTTCGCAAATTTTCTGATTATATCTTTTATGGTGAGTGGTTGGTGAGACATACAGCCGTATATCGTGAGGAGAATTATAATAATTGGTATTTATTCAGTGTTTATGATAAAAAGAAAAATAAATGGCTGCCTCAGAATTTTGTGAAAGATTTTGCCCGGCAATTTGGCATTCCTTATGTTCATGAATTGTATTATGGAGAGTTTGTTAGTTGGGAACATTGTTTCGGATTTGCGAATAGTCCATTTTATGGAAAGCAGCAAGAAGGAATTGTGATAAAAAATCAAACAGCATTAGAGGAGGGAAGGAAGCCTTATGTATTAAAGTATGTAAATAAGGAATTCGATGAGTCGATTATTCATAGACGGAAAAGAAGACCGGATGCTGCGAAAAGACGCAAAGAACGGGAAGTTGCAGAAGAATATATCAGAATGATTGTAACAAAAGCCCGGGTAAAAAAAATCCTTCACAAATTGATGGATGAAGGAGCTTTACCTGAAAAAATCGAAAAAACAAATTTAAAAGTAGTTGCAGGATATCTTCCGAAAGCAGTATATGAGGATTGTGCAAAGGAAGAAAGTGAAATTTTAAATAAAGCTGGTGCGTATGCAGGAAAATTATGCGGTAAGGTAACAATGGAAATACTAGATGAAATCATAAGCTAAGCAGATTATTCGAAAGTGTGAACTGTAACAATTGAATTGTCCTCCTGAATGAATTGTCACAAAAAATTGACTAAACGCACAAAAAGTTGTATAATTTTTGGGGAAAATGATTAAAGGGGGACTATCTATGAAAAATTTAAAGGTACGTGTAAAACTCAATCTTATCTTTGCTTTTGTCTGTTTGATTGTAATTTTGGCAAGTGTGTTTTCTACAGGAAATATGATTTCTATTAAAAATCAGGCCATGAATCAAATGGAAAAATCGACTAGACAAGAATATGATAGTACAATAAAACAACAGGTAGATGTTGTGATATCTATGTTATCACAAATTAACGATGCCTATAAAGCCGGTACTTATACATTGGAGGAAGCAAAAAAAATAGCTGCAGACGAAGTGCGTCAGATGCGTTATAAAGAGGGTGGATATTTTTGGATTGATCAGTCGGATGGAACCAATGTGGTACTTCTTGGTAGCGACACGGAAGGAACCAATCGTATGGAGACAAAAGACTCCAAAGGATTTCAAATGGTAAAAGAGATGATTCGTGTAGCAAAAGAAGACGGCGGCGGATATACGGATTATTATTTTCCAAAAGAAGGAGAAAAAAAGTATTCGCCAAAACGTTCTTACAGTCAGTATTTTGAACCTTTTGATTGGGTGATTGGTACTGGAAATTATACAGATTACATTGATTCGGCGGTTGCAAAACAAAATAAAGCTTTTACGCATTTTGTAATGAACAAGTCCATACAATTTATTGCTTTCTGTGTAATGATGTTGCTTGTAGTAGGTGCTGTCATTGTTTGGATTATTGTTGATTTGTTAAAGGCGTTAAACAATGTTTCAAAAGAAATTGCTACAATAGGAAATGGAAAATTTACGGAGTCTATGCCATCGGCAATGCTTGCTAGAAAAGATGATTTTGGAAAACTATCAAACATTGTGGAAAAGATGCGTTCCTCTATTCAAGAATTATTGTTGCAGGTTAAATCTGAGACCATAAATATTGATACTGTGGTAAAGAAGATTAATACTAACATTAATTCTTTAAATGAAGAAATAGATGGAGTATCTGATACGACAGAACAATTGGCGGCAAATACAGAGGAAACAGCGGCTTCTGCAGAACAGATCAATAGTATGACACAGCAGATTAAAGGAGCAGCAAAGGAGATTGCATCGAGAGCACAGGATGGTGCAACGGAAGCAGTGGATATACATAGACGTGCAGCAAGAGCAAAAGAGGATACGGTTGCAAATAGAAAGAAGATACGGCAGATGTTAGCAGATATTCGCAGTAGTTTAGAGCAGGCGCTTGCAGATGTTAAGGTTGTAGATCGAATCGGAATTATGGCAAATTCTATACTTGAAATTACTGATCAGACTAATTTGTTGGCATTAAATGCCTCTATTGAGGCAGCACGTGCCGGAGAAGCTGGCAAGGGATTTGCAGTGGTAGCTGAGGAGATACGTGTGTTGGCAGAACAATCTCAGGATGCAGTTACAGAGATACAATCCATAACTAGTAGTGTAAATGAAGCAGTAGGAAAATTAACGAGTGATTCAAATAGCCTGCTTGATTTTGTAGATAAAGATGTTGTGACGAGTTTTGATGATTTCGAAACAATGGCAGATAATTATGATTTAGATGCAGCCCAGATTAATAAATTAGTATCGGATTTCAGCAGTGCATCAGAGAGTCTTGTGGATTCTATCACTAGTATTTCTGAAGCTATTTCTGGAATTACAACGGCTTCTACTGAGAGTGCAGATGCAACCACAAAGATTGCACAAAAGTCGGTTACGATTTCAACTGGTTCAGAAGAAGTGTTACAAAATGCAAAAAATACAGAGAATTCAGTGTTGGAATTGAAGAAGAATATAGATAAATTCACAATTGAAGAACTTGCAGAATAAAAGTGGTTCATAGAAATGGTGCTTGATTGAATTTTTATCAGAAATAGAAAAAAACAATAGATGATGTGAATTACATTGACTTTAATTTGAGGTATAAAACGGTAATTATTACGTTTTTATACCTCGAATTTACGTTTCGGCTCTCTTTACTTTAGAAAATCCCTATGTTAGAATGAAAGGTAAGCAAAAAAAGAAACAGAGCAAAGGTGGAGAAAAAATGGGTAAGTATTTTGGAACAGATGGTTTTCGTGGAGAAGCAAATGTAGTTTTAAATGTTATGCATGCATATAAAGTAGGACGTTTTCTTGGATATTATTATGGAAAAGAACACAAAGCAAGAATTGTGATTGGTAAAGATACCAGACGCTCCAGTTATATGTTTGAAGATGCACTGTCTGCTGGATTGACAGCCAGTGGTGCAGATGTATATTTAATACATGTCACAACAACACCAAGTGTGTCTTATGTAGTAAGAAGTGAAGATTTTGACTGTGGAATTATGATTTCTGCCAGCCATAATCCATACTATGATAATGGAATTAAGATATTAAATGGGATGGGACACAAATTAGAAGCAAAAGTAGAAAAAATGATCGAGGATTATATAGATGGTCCGGATGATGCGATTCCATTCGCAACAAAGGATGCAATCGGACGTACGACAGATTATACGGTAGGAAGAAATCGTTATATAGGTTATCTTATGTCCCTTGCAACACGTTCATTTAAGGATATGCGAGTAGGTTTGGATTGTGCGAATGGTTCTGCATATGAGATTGCAAAGGGAGTATTTGATGCTCTGGGAGCAAAGACCTATGTGATCAATAACCATCCGGATGGAACAAACATCAATACAAATTGTGGTTCTACACATATTGAGGTGTTGCAGAGTTTTGTGAAGGAGAACAAACTGGATGTTGGATTTGCATTTGATGGAGATGCGGATCGTTGCCTTGCAGTAGATAACAAAGGAAATGTTGTAGATGGAGATTTAATTTTATACGTCTGTGGTTGCTATTTAAAAGAAAAAGGGGAATTAAATAACAATACAGTAGTAACAACCGTAATGTCAAATTTGGGATTATATAAGGCATTTGATAAAAAAGGAATTTCTTACGAAAAAACAGCAGTAGGAGACAAATATGTTTATGAAAATATGATGCAGAATGATCATATTATCGGTGGGGAACAATCGGGACATATTATTTTCAGTAAATATGCGGCAACTGGAGACGGAATTTTAACCGCACTTATGCTTATGGAAGTTATTCTTACAAAGAAGATGCCGTTATCGGATTTGACTCGTGAAGTTGTTATTTTCCCACAATTACTGGAAAATGTTCGTGTTACAGATAAAAATGCGGCAATGCAGGATCCGGACGTTCTTGCAGCAGCAAAACAGGTGGAGGAAGAACTTGGGACAGATGGTAGAATTTTACTTCGCCAGAGTGGAACAGAGCCTTTGGTGCGTGTAATGGTTGAAGCAGAAACAGATGCCCTTTGCGCAAAATATGTAAAGCAAGTGGCAGATATCGTAAAAGAAAAGTGGGCATTATAAAAAAAAGATAGACAATTAGTTGTTTTTCATGTTATAATCGTATATCAGAAAGTAATTTAAAAGAAGTGTAGGATGATTCTGCACGAAGGAGGAAATAAGAATAATGAGTTTACAGGTCGAAAAGTTAGAAAAGAATATGGCAAAGCTTACTATCGAAGCAAGTGCAGAAGATTTTGAAGCTGCAATTGAAAAGGCTTATCAGAAGAATAAGAGTAAGATGAACGTACAGGGATTCCGTAAAGGAAAGGCTCCTCGTAAGATCATTGAGAAGATGTATGGCGCTGGAGTATTCTACGAAGAAGCAGCAAACATCGTTATTCCTGATGCATACGCAAAAGCAGTAGATGAGTGTGATTTAGAGATCGTTTCACAGCCATCTGTTGATGTTGTACAGGTAGAAGCTGGAAAGCCTTTTATTTTCACTGCTGAAGTTGCTGTAAAACCAGAAGTTAAGCTTGGAGATTACAAGGGTATTGAAGTAGAAAAGACAGACGTTACCGTTTCTGACGATGATGTAAATGCAGAGATTGATCGTGTAAGAGAACAGAATGCCAGAACAATTACTGTCGATGACAGAGCAGTTCAGGATAAGGATACAGCAGTTATTGATTTTGAAGGATTTGTAGACGGAGTAGCATTTGAAGGTGGAAAGGGTGAAAACTATCCATTGACAATTGGTTCTCATTCCTTTATTGATAACTTTGAAGAACAATTGATCGGAAAGAACATTGGTGAAGAAGTAGAAGTAAATGTTACATTCCCAGAAGATTACCATGTAGATGACTTAAAAGGAAAGCCAGCTACATTTAAAGTAACAGTAAAAGAAATCAGCGCAAAGGAATTACCAGAATTAGATGACGATTTCGCACAGGATGTATCCGAATGTGAAAATGTAGATGCATACAAGGCTCAGGTAAAAGAAGACCTTACAAAGAAGAAGGAAGATGCTGCAAAGGCTGCAAAAGAAGAAGAAGCAGTTGCAAAGGTTGTAGAAAATGCAGAGATGGAAATTCCAGAACCAATGATCGATACACAGGTTCGCCAGATGGTAGATGACTTTGCACGTAGAATGCAGAGCCAGGGATTATCTTTAGATCAGTACTTCCAGTTTACTGGTATGGAACCAAAGGCATTCTTAGAGCAGATGAGACCACAGGCATTAAAGAGAATTCAGAGCAGATTAGTATTAGAAGCTATTGTAGAAGCTGAGAAGATTGCAGCAACAGACGATGAAATCGAAGAGGAATTAAAGAAGATGGCTGATGCTTATCAGATGGAATTAGACAAAGTAAAAGAATTACTTGGTGATGAGCAGAAGAAACAGCTTGCACAGGATCTTGCAGTACAGAAGGCAGCTGAATTCGTTGTAGAAAATGCAGTTGAAAAATAATATAAAAAAATGAAAAAGAGCTATGTATCAGTGATACATAGCTCTTTTTTGCTCTATAGAAAAATGTGGCCACGGTATTCTAAACTTCCAAGGTTATTTAAAAAAGTTGCAACTGACAAATGATTGACAAAGAAAAATCACAAATTTTTAGGAATACTGACATAACTCCAGGATAAGATATTAAAATGTAAATTAGTTTTTGAAGAGAGGATTAGATTTTGTGATGAAGAGAAGTATCAAAGCGATTGAAAATGAAGCTGTTGGTGGTATGGAAAGACAAAAAAGAGAAAATATTCATTGGCAAAAGCTAAGCATTACAAGAAAACTACGTGCTGAAAAGCTCGGACAAACTCCAAAAACGTTGTGGTTTACAGGCTTATCGGGATCTGGAAAATCCACTGTGGCAAATGCATTAGAAAAGATGCTTTATGCAGAAGGAATGGCTACTATGTTGCTTGATGGAGACAATCTTCGCATGGGGTTGAATTGTGATTTGGGCTTCAAGGCGGAGGACCGTATTGAAAATATTAGACGAGTGGCTGAAGTGGCAAAGTTGATGAATGATGCAGGATTGATTGTTCTTGTATGTTTGATATCACCGTTTGAGGAAGAGCGTGAACACGCAAGAACGATTATTGGTGAAGATTCGTTTGTTGAAATTTACATGAATACTTCATTGGAAACGTGTGAAAGTAGAGATGTGAAAGGGCTTTATAAGAAAGCGAGAAATGGAGAAATTCTTAATTTTTCAGGAATTTCAAGTCCGTATGAGGTGCCTTCCCATCCTAATATTGTAATAGATACAGCAGCAGAGGATCTTGTTACAAGTGTGAATCGAATTAGGGGAATATTGTGATGAAGATTGGCAAACCACTTCATTGGAAACTGCTTTGTTCTATGCTAAAAATTGGATGCATTGGATTTGGCGGAGGAAATGCAGTTGTGCCAGTAATGGAAAAAGAACTGGTTGAGGATAAGGCATACGTAAAGAGGAAAAAGTATGAGGAAACCATCATGATTGCAAATGTTACACCGGGGGCACTTCCTGTAGAAATTGCAAGTGGGATTGGAAATCTATATGGAAAAAAGAATATGGTGTTATCCGCAGTAGCAATGGCGCTTCCGGGGTGTTTATTATCTGTGTTGTTATTATCCGTTTTTATGTTACAGAAGGGGGTACTTATTTACGTAACTTATTTTAACTTATTTAATTATTGTACGAGTGCACCTTGATTATAAGAGTGAGAAAAGTGTTAATGAAACAGGAGATAGCAGGAGGTATATTTTGAAAGAATTAATATTGCATATTGGTACATCGAAAACAGGAACATCAGCCATACAATCTTATTGCACAAAAAACAGGGAAAAATTGAAAGAATTTGGGTACGAATATCCCCGAATGGGATTTCGTTTTAAAGGAGTATCTTCCAATCGAAATGGACATTTTCTTTGTTGCAGAATCATGGATGAAAATGGAAAACGTAGATTTGACGAAGAACTTGCAGTTAGAAGCGAGGGATATAAAAAATTAAAAGAGAGTTTTCAAAATTCAGATAAAGTAATTTTGTCAGATGAACATATTTGGAATGCATGTGAATTAAAAAAAGAAGGATTACTTCAGGTTAAGAAGCGTATGTACGAACAAAATATTGTTGTGAAAATTATCGTGTATTTTCGAAGACAGGATGAGTGGATGCAATCTGCTTGGGGACAAAAGGTAAAGGGCGGTTTGTGCAAGTCTTTTTCAGAGTTTATGAGTGGAACTATTTGTAAAGATTATAATTTGAATTATGGAAAAAGATTACAAGATTTTATTGATGTATTTGGAAGAGAAAACGTTATAGTAAGACCATATGAACGTTGCCAGTTTGCAGATAAAAAAAGTGTAGTAGCAGACTTTTTGTCACAGTTGAATCTCCCGTTGGAACAAATGCCAGAGGAAGTTGCAAGAGTAATTAATCCTAGTTTAGAAGGGGTTTATATAGAGGCAAAGAGATACTTAAATCAATTTTCTGAATTCCACAACCGTAGAGGTTGGTTGATGAGGTGGTTGCTTCAACTACAAGAAGAGGATGCACTTGAAGGAAAGAAGTGGTCCTTTTATGCGCCAGGAGAAAGAAGTAAATTTTTTCAGCAATTTAAAGCATCTAATGATGCGCTTGCAAAGGAATTTAAGATTAATGAGGAAAATACATTATTCTTAAATCCAGTAGATGAGTCCACCTACGAATTCGTAGGTAATGATACAGCAAAAATTGTGGAGATTTGTGGCAGAATTATTCTTAAGCAAAAACAAGACATAAAAGATCTAGAAAAAGATATATCTACCATCAACAAGATGAGCCTGGCAAGATGGAGTTATCACTATGTGAAGAGAAAATGGAATGCTACTGTTCGCAAGTAATGTCATTTATTTGCAGGCAAGGCTAATATGTTAAAACTAAGAGTTGGATTTGATTAGAGAGTCTAACTCTTTTTTTGAAAGTGCGTCCTATAGAGCAAAATGCTCCGGGGATGTGGACTTTGTCCATTCAAACAGATTTCTTGTAGATAATCTGCGAATTTTGTGATATAATTATCCTGGTGAGTTTTAAGTATGAAACATTTTATGATTATAAATGAAATGGATGAGTTGTAGAAGTAAATGATTATAGAATTACATTTTATAATGGAAATAGAAGAGGTTTGCAAATGAATGCAATTTAGGAGGATAAATGAGATGAAAAAAGTAATAACATATGGAACTTTTGATTTGTTACATTATGGACATGTAAATTTATTGAGACGTGCAAAAGAACAAGGAGATTACCTTATTGTTGCACTTTCTACCGATGAATTTAACTGGAATCAGAAACAGAAAAAATGCTATTTTAGTTACGAAAAGAGAAAGCAACTTTTAGAGGCAATTCGATATGTAGACCTTGTTATTCCTGAAGAAGCATGGGACCAAAAGGTTTCTGATGTTCAGGAATTTAAAGTGGATGTTTTTGTTATGGGAGATGATTGGAAAGGAAAGTTTGATTTCTTAAAGGATTACTGTGAGGTGGTTTACCTTCCTAGAACACCAGAGATTTCTACAACCCAGATAAAAGAAAATCTTAGACAAAAAAATGACAAATAATATACAAAAAAATGCAACAATTTACAGGTATTATAGTTAGGGTGTTTTGACCCTAATATTATGCCACTTTTATAAATAGGATAAGATTATTAGAATTTAAGGAGAAACATATGAAAAAAAGATGGTACATGAGACTTGGGAAAATATATTCAAAACACCAAAGATGGTTCTTTACGCATTGTGAGAAAATTAACAAGAAAAAGGTTGTATTTTCGCAATTTGGAGGAAAGGGTTATGGTTGCAATCCCAAGGCGATTTGTGAAGAGTTTCTAAAAAGGGACGAAGGGTATGAATTGGTTTGGATTTTAGACAGGAAACTTAAGAAGAGTGATGCAGGTATTCCAGAAGGTGTTAGAGTTGTGAAAGGTCGTAAAGCATATTTTGATTTGTTTACAGCTAGAGTATGGATTAATAATATTCATTTTGCTGGTTTCCTTGAAAATGGTCTCTACAAGAGAAAGGGTACAATTTATCTGAATACTTTTCACGGTGGAATAACACTTAAGGCAGAGGGCACAGATAAAAAATCTTACCAAGAGGGAAGAAAATTATCTGTCAAGGAACAAATGTATAGAAAAGATTCGGAATTTGTAGATTATATTACAAGCGGATGTCCTGCTGAGGACCATGTTTTGGAAGAATTTTTCTATGGACATGGAGAAATACTCCGTTTTGGAGATGCAAGAACAGATGTACTTGTGAATGGTTCGGAGACAATCCATCGGCAGGTAAGGGAGCATTATAATGTTCCAGATGGTACAAAGGTTGTTACCTATGCACCAACATTTCGTTCCGATATGTCCTTAAAATGGTATGATTTGGATTACGAAAGAGTTTTGGATACGTTAGAAGAAAAGTATGGTTGCCCATGGGTAATGTTGATTCGTTTACATCCAAGATTGGCAGACAAATCAGCAGAATTAATGCCAGATTCAGACCGCTTTATAGATGCTAGTGATTATAGAGATATGCAGGATTTAGCTGTTGCTAGTGATGTGCTTATCTCAGATTATTCGTCTGTAATTACGGATTTTATGCTTACTAGGAAACCAGCATTTATGTATGTGCCGGATTTGCAACGATATCTTGATAAAAGAGGTATGTATTATAAAATGGAGGATTTGCCTTTTTCTTATGCTTTAAATACAGATGATTTTATTGCATGCATTAAAAATTTTGATGAGGATTCATATAAAAAGAAAGTAGATAAGTTTCTTGATAGGATTGAATATCTTGCAGATGGTCATGCGGCTGAGCGTGTTGTAGACTTTTTGGTTGAAAAGATGAAATAGTGTATGACAGAATTCTCTTTTCTTCGAGTATGGATTATGTAAAAATTTTCGGAGGAGAAAGACGAAATGAAAAAGCTTAAATTTAGTAGATTGTTAAAACAGAAAAAAAGTATATATGACGACATTCCTACGTATTTAAGAGGAGCACAACCAGAGGATGATAAAATAATATTTGCGTTTATCTCCAATGGGGCAGAACAATTAAAACGTGAGAATATAATGGATTCTGCGGAGGTTTATAAAAATTTAGGCGGAAATTATGAATTGTGTGTGATAGAAAAATTTGATAAATGTCAAGCATTATCTGTGAAAAATTATTTTACACATCATGAAGCAAAATTTATAGGATATCAAGTTCGAAAGAAAGAAAATGGTGTGTGGAAGTGGTTGGCAGAGGATGGACTATGGTATGAAAACCAAAGACGTATGCCAAAACTTTTGTTATTAAATGAAAAGGATACGATCAAGTTCCAGGAAAGTGGAAAGGCGTATATTTTGGAAGCAAAGTGGGAGTTGGCGGATGGAACAAAAGTGAACAATGGATATAAAATGTTTTTAAATCCATTTATGGCGCATGCTTTTGGCGGTATGAATGGAAAGACTTACCATAATACTATGGAAGCCTATGAACATGGAAAGAAACTTGGCTACAAATATTTTGAAGTGGATATTTCAAAAACTGCAGATGATAAGCTTGTACTTTGTCATGGATGGAGTAAGTCGAATTGCAGGTGGACAGGAATTAAATTTGCGTCCCATTTTTCGTATATGCCATATAGGAAGCTCAAAAAATTGAGGGTTCATGGAAATAAGATTCCTCCTATCCGTAAATTTGTAAAAATTATGAAACAAGATACCAAGAATCTGTTTGAGATTGATTTTCATAATATCAATGGGAAAGAGGCAAAGAAAAGAGTTGGTCTGCTGGTAGATGCGTTTCATGGAGAGAAAGAATTGTTAGATCGCTTGCTCATTCAGGCATATTCCAAGGAAATGTTTCAAGCAATGAATGAACAATATCGATTTAAACATTATCAGTTTTTAGTGGGAAATGACATAGGAAAGCTAGATGACATTATAAATTATTGTTTAGATAATGGGATTTGTGCACTAGCTTTGAGGATGCACTTTGCTAAGCCAGAGTTTTTAGAAAAAATAAAAAATGCAGGTTTATATAGTCTTTGCTATACTTTGAATAATGATATTGTAGTTGCACAGAGATTATTGGATACAGGAGCCAACACAATTTGTACGGATTACATTACAAAAAAAGATTTAGAGGAAAATAAGGAAAGAATTGGGCATCATCCGTTTTATATTTATTATCATGGGAGTAGAGAGGATGCAAAGAGTAATTATCCGACCATCAATAAAACGAAAAGAGGAATGTATGAGTATCGTGATGCAGAGGTTGTGAATAATGATGGTGAGTATACACTTGTGAAAAATCAGTACTATTTACCGGGATATAAATTTGTTGGATGGAGAATGCGGATTAATATAGAAGGAGAAGAACTGTGGTACACTAAGAGGGGGTTTTGTAATGGCGAGGAGGTAAAAAAACGAATTGCTACTCCGTATCTGTTTCAAGATGAGGAAAAAATTGGGCAGTGGAACGTTAAAAAAAATATGAAGGTTGTTATGGTTGCTACTTGGAAGAAAGTGAAAGGAAATAAAAAAGGGTAAGATTGGTTACAGAAAACAGAAAAGAACTGCTGCATGTAAATAGATGCACAGTTATTTTTTTGTTTTTGGGTATCAGTTCAGTCCCAAATAATATTTTTAACCAATTTGTATATTCCAACACTTTATAATAACCTTGGCGGAACTATTTCGATTCTGGCAAAAAGATGGAATAAGAAAGTTACTGATATTTAAGTGCCATAAAATATGGTTAACGTGTTATAATAAGAAAGATATTAAGTCAAATTATGTGAATGTACTCTCGGAATCTCCCTTGCACCCACTTTTGCTTTAATCAACGTACGCTCCACGTACGCCTCATAAATTTGTGCATATCTGACAAAAAACCATTTTGCAAAATCAGGCACAAAGAGACTCCGAGAGTACATGTGATAAGACAGGAGGAAAGAAATTTGAAAGAAAAAAAACAAAAGCGGACATTATGTGTATGGCTTTGTATGATGTTACTCTTGATACAGATTTTGGTACCGTTAGATGGAGTGGAAGTGAAGGCTGCTATTGTGCAAAATGAAACAACAGCTACAGAAACGGTAGTTCCAAGTATAACGGGAGAACCGACTACAACAGAGGAACCAATGGTTACAACGGAACCGCTTCAAACGGCTACAAATGGGGCAATCGTGCCGACAACAGAAGCAACTGTAGAACCTGTGAGCAAAGATGCAAATTTGCGAATTATGTTCACAACCGATTTGCATGGGCAACTTGACACAACAGACTATGAAAAAGGAAACAGCGTTTCGATAGGTGGATTATCTCGTGTTGCAACAGCAATAAAAGAGGGAAAACAGGAAGTAGGAACAAGAAATGCAGTCGTTTTTGATTTAGGTGATGTGTTGTATGATTATACAACAGATTATATATACGAACAAGATGAAAAAGCAATACAACCCATTTATCAGGCAATGAATGCAATTGGTTATGATGCAATCACACTTGGAAACCATGAGTTTGATTATAAAATCGATTATGTTCAGACGCAATTAAAACAGAGTGGATTAAGCAAAGTTACCGTTTTATCCAATGTATGGAATACAAATACAGGAAAAAATTTATTTAACAATACCCTTATGTTAGAGCGTACCCTTCAGGCAGAGGATGGAACCGATTTTAAAGTGAAAATTGGTGTGATTGGAGAAACCATCCCTGTTCTTTCCACGAAGCGAACCAGTTATGTAGGTGTTTTAACGACTGAGGATATTGTAGAAAATGCCAAGAAAAATGCCAAGCAATTAAAGGAACAAGGAGCAGATATTGTTGTTGTTCTTGCACATTCAGGTGTGGGTGAGGAAAATCCTCAGCCAATGGCAGAAAATGTAGGGTATAGTTTAACAAAATTGAATGATGTGGATGTTGTGCTTTGTGGGCATAAACATTATTCTTTTCCTTCTCAGTCTGCAAATAGCGCGGCGTATAATAAACTTCCAGGAGTAGACTTACAGACTGGGTTGGTAAATGGAAAAAATTTAGTTATGCTTCCTCCTTCTGGAAGAGCATTAGGAGTGATTGATTTAAAACTTCAGAAAGATAGTACAAAGGTATCTATTACGAACAGAATGTCTTCTATAAAAAGAATTACTTTAAATATAAAAGAAGATGAATTGATTGCAAATAACTATTGGGGAAAGTGGAAAAATATTATGCAAACTGCCTATAGTACTATTTTGGCGGAAATTGCATCAAATGAGAGATGGTATAATTATTTTGCAACTTTAGAAGATACGGGAATTATACAGTTGATGAATAATATAAGAATGAGTTATGCGATGAATTATATTAATACAAAGTTGACAAAATATAGTTCCCTCCCGATTGTGGCGGAATCCACATATTTAAATTATGGAGAGGGTAATGCAGAAGATTATATCGATATTAAGGATGACTTTTTGCTTTCTTATTTACCGTACATGAGAAAATATAAAAGTGGATTGTATTTATATAAAATGAAAGGCAGCCAATTAAAAGAGTGGTTAGAATGGGCAGCTAGTGGGTATGTTACAACATCGGATGATTCGCAAACAACGGATTCTGATTTGGATGAGATATCGGATTCCAATAATACCAGATTTTTGATGAAAGAGGAATGGAGAAAGAATCTCAGTAGTTTCTTTGTATTCGATGGAATAGAGTATACAATGAATATTGATAATGAACCAAGATATGACATTAATGGTAATAAGATCAGCGAGTCTAAAAGAGTGGAAAATATAACAATAAATGGTTCTAGTATTAGTGACGATCAGGAATTTATTGTTGTCGGTGTTCGAATAGATGCAACGGGAAGTTTAGCTAAAGAAATAGCTTCTACCAAAATTTATAGTTGTAGTACAGAGAAACATCGCGAGTGGTTACAGGATTATATTGAAAAAGCAGCCATGAATGGAGTGCTTAAGGAGAAAACAGACAACAATTGGAATGTGGTTTCTACTTCCTCTTCGGATGTTTTGTATAAGACGGGTTCCGGCGCAAAGCAAATTGCAGATCAAAAAGAATGGATTAAGGGACTGAAAGAAGAGAAAAATGGATATTTATATTATGAAGTCGATTTGCAAAAATTGCGCAATGAGGATACAAAAGGTCCTAATATTGTGACGACAGCTTTAAATGATGAAGTGGAGACAAATAAGGATGTGAAAGTGAAGTTACATGTTTCGGATAGAAGTGGTGTGAAAAAAATTCAATATACCTATGGAAAGTTTGCACAAAACGCAATCATCTGGGAGAAAGCCGAAACTGTCTCAAACAATACAATTAATTGTTCTAAAAATGGAGTGTACTCTGTTTTGGCAGAAGATTATAAGGGCAATAAGTCCGTTGCATATTTTCGAATCAACAACATAAACAAAAGTGTTTTAGAGGCACCTATAGTGGATAGCTATTCCAATCGAATGACAAAAATTAGTGGAAAAGCAGAACCAAAAGCAAAAATTTTCTTTGAATTACAATCTGGAAAAATTTATAAAACAACGGTAAATGCAAAAGGAACATTTTCTTATGCATTACCAATTCAAAAAGCGGATTCGGTTGTGTATGTTTATGCAGTAGATTCAAACGGAAGAGCAAGTGCAAGAACGGTTGTAACGGTGAAACGAACAGGACCGAATAAACTTACAGTTAATCAGGTGAATAGTAATTCCACTAAAATTACAGGAGATTTTCATGATAAATATGTTACATTAGTTGCAATAGTGGATGATACCTATGCGTATGTTGCAAAAAATGGTGGAAAACAAGCGTATCAAAAATCAGAATTGTTTGATGACAGATTAGTGATAAAAGAAGTTGCAGTTTCTATTTCCGATAAAAAATTTACAATGACGTTGCCAAAATTACTTACAGGTGGTACAAAAATCAAGTTTTATAGCATTGATAATGTGTACAGAAGAAGCGTTACGGTAGGAAAAGCTGTTGTGCAGCAACTTCCAAATGTACCGAAAGTGTCTGGAGGTGTGATTTATAATTCTAAATCAAATTTAGAAGTATTGATCGACGAAAAATGTAAGATAACTGTTGTGGTAGGTGATAAGAAATATACAAGCAAACATTCATCTTATGATTCAAGTGATGGAAAGTATCATCATAATGTTACTATTCCAAAAACCAATTCGGGTGTAAAAGTGAGCATTTATGCAACCAACCGAAAAGGAAATGGAAAGAGTAAAATCTATATCAAAAAGGAGTATGCGCCAAATACTCCAAGATTATGGAAAATAAAAGCCAATAGCAAAACAATACGCGGAAAAGTACATTTGGTCAAATCAGCGGGCGGAAAAGCTACTGTGAGCGATACGGGTACAAAAGTGTATGTTCAGATTGGAAAGAAAAGATATAAAGCAAAGATACACAACAATGGGACTTTTCGCGTGAAAACGAAAAAACTAAAAAAAGGTACAAAACTAGTTTATTGGGCAGAAAATAAAAATGGAGTAGGGAAAAAAGGAACCTATATTGTGAAGAAAAAAAGGTAGTGTTACAGATGGAGTATTATGGGGAATAAGTTTACATTTAGTAGACTTGCACAAGATTTATAAGTATGATAGAATATAAAAATACTATGATTGTAAACTAAATAAATAACAAAACATAAGATGGAGGGGAGCATAAAAATGAAAAAAGTATGTAAAAGAGTTGTTTTGGTAATGTTGTTATTTGTATTGATAATGATCGATATAGATGTAGTATCTGCTGCTGAGGTGAAATTAAATAAGACATTAATAACATTAATGGAGGGAAAAAGTTACACTTTAAAAGTAAAAGGAACAACGAAGAAAGCAATATGGAAATCGAATAAGGATTCGGTGGCAAGTGTAAATAAAAATGGAAAAGTTACAGCAAAGAAAAAAGGAAAAGTGATTGTTACTGCAACAGTTTCCAAAAAGAAATATACATGTATGGTAACGGTAGGTAAGAAGAAAGTATCAACATTCACTGACAATCCAATTGTAGTACCAACAAAAACCCCAGCAGCTATCTCGACAAGTGTTCAGACGATGGGAATGACAACACTATCAATCGCAACACCTATAACGGGAATTAAGTGTTACAATGTACAGGATACAAATTTTAATGCAAAAGATGGAACTGCTGGAAAAGGTGATGCTTCAATTATAGACTGTGGAAATCAAAAGTATGTTATGATAGATTGCGGAAGTGAAAAAGATTATTCACATTTAAAGGCGAGAATGTTAAAGACTTGTGATAAATCGAAAGACTATGGAAAAATTTACATCCCTATATTAATTATTTCACATAATCATGTAGATCATATGGGTGCAATTAAAAAATTATTAACGGATCCGGACATATATGTAAAGGAAGTTATATATACTGCAGTAGGACCGGAAGAAAATAGAAACAAGGTAAAATCGGCTGTGGGTGCTGTTAAGAATCATAATGTGATTTTGACAAAGTTAGTGAGCAAAGCACAGTACAAGAAATTTAAAGAAGAACATAAGGAATATTCAGAAGAAAAAATAAAAAATAGCGGATACGAATTCAAATTAAAAAAAACATATAATGGTACACATATTACTGTGTATGGTCCGGCAAAGAAATTTGCGAATCATGAGACCGATGAATTGGCTTGTAATAATTCGTCAATGATTGTAACGGTAGAAGGGCCTTTGAAAGCCATTTTTTAGGCGATTTAAGTTATGATGGATTGAGCGCTGCTACAGATACAGGAGTTTATGCTGCTGTTTTTACTGGCGATTTTGATTTTTGCAAATTTGGACATCATGGATACAGGGCAGGAAGCTATTGTGACAAAAATGGAAATTTGAAAAGTGCTACATCTTCTTTTGCAAAAGAAATTAAGCTCTATAACTCAAAGGTAAATGCGAAGAAGTATGTGTTTACTGCAAGTGAAGAACGAATTTTGGGAAAAAACACAAATGATATGGATATTTATTATAATTATTTATGTTTAAAAAAGAAATTAACACATAATGGAGAAATAGCAGATATTTCTATTGGTGCTGTGACAGTAGGAAAATGGAGCAGTACTGGAAGGAAAAATTAGTATGTTTAGTCTAAGATAAAGTTTAAAAAAATCAAAATTTTTTTAGAAAATTATGATATAGGGAAAGCGTAAAAAAGAGATGTGGGTAGCTTTTAAAAATTTTATAATAATTTGGGAAAACATGATTTTTACGAAAATGGCAAACTATAAATGAATTTACCTTTCAATGCTGAGTGAGGATACCAAAGATTGACTTTCCTAATGCTCTATGCTAAAATAAAAATGATTTAGTGTGATGATTTAGTTATATAGAGGTAAAAAGGATGAACATTGGTATCTATCAATGACCACACACGAAAGTTTTGAATTTTGCATCGCCATTGCATTTTAGCAATTTTTTGTTGGTAAAAGAGATGGAAATAAGATACTTTCTTTGCTGGAAATGTTTGGTTTAACGGATCGCATGATTGCAAAGTGTTTTGAGGGAAAGAAGTTTATTGGGACAGATATTGATTATGAACCAATTAACAAACAAAGATTGGAATACAAGAAGATTTCCTCAGATTTTATTTTGGGCGCATTGCGAGATGTGGAAGGAAAAATATAGATGCATAGTAGGATAGGTGCAGGTCGCTAACGTTTGGTTAGTGACCTGCTGTTTCATAGTGTAATAACATATGCCGGAGGATTTGAAATGTGCAAGAAAATCAATGTCTTGTTAGTCTCCATTGTAAATCGAAATCTTGGAGATACTGTGATTGCTGATACCGCACGATATTATATTGAAAAAGCAATTTCTCATATACAAAATATCACTTATCAGGTTTTTCAATATAACATTTATGTTGAAGATCCTGAATTGCTTCGTCTTGCAGATTTGATTATTTTTGCGGGGGGCGGCTTAATAAAGTACAAACAAGAATTTTTTTATGAAAAGGTTTCTAATATTTTAGATGTTGCAGAAGAAAAACAGATTCCCGTATTTTTTAACGGTGTAGGCGTAGAAGGATATGAGGAAGAAGATGAGAGATGTCAAGCTTTAAAACAAAGGTTGAATTATAGCTGTGTAAAGGGAATTACAGGGCGTGATGATATTCATTTGTTAAAAGACTCCTATATTACTAATACGAATATCCGAGTAAAAAAAGCGATAGATTCTGCAATTGCTGTGCCTGAAGTTTACAACATTAGAAGAGATAAGAATTCAAAGGTAATTGGTCTTGGTATTATACGAGATCAAATTTTTCAAGATTATGGAATAGATGGATTTGATAAAGAAAGACAAATTTCCTTATGGCTATCTATGATAAATGAGATTGAAAGCTGCGGATATGAATGGCAGTTATTTACAAATGGATTAAGGGCAGATTATTGTTTTGCACTGGAAATCTTAAAGGCTGCCGGTAAAGAAAATGAGAGAGAACGATATTTGGTAGATCGTGCTATTTTTACAAAACAGTTGATTCAGACAATAGCCGGATACAAAGGAATTATAGCGGGAAGAATGCACTCAAATATTATAGCATATGCCTTAAAAGTGCCAAGTGTTGGACTTGTCTGGAATGAAAAGCTTTCTTATTGGGGGGAGCGAATCGGATATCCAGAGCGTTTTATAAAACCAGAACAAATGGATGCTTCGTATATAGTTTCTGTCCTTATTGAAAGTATGAAAAAGGGTGTTAGAAAAAGGCTTTCCGTTTGTGCGTATGAGTATATTTTACAAAGGGAGTTGCGTTATTTTTTACGTGAAAATGGACGCTTTATTCAAAAAGAACAAAAGAAAACTTACCCATGGCAAAAGAAATTGGTTGCTGTTGGTTTAGGTGGACAACAATTGCAATACACAAATATGAATCATTTGGGAACGATGCAAGAAAAATGGAAAGATGGTTTTCGGAAATTTGAGGCAGATGTAAGATTAACAAGTGATGGAAAAATGGTTTGTGTAAATGGGTGGTCGGATACAACGTATGATAAGTACAATATGGATAGTTTACAACATGAGGAAGGTCCACCATCCTATGATGAATTTATGCCAAAAAAAGCATATGGGGTTTTTGAAAGCTGTGACATGCAGCAATTGATTTCTAAATTCTCAACTTTAAAGGGTGCAACATTGTTTTTAGATATTGGAAGACCAAACAAAAAAACGTTAGAAGGTATGGTTTTGCAGATGAATGAGATTTTTTCTGGAAACGAAGAGTTGATGAAAAAAATTATTATTCGAGTGCAAACAAAATATGATGTTTCCTATCTTAAAGAACAAATGCGGCTCAAATGCAGAATTGCATATTATTTACCAGAAAGAGAAAAATGGGAAGCCAAGAAAATTACATTAGAGAATTTGACTCGTTATTGTAAAAAAGAAAAAATAAATTTAATCACTATGTCAAACAAGACATATGATAAAGAGATTGCAGATGCTTTGCAAAGTGCTAAAATAAAAGTATTGCTTTTTACTACAAATTCTTACACATCTGTTGTGGAGGCGTTGCACTTAGGAGCAGATTTTATCGGAACACAACATTTGAGTATAGAGATGCTTAAGAAATTAGCATTTAGTGAAGATATCATGGATATGGGAAACAAAGAGAGCAAAAGAGGTAAGTTAGATGAATAATTGTATGAATGAGAGACGATTGACTGCAAGTGTAATCAATATCAAATGGGAAAGAATTACCGTATATATGGATGTGAAATTAGAATTTAAGAATGCAGAAGATTCAAAAAAAGAATTGGAATTTTATGCAGTGAATGGATTATATAAGGCGAAAGCATTCTTTAAGAAGGAAAAAATATCACAAGATACTATCCGATTGTCTCTAAATATTACGAATCCAGGAGATTGTAAATGTTTAAGAATGGGAACATACTCCATTGTTGTGTGTGATGGGGAAGATATATGGACAAGATGTGTAGTAGATCCTTCTATTGTCCCATATATGGAAGATTATTCTCGTTCTTTCCTTCATAATAACCGAGGTAAGACTTTTATTGTAAACTTTTCAGTTACAGAAGATGAAGAAGAGCTTGCTTTAGTTATGTATTGTATGGATGCTACAAAGTCCGCTATGGAGCAATTAACCAATCGACAGATTGTGAAAAGTGCTTTGGTTGAGCCTAGGACATTAATTCGTAAAAATATGGGTCGAATGAAGTGGAAGTTCCTTTACCACAGATATGTGAAAAAATATAAAAAATGTAAAAATACCATTTTATTTATGACAGAGCAAAGCCCAACGTTAGGAAGTAACTTGCAGGCAGTAAAAGACCGTATGATTGAAAGAAAATTAGATGAACAGTACACAATCTTAACTTCTGCAAGACCTGCTTCTTACGAAAAGCAAACGAAAAAAAGTACGCGTGAATTGTTGAAAAAAATTGCAAAAAGCCGTATGATTTTTATTGACGATCATGCACCGATTTTTGACTGGTTAGAGATTAACGAAAGAACAAAATTGATACAGTTATGGCATGCAGGAGCAGGATTTAAATCTTCTGGATATAGTCGTTGGGGACATTTAGGATGTCCAGCACCGGTTAGTTGTCATCGTCAATATAAGTATGGAATTGCCGGTTCCAGACATATTGGTAAGTTCTTCTCAGAAGTGTTTGGTATTAATGATGAGCAGATTTTACCAACAGGAATGCCACGTATGGATGAGTATTTAGACGAGGAATATCGTAAGAAGAAGACAGAAGAATTATATGAATTGTATCCAATGTGTAAGGGAAAGAAAGTCATTTTGTTTGCACCAACTTATCGAGGTAGAAATCGTGCAACCGCACATTATCCATATGAGATGATTGATTTTGACAGATTATATCGTTTCTGTGGGGATGAGTATGTGATTTTATTTAAAATGCATCCATGGGTAGCACAGCCTGTTCCAATTAAAGAGGAACAAAAGGACCGATTTGTAGATGTAAATACATTCCCTAATATAAATGATCTGTTCTACATTACAGATCTGTTGATTACGGATTATTCATCTAATATTTTTGAATTTAGTTTGATGAGAAAGCCTATGCTTTTCTTTGCATTTGATAAGATACAGTATGCATTTTCAAGAGGTTTTCACAGAGACTATGAAGAAGCAGCACCAGGTAAAGTGTGCTATGATTTTGAACAGTTAATGACGGCATTAGAAAATAAAGATTATGAGTATGAAAAAGTAGAAGAGTATGTAAGACTACACTTTGATTACATAGATAGTCATGCATCGGATCGTGTAATTGACTGGATCCTTCTTGGCAATGTGCCAGAAGATATTAAAGAAAAGATCAAAGACACAAGAGTTCGAGTGAAAAGAATGCGGAAGTTGAATTTTTCTTCTATGAAAGAAGAGGAATAAGAAAGGCGGTTATATAATGAGTAATATTGCGATTATTTTTGCAGGTGGTAAGGGAGTTCGTATGGGTTGCGGTATTCCAAAACAGTTTTTGGAGATTAATGGAAAACCAATTTTAATCCATACTTTAGAGTTATTTCAGGAACATGATGAGATTGATAAGATCTATGTTTCTGTATTAGAGGAGTATATAAAGAAGGCTGAAAAGCTGATCCGTAAATATAATATCGATAAAGTAGTAAAGGTAATTCCAGGTGGTGCTACTGCACAGGATTCTATTTATCTTGGATTAAAAGCAGTTGAGTCGGAAAATCCTTCGGATTCTATTGTTCTGCTTCATGATGGAGTGCGTCCATTTGTTTCTGATGAAACGATTTCAAAGAATATTGAGAGTGTAAAGGAAAAAGGAAATGCCATTACCTGTACGGCTTGTTATGAGACAATTTTATTAAGTCATGAGGGAAATAAGGTGGATCAGGTGCCATATCGTAAGGAAACTTTTGCTGCACAGGCTCCTCAAAGCTTCCGCTTAGGAGACATTATTGCTGCACATGATGAAATTCGAAAAGTAAATCCTACTTATGAAGATATGGTAGATGCTTGTACAATTATGACTACGCTTGGTAAGGATGTTCACATGATTCCGGGTAATCGTGGAAATATTAAAGTAACGACTCCGGAAGATGTTTATATGTTCCGTGCTTTGATACAGTATAAGGAAAATGAACAGGCATTTGGTATTGGTTTGACAAATGGAATTCACTAAGACAGGTCTGTTACAGATATTGCCTCTATAGGAAAGTGCGTCCTATAGAGCAAAACACTCCGCGGGATGTGCACAGATGCGAAAGGAGAATGTTTGCAAAAGTATGCAGCTCGCATCTGGCACACAAAGTGGAGCAAGTCCCTTGCGAGTGAGGGAAATAGGGAATTGATGTGGACTTGTCCACTTGTTGATAGAAAGGTGTAAGTATTATGTTTGAAAGTCCAGAGGATAAGGTATTACAGGAAGATTTAGAGGCAATTGCCAACAGTGAAGTGGATTTTAAGAAGATGGATGGGAAGACTGTATTTGTAACTGGAGCGACTGGATTAATCGGTTCTCAGGTTGTAAAGGCTCTTCTTTGTGCAGATCGCATTCATAATTTGAAAATTTCAGTGGTAGCATGCGTTCGTAATAAACAAAAGGCAGAGAGTATATTTGCAAGTGTGTTAGAAAACCCACTCTTTCATATTTGTGTAGGAGATATCAATGATTCTATTGCCTATACAGGGAAGGTAGATTATATTGTACATGGTGCCAGTGCTACAAGTTCTAAGTACTTTGTATCAAATCCGGTTGAAACCATTCATACAGCATTGGATGGAACCACAAATGTGATGAATTTTGCAAAGGAAAAACAAGTGGAGTCCGTGGTATACCTTTCTTCGCTTGAGGTATATGGAACGCCTTCCAAAGATGCCGGAATGATTACAGAAAAGGATTATGGATACATTGATCCATTGAGTGTTCGAAGCAGTTATTCTGAAGGAAAACGTATGGTAGAGTGTTTATGTGTTTCCTATGGAGAAGAATATCAGGTTCCTGTAAAGATTGCCCGTTTGTCACAGACATTTGGTGCAGGTGTAGATTATGAGGATGGTCGTGTGTTTGCTGAATTTGCACGTTGTGCAATGGAAAAGAAAAATATAGTATTACACACACCTGGTAGAACGGTTCGTAGTTATTGTTATACTGCTGATGCAGTGAAAGCATTGTTGATCATCTTGTTACAGGGCGAGAATGGACAAGCCTACAATGTAACCAATATGGAGACTGCCATTTCCATTTACGATATGGCTCAGTTGGTATGTGATACATTCCCTGCGTCAAAAATTCAGGTTGAGGTGGATACTCCAAAGGATTTAAAGGCGTTTGGTTACAATCCAGAAATGATTATTCGCTTGGATAGTAGTAGGTTGTTAGATTTAGGATGGAAACCTACTGTAAATTTAAAGGATATGTTTAAAAAGTTAATTGCAAGTATGCAGAGATAATTTGAAACAGTTCAGTCAATTTGTATATTCTGGCACTTTATGAATGACCTCGGCTGAGCGGTTCGATAATTTTATAATTACCATACAAGTGTCAATTATGGGCATTTGTATGGTAATCGTTTTACTATATAGGAAATTTCGATTTTTTGAGCAGAAAAAAATGTATGTTGATGGAATATACGTTAGATAGGATAAAAAAGGAGCATTTTCCAATGAATGTAGAGAACGATTAAAAATTATAAAAACCTTCTTCTCCAAAATCATCATTCAGTTCTTTGTTCATGAAATAATCCATATCTAGAAAAGCTTCATCACTCACGAAGCGAATATCCTCTGAAGATAATCCATCTGTTGGATTATCAGTGTATTTCATTGATATTTATTGATATTTGGTAGTTCTCTTTTGAGAGAATTGTATCATATAATATAAAAAATGAAAACTAAGTAGAAGTCCGTGTTTGTGTCAAGTAATCATTGGCACTTTTTTTATAACATCTGCTTCCCTTTTTGTTTTTTGATAATGCAATTGAACGGGAGGCTCTCTCCAACTGTTTTTCCTTTGGTTTGAGATTTACTGTAACTAATATTTAAATGTTTTCCTAGATGCCATTATCATTGTTCCATACAATGGCACCTGATGATTGATTACATCTATGTATTCGGAACCTTTTCCGTCTTGTTTTGGTGTCTTTGAAGCTGTTGTATAATTAGGGAGTGGTATTTTTTCACTTCCTTTTCTTTTTGCTAATAAAAATTATATACTAACTGTTCGTGTGGTATTTTCTGTCGTTTGTGCCACAATATTGTCGTTCGTGCCAGATGTATTGCAAAGAGGACATGAATGTGATAGAAAAAAATGGGAGGAAGAATATATGGAGTTATCTAAGAAGAGTTTTAATGAAATACTGATAGACAAATACATTGCAATGGCTAATCAAGAGAGGGCATATTCTGAAAGTGAAAATGAAAAGATAAAATATTCAATGAGTGTATTATTATCTGAAATGGAAAAAATATTAGTACTTTGTTTGGTTATGTTTATACAAAATAAGTTTATGATATTTACATGTTCCTTTTTGGTTATTTTTTCGATAAAACAGTTCTTAGGTGGAACGCATAGAAAGACATTCCTAGGATGTTTAATGTTTTCTTTATTCTTCTTTCAAATAGTTGTAGAACTGACAATACATATAGAGTTTGATTATATTATATATGTATTGTTGGGATATGGATGTCTAATATGCTTTAGAGCACCATTGCAGTATGGTCAAATTAAAGTGTATAAGAAAAAAGAAAAAATAATGTGCAAAATCAAAGCTGTATTTTGTATTGGAATTTGGGTTATATTGGCGCTGATTATTCCAATCAAGCATTTTCGTCAAACTGTTTTTTGGACATTATGTTTGCAACTAATCGAAATATTACGAGTAGAAGGAGGGAAAGTAATTTGCTTTATAAAAAATGGTTATCCGAATTGACATCTGGCTTACTAGCATTGTCTGTGTTTTTTGCAACAAGTATGGGATGCCATGTAATATGGGGCGAAGTAGAGGTGCCAGAGTGCCTTCGCAGGGAACTGGAAGAAAAGTAAAAACAAAGTACAGTCTTGGAGATATAACAAAATATTTCGGGATTGTTCAAAAACAAAACTGGTTTTGTAAAATATTTATTATTATAGCTGAAGTAAAGAGATAATTAAAAAATGTTTTTAAAGAATTACATTTTAGTAGGAGCTTGGCTGACACTCGGTGTATGGTAGATGTGAGGAAGAAAGTTGGGATACGTTCCCCTAGACATTGAAGGTTCATCATCATAGTTTAACAGAGGGAAAATAGCCTTTATAAAGCAAATAACATGGATGCTTTAGACGGAGGTGAAAAAGGATGCTAAGTAATTTCAAGAAAAGACTTTCAGACAAAATGGAAGAATTGGCTACAGATATCATTATGGGGACTGACTCTGTTTTGATGTGGAGAGAAGTTGATATTCCTGAATGTCTTTACGGAGAAATTAAAGAAAAAAAACAGAAGCTTTTTATTATTATTGAATTTAAAGAAAGGAAAGTATGATTACCTACATCAAAGTGATTATACAAGGGTTAAAATATGAAGGTAAGTAAGTATAAAAAATCTATTGCAATAGGTGCAATTGCAATAGGATTATTAGGAGCACCGATGATTTCAAAGGCCAGCAACGACAATGTTGATTTCAACTTTAGTTTGAAAGAACATTATGGGAATTCAACAACAGCTGCAAGATATAGACAAACAACAAATGTAAAAAATAAATGGAAAGTCGATTTGACCTATAATGCAGAGGGAAAAGGAAAGATAGCTACATTCTGGCTTACAACTAAAAAAAATGGAACTACTGTTGTATCAGATAAGACACATAATGTAGCACAAGGAAGTGGAGCACATTACTATGATGCTACTTCAAAGGCATCTCAGAGAGATGTGAGACTTGCAGCTGAAAATAATAATGATTCTAATAAGACTTATGTTGTTTCAGGATATTGGGACGAGGAAACAAACTAATAATTATTTCAAAGTTGGATAAAATTGTGTGTACTGAATTAGGCAACAGGACTTAATTCGGTACACTTGAGAGGTATATGATTATGTTTTTTTTGGAAAAATTATGGAAAAATAGATTGAGAAATGTACTAATAATGATATTGTTGCTATTTCCGTCTACAGAAATTTTACTGTTTATAAAACAATTTATAACAATGGGTGTATATTATCCTGAGGAATGTTTCTTTTTGAGATGTAGTTCCGTTATGAATCATCACATGTTACAGAGTATATTTATTTGGCCACTTCCTTTGTATATGCTTGCGCTTTTTTCAACTATGAATTGGAGAGAAAGAAAAAGTGGGTATGAGATTGCTGTTATTAGCAGAATGGGAAAGAATAACTACTTAAGGAAAAATATGCTTTTATCTTTTTGTGGCGGTTTTTTGATTATATTTTTGAGTATGTTTCTAAATATGTTATTTACTTTTATTGCATTCAATGGAGGAAAACTTACACAAATTGAATCAGATCAATTGGTACATGACGGCTTTATAAGATGGCAAATAGATCACGCATTATTGGCTAATTTATTATTTAGCCTAATCATAGCATTTGTTGCGGGTATTGTGGCAATGGCAGGCACAATGTGTGCACTAAAATTAAAAGATATAAAACTTGTTTATGGTATGATTTTTGCTATATGGTTTGCATTATTTGAAAAAAAGAATTCTATAGCATTATTATTTCAGCCAGCTAGTGAGTATGGTGCAGATACAATTGTCCCATTATTTTTAGAGGTTACTATTATTTATATTGCTGTAATTTTTTTGGTATATACGATAGGAAAAAGAAATGAAATATAGAAAATTATGTGGTTATTTAACGGTGTTCATCATACTGTTGATTGATCGATTGACAACATTTATACCGCTATATGAAATGTTCAACAAGGAATTTATAAATAAGACAAGTCTTACAGAGAATCTTGTGATAGGAGATTACACTGCTTCCGTAAATATACTTGTAATACCGATGATATTATTTGTTTTCTTAGAGGACTATATCAATGATGGGGATGCTATAAGCAGATTAACCAGATATACGAGTATAGAAGGTTGGCATGATTTTAGATTAAAAAACGCAGCTCGCGTTGCATGTGCAGTCGCTAGTATATATATGTTAATAGAAGTTATAACGTGTTTAACTGCGGGAGATGTAAGGGTAATGATAAAACATAATGTAATGCCAGCATTTTTCATTCAATATATTGTTATGATGGGATATTTGATTTTGGTATGGTACGTCAAGGAGATTATGGAGATATATAATAGCAGGACTGCCTCAAAAATTTCTGTAATTGTTTCATTTAGTTTATGGTATTTCGTTACTTCACTATATTATCCAACTTGTATTCTTTTGTCAGGCTTTGAGGTGGTAACAGGGGTTTGTGGTGAGAATAGAAATTTATATGATTGTCTTGGTTTTATGGGTGGATTAATACTTGTCTTGACTATAGTAAAAGGAATATTTATTAGGCTAAGGAATAGAGAGGATATATGGATTTAAAAAGAAATTGGGCTTATTATGGTATATTTATTTTTGTTGTTTCCATGCAACTATATTTTATGAAATGTAATAGCGGATTGCAAAAGATGATGCCAATACTAAGTAGGTTAAATGAAAACGAAATGGGAGAAGAATATGTATTAGTTTATATGGCGTTTCTCACTCCGGTTATTATCTTGATTTTGTATTTTGCAGAGTGGAAGGATTTTTATGTGGATTCATATGGAGTTCTAAAGCTCTCAAGAAGTGTGAACATATATAGTTATGTTGCCAGGTTATTGTTGAAAATAGGAAAGCAGGTTTTTACTTTTGTCGTGCTTTCTGTGTTAATAAATTATATTGTGGATTATAAATATGCAAACAATCATTTTGATAAAATGTTTTTCGATTTTTTTGATTATTTTATGACCATTTTCAATATGTGTATATTCGTTTTTTTGATTAGTTTATATATTAAGCGCACTGCGGCAGCAGTTGTGTGCATTATTTTCAGCATCATAGGCAATTGCGTATTCAATACAGAGCATGGAATTGCTAGCGTATTTCTGTTTAATCATATTGTTAAAAATGGAAAATATAACGGAATAGAGGAGTACATAGAGTATATATTACTTGAGATTGCGTTATGCGTGATCTTTTATTTTGCATGTGTATGGAAAATAAAAAACAGAGATTTTTATGGAGGAAGATACGATGGTTAAGATAGAAAATTTAACGAAAATAATGAAAAGGAAAAAAGTATTAGATAATATTAATTATACTTTTGAAAATGGAAAAATATATGGTTTGTGCGGTGCAAATGGATCTGGAAAAACAATGCTCTTAAGAAGTATTGCTGGGCTGATAAGAGAAACAAGGGGGAATATTGTGATAGATGGTAAAGTACTTCATAAGGATATTTCGTTTCCGCCAAGCCTAGGAATTATAATAGAGAACATGGAACTTTTGCCTTATTTAAATAGTAGGGATAATTTAGCATTACTTGCAAAAATTAAAAATACTGCAACTATAGATGATATAGAAGATTCACTCAAAAGAGTAGGGCTTGATAGTGAATTGAAAGTAGGAAAATATTCATTAGGAATGAGACAAAAATTAAATATAGCACAGGCAATTTTTGAAAAACCAGAGTTGCTTCTTTTAGATGAACCAACCAATGCGTTAGACGAAAATAGTATTGAATTAGTTCATGATATTTTAAAGGAAGAAGCTAGAAGGGGAGCTGTAGTGATAATTGCTTCTCACAACAAGTATGATATAGAGTCTTCTTGTGATCATATTGTAAAAATGAATGATGGCCGTATGGAGGTAATGCAATGAAATTAGAATATAAAAATATATTTTCGTTACCTACAGCTTTTTTTTGTGTTATTATTTTGTGTATAGGGAATTTGGGCATTAACCATTATCTAAAACAATTTTTTTCAGAGAAATTTGAAGTAAAAGCAGAATTTTCAGGTCCGAAAGGTTATAGTAATATTTTCGAAACAGAAGATGGATTATATACGTATAGGGTTAATATAGAAGACTCTTCTGCTATGATTATAAAATGTAATAATGCAATGATGAAAAGTCCTAAATCTAAAATAAAGGTGCCGGATCGTATAGATGGGCATAAGGTTACGGTTATAGGTGAGGTGGCAT
The DNA here is from genome assembly GCA_902786205.1 of uncultured Lachnospiraceae bacterium. Classification (GTDB taxonomy): domain Bacteria; phylum Bacillota; class Clostridia; order Lachnospirales; family Lachnospiraceae; genus CAG-411. The sequence continues at coordinate 29,483 of CADABQ010000018.1, read as the reverse complement.
TTTCATTTGATGAATTTTTAGTAGAATTAGAATTGCCAGATTGTATTGAAAAGATAGAGAGAGGTATTGTAGATAATAGCCCTAAAATGAAAAAGATAATCATAAAAGGAAATCCAAAAGAAGTCTCTGAATATACGTTTATAGACTTTAATGGTACTGTTTATGCCATAAAACAAGGAACAGCATGGAAGATGGCTAGCGAGCATGAAATAAGAGTGAAAGAGATAAAAGAACATCCGTGAAAAGAGGAATAAAATGCAGTTATGCATTGTCTGTGAACAGTAATGTAGTCTCTAGATATAGAAGAATAGAAAAAACTTTTTCTTGACACAATCCAAAACCCTATGTAAAATTAAAAATTAGAAGTGCAAAAACACAAAATGGAAAAAGACTAAGACGGTGCACTGCGAAAGCAGGCAGAATATTATTTTCTTTGCAGAGAGAATGTGTCATGGCTGAAAGCACATTTAAGTTCAGATAATATTTGAATTTCACACTTGAGTTGTATATTTGAAAAATGTATGCTGAGAGTAGCAACAGGAGTAGAATATGACGGTTCATGCACGTTACGCATAAGATAAGATGGCAATTTGCCAAAGACAGGGTGGTACCGCGAAAGATTCGTCCCTACAGAAGAGAAAATTTTCTGTAGGGATTTTTTTACTTTATAGGGGAATACGTCCTATAAAGTAAAAACGCTCTCGGAATGTGCATAGATGGTTCACGCGGGTAACAACGAGTAAGGAGGAAAATAAATGGTTTTTGGAGTTATTTTAGCTGGTGGAATGGGAAGTAGAATGGGTAATGTTGAGAAACCAAAGCAATTTCTCACAATTGGTGAAAAGCCTATTATTGTTCATACATTAGAAAAATTTTATGTGAACCCAAAATTTGAGAAAATTATAGTATTGTGTCCTTCCCAGTGGGTAGAACACACAAAAAATTTAGTGAAAAAATATATGAAAGATGGAGAGCGTATTGCTGTTATTTCGGGTGGCGCAACAAGAAATGAAACAATTATGAATTCTATTGCTTATATTGAAGAGAAATATGGATTAGATGAGGATACGATTATTGTTACGCATGATTCGGTGCGTCCGTTTGTAACACACCGTATTATTGAGGAAAACATTTCTTGTGCTATGAAGTATGGGGCATGTGATACGGTGATACCAGCTACCGATACGATTGTAGAAAGTGATGACCATAAGGTGATTACAAACATTCCAAATCGAGCAAACATGTATCAGGGACAGACGCCACAATCGTTTAAAGCAAAGAAATTAAAAGAATTGTATTATGCCCTTTCAGAAGAAGAGAAAGAAATTCTTACAGATGCAGCTAAGATTTTTGTAATGAAAGGACAGGAGGTACATTTGGTAGAGGGAGAAGTATTTAATATTAAGATTACGTATCCATATGATTTGCGTGTAGCAGAGACCATGACAAAAGGAGAAAAATAATATGTTGAATGCAGTATATCAGTTAGTTGCACCTAGACGAATTGATGTTTCTTTTCAGGATATTGATCTACATGGGGATAAGATGATCGTTCGACCAACGCATTTGTCTATTTGTCATGCAGATCAACGATATTACCAGGGAGTACGACCAGCAGAAGTTTTGGCAAAAAAACTTCCGATGGCATTGATACATGAAGGGATTGGTGAGGTTGTATATGATCCAAGCGGTGTGTACAAAGCAGGAGACTGCGTTGTGATGATCCCGAATACACCAGTAGAAAAAGATGATGTAATTGCTGAAAATTATTTGCGAAGCAGTCGTTTTAGAGCCAGTGGTTTTGACGGATTTATGCAGGATCTGGTTGCGTTGGACCCTGACCGGGCGGTATTACTTCCAGAGGGCATAGATAAGACCATTGCTGCCTTTACAGAATTGGTATCGGTTAGTTTTCATGCAATACGACGTTTCGATGGAATTGCCCATGCTAGAAGAAATACAGTTGGCATTTGGGGTGATGGTAATTTAGGCTATATTACAGCGGTGTTGTTTAAATCTATGTTCCCCGATGTTCATCTTTGTATCTTTGGAACCAACGATGAAAAATTAGAGGATTTTACATTTGCAGATGCGACTTATAATGTAAAGGCTATTCCAAACGATTTAGCAGTTGACCATGCATTTGAATGTGTGGGCGGGGAAGCATCTCAAAAGGCAATCAATCAAATTATTGATGTAATTAATCCAGAGGGAACGTTGTCATTACTTGGAGTATCCGAATATCCGGTTCCGATTAATACAAGAATGGTTTTGGAAAAAGGACTTCGTTTGTTTGGAAGCAGTCGGAGCGGAAGAGTTGATTTTGAAAAGACAGTAGCGTTATATGCAAGTCATCCAGAGATAATTGGATACTTTGGAAAATTAGTAGGTGCTTTGGTAGAAATACATTCTATTGCAGATATGAATCGGGCATTTGAGTTGGATATTCAAAAATCCATTGGAAAGACAATTATGATTTGGAGTAAATGAGGACGATAAAATGAAGAAAATCGGATATTGGATATTTGGTATTCTTTTTCATTTCTTTCGAATCTTTCCTGTGAAAAACAAAAAGGTTGTATTATTTATGGTACATGATTGTAAATTTCAAGGAAACATTCGTTATGTATATGAAGAAATGAAAAGAAGACAAGAGGGATTTCAGTTTGTGATACTTTCCAAACGGAATATTCTTACCCCTACAGGAACAGGAATCAAAAAAGTTGTAAGTAAGATAAAGGGAGCTTTACAATTTTTTGTGGGAATTAGTTACCATTTTGCTACCGCTGAATATGTATTTTTAAATGATAACTTTTTGCCCTTGGCATATATGAATCCTTCTAAAAAAACAAAGATTGTACAATTATGGCATGGAGTAGGCGCATTTAAGCGTTTTGGTTTAACTACAGAAGGCGATGAGCTGGTAAGAAAGTGTGTGAAAAAAGGAAATCAAAAAGTAACCCATTTATTTGTCAGTTCTTCAAAAGTAATTCCTTGTTATGAAGATGCACTTGCAATAAAAAAAGAACGGATTTTTCCAACCGGAATACCTTTGACTGATTTCTATTTTGATGAGGCTGCCAAAAAGAAAGCCGGAAATGCGGTTTATGAGAATTATCCAGAATTAAAAGGAAAAAAAATTCTTTTGTATGCACCTACATTCCGTGAGACGTCCCAACAGAATAAAGATATTTTTAAATATTTTTCCATGGAAAAGGTGATGGAACAATTAGGCGAGGATTGGTGTATTCTTGTTCGTTTACATCCGCATGTTCGGGAAGCTATGCCAAAGTTACCAAAGGGATGCTATGATATGACAGAATATTCGGATATAAAGGGATTGTTTGTGGTCTCTGACTTGCTTGTGGCAGATTATTCGTCGGTAGTGGTGGAATATGTATTACTTGGAAAGCCAATTCTTTTGTATGCCTATGATTTAGAGCAATATGACCGAGGATTTTATGGACCTTATGAAGAAGAGGCACCGGGAATGTTACTAAGAAGTGAGGAAGAATTTTTGGAAGCCCTTACAAAACCATTTAAGATGGTACATTTTGATAAGTTTATAGAAAAACAGTATGACGGAATTTTGGATGGACAATCTACGAAACGAGTAGTAGATAGGGTAGTTGGATAGGCAAGGCAAAAGAAATAGGCGTATGACTATATCATAGCAAATGCATGCTACAATAGTTATACGCTTTTCTTGTATTCTACATGTAATGGTATATTATGGCACTTTGTGAATGACTATGGCTGAACTGTTACATATATTTGTAAATGTTTGTAAAAAAGTCTATACAATTAGTTTGAAAACAATATAATTTTCAGTTCCGTCTGATATATTTTGACAAGAAATAGTGCCATGATATTGCCTGATTATTTTTTTCAAGAATGGGAGTCCAAGACCATGTTTTTTCTGTGTATCATTTTTGGTAGTATATCCCATCTCAAATATTTTTTTCAGCAACTGATCAGATAGACAGGGACCAGGATTTTTCACTTCAACAATCACTTGTCCATTTTCAGAGCCTAATTGTAAAGAGATGATACTGTCTTGTGGAACAGCTTCTATGGCATTATCTATTAGGATTCCTATACATTCCATTAGCAGATATTCGGGGAGTGTAGTTTGTAATGCATAATTTTTAATTGAGATATAGAGAATTTTGTTTTGCTTTTGAGCGTCTTGTAGTTTGGTGTATAACAAGCCAGCAACTAGGCGTTCATTTAGCTTTAAAAGATTTATGTCAATGTTGCTATGAAAAGCCTCTGTACTGTATTCGTTTAGTGCAGAGGTGATACTTTCGTAATCCTTACAGGTCAGTGGTAAGGCGGCAAAAGATTGGATGGCATTATCAAAGTTGTGTTGTCGCATACGTATATTTTGAATTAAATTGTCTACTATTGGTTGATATTGTTGATAGGCATGAAGTTCAGCTTCTTTTTTAGAGAGCGTAATACGAGTGAACACGGCATTCATGTTAATTGCAATAAAGGTACATAAATATAACAAAAATAAAGGTAAAATTTCGCGGAAAGATTTATTGTGGAATTTGTAATACATAGAACCAAACATTAGTACTAAGTAAAAATTAACAAGAAGTACACGAATCACTAAATCGGAAAGCATAGTTATTCTGTATAAGCGTTCAATTGGAACAAAGCAATAGATCGCATAGCAAAGTATTGTAGTAATGAAAAGGGCAATTACGGGATAATAACTTAATGTATCTAATTTTGGGACTGCAAGTATTGGAAGAAACATTAAATATTGTAGCACTCCAATAACAATATAGACATACACATAAACTAGTAATGCATTAGGGAATGGCTGTTTTGAGTAAATTGACAATAAAACAATGTAAATAATTGCTTGGATCATATATAAAAGATTTGAATTGTTAATCATTAATTCTGAAGCAGATAAAATACTGGTTAATAAGAGAATATAAAATAAAAATTTAAATATATTTTTAATTTTATATTCAATCGTCCTACAAGCAATTAAAAAAGTACCGATTGTTTCTAAAAAATACGTAAGAATTGTGGTAATAATAAGTGTTAAGCTCATAAATGGCACTCCTTTAATTATATAATGTATCGCGATAATTGCGACCAACGGGGATTAATGTAGCGTGATTTGCAAGGTGTAGACGCCGATTGATAGGATCATAGGAAGAAATGAAATGTCGGTTTACCAAGTAGCTTTTGTGGCAACGTACAAAATAATTAGGAAGTATAGTTTCAAGTTGTTTCATTGTGTATTGACGAGAACGGTGTACATTATTTTGGGTATGATAGTGTAAATAGTGTAGGTGGGATTCAATCAATAGAATATCAGAAAAATTGATTTCACGATAGATGCAATCACTATTCTTAAGTTTTAGTATAGCAGAAGTTTTCTTTTGTGAAATAGAATCCAACATTTGAAAAACATCATTTGGTAAATATGGTTTAGTTAAGAAACCATAGCAATGAACAGAGTTTATTGCTTCGTTTATGTAATTTGGAAATGATGTAATAAAAATAATAGGGGTTGTTCGATGGGCTTCATATGTACGAACAAGCTTTCCGAAAGAAATTCCGTTTCCAGAAATATCCTCTTGGGAAGATAATTGTATATCTAAAAAAAACACATCATATGTGTGTGCTTGAAGTTGAGTTGCTGCTTCTGAAATTGAAAACGAAACAGTAATCTCAACATTTTTTTTATAAGACTGAATGATTTTCGATAATGCTACTGCCTGTTCTTTTTGGTCTTCTAATATAAAATAATGTTTCATAAAAATCTCCTTCGAACAATTAATAAAAAGGAAACCATTCTTAATTATGAATAGTTACTTATATAGAAATAATAAAGAATAAAATTGGTTATGTCAATGGATATTATGTCGTTCGTGCCAGATATTTTGATATAGAGAATAATATATGACTTTTAGATTTAAGTTTTTTTGCATTGACAAGTAAAATATTATATTGTAAAATGATTTTTTGAGTTTACAATTGTTTTTATATAATATGTCTGATTTTTATATCGCAAATGGGGTATATGATATATTATATATTGACTATTGCAAATAGTTGGTTATAGTACATTGATTGAAACAGAGTATGTTTGATGAAATAGACCTAACTAGAACAGTTGTGTGAATGGTGGATTTATATATATGAAATGTATTTAAAAATTTTAGGCAATAGAAAGGTTAAAAATGAGAAATGATAAAAATAGTAAGAGCACAATGGTATCAAGTAATTAGAAAAAAAGGTTTTTGGATTGCGTTTTGGTGTTTCTTGTTACTTAGTGCAGGGTCTTTTTTGATACAATTATATCAAAATAAAGGTCAAGATGTTTATGTAATGTCCAAAGCGTGCAATTATTTTGCATTAATGGATATAGGTGTGATAGGGCAATATTTTAATATTTTATTTCCAATTTTGATTGCATTTCCAGTAGCGTTATTGTCATTTGATGAAAATATTGGAAAGACAGGAATTTATAGCGAAATCCGATGCTCTAGTTATCAATTTTATTTTGCAAAACTTATCGTGAGTTTCTTCGCGTCTTTTTTTGTAGTTGCAATTCCTTTTCTATTTAATTGGATTTGGATTACATGTACATTTCCTGCATCAACACAAACCTATGAAGGTACATTAAATTCAGCAATGTATTTTGGTGATTCTGGATATGACTTTGAAGTTTTTTATAAGTTACATCCATATTTATATGAATTGTTGTTTATTGTTCAGTTGTCCATATTTGCTGGAATATGTAGTATGCTTGCTTATTCCATAGGGTGTTATGTAAAGAAATATAAAATATTTATTGTGTTACCGATTTACATAGTGTATTTTGTTTCCAATGAGATTGGAATCCCGCATTTTTCTATGGATGACTATTTGCAATGTCCATGGGAAAAAGGAAGTGTTGCTGGCATGTTACAAATGGAAGTTGTATTTTTGATTGTTGCAATTGTATTGTGTGTAAAATTTGCAACAAGTAAAAAAGAAATACAGTAAGCAAGGAGAAAAGAAATGTTACATCTATCAGATTTGAAAAAAGTTCTATTAGGATTGCCCATGGCAATTATAATGAATGCATATTGTTTAAACAAAGCCGATGGAAGCCTGGATATAACATTAAATCAGTTGTACTTAACTAGTTTTTTTGATGTGCAACGGCAGGCGGATGGAAGTGGTCGTTTGGTGGTGACCTTTATGAGTATGGCAGGAATCCTGTTTTTTTCCATTATTTGCGGTATGGAGATTTACAAGGAATGTAGTACAACAGGCGTCTATACGTTGGTTCGAGTGGAAAAGAGAAAGACGTGGTTTGCTAAGCTAATTGCACGTTTATTAGAAATGGTATTAATGTACTCTTTATTATATTCTATTGTGACTTTGGTTTTGCATTTGCATTATACAGGTGAAAAAATAAATATACATACGGTACCTGTCTTGTTCTTTTCTGTTTGGTATTTATTTTATATGGTTTCAGTGATATCTCTTGTAATCAATTTTGCCTCTATGTGGAAAAACACTATGGTGGGATGTTTTTCAGGTACATTAGTATTAATTCTAATGATATCCTGTTCGTTATTTTTCAATGATATTCCAGTAATAAAAGAATACCCGAATTTGTGGTATTTAAATCCTATCAATATGATAAACCTTTATCAAAACATAGGAATACAAGGTTATATTGGTTATATGCTCTATTATAGTGTACTTCTTTTTGGGGCTATATTTATTGTAGTCGGTATGACAGATAAATTAGATGTAGGAATTTTTAAGGAACAAGTATAACAACATACAGCGTGATTCATTAGGTGGCTATAAAAACAGAAGAGGTGAAAAGATGCATACAATAGAATTGGAAAATTATAATAAAACAATAAAAGGGGAGCAGGTACTTAAAAATATTAATTTAATATTACAAAGTGGAAAAATATACGGTGTTGTAGGGGAAAATGGTTCTGGAAAAAGTATGTTATTTCGAGCAATTTCAGGATTAATTAATTTAGACTCGGGTATAACAAAATGTGATGGAAAAATAGTTCCCGGTAGGCTGAATCAGGTAATAGATATCGGCTTGGTATTGGAGAATATCAATTTATATATGGATATGACTGCGGTAGAAAATTTGTGCTATTTGGCTAAAATAAGAGGTAAAATAACAAAACAGGATGTAATACGAGTTTTGGAACGTGTTGGATTGGATAGTAAAAGTAATAAGAAGATTAAAACCTATTCTTTGGGAATGCGGCAAAAACTGATTATTGCGCAAGCGATTATGGAGAAGCAGGATTTGATCTTATTGGATGAACCATCCAACGCATTGGATGAAAAAAGTGTAGAAGTGTTTCATAACATAGTGAAGGAAGAAGCGAAGCGAGGAGCCATTGTTGTGATAGCCAGTCACAATAAAAGTGACATTAGTGGTATCTGTGATCAGGTTTATACAATGGCAAGTGGTGTGCTGAAACATGCCGAAGGATAGGAGTGTTTTTGGTTGAAAAAAAATATTATTTTTGCAGTAATTTTTTGCTGTTTAGTTACTGTAATAGGACAATTTTGCAAAAGTGGATTTAGAAATATAGGACTGAATGAAGTAAACAATGTAGAACAATTGCAAGGATATAAGCTTGCATTTGAAAGTGTTGAGGGGACAGAGGAAGTCACATATTACAAAGAGCAAAAAAAGCATTATTTGGATAAATATGCAGAGGCAGAGGATATATTAATTGTAGAGCCGACAGGTAAATGTGTCATTGGGGCAGAAGGCAGCCAGCAAGAGGTTTTGGTGAAAAAAGTAATTAAAGGTAAGAAACAATTAGTGGATGAAAGTATCTGGATAGATGGTATTCTTAGTGTAGCCTATAACGAAAAAGAGAAGGGAATTCGGATAGATGGTTATCTGAATTTTATGCAAAAGAAGAATCAATATTTAGTTTTTTGCGATCCCTACGGAGTGTATAAAATAGAAGGAAAAGAAGATTGTAGTAAATATTACCATTCGGATTGCTTTTTTGGACATTTAAATATTACAAAACAGGATATAGCCTTTCGAACGATAAAGGCGAATCAGGATTATAAAATGCAAGATTTATCAAAATATGAAATGTGGGGAAAAGACGAGGCACTAAAAAAAGTAAAGCAGGAAATAAAGGATGCATTGATTGAAAGGTATGTAACAGCATAAGTTACAGTTCACACCCAATGTCATTTTCTTAAGCATTAAAGAGTTGTAAAAGAGTTACAAAACAAATAGGCGTATGGTTATTGTAGCAGGTATATGCTATAATAGTCATACGCCGTTATTTCTCTATAGAAAATTGGCTTGGAGTTACACATACAAACATAACGAAAAAAATTTTATCGGTGGAAAAGTAGTAAAAACAAAATTTATGGAGGTAAGTGGCATGGGGGTATATTTGAATCCGGGAAATGATTTATTCGAAGAAACGGTTAGAGCGGAGATATATATTGATAAAACAGAATTAATCTCATATACGAATAAATATATTAAGACCCCACAGAAGTTTATTTGCATCAGTCGACCGAGACGTTTTGGTAAATCTATGGCGGCTTACATGTTGACGGCTTACTATGGAAAAGGATGTGATTCGTCAAGCTTATTTGCACCTTATAAAATTGCAAGGGATAAAGATTATGGGAGACATCTGAACAAGTACAATGTGATTATGCTCAATATGCAGGATTTTTTCAGTATCAAACCGAATGTGGATGACATGATTGCTTTTCTTCAAAAACGTGTGATTACCGAATTAAGAAAAAAATATCCAGATGTAATAGAAGAAGATGCGAGTTTTTTGAGCTTTACATTGGAGGATTTATATAGTGAAACTAAAGAAGGATTTATTTTTATTATTGATGAGTGGGATTGTATATTGAGGGACAAAAAATACAATCTGGCTGATCAAAAAAAATATTTGGATTTTATTCGAAATCTTTTAAAAGATAAAGCTTATGTTTGGCTGGCATATATGACGGGAATACTGCCAATAAAAAAATACGGAACGCATTCTGCATTAAATATGTTTGATGAATTTTCTATGACAGATCCTGGAGAATATGCAAAGTTTGTTGGTTTTACAGAAGCGGAAGTAAAGAATTTATGTGCAAAGTATCAGATTGATTTTAGTACTATGAAAAGCTGGTACGATGGGTATACTTTTCAAGAAGAACCACATATTTATAATCCGAAATCTGTTGTGGATAGCATTCGAAGAAAAACTTTTGCAAGTTATTGGACGCAAACAGAGACTTATGAGGCATTGAAGATATATATTGATTTAAACTATGACGGACTAAAGGATGCCATTGTGAAAATGCTTGTGGGGGAACATGTGAAAATCCATACAGAGAGATTTCAAAATGATATGACAACTTTTGAAAGTAAAGATGATGTACTTACTCTTTTAATTCATCTGGGTTATCTGGCATTTAATCGGGAAGAATCGGCGGTGTTTATTCCAAACGTGGAGATTTGCAGAGAATTTCGTAACGCCATTGTTGGAGAAAGATGGAAAGATGTTATAGTAGCACTGGAACAGTCGGAGCGTCTTTTACAGGCAACTTGGAATCAGGATTCTGGAACTGTAGCAGAAATATTGGATCAAGTGCATAGTGAGAATACTTCAATTTTAACCTATAATGATGAAAATTCTTTAAGTTGTGTGATATCTATTGCTTATTATAATGGGATAAAGGAGTATACGAAGGTTCGGGAGTTCCCAACTGGAAAAGGTTTTGCAGATATTGTGTATGTGCCCAAAAAGCATTCGGATAAACCGGCGATGATTGTGGAATTAAAATATGACAAATCTGCAGAGGGTGCAATTGCACAGATAAAAGAAAAAAAGTATGTGGAAAGTCTCAAGGAGTATACTGGGAAGCTGCTTTTGGTAGGAATAAATTATGACAAGGAGAGCAAAAGGCACTCTTGTGTAATTGAAAAATGGAAAAGGTAAAATAGGAATAAGAGTATAACCTATGTGATGATAGGATTTACATGCATCGTAAGGATAGAGTGCAACAATGGATTTGTGAAAAAAGAATACATGCTACAGATAAGATTGTAGAAGTTTTATAAAAGTGCAAGAGCCCCCACTGTCTTTAGGCAGTGGGGGCTCTTGCTTGATCGTGTTACAATTTTGCTCTATATTTTAGAAATTAAAAATTCCGCAATTCGTTTTGTGCTATTTCCATCTAGCGCATCTAAGTGTGTTTTACAAAATGTTTCCTGTTTTTCATCCGTATTAGATGGAGTGGAGAGAATATTTACTGCAGTGGTTTCTAGTTCTTCCTGTGTATAAGCAAGAGGTCCGGGAACAAAAGAATCAAAGGTGTAGTAGATATCTCGTTCTGCCATATATTCCTCTTTATCAAACACATAAAATAACATTGGGACTTGCAGTAAGGCAGCCTCAAATATTGATGAGCTATAATCCGTAATTAAAAGGTTTGCAATGAGTAATAAATCATTGATGTTTTCCCCTTTGGTAAATAAAAATACACGGTCTTTCCATTCATTTGGAATGGTTGGTTCTTTTTTTACAAAAGGATGGTGTTTGATTAAAAGCACAGTGTCCTCTGGCATTTTTTCCATAAATTCAGAAATGCAGAATTGTTCTTCTGGATAAAAAGCATCTTTTTTTCCGCTACCTCGAAAAGTTGGGGCAAACAAAACAATTCGTTTGTTTTCCAAGAAAGGATATTTTTGATATAGTTTTTTCTGAATAGATGTTCTGTAATCTTTGTCAAACAAAATATCGGTTCTTGGTACACCAAGTGGGTATACATGACTATCTGGGATGCCAAATGCTTCTGCATAGATAGGGACAATACTTGTACCGCTTACAAATGCGTAGTCGTAAGAACGGTGGTTGCGGGAGTCCTGCTTTGGACCACCCACTTTTCCAAGTCTTGAAAATCCAAAAGTCTTAAAGGCACCGCAGGCATGCCAAAGTTGAACAATCTTCGTTTCAGGACGAATGGATAACATATGAAGCTGTGGGTAAAAATCTTCTAAAATGATCATGGTACAATCGGATAGTAAAGTGGCAATGTGTCGGATTTCACTAAGAGAAAGCTGATCGATTGTTTTTGAATTGATGTAGGTGGAGACGGCAAGTTCGTTGTGTTGTTGAAATTCCTTCAAAATACAAGACAGGTTGCTGTTTTCCACAGGCTCTCGCTCCGATAAAAATACTACCTTATTTGCCTGAATCGGTCTTTTCTTTTTTCTTTCATAACAGTGATTAAAATAAGCTGTTTTCCACTCCCTTGGACTGTAACTATATCCGCAGATGCGTATGGTAAGTGCATTGGCATGGAAAAAGATAGCCTTTTTTCCTGTTTTCGTAGGGTTGTCCCCAGTATCAATTTTCTTATATCCCTTTACGGCAAAGTAACCGTCAAGCAGGAACATTGGTAGAAAAAGAATACAAAATAAAAATGCAACTACCCGGTAAATATTATAAAATGCGGAGTGCGGTATAGAAGGTTTCTGAAATAGGGATGTTTCGTATTCATAGCATTCGTCAAGAAGAATGCATTCCTTTAAGGTTTGGATTTCAAATTGTAGTTTCACAGGTTTTGTGGAATAAACAGGGTGAAAAAAAACGAAAGGCAGAGAAACATCACAATGCGATATAAAAGTTTGCGTTTCCTCGTCTGTTTTAAATTGTTCTGTTTTACAAAGAAATCTTCTTGTTTCCTCTTGGGTGGAAAAGATTGCCACAAGGCGAATGCGTTCCTCTTTTTCTATGGAAACATTTCCACACAGGTTTATAGATAACTGTTGCTTTTCACAGGTTAAGTGAATGGTATTCAGGTTATAATTCATATCTTTGTCCTCGCTTTCTTCTTTATGATAACACAAAGGTGTCTGGTAAGCCAATGAGAAATCATGTAAGGGCAAAAAAATAGATGAATAGTAACACTGTTACGTTATTATTCACAGCCTTTCTTCTCTACATTCAGAAAAATCTGTGGAAAACCTGCATCCTAACCTTTTGGCTAGTTTACTTTGCCTGTTTTGCTAATATATAATAGAAATAGTTAGAATGTTTAGGGTAAATGGTGATATTTTGCCCTCTATCCTTACTTTGTTATCATATTGAGAAGGAGATTTGTATCCATGCAGAATTTAAAAGATACACAAAAACCAGAAGTGGATGAATATTATATTCGGCCGCAGGCAGCAAATGCAAGAAAATATGCAGGAAATGGATATTATTGGGAATTGCGTAAGTATTATCTGGAACTTTCGGAACAAACGATTGAAAAAAGTCCAGAATTGATGTCAGAAGCAATTACAGAAGCAGGAAATCGGAAATTGATATAATGTAACAACGTACAAGGTGAAAGTGTATAGCTGGAAAAAATATTTTTAATCAATTTGTGGATTCTGGTACCCAACTTTTCGCTTTTTTTACTGCTTGTTTAATTCACAATTTACTCCAATTTGCCATCTCTCATTTTAATAATTTTAGTTCCTTGTTTTGCCAATTCAAGATCATGTGTTACCATAATAACTGTTGTTCCTTGTTCATTAATTTGTTTCAATAGCCTTATAATCTTTTTTCCGTTTTCTTCATCTAGCGCACCCGTTGGTTCATCAGCCAAAATCAAGGTAGGTTTTGTTACAAGAGCACGAGCAATCGCCACTCTCTGACATTGTCCTCCTGAAAGTTGCGATGGGTATGCATATTTTTTTTCAGATATGGATAATTTATCTAAAATATAATCAATACGTTTATTAATTTCATTTTTTTTAATTTTTTGATAAATTAAAGGCAACGCAATATTATCGTAAACAGTTTTTTCTTGTATAAGCGCAAAATGCTGCACAACAAATCCTATATTTTTATTGCGAAATTTAGCTGCTTCACCATCATTCATTTTATTTACTAATTGATCCTGATAAATGTATTCTCCATAATCTGGTTTTCGAATTCCACCTAGTACATTTAAAAGAGTAGATTTTCCACTTCCACTTTTACCTATAATAGAAAGGAATGTCCCTTGTTCTACTTCTAAAGAAAAATTATTTAATGCCATTATTTGAGTATTACCTTTTCCGTACTCTACAGATATATTATTTAATTTAATTAACATTATTCCTTTCCTCCTATTATGTCTTCAATATTCATCTGTTTTAAATACAAATAACTTGCAATACATGAAATCAAAATCACAAACAATGCGATTATTTGAAGCAATAGCAATGCTTCTATATTTGCATCTACTATAATTAATCCAATGGATGCCAAAAAATCGCCAATGAAAATAATACTTGAAACAAGTCCAATGGATTCCATAAAAATAATGTGATAAGATGCTCCGCATAACAGTTCAACACCAAAAGAATAACTATTCTTTTTCAATATTCCCAATACATTGAAAATAACGGCTACACAAGTAAATGCAAGAATTAATATTAATATATTTTTAAATTGATATGCAACTTGGTTTGTCATTCCCGCATAAGCTTCCATTGTACTTACAGATCTTTTAGCATTCGGATCAATCAATGACAATTCCCAATTTTCCAAATCCGCATCCTTTAATAATCTTTTATAAATTGAATTTGTTTTCTTATAATCTACCGATGAAACAATCATCCCCTCCATCTGTTGTAATAATAAAGACTGGGAAAAACTATTTCTTTTATTTACATCAAGTGCTGGAAGAATTATATATCGCTCACAAGATAAAAAATCGTCAACACCACGCACATAAAAAAAAGATTGCGGTTTAATAAAGCCAATTACTTCAAAGCAAAAAGAATCACATAAAAAATAGGCATTAAACGTATCACCAATTTCAAAATACTTCTTGTATTCATTCCCCAAAAGAATTGGTATGTTTTTACCTTCTTTATATATATAATCGTCATCAGAAAACTTTTTTCCATTCTCAACTTTAATATTATAATAGTCAAAAAAGTTAGCACTTACTTCAATTGCTTTGGCAGAATACAAAGTCTGATTACCCACCTTATTAATATCATATTCAATATCACCCTCTTCATAACCCGAAAGAAATATATCTGGAATTCTTTTATTTATAATTTGTATCATCTGATCAGTAATACACATATAACAAAATTCTTCTTGTTGAAATAAAGAAGCTTTAAACTTTTGCAATCTATTGTAATATTCTGAATTTTCTGCCTTTGTATATCTATAATAATTATTATCACTTAAATTTTCCGCCGTCCAATACACTTGTGAATCAACATATTTTTTTGTATAATCATCTGCACTTTCATCTGTTTTTTCTTTTGTAACAAATGTTTGTCCAGTAACAAAAAAGCTAATACCTACTAACATTATCATCATAGAAATAACAAGCCGATTATTACAAAACATCCTTCTAATTTGTCCAATACAGTTTCCAACCATCTATTTTATAGCCTCCTCTATTGAATCTTTTGATACAATGTTCAATGTCCCAATCATAAAAACAATCAAAATGAAGAAACTAATTAAATAGCCGTTTAGTAAAGACACAAAATACGCAGGGAAAAAAATAGTACAATATATAAACCCTACAATAAAAGACAAACAAATAATTCCAATATATTGTTTTAAAATATATAAAAAAACCTGTTTTTTAGTGGCTCCTACTAATCTTTGTATACATAATTCTTTACGTTGCTCACTGATCCATTGTAAAGAAATAAGAAAAATACATAAAATACAACAACCTAATACACATATAAAGCAGGTTGAAGATTGGATGATAGGCATTATGCTTGTTGTATAACTTTCTCCTACGACTAACTGTTCTGCTTTACAATCATTTTTATTAAGAACTTTTACACATGAATCTGATATATTTCCCGCATTAGTTGCTGAAAAAAAATCAAGTACATATAATTTTTCCTTACAATCCTGTCCCCCAAATAAATTAGCAAAAATATAATCATCCAAAACAGTGTCATCTTCGTATCCAATAGTTCCCAATACTACATATTCTTCCCCTTTGATCAATATACACTTTTTACCATCTTTGTCATATATGCCTTCCACATTTTTTCCAACTACAGCCACTTTATTACCATCTACAAAATCAGTTTTCCTAAAAAAACGACCGTTTTTTATTGGCAAATTTGGAAAGGATTCATTAAAAAAAATGTACCTAATAGTCACATTTTCATCACTTGTATCATCCAAATAGATTGCGTACTTTTTAATTAGTTTTTTTAAGCTATTTTTCAATAAATGATTATTATTGTCAGTATTCTCCATTGTAATGTACGAGTAACTATCTCCAAAACTTCCAGTTCCCATTTTTGTTAATGTTTCAGACAATGTTATGTGATGAATCATTAATATAGTTATTATTGGTAATACACACATAAGTATTATTAATATTATTCTCGTAAAATACGTTTTCCTCAATTTTCTTGTAATACAATTTGTTGAAAAAATTGCAAATCTCCTTTCGCTTTCTAACATAGCTCTTACTAAATCCCTTTTTATTAAACTTTACACTAAATTAATGCCAAGTACATCAACAGATGCACTTGACACAAAGTTATTTCTTTAAAAGGATAGCTTCCTACTCAATTCCATATTTTGCGTATCCTCTAGGAAATGAACTAGTAGCATTCTGATCATGTCCTACAAATAATTTATCTGTTGTACATTTTTTAGAAATATCACCATAAGAATATTTACGTTTTGTATCAGCCCAAGCACCCTTAGCGCTAGAACTACTACCTCCAACATAAGCTCTTACATAATGGTAGCCTGAATACCCTGATGTTTTGGCTGTGCTAGATTTTGTCCAATAATTTCCTAGTATATTGCTTTCTACACAATTTAGGGAAGAACTTCCTGAAAAACTAGCTTTTAATGATTTAGCTGAAGCTGAAATACCAGCTATAGAACCAATTGATATTACCCCTACCATAGACATAACTATAATTTTTTTTACTCTTTTAAACATTTTAGTTTTACCTTTCTTTAATTTCTATCTTTCACTTGACAATCACCTGGTTTGTGATAGAATTGGATGACTTAATCTACCAAGTGTGTGTTATATGCATTATTGAAAAATGCTTGCAAACAATTTTTCTGTAATGCGAGCTAGTTAATAGTTACATTTCCTTCTGTATATATACTAAAATTATTTGTTCGAACGTCGCTATTCTACCATACAAAAAGTTACAAAAAAATACCATCTGTATGAATGGTATTTTTTCTGTTCGAATGGTAACTTTTATCTATTTGCTCTATCAAATTTCCATTCTAGATATGCTGTTTTCCAGTCCTTATATTTTCTCCGGCTTAAATCGAGTCTATCTCCATTTTTCATAATAACTTCATCCTTAGAAAAGGACTCCACCCATTCAAAATTAAGTAAACAAGAACGGTGTGGCATAAAAAAGCCATCCGGTTTCAAGCGTTTCTCTAATTTTGAAATTTGCTCCATACAGATATATTTTTCTGTATCGGTATGAAGTTTTACCACCCTCAATACCACCTCAAAATATAATATCTTCTTCAATGGCATTTCGATTTCTCCATAATTTTTTATAGGTAGCAAAACCCGCTTTTCTCCTTGTAGTCGCAACTGTGCAGAAGAAAAGGCTTCCTGCAATTCTTCCTGCATCTGCATTTTATCAACATATCGAAATGCATCTACCTGATATCCCTTTCGGCTCATCTCTGTGTGTGTCGTCAATATCATGAGAAGTCCACGAGCGCTCCATTTTCGGTATTCCTTTATAGTATCAAAACCATCCATTTCCGGCATTTCAATATCCATAAGTATAAAATCGAACTCTTCCTTTGCATCTAAAAAAGTTTTTCCACTCGAATAGGTAAAAATCTTTATATCCTGTTTCCAGTAATTCATAACTTGCTTTTTTGCTAATTCAATCCAATGTTGTTCATCATCTACAATTGCTATTTTCACTTTATGAAGCCCCCTTCACCTTTGCTGTTTTCATATTGGTGATATTACCATAATCTATTATTCAAAAAAACAGTTTTCATCTCAATGGTCTTTTTCCTATTTCAATGGAACTTTTTCCCTCTACTTTTAGAAAGATTGTAACAACAAATTCTGCTTTCTGCTGCTGTATATGTATATGTCCTTGATTACGCTCCACACACTCTTTTACATTTAAAAGACCATACCCATGTATTTCTTTATCCTGTTTTCTGGTTTGTATGTTCCCATTTTTTTTTATTAACTTCCCATCAAATGAGTTTCTTATACACAACATAAAAGTTTCTTCTTCATGACGCAGTTCTAAACGAATCTGTTTCTTAGTACAGTTTTCTGTTGCCTCAATGGCATTACTTAATAAATTTGAGAAAATGACACACAAATCAAAAGAAGAAATTTTGCATTTCCGTGGCATATATCCTTTTATAGACAAGTCAATGTTCTTTTCGTCACATTCAGTTGCATATTTGTTCAGAATTGCATCTACAATTCCATGATTTACAGAAATTGGCGTTCCCAACGCATTAAAACGTTGCTCCATCTCGCCTGCGTATTGTTTTGCCTCCTTTGTTTTACCCTGTTCTAGCAAATGCTGCAATATGTAAATGTGATTTCTCATATCATGACGAAACTTTTTGGTGGCAGTTTCTCTTTGCTCCAAATATTTGTAGTGAGATTCTTGCAATTTTAAATACTTTTGATTCAAAAAATCTTTTTCCTTATATATTTCTCCTGTAGCTGCAAGAAGTAATAAAAGTGCCAGTTCGAGAAAAACTCCCAATACCATAAAGATGAAGACAATCCGAAGTCCCATATTTCCGTTTACCAAATTTCGCTTGAATTCACCTAACAAAATACCGTTTCCAGTATCCAAACAAATAAATATAATATAATACTGTATCGGTATCCTGCTAATATAGCCTTGCATTTTATTACGCATTGCATATATAATTATTACTAAAAATAAAATTGTTGTAGTTGAAACGATCAACTCCAATGGAAATTTTAAATTACTTTCCAACAATTCTAATATTATTGCATACATCTGTTGGATCATAGCATCTATTGCACCAATTGCATATATTTCTGTAATAGTAACACAAACTAATTTCCATGTTATTTCTTCAAATACAAGTATAGTTTCTATTATTAAAAAAAGTGCATAAAATATTAATGGATTTATTTGCTCAGATAAGAAGAAAATAAAAAATGCCATTCCCAGTAATCCACTAAGTGCAACTAGCATTCTTTTACAATTTCGTTTTTTTTCTTTCCAGCCTAAAATATATTTATTTACCAGAAAAAACTTTATAAATTCTAAAAAATATAATATAAAATAATATAAAATTCCTATAGTTTCATTCATCCTATAACTTCCTTTTCTGTTTTATTCTAGTGTATTAAATTTTGTTATTCAAATCAACCATTCGAACACAAAAAATACCATTGGAACAAATAGTATTTATTTTATTTTTCTCTATGTTAGGATATGCCTGTTCGAACAATTCCTTTTGTTATATATACGGAAAGGATAAAATGCAGGCTTATAGTATGAACATTTTTAATTGGCTAAGTGCACTTTTTCATTAAAAATTGCTTATATGTCAATGATATTTGCAATCCGCTCTGCTACTTGCTTATGTAAAAGCGGCACTGCGTATCTCGTGCAAGAGTACCTACCGTCTAAAAGCAGTGGGTTTTCTTGCTCTTTTGTAAATACGGAATATATATGATAGAACGTTTTTTGAACGAGTATCTCTATTAGAGTATAAAGATCAGTTTATCAAGTGAAAAATAAATATAGTAGAAATTAGGGGCGATAAAGATATTCTTAAATAACAAAAATCAGCAGAATGCTGGCTTTTGTTGTCCTAAAATGTATTTTTGTAATTAGTACCCCAGTCTTTCATTGCGTCAAGGATTGGACGCATGGTTTACCCAAGATCACTTAATGCATATTCCACCCGTGGGGGAACCTCTGCATATACGGTTCTTGTAATCAATCCATCTTCTTCCATAGACCGAAGGCTATCGGTTAAAACTTTCTGGCTAATGCCTTCCAGACTTCTTTTTAATTCATTAAATCTCCAGGGGCGTTCTAAAAGATTACGAATAATCAATAATTTCCATTTTCTTCCAATCAAACTTACAGTAGTTGCAACCGGACATTCTGGTAATTCGTCTTTTGTTAACATAGGTATCCCTCCTAAAAGTTCAGAAAATAATATAAGGTTGGTAACAGTTCAGCCGGGTACATTCATAAAGTGCCAGAATATACAACATGGCTAAAAATATCCTTTTTGGCTGGACACTTTATTCATGTTGCGCGTTAGCCCAATAGAAATGATTGTGGAAATTGCACTTAGCCTGCTAGCAGTCATGTGCAATTTCCACAATCATTTCTGCCCGGCTGAACTGTTACTAAGGTTGCGGTTCACAGTTCAGTGAATCGTAACAATATAAGTTCTAATATAGTGTAACATGCCAAATAGTATCTGTCCATTGGTTACAAAAAGGTAACTATGTAATAAAAAAGTGCGTACTTTTTCAGAAAAAAATTTCTTGTTATTCTAAAGGTGCAACAGAGAAAAACATAACGATTTACAAGATAGGAGGTAACCAAAATAGCATTAACAAACATTTTTGGATGGAATGCAGGAAACCCACGATTGGTTTCGAAAACCGGGAAGTTTCAGGTTGACGCTTGAAAAGGTAGAATGCCTTAATAAGGCAGGAATAAAGAGTGTCATTATGAGTACGGTATCCAAAACGAATATGGAGGAGATACCGGATATTATAGATGAAGTAGTAAAGGCGAAAGTAAAGGTCTTTGCATTTTCCCGTTATGTGCCTACGGGTGGAGAAGTGGACACCAGCATGACACCAGAAGAGTATAGAAAACTTTTGGAAATTTGCCATGCAAAATATAGGGCATATGAAAAGGCAGGATGTGAGACCTATTTTAAAGCAACGTGCCAAGAACTCTCCGAACCTTTAGGTTCGTGAGATGAATTGGCACAAACATTAGTTTATTGTATAATTAGTTTAGATTATTCTATTACCCATAAAGGAGAAATTTTCTTATGGGTAATTGGAAATCGGCTAGTCATAATAAGTATTTGCTACAATATCATCTTATATTTGTATGTAAATACAGAAAGAAACTGTTAGTCAGTCAACAAATAGAATATGATGTAAAAGTATTATCTACTGAAATATATGAAAAGCATGGAGTTAGCATCAAATATATGGAAGTTGATAAAGACCATATACATTATATGATAGAAACAAGACCGAGCATAAATCTTTCGGATTTTGTTAGAACTATGAAAAGTTATGTCACTTACCATATATGGAAGAAGTATTCTGCATACTTACACAAATGCTTTTGGAAAGAAAAGACATTCTTTACAGATGGGTATTTTATTTGTTCAGTTGGCAATGTAAGCGAAAAGACACTAAAAGAATATATAGAAAATCAAGGATAGGAGGTGTAGTTATGAATAAGGCAATCAAATACAGATTATATCCTACAAACAAACAGGTAGAACTATTTGCCTAGACATTTGGTTGTTGTCGTAAGATATGGAATTTGATGCTTGCTGATAAAGTCGAACATTATAAGACAACAGGTGAAATGCTTATGACTACACCTGCACAGTACAAGAAACTGGACGAATACAAATATTTGAAAGAAGTAGATAGTCTTGCACTTTCAAATGTTCAGTTGCATTTGCAAACTGCATACAAAAACTTCTTTCGTGATAAGAAAACAGGGTTTCCTAAGTTCAAATCTGCTAAATATAGCAGAAAAACATACACCACAAATAACCAAAAAGGCACTATTTTTATTACTGATAATGGTATTAAATTACCTAAGATTGGTATTGTAAAAGCTAAGATACATAGAAAACCAGAATCAGATTGGGTAATTAAATCAACTACTATTTCACAGGATAGTGATGGTAAGTTTTATGCATCTGTTCTTTTTGAGTATGCTGGGACCATAAATAAAGTATCTGTATCAGATAATGCTATCGGTTTTGATTACAAATCAGACGGTCTATATACAGATAGTTTTGGTAATACATGTGGCAGTCCAAAATACTATCGTAAAGCACAAAAGAAGTTGACTAAACTTCAAAGACAGCTATCACGAAAAGAAAAAAACAGCAATAATCATAATAAGGCAAGACTTAAAGTAGCCAGATTACAAAAACATACATCTAATCAAAGACTTGATTTTCTACACAAAAAATCTACTGAGATAGCCAATCAGTACGATGTAGTATGTGTAGAGAATTTAGACATGAAGAATATGTCGAACAGGAGCTTTGGAAATGGTAAGGCAACACTGGATAACGGATATGGTATGTTTCTTACTATGTTAGATTACAAACTTACAGATAGAGGCAAATACTTTGTAAAAGTAGACAAATGGTATCCATCCAGTCAGATATGTTATGCTTGTGGCAAACAGCATAAAGAGATGAAGAATTTATCGATGAGGAAATTTGTATGTGAATGTGGGTATTCAACCGATAGAGATACAAATGCGGCACTAAACATAAGAAGAGAAGGACTAAGGTTGTTACAAATAGCCTGAGGTTTTCTTATATAGTAGGTTAGGAACTAGCCAAACTTATACGATTGTGGACTTTGTGTAAGACGCTAAATAACTATTTGGTTGTGCGGTGCAGTAGAGGTAGAAGCAAGAAGCACCGAAGCTTTAGCTTCGTGTGTAGTTCACTAAAAAGGACCATTTATGGACGTTGTATGAATATGAAACAGGAGAATTTCAGTTGCCAAATAATGCAAAGAAGGGCATGGTTTATGGTGGTTGCAATTGTGGAAATTGTTATGAAAAATGTCCGGTGAAAGCGGTGATTCGAAAATGAAGCAAAATGATAGAAGAGTCTATTTGATTGAAAAATTATTAAAAGAGAATAAAACGTATGCAAATATGTCAATCCCAGAGAATGAGGAAAAACAAAAAATGCTTTTGAGATCCCTTATGAATATGCGGATGCCTGGCACAATGGATGATGCTTTTTTAAAAATCCAGGACGAATATCTGCAACAAGTAAATACAAATAAGGGGATTATAACACTTGCAGATCTGGAAGAAATACAGCCTGATTTTTATATTTGGAAGGGTGATATTACAAGGCTTAAAGTAGGGGCAATTGTAAATGCTGCTAATAGTGGAATGACTGGTTGTTATCAGCCCTGCCACAATTGTATTGATAACTGTATTCATACATACGCAGGCGTACAGCTTAGAAATTACTGCAATACTATGATGCAGAAACAAGGACATGAGGAACCTACCGGGCAGGCAAAGATTACACCGGCGTTTAATTTGCCTTGTGATTACGTGATTCATACAGTGGGACCTATTGTACAGGGGAAACTTACAAAGCAGCATGAAGCATTATTAAAATCATGCTATAAATCTTGTCTTGCACTTGCAGAAGAAAAAGGCGTAGAAAGTATCGCTTTTTGTTGCATTTCTACAGGTGTATTCCGTTTTCCAAATAAAAGAGCCGCGGAGCTTGCCGTACAGACCGCAAAACAATATAAAGCGGAAAATAATACAAGAATGAAGGTGATGTTTAATGTTTTTAAGGAGGAAGACGAACAAATCTATAAGCAATTACTCAGATAAATTGCGAGATATAAGAGAAAAAATGAAAGAAGCGGATGCAGTTGTAATAGGAGCTGGTGCAGGGCTTTCTACCGCTGCAGGCTTTGATTACAGCGGAGAGCGATTTCATGCTTATTTTTCAGATTTTGAAATAAAATATGGATTTTCGGATATGTACTCTGGAGGATTTTATCCCTATGAAACGCTGGAGGAATATTGGGGATATTGGAGCAGATATATTTTTGTAAATCGTTATATGGATGCGCCGAAACCAGTGTATGCAGAACTTTTGCATTTTATAGGGAATAAAGATTACTTTGTGCTGACTACAAACGTGGATCATTGTTTTCAAAAAGCAGGATTTGCCAAAAAACGACTGTTTTACACACAGGGAGATTATGGATTATTTCAGTGCAGCGAACCTTGTCACAAAGAAACTTATGATAATGAAAATCAGATACGCCAGATGGTTTGTAGTCAGGGATTTCAGATAAAAGATGGAAAACTATATAAAACGGAAAATGTGAATATAAAACTTACGGTTCCCAAAAATCTGGTTCCATACTGCCCAAAGTGTGGAAAGCCTATGAGTATGAATCTTCGGTCAGATGCTACATTTGTGGAAGACGAAGGCTGGAATCAGGCAGCACAGAGATATGAACAGTTTTTACAGACACATAAGAAACAGAAAATCGTATTTTTGGAGCTTGGAGTTGGATACAATACTCCTGGTATTATAAAATACCCATTTTGGCAGATGACAAATACATTTTCGCAGGCGACTTATGTGTGTTTGAATCAAAATGAAGCATACGCACCGAAAGAAATAGAAGAAAAGTCTATTTGTGTAAAGGAAGATATTGAAAAAGTTTTGGGACAGATATAATTTTTGGTGTATCAAAAGGTGTTTCTACATGGAGTGGGGAAATACACCGGATGCATTGATGGTGTTACCATTGAACAATGATTTTTCATCTATAAAGGGAAAACTTATGGAAAGCCCGGATTTTGAGAAATTGGAAAATCAGGAAGAATTAAATAAAATAAATGAGGAATTTCCCAAATATCGAAAAGTAAAAGTTATGGATGGCTTCATGCAAATTTTTGAACAACATTTAGGGGTTATAGAATCTGTTCAGGGTGAGGATTATAATGTTCGGTACTGGGAAAAAATCATTTCAGCTAAATTGGCAGACCATATAAAAGACAAACCAGTTGTTGGTAGTGATGTGCAGTTTGCATGGAATCATAAAGGGACTTCAGAGATTACAAAAGTCATTCAAAATATGTTGGATGAATAGCAGAAACTAGAGAGTTGTCAAAAATTGGTAACTCTCAAATTGTAGAAATGTAGTGGAAACGGGAGTTTTAGAGGGATGCTTTTGGTACGAAGGGTGAGAGGATGAAAAGTAGAAAAAGTTTGACAGGCCTGGATTTGTCTGCGAAAAGCCTGCAAATAGGCGTATGTTAATATGCGTTGCTTGTGGCAACGGCTCTGTTGATATAGAATCGAGTCATCAAAAACAAGGAGGCATAGAGTATGCTTAATGAAAATATCAAAAAAATTAGAAAATCAAAAGGGCTATCGCAAGAAGAACTTGCAATTAAACTGAACGTAGTAAGACAGACTGTATCAAAGTGGGAGAATGGTTTGTCCGTTCCAGACTCCAATATGCTGATTATGTTGGCGGATGAATTGGATGTTACGGTAAATGAATTACTTGGAGAACCTGTAGTAGAAACGACTACCAATGATTTAAAGATTCTTTCTGAAAAGTTGGAAGTTATTAATTTGCAGCTTGCAAAAAGAAGTATAACAAGAGTCAAAACGATTCGATGGCTTCTTATTTCATTGTGTGTAGTTATAGTGATAATATTTATCTTACTTGCATCTATAAATAGTTCTTATTTAAATTGGAATTACAATGACCCTGAGTTGGCAGTGGCAGGGACAATAATGCATGGGTTTGAATTCCTATTTGTAAGATTTGCACCGATTGTTTTTTTGGCTTCTGTAGTTGGAATTGTGGTGACATATAAGAAAAGATAACTTCCAATTTAATTAACAGCAGTCGAGATTATTATGAACATTATTTGTAAATGCCCTCTTTCGATATAATAGAGGGCATTTATGGCATCTTATGTAGTTATTATGGCAACTTGAGTTTGAGAAGAGGTCGGGTACTTTTATATGCGTAAGTTGCAAAGCGGATTGCAAATATCCTTGAACCAAGGAAAAAATAACATCCAGAGCAGAAAAAGTGTTAAATTATAAATAATTCAGGTCGGAAAAAATGTAAAAATAGTCGTGGTATAGGTCAGAAAAAATGTGATATACTAGGAAGGCAGTGCGTTTTTCTACTTTGAAATATATGGATCAGGAGTGGATGGAAAATATACCATTATATGCGGTGTGCAATTTATAAAGGAGAATGGAAAATCAGAGTTTGAGGAGGATAGGCACTAT
Source organism: uncultured Lachnospiraceae bacterium (assembly GCA_902786205.1). Taxonomy (GTDB): domain Bacteria; phylum Bacillota; class Clostridia; order Lachnospirales; family Lachnospiraceae; genus CAG-411. The sequence continues at coordinate 3,375 of CADABQ010000018.1, read as the reverse complement.
GAAAAAGTTGGGTTTAGTTGGTGGTATGGGACCAGAGTCTACAATTCCATATTATCATGATATTGTATATGGTGTTCAAGAAGCGATTGTGTTAGGGTGTACAGAACTTCCGCTTTTGTTAAATGATGAAGTGAGTTCCGTTCCCTGTTTAGATACCATGCAGATACATATTAGTTCTATTGTAAAGACTATTTTAGATTGTTAAATTCCGATTTTAATGAAATTAATAAATCGCAAATGATAAAAGGAGGGGATAAAATGTATATTGAAAAATATTGGGCTAACTATATCGGTGGCACAGACGATAGCTTGACCTTGATAGACTACCTCTATGACAAAGGCAAAACTGAAATATCTCTGAACGAGATATTCAATGATACTGGACTTAGCAGGCTAAACTGGAATTTCCATACCTCACCCAATTTAGAATATATTGATTCGGAAGGGCTATGTTACGAATTTTACTATGCGATTGATTTGGTAACTGATTTGGCGGCACTTATTCTTGAAAGTAAAAAAAGTGGTGGATTTAATATAAAAAATCTGTATCATGGAGAAGAACGAGATCGATTTATAAAAATCATAACTACGCAGGAAGAGGAGCAGGCAATGAATCGGGCTTTAGCAGATTTCTGTGTTTCTCCTTTTGCATATGATCTTCATGAAATGGTAGATGATGAAGATATGCTGGAAATGGCGAAGGATTGCGAAAATATCCGCAAGGAATTGTATGAGTAACTTCCCATTTGCGGAACTGAAAAAATGTTATTGGGTAAAAAAATACAACAATATGTATAAAGTATCGTAAATTTAGATTTTTAATGTACTCTCGGAGTCTCTATATACACAAATTTATGAGGCGTACGTGGAGCGTACGTTGATTAAATTTGTGTATAGATGGCGGAAAAACAGTCGCAAAAGTGGGTGCAAGGGAGATTCTGAGACTACATTTTACGCTAATGGAGAAAAAAAACATGATGAAACTCGATAATTTTGTTGATATGATGACGGGACACTTTAATAATAAAGAACAGTTTGATAAGTTGAAGAAAGAAGGAAAAGCATATCCTTATGCAGAACACATTAATACAATCTGTAATGAGAAAATTTTGAACCTTCCTAAAGATTTTAATGGTAAATTTGTTGTGGAAGAAAGCTACTATGAGACAAATGGGAAACGCCATGCTTCCCCACATCTTTTCCTTATTACAGAGAAAGAAGATGGAATTGTGTTGTATTCTTATGAAATACCGGAAGGAGAAGATAAAAGTACGTTTTCATATGATTCTATGAAAAATGTTGACTACACTGAATTGAAAAAATCTGAAAAATTCACTCCAGCGCTCTATCATGAAAAAGATGGAATCTGGGAAGGAGGCAGTACAAGCCAGTTTTCACCGATAATGATATTTAAACTTTGGGAAAAGTTTTCTGATAGTTGTCTGGAGGTATCTGAAAGCATGGAAGTTAATGGAAAGAAAACTTTTGGATATGATGAACCAATTATCTATAAGCGAGTATAATCCAAGAATGGAATATTGCGATAAATTTCAGTCTTACGGGGTGATTGAAAGCAACAGAAGATTTGTAGTTGCAGAATTGCCAAGTTTAATTTTCCTTGCAAATAAGTATTGACTCTGACGTTACGTAATAGTTTATACTAAAGTCACCAAGGTCAAGGGAGGAAATAGAAATGATGACAGTGCATGAAGTGAGTAAGCTTGCCGGAGTGAGTATACGCACTCTACAATATTATGACAAGATTGGTCTTTTACATCCGACGGGATACACCGATGCAGGCTACAGACTGTATGACGATGCAGATTTGGAGCGCCTTCAACACATATTACTGTTTCGTGAATTGGAGTTTCCTCTTAAAGACATCAAGGCAATTATAAATAGTCCAGATTTTGATAGAGGCAAAGCTTTGGAACAACAGATAGAGCTGCTTAGGCTTAAAAAGGAACATATTGAGAACTTGATGAACTTTGCACTTGGAATAAAAATATTAGGAGTGAAACATATGGATTTTAAGGCTTTTGATAGAAGTAAGTTGGATGAATATTCCAGACAGGCAAAGGAATTATACGGTAGCACACCGGAATACAAGGAAATGGAAGAAAAGCAGAAGAATCGTACTGAGGAAGATGAGAAAATCTTAGCAGATAGATTTATGCTACTATTTAAGGAGGCTGGAGAAATAAAGAATAGTGACCCAGCATCCGCTGACGCACAGAACCTTGTAAAGAGAATACAAGATTATATTACAGAAAACCTTTATACTTGCACAAATAAAATTCTGCGTGGACTAGGAAAAATGTATTCAGGTGGCGGAGACTTTACAACGAATATCGATGCTTATGGTGGTGAAGGTACTGCGGTCTTTGTAGCAAATGCGATAGAGATTTATTGCGACAATGCAGGGTAAATTGTAATTTTATCTATGTAAAGAAGCCGACAACTTCCAATTTATAAGAACTGTGCAAAACGAAATGATAGATTTTGTATAAGGAGACTACTTTAAGGTATGATAACTGAAAGAGACTGCCGCAGGGAAGTCACAGTTAGGAGGATTATATCATGAATGAAAAGTTGGAAATTATTTTTATGCAGACAAGATTAATTAGACTTGCATCAGAAGAATGGCATTTACCTGTTGATCAAATTATTTACTTGTTCAAAAAAGCAGATGTTGACTGGCTACACTGTATTGCTGCTCACAGAAAGAAGAAAATGTTCATTGAGGTTGAACATGAAATGGCAAAATATGATGTTATTGCAGGAAAGATTGCAGATGATGCAACGAACGCTACCCTTACAGCGTATCTTGCGGGAGTTTTTGGAACAGCAGGCGACAAAGAAGCTGATGATTTTTGCATGAAACAGTTATTACCGAATAAATTAAAAGACCAATATTGCTTCAAAACAGAAGCAGCTATCAAATGTTTGAAATTTGTGGAGGGGGAGAAGGTATGGCTGAAGTAACAATATCCAAAGGAAGAATGAATTATACAATAGACCTTCTTATTACCATGGTAACGGAGGAAATTGCAGAAGAGACGGGGAGGGATGGGAAAGATGTGTTAACAGATTTCTTGTGTTCCAGGACAGGTAAAGCGTTATATGATGAGAAAACAAAGCTCTGGTGCAATGGACCAGCATATATAGCCGAATTGTATATGGAGGAATTAAAGAAAGACTGATAAACGGGTAAAAAGAAAGCAAAATGTTGTAATCAAAATGTTTGGAAGAGAAAAGGCTAAAATATAAATAAAACCTGAATTATTCATGGCGCAGTGTCTGAATTAAAAACTTTGCCACAAAGTTAAAAAAATCATCTGTGAAGCTTAAAATCATTCCCATGTTCCTAAAAAA
>CADABQ010000017.1:51318-68691 GCA_902786205.1 uncultured Lachnospiraceae bacterium | reverse complement strand
AAAAGTTTTGATTTGAACAAAAACCTTGCATTTATTTTACCACAAAACTGGCTGAAAGTCAGTAATTACAGGGATTTTCTGTTATTCAGCAGACACTAACTAGTATACCTATTGATGTGTATAATCATAAAAACTCTGCTCAACCAAGTGTTTATTTCTACGGCTTATATATAATTGCGTGCCATTCTTTAAATACAATTGGATACCTTCAATATGCGAAACATAAAAAAGATTCACCAAGCAACCACACTCAATTTTCACAAAATTGTACGGCTTTAAGTCTTCCTCAATCTGACTGATTGTTCCACGTATTTTATACTGACTTCCCTTTTCTGTAATAAAAACTAGTGCATTTTTATCCTTATAGATATACACAATATTTTTAGGATGCATAGATTTATTACTAACTCCTACTTTCCATACAAACGGAACATTTTCTCTACCCAAAAACATCTTTTTGACTAATGCATCCATTGCTTTTTTCATATCCGTAAATAAATGCTTTTTATTTAGAAAATAAATAGGTTCCGCCACAAAAGAGTCATATATCAAATCCGCATTATCGGATACAAACAATAAGAAAAAATTTTTAAAACACTTACGCAATTCACAGGCAAATTCAATGCCACTGTTTTGCGCAACATTTGTATCTATAATTATAACCTGAAACACACATCTCGAAAAATATTCTTTTAATTTATTACAATCTGTAAATATAGTAATATTGCAATGGGACATATCACGGTACTGACCCATCCATGCCCGAAAAACTTTTTGTATTTCTTCTCCTGCCGCCATATTAACACTTGCTATCGCAACATCCATCCATATTACCTCTTTTTCACAATCCTTGCTTATATATTTACGGTTTTATTATAGCACAGATTAAGATTTCATAACCGTTTTAATCGTAAATGCTATTTTTTTAATCATAACTGTCTATTTTGTTTCATTTTTATTACAGAATTATTACAAATATATTTCGTATTAAATTTAACACTTTCCTTCTGCATTCATTCCACACTCCAGTCAAAGATATTCGCAATCCGCGTTGCTACTTGTTCATATAAAAGTTCTTGACAACTATTCTTGTCATTGCTATACTATATTTGACAAGGATAGTTGTCATTATGAAAGCTTTTCTTGTCAAGCCTATGAAACTTTACCTATTGGTGATGGCAAATCCTTTGTTTTGTTGTGGCATTTATTCTACAGTACTAGAACAAAAGCATTTGCACACATAACCCAAAAGAACAGGAGGGATACTGCATGCCATTAAAAAATCACTTAAAAGAATATCGTGCAAAAATAGGAGTTAATCAATTTGAAATGGGACAAAAAGTTGGTGTATCCAGACAAACCATCAGTCAAATTGAACGGGGGGACTATTCCCCTTCTGTAACTGTTGCATTAAAAATCGCCAAAGTTTTTGATGTCCCAGTGGAGGAAATTTTTGTATATGAAGAGGAGGAAAATTAAATGTTAGAAAAGGAAAACATCACACGGATCAAAGAAGAGGATAAAAAGGCTGGCAAGAGCTTTGCCATCATCCTGCTAATTGCTACATGCATCGGAGGTATCACAGGCTTTTGTACCTCACATTTTCAAGACAATTTTTCATTATCATCAAAGCAACTAATTCGATTTTTAGCTACTTATATGCCTTTTGCAGGAATTATACTTTTAGTTCTTGTTACAATCATTAGCTCTGTATTTTATAAAAAAGCGCTGAAACAAAAAACGTTCTGGAGTGGTGATATCGATGAAGTCTATGAAACTATGGAACGCTATTTATGTATTCCATTGTTCCTTACCAGTACAAGTATGATTGTCATTTACACTCTATTTGGTGCTGACTTTGTATGGGGAAACTATATTTCTTCTAAAATGTATTTTCCTAACATGATTGCAAATATTGTTATGATGCTCTATTGTATGATTTTTACGCTTCATTTCCAAAAAAAGGTGATTAACCTGGAAAAAGAAATCAATCCTGAAAAGCAAGGTAGCATCTATGATATGAAGTTCCAAGACAAGTGGATGAATAGTTGTGATGAATGGGAACAATTGATGATTTACAAATGTGCTTACAAAGCCTATAACGTTACAAGTAAGGTATGCTTATTTTTATGGATTGTCACTTTCTTTACTGGTACAATCTTTCACACTGGAATAATGCCAATTTTAATCATTGGTATTATTTGGCTGGTCCTTAGCTGTAGTTACCAGCTAGAAGCTGCACGTTTGGGAAGCCAGAAAAAAAGAACGAACTCTACGAGACAGTAGCAGAGCAAAAAAGGCAAGTCGCATCCATATGACTTGCCTTTTCTTTCTTATGTATGAGATATAGCATTTCCTATATACTCGAGTATCACTTTCTCGCAGTTGTGCCTGTTCCAGATTTTCTGCTACATATCGTCCATCTATTTCTTTCAGAACTCCCATTTCCTTATACTTTAAAATAGACGCTGCCACATCCTTTTTCTGTTGAATCTTTAAATCGGATATTAAACTAATGGCTCCCGGTGATAGTCCTTCCAGTTTGTCTCTATAATACTCAAAATCACTCACCGTCTGAAACGTATTATTCTGAATCATTTGCTTTTTGGCACAATAAAGCAATGCTTTTAATTTTAATACCAAAAATGGAACAACACCACGTACAAATGCAGCCGTTGCACAAACTCCTACTATGATGATGCCCGCAGCTATCGGATGTTCGCTTTCCATCATTCTCCCAAACAATTCACGAAACACCCATAGATTCCACAAAAAGAAATCAATGGGAATCAGCCACACAAGACGTTCTAGTAATACAAGCCGACGCAACGATTCGCTTTGAAATGTCTTTTTCTTTTTCATACTTCTCCTACTCATCCTCCCCGTAATTTGTAATATTTTGCTTACACGCTACAAGCAATCGCATTTGCTATTACTGTTCATATTCAATGCAATTTACTTAAGCTCATAATCTTATTTTACGAGTTGCACTGTCAATATAGCTGCAAAAAACTGTACGAAAGCCTCGGCACTTAATGAGCTGATGCTTTTCAGCGAGTTTAGTACCGCTAGGCTTTTGTCCAAGCGGAAGCGGGTTTTTGAAAGCTGTGTTGACATTGCAACTCCTTCGTAAAGGTTCAAGGCTTAAGTAAATGACATTGATTCACACTCTACCTGTGAACCGTAGCCATTTGATTGCAAATCACATACGACTTTATTATACACTCTTTTCCTCTTTTTCTCCATTAAAATATAATTAGAACTACAACTATCTTTCTTGCTGTCGCATTTTAGTCAACATCAATGTTACTCCAATAATTGCCGCCATAAATACCAACTGTATACCAATTCCCTGCCATACTTTTCCCTGTATGTTCGCTGGTAATGTCTGATAATCTCCCAAAAGGTCATTGGTTTTAGAGTACCAGTATACGGGAAGGAACTGTGCCACTCTTTTTACCTGCTCCCCAAGTAAGCTTAATGGTACAAACACACCGCAAATAAAACATAATCCCAAAGAAAATGGTGTTACGATCATATTGACTTGTACTGCCTTTTTTACCAGTATGCCAATGAAAAATGCAAGAGATAAGGTTACTAGCATCATAACAAATGTATTTGCTAAATAATAGGGTAATAACTGTGCATGAAAAAAGGTTCCTTTGGAAATATATTGTATCACACCCAAACTAAGCAACCAAAGTCCTACTCCCAACACAAGAAATGCCATCAACGCTTCTACATTTTGTCTCCACAAGGATATCGATGATATGCTCATTCTTTGCTTCATATCTTTTCGTTGAAAAACAGCTAAGATCAACCCTAAAATGGAACATAACGCAGGAATATAAAAATACGGTATCATACGCAACATCGGCGTATAGCCTTTTACGTTGGCGTTACTTTCCGAATCTTTTAAAATAGAAATTTCACTTTGCTTTTGCCCATGAAGCTTTTCAATTACTTCCGCTTGCGAATAACCTGCTGCTTCATATTGCTGCACTTGCTGAAGCATTCCATTGATTTGTTGCTGCAGATACATAGCGGTACTATCCCCTGGAACTTCTGTTATTTTTACTTTTCCTTTCTTCCAATCACGATCCGTCCCAAATTCTTTTGGAATCTGTAATACAATATCTATATTATAATAATACAATCTTTCCTGTAACTCTTCCATTCGATCTTCTTCCACTGTTACATGATGAAATTGTCCTAAATATTCCAGCAATGCCTTAGATAAGTCATTTTCTGCACGATCTACCACTGCAATATCCAAGGAATTTGCCGTATATTGCTTTTCCTCCCGACTTTTTGTTCCCTGCGCCGTCAATACAGAAATCATAGTAAATATCATAAAATACATTATTATAATATTTATATTACTTCGAACAATTTTCATATAACCATTAAATATTGTCATAACGTACCCTCCTCATCATTACAAAGGAACCTAAATATAGCAAAACAACAAGTAGAAGCATGAGTAACAAATCCACCTGTAATCTTCCCATATCTTCATATACACCCACACAATACAAAGCATCCGAAATCAAAGAGGACGGATTGATGCGATTAATAATAGGACAATTTTGTTCTATAGTTCCTTTGATGGAAGACACCATAAGTCCAGATAAAAAACTAGATGTCAAAGATATGGTTAAAAGAATACCAATTTTAGCTCCTTCTTTTACTTTTCCTATACTTCCTACCAGCATACCAAGCGATACTCCAATCATACTACCTAATGCGGCAATCAAAACCAGATAACCGATATGATTTCCTAAATCAATCTTTAACACGCCCTTGATGTATGCCATCAACACTAACACACTTATAAATTGTACAAAAAAGGCTACAAAAACATCCACAAAAATCAATTTTGCTTTACTTGTAGATGTAATACACCTTCTGGCTCCTAAGGCTCCCACATTTGCCTGCAACTGTGATGCAGTGCCCATACCAATAAAACAACCGAACATACACGCCATACCAATCAATGCCAAAAAATACTGTGTATACGACTGCACTTCTTTTCCTGTAATCGTAGATTCTACAACCATACTTTTCCCATAATCAAACTTCATCAATTCTGACATTTTTTGAGGTTTTTCCAACATAACGGTTGTGTATACGCGCATCTGATTATTGTAACTTTCCATGACGGACTGCAAAATACTCTCCTCCAAACCAGAACCTAACACACATAGTCGAATTGGATTTTCTCCAGTAGCGATAGGTGTAACATAATAAATTCCCTTTACTTTTTTATTTTTTAAGTCCCGCTTTGCATCTTCTTCCGATTCTGACTTTACACGCAACAGTTTTTTATGCTTACTTTCTATTTGTTTTAAACTTTTGACAACCGATTCGGATTCCGTTTGATTTACTGTTTCATCAAAAACAACTGCAACGGAAATAGATTTTAAATCTTCTCCCAATCCACTAAATGCAAAATTAAAAAACGTTGCTAATATCAAAGCAAATGCGATTGACCAAAATATTGTAGTCTTTTCCCGCAGCAAAGATAGGATGCGATATCGAAATAGTTGTAACATAGTTCTCCCTCCTAATCTCTTAAATTTGTTCCTGTAATCTCTAAGAACACATCATTTAATGTAGGCAGTTGTGAAACAACTTGTCCAAATGCAATATCCTGTTCCTGTAAATATCCAAGCACCCGCACTAAATTATGTTTTCCTTCCCTGCATCGTACTGTCAGTTTTTCTTCTTCGTATTCCACCTGAAATATATTTGGCAATTCTTTTATCTGTGCAAGCTGTTCCTCATTTAAAAGAATGGCATCAATCAAAATGGTTTCACCTGTTTTTATCATTTTTTTCAATTCCTCTTTTGTTCCAGTTGCAATACAACGTCCATGATCCAAAATAGAAATTCTGCTGCAAATCTGCTCCACTTCTTCCATATAATGTGACGTATAGATGATAGTAGCACCCTGCTTATTTAGTTCCAGTATACCCTCTAAAATTCGGTTACGACTCTGTGGGTCTACTGCAACGGTTGGCTCATCCATAATAATCAATTTCGGCTTATGAGCAATTCCACAAGCAATATTCAATCTTCGAAGCAAGCCGCCTGACAACTGTTTTGGTCGCATTTTTTTATATTTTTCCAATCCAACAAAAGCAATTGCTTCCTCGACCATTTTTTTTCGCTGCACTTTATCCTTCACATACAACCCACAAAAATAATCAATATTTTCCAATACATTTAATTCTTCAAATACCGCCACATTTTGAGGAACTACACCAATTTGTCCCTTCAATTCATAACTGTCCGGTCGGATTGGCTCTCCCATGACTCTGATTTCACCCTTGTCATACTTTAATAAGGCAAGCAAACAGTTCATTGCGGTTGTCTTTCCACATCCGTTTGGTCCAAGCAGACCAAATACTTCTCCTTCGGAAATATGTAAATTTAAGTGGTCTAATGCAACAAAATCACCATATCGCTTTACTAAATTTTCAATTTCTACCATACTCTCACTCCTTCTATTTTATCCATTTCTTTACTTCTTTAGTGTAACACCCCCTCCCGGTTCTCCCTAGTGTATAATGTCAAGACCAGCACATGACAAATGTCATACTTTCCTTTTTTGCTTTCTTCTTTTATAATGAATGTAGTAATTAATTTTAAATTTAGCTTACAAAAGGGGGGTATTATGATATGAAACCAATGCGAAATAAATTGCTATTGTTATTTTTATGTTGCATCTCTTTTTGTATCCTTTCTCCCTCTATGGCACACGTACTTGCCTTTTTAAGCAGTATCTTTTTTGCCAGCACCATATATTTTTTTCAATCCAAACGATACTGTAATATTTGCAGTATTGTATACGGTCTTTTTTGTATTTATCATCCAGCTTTCCTACTATTTATACCTGTACTTTTTTATGATAGTTGCTATTATAAATGCTACGCTGGAATGCTATTTCTACTGCTAGAAGGTATTTATATGATTTTCTATCTTCCTCCTGCCTATCCGTTTTTTCTGGCTATGCTTATCCTTTTCGGTATGGTGTTAGCCATGTATTTGCAATCGATTTCACACCGCTGGAATACATTAGATAGAAAGTACAAGAAAAGTCAGGATGACAGCCGCGAAACTTTGTTACTGATGCAGGAAAAAAATAAATCACTTTTGAAAAATCAGGATTATGAAATATATAATGCCACATTGCAGGAACGAAACCGTATTGCCAGAGAAATCCACGATAATGTAGGGCATATGCTATCACGGGCTATTTTACTCATGGGTGCAATAAAGGCAGTCAACCAATCTCCTGAATTAGCACTTCCTATTGAGCAGACAGAAAACACGTTATCGCAGGCCATGGACAGTATCCGAAACAGTGTCCATGATTTACACGACGAATCTATCAACCTGCAAAAGTCCCTGGAAACGATACGAGATTCTTTTTCTTTCTGCCCGGTTACATTGGAATATGATATGGGATTTGAAGTACCAAAAGCAATTAAATACTGTTTTATTGCGATTATCAAAGAAGCATTAACGAATGTAGCAAAGCACAGCAATGCCACTAACGTTTCTATTTTGGTCCGAGAGCATCCTTCTTTGTTCCAGCTTATTATTGCCGATAACGGTACCAAACTACCTGTTTCAGACTATACAGGCATCGGACTTACCAATATGCAGGAACGTATCGCAAATCTCAAAGGAACCATTCAGATTAATAAGAAAAATGGATATCGAATCTTTATTTCCATTCCAAAACAAACGTAACCTATCGTTGTTTTCAAAACACGGTTAGATAACTTTATATAAGGTTACGCAAAGAGAAATGAAAGGGATATAAAACTATGAAAATTATTATTGTTGATGACGACCAACTAGTTACCAATGCATTGAAAACTATTTTGCAAGTCACTGGAAAGGTAGAAGTGCTTGCTACTGGATGCAATGGCCTAGAAGCAATTGCACTCTATCAGAAATACCATCCAGATATCATCTTGATGGATATTCAAATGAAAGAAATGAGTGGTCTGGATGCAGCACAGGAAATTTTAAAAGAAGACCCACAAGCAAACATCCTATTATTAACCACTTTTTCGGATAATGAATATATTATGAAAGCCTTACAATATGGAACAAAAGGATATCTTTTAAAGCAGGATTATGAAAGTATTTTACCTGCACTGGAAGCAGTAAATTCTGGTCAGACTGTATTTGGCTCAGAAATTGTCTCCAAACTGCCCGATTTATTTCAGAAAAAAAATGATTTTTCTTATGCAGATTATGACATTACCGAACGAGAAGAAGAAGTCATTCAATTGATTGCGCAGGGGCTTAGTAATAAAGAAATTGCAACTACTTTATTTTTAAGTGAGGGGACGGTACGAAATTATTTAAGCTCTATTTTAGATAAACTGGGACTTCGGGATCGAACACAGGTGGCAATATTCTATTATCAACATAAGTAAGGAAAACAACAGCCCATTACAACGGAACTCCTCGCTGTAATGGGCTGTTATTTTTTATTTTTACAGTTAACTAGAAGATATAATTGCTAACTTTAGCTATAACCCAAAATTGAAAGTTTTCAATTTTGGGTTATAATAGCTTAGAACGAATAATACCGAATAAATTACCTAATACAATACAAAAAAGTCCAGCTGGCAATGCCCATTCTGGTGCTGTACTACTAAACATATTTACAAAAATAAAAATTAATGCTGCAACTGCCAAACCAAGCACTGCAATTAAAAGTAAAATATTCAATGCTTTTTTGTCCATTACACATTCCTCCCACTCATCTATGCAATAGGATTTACTTTTCACCCCTAAAAACGCACAACTTATTTAAATTTTGCAGTCACTTCTTCGTTTGCTTTCATGGCATTTGTTTCCATCTCTTTACGCTCAGCAAGAAGTTTCTCTTTAATTTCTGCATGGTGTGTTCCCAAAATCTGTAATGCAAGATAGGCTGCATTTTTACTACCATTGATTGCAACTGTTGCAACTGGAATACCTGAAGGCATCTGTACAATTGACATCAATGCGTCCATTCCGTCTAATACAGAACCAGAAAGTGGAACCCCAATAACTGGAAGTACCGTCTGTGATGCTACAACACCTGGTAACGCTGCTGCCATACCTGCTGCCGTAATAATAACCTCTGTTCCATCGCTATTACATTCTTCAATAAATTGTGACAATCCTAAATGCGCTCTATGTGCAGAAAGACAACGCACATTTACTTCTACTCCATATCCTTTTAAAATTCCTACTGCTGGTTCTACCTTTGCAAGATCACTTGTGGAACCCATAATAATTGCTACTTTCATTTTATTTCCTCCATTCTAAAATTTATAACAGTTATGTGTATTTCCTCGCTACCTGAAAAGTTACTGTTCACACCTATAACCAGTAACCCCCAAAAAACAGATAGGACTCTCACATTTAGTGAAAACGGAACCTATCCTTTATGATAAAATAGAATAGAAAATTATACAAGTCCTAATCCTATTACTCTTGATTTTTAAGGTAGAAATTATTACACTAAGGTTACAGTTCATAGGTAAACTAGAATGATTTTTGGCAATGTTTCGCATGAAAAGTTGCCAAAAACTGTACTCGATAAAGTTTCATAAACACGATACAATGTACTCTCAGAGTCTCTTTGTGCCTGATTTTGCAAAGAATCAGGCGCAAAAGTGGGTGTAAGTAAGTTTTTGAGCGTACATTACATTATTAGGAGGCATAGAATGAAACAATTACAAAAGCATAAATCCAATTTTTTACTAGGACTAAAGCAAGGTTTTCCCATCGGTATTGGTTACCTTGCGGTGTCCTTTTCTCTTGGAATTGCAGCACATCACGCAGGCCTTACTGCCTTTCAAGGATTTTTTGCAAGTCTTTTGGAAATTGCATCTGCAGGTGAATATGCAGCCTTCACTGCTATTGCCGCAGATGCTACTTACTTTGGACTACTTTTAGCAACTCTAGTCGCAAATGCACGTTATTTTTTAATGTCCTGTGCATTAAGCCAACGTACCAAAGATGATTTACCTCTACGCCATCGTATGTGTATGGGATTTTTCCTTACCGACGAAATCTTTGGGATTACCATTGCACAAAATGGTTTCGTAGATCCTTATTATATCTACGGAGCAGCTACTGCTTCTGTTCCTCTTTGGGCAATCGGTACTTCACTTGGTATTCTTATGGGAAATATTTTACCACTTCGTATCGTAAGTGCTTTAAGTGTATCCTTGTACGGTATGTTTCTTGCTGTTATTATACCGCCAGCAAAGAAAAATCCTACCATTGCCATTCTCGTCATGGTTAGCTTTTTTCTCAGCGCGTCTGCGGCAATACTACCGATTTTATCTTCGTTGACCGAAAGTACCAGGATCATTCTTTTAACACTGGTTATTTCTACCGTTGCAGCACTTTTACGGCCAATAACAGACCAGTCAACTACACAATCACCTGCATAAAAAAGGAGGACTTTACACATGCATAACATATATATTTACATTTTAATTATGGCTTTGACTACCTATGCCATCCGTGTACTTCCACTTACTCTAATTCGAAAACCGATTAAAAATACATTTATTCAATCTTTTTTATATTATGTGCCTTATGTTACCTTAGCGGTTATGACATTTCCTGCTATCACGCAGGCAACCCAATCTCCTGTCAGCGGAACCATTGCTTTACTTCTTGGAATTATTGTTGCCTGGAAAGGTGCAAGTCTGTTTCAAGTTGCCTTGCTTTGCTGTATCGTAGTATTTGTATTAGAATGTTTTTTATAACTATTTCTATTCAAAACAGAATGCAAACGCTTATACTAAGTCTAATGCATTTCGTTTCCTGTGAAAGAACAAATCATTTTTTCGGAATACCCTAGTATACTGTATCATTGCTATTGGGTAAAATTGTATAGGATATCTGTTTGACAGTTTCTATTGGTTTCTTTATAATAAATTCTTAGTAACAAGGAAACAACATCATTTCAAGTTTTTTTACTATATGGAGGTAATTTTTATGCGTTTACAACCCGACACAACATCTTCCAGGAATACAAATTCTTTTTTTAGCACGAAACAAATCGTTATCATCGGTATGCTCGCTGCTTTATCCTATATCCTTATGTTACTTCATTTTCCAGTAAAATATATGGGATTTTTAGAGATTGAATTTAGTGATATTCCGGCAATCGTGGCATCTTTTAGTTTTGGTCCGGCCACCGGAATTTTAATTGAACTAATCAAAAACTTGATTAAAGCCATCACTGCTTCTACAACCGGAGGTAGTGGAGAAATCGCCAATTTTATTGTCAGTGTAGGTTATGTTTTACCTCTCGGTCTTATTTTTCATAAAACAAAGTTTAAACATAAAACTATATTAGCATGTATCGCTGGAACCATTTGCATGGTACTTACTGGTATTGTCATCAACTACTTTATAACCGTTCCTCTCTATGCAAAATTGTTTGGAGGAGAAGAAGCTGTAATTGGAGCCTGTGCCTCTGTCATTCCAGCAATCCAAAGTATTGGAACCGTAGTTATTCTTGGCATTACACCATTTAATATTGTAAAAGGCATTTTAATTTCTATTCTTGGCGTACTTTGTTATAAAGGAATCGGAAAATATATAAAGTGATTCACTTACAAGAAACACACTTTCCTATAGAGGAGTCAAGCGGATATTCGCAATCCGCTCTGCTACTTGCTCATATAAAATAGAGCGTATAGATTTTTACGTCTATACGCTCTATTTTTACATTTTTAAACAGTTACATAATTCTATTTTTGTACTAACTGAAATTGTGCAACCAACTGATTTAATGTATCTGCAGAATTAGACAATTCATCTCCTGTTGCAGAAGTCTCCTCAGCAATAGCAGAATTATCCTGCACTACTTCAGAAATCTTATCAATCGTTCCATTTAACTGCAACACTTCCTCTTTTTCCTTTTCAGATGAATCTGCTACATTTTCAATTTTAGCAATTACTTCTGAAATGCCATCAATAATACTCTGGAAATCTGTAATTGTCTGATTTACAATCTGACTTCCATTTTCCACTTCATTTAATGCGGTAACAATCATACCTCTTGTATCCTCCACTGCTACTGCACATTGTTTTGCAAGGTTTCCAATTTCAGAGGCTACAACAGCAAACCCCTTTCCTGCTTCTCCTGCTCTAGCTGCCTCAATGGATGCATTCAATGCTAATAAATCCGTACTAGAGGCGATATTTTCAATTTCCTGAATAATATTTCTAATTTCCATAGATGCTTCAGAAATCTTTTTCATTGCAGTTTTCATAGCAGACATCTGTCCGGTACTTTCTTTTGCAGCACCGCCTACTTGTCTTGCATAATCACTTGTCTTTCTAGCCTCAGATGCATCCATACTAATCTGTTCACCAATGGTTACAATCGAATTTGTTAGTGAATCTACTGCATTTGCCTGTTCTGTCGTCTGTATTGCCAATGACTGTGCGGCATCTGCCAGTTGTCCGGCTCCCGTTGCCACTTGATTGGAAGAACCTTGTATCTTTTCCATTGTATTGCTAAGTGATGTATTGATCTGCATAATGGAAGTATACAAAGCATAAAATTCTCCTACATAACTCTCTTCCGCCTGTGAT
The DNA here is from genome assembly GCA_902786205.1 of uncultured Lachnospiraceae bacterium. Taxonomy (GTDB): domain Bacteria; phylum Bacillota; class Clostridia; order Lachnospirales; family Lachnospiraceae; genus CAG-411. Next base: position 56,049 of record CADABQ010000017.1, on the reverse strand, counting down.
ATAGAAGTAAAATCTCCCTTTTCCATCTGGGCTAACATATATTTCATATCACCAATCATTGTATCAAAGGAATGAACCATACTCTCCATTGCTTCTGCTAATGTATATGTCTCGTCCTTTATGGCAACAACAGGCACTGGGGTTTGTAAATCTCCTTGTGAAAGCAAACGTAAACGCTCTGCACATTTTTTAATCGGTACCCCTATGTCATCTCCTAATTTGTTTCCTAATTTACGGGCAATAATAATAGAAACAGCAAGGCATATTAACATAATACCAATACTTATTACTGTCGCATTGGTATAATCACTCTTTGGTGCGGAAATCGCAACCGTCCAACCTTTTGTACCTTTAATCGGAGCATATGTGATCACCTTACTGGTTAGCCCTTCTCTGTACGTTGTATAGCCGCTTTTTCCCTTTATAATCTTTTTATGGATGCCAGCCAATTTTTTTAAAGATGCTTTTTTCTCTGATTCTTTAATGATATTTTTTTGTTCCTTCACATAGTCTATATTTTTATTTGCAATAATATTTCCTGTAGAATCTAACATGAAAGATTCTGTGTGCTTACTCATGTTAAGCGATTGCACAATATCGTTTAAAAATGTTTCTGTCGGAACAATATAAATAACAGAAACTACCTCAGAACCAACCACACCATCTTTCCATACCGGTGCAGCTACAATAATACTAAGATCTCCTGTTGTTCTTGAAATAAGTGGCTCGGAAATACTGGTGTTTCCTTTTAATGCCTCTTTAAAATACTCTCGATCGGAATAATTATTTCCATTATAAGCATTTCCATCCAGATGAATATAATTTCCTCGAACCAATCCATTTGCCTCTACACGGTTATTAATAATATCCATTTTTTCATCATCCGATAATGTATCGTCACTTAATTTCGCTTCACAACCAAGCTCCGTAACCAAAGCCTCTAAATAAGAAATTTCCCATTGCACACGCTCTGATGCCACAGATGACGTGGTAGTCATCATCGTTTTCATCAATCAGTTCGTACTTATGGAATTGGTAATTACCATAATAATTCCCATTACTAATAACATGATTGATATGACACGCAAAAATTTGTCTATAATACGTTTTTTAATACTTGTCTGCATAAATGCTCTCCCCTTTCTTTTTTATTACTTTTTACTGCCCCGAAAAAAATACTGTGGTCAAAATCCCCTAACCATTCGTATATTATTATTTTACTTCATTCATTTACTGTACAGTCAAATATCATCCTAGTAATAGGAACGGTTCTATTCCTTTATACTTTACGCTTCCAAAAACATCACATCTAGCAAGGTTGCGTGTGTTTTTTCAGACAAACAAATCTTTTATTCATATTTTGTTATTTCAAAACTATTCTTGCAATATTTGTGAATAAAGTGTACACTAAGTGTATGCTCTATAGTTACGGAACAATTCTTATTTACACAATAGATAAAAAGGAGGCAAAAGAAGTTTTTATGAAAATTAGCGATTTAGCAAAGCAAACAAATATTTCTAAACGTAATATACATTTTTATGTACAAAAGGGATTGTTGACACCTGCCATTACAAAGGAGAACGGCTATTATGATTTTTCAGAAGAAGATGTGCAAAGACTCTGTTTAATCCGTGATTTCCGGAAATTAGATCTTTCCTTAAATACAATTCATTCCATACTGGAACACCCGGATACCTGTGGATTCTATCTTAATATGCATAGTAAAAAAATACACCAGAAAATCAGATGTCTTGCCATTGCCTCTGAAAATTTGGATTCTATTATAAATAAACTACCACTTCATCCAAATCTCACTAATTTAGCAAGCTTATTAAACGATACCTCTGAAAATAACAGTTTTACAGAACCTGTTTCCAATGTATTTACAGAAAATGATAATGAAATGGTAAATCGTTTTCTTTGGTGTCCTTTCTTAGATACAGAACACCTAACGGATTATCAGCAATTTCTTTGGGAAAAAATAAAACAACTTTCCATAACATATTATTTAGAAGATTATAAAAAAATCAAAAGTTTTTTGACCTCTTTTGATGATCGTTTTTCTAATGAAATGTATGTAACAGAAACCCCTCATTATAATAAAGTAGCCAAATTATCTGAAAATGAATCCATTGCTTTTGGTAACACAATTATCACTTATTTAGAAAAGCTTCCATGTCATCAGCAAGGTATTCAATTCTGGAAAAAATATTATGATACGTTCTATATTCCTATTGCACGTATTAATGATTCCCAAATTGGAACGCTCCTAAAAGAACTTAGTCCAATGTACTGTATATACAAAAAAAACACAGAACTTGCAGCACAAACAGCTTATGATTATCTAAGCTCTAAAGAAGGCAAAACCTTAAAAGAGCAATTAGAAAATTGTTTGGGGGATTTTCTAGACTTAGAAGATTTTAAACATGCCCAACTGATACAACTTTATTGTATCAGCGCTATTCCGCTACATGCATTATAAATAACTTGCATCTTTACAAGGATAAAAAATCGAAAACCGCAGAAAAAGAGTTCTATAAGTAAAAAACGCTCCGCAAAGATATGCACAGATGCACAAGGGGTGTCTGGCTGCAAAAGTATACAACACGCATCTGACACACAAAGCGGAGCTGGTCCTTCCTAAGGAAAGCATTTAAAGAGCAAACGTGGATTTCTCCACTTTATTCTTACATTCTACTGAAAAAATCGCATCTGCAAGCTCATCTCATCTTCAAATCGTCCACGCAATACCGTAGTAATTGTCTTGCTTCCTGCTTTTTTTATTCCTCTGGCTGTCATACAACTATGACACCCTTCAATTCGTACTGCAACATCTTTAGAACCAGTAATCCTTTCCATAATCTCTGCAATGTCTGTTCCTATCCGCTCCTGCAATTGCAAACGTTTTCCAACCATTTCCGCAATTCTGGCAATCTTGCTAAGCCCTATTACTTTTCCTTGTGGAATATACGCCACAGCAACCTTCATATCATACATTAATGCCATATGATGCTCACAATAACTAAAGATATCAATATCCTTTACCACAACCATATCCTTGCTATCCGTAACAATATCCTGTTCAAAGGTTTTGTCAAACATCTGTGCAATCTCTTCATTGGTATAACACATTCCTTCAAAGACTTCCTCATACATTTTTGCTACCCGCTTTGGAGTATCTTGTAAGCCTTCTCGATCCGGATCATCTCCAAGTGCAACTAAAATGCCTCTAATATGTTCTTCAATTGCTTTTGTATCTATCTTTTTTTCTTTCATGTTCTTTGCCTCCTTAAAGACTCTGCATCAAACGCCACGCTTCTCCGGGTCCCAAATAATCTTGTGTAACTGTAATTGTATCCGCACATCATTTAATTTTTTTTCAATTAGAAATTGCACCATTTCTTCCGGTTCTATTGCTCCAAATACCGGACTTAGATAAATCGAAACCCGTCTCTGTAATTGATATTTTTCAATTATCTGTGCTGCGCGTTCTAAATCTTGCCTGCTCCCCACCACAAATTTTACAGTATCTTTTGTATTTAAAAGTGAAAAATTAGAATGACACATCTTTTCTTCCATTCCGCTGGCTCCTAATTTATAATCCATGGTAAAGGACGGTCTCGGCTCCAACTTGGCAAATTCTGTCAAATCAATACTTCCATTGGTTTCTATTTCCACTCGCAATTCTTCATCTTTTAATAATCGGGCAAGTAATACCTGCATATTATTCTGACGTAACGGCTCACCGCCTGTTATAGTTACATTTCTGACTCCTGTTTTTTTGACATACTGGTAAATCTCCTCTTCTGTCATAGGAACTGCTTTTGCATCCGCTTCATTTGCCCACATGGTGTCGCAGTATGTACATTTTAAATTACAGCCTTTCATTCGAATAAATACTGCCAGCTCACCTGCGCGTGTTCCCTCTCCATTAATACTTACAAAAGTTTCCACTACTTGATACGTTTCCATTTTTGCTTCCTTTCCTGTGTCTGTTCTGTATTTTTCCTTTATTCCTCTGTATAGGTAGCACAGTTATTTGGAGTTTCATACACCGTAACCTTTGAAACAGGTAATTCTCTTTTTTCCATTTCTCTATAAAAATGTTTTGCAAAATTTTCCGCTGTCGGCCGGAAAGGAACGAGTATCATACGAAAATTTTCCTCCTCTAGCGCTTCCACTGTCTTATCCTTTAAACTTCCTGTTTCATAAATAAAACTATGATCAAAAAAATCTGTCATTTTTTTCACTTCTTCTTTTACCTGTCCAAAATCCAAGAGCATTCCTCGAATCTGCCCGTTCTGCTCTAATTCTTCGCCTTTTATCTCTACAAGGACTCTCCACCTGTGTCCATGTAAATTGGAACATTTTCCTATATAACCAGCCAGAAAATGTGCTGCATCAAAACTGTTTTCAGCCGTCAAATAATACATTGCCTTTCAGCCGTCCTTTCTTTTCCTTTTAACCAAAAGAAAGCAGACGTACTCACGTCTGCTTTTTTTCTAAAAATCAGCCCTAGTTTTTTTTATAGACAGGATGGTACGAATGAACTGTCTTTTCTTACACGAAATATTTCCGAATACTACTATATAATAGATGTAACCCATATGTCAAGGCGAATATGCGTAACCGTTCAGCCGGGCAGAAATGATTGTGGAAATTGCACATGACTGCTAGCAGGCTAAGTGCAATTTCCACAATCATTTCTATTGGGCTAACGCCAAACATGA
>CADABQ010000017.1:0-51312 GCA_902786205.1 uncultured Lachnospiraceae bacterium | reverse complement strand
GTGTGAAAGCGTACAGAGTGAAGTGTCCAGCCAAAAAGGATATTTTTAGTCATGTTGTATATTCTGGCACTTTATGAATGTACCCGGCTGAACTGTTACAGCCGTGCAAAACGGTTACCACTATCCTTCCTGTATATATAACGTAACACCCTCTTTGAAACGCTTCAATCCCTCTTCTACTGTTTTCTTTGGACACGCAACGTTTAAGCGCAAGAAATAGTTCCCGTCGCCACCATATTCTACGCCATCGGATAAATACAATCCCGTTTTTTCCCGTATAAACTGAGCAAGTTCTACCGAGTCCTCTGTAATCTGATGGCAATCCAGCCATAAAAGATAAGTTGCATCCAAAGAAACAATGGAAATCTGTGGCAACTCCTTTTGCAAAAACTGTTTTACCATCTGTTTATTCTGATCGATATATTCCCGAAGGGCATCCAACCAACCTTCTCCTTTTGTAAAGGCTGCAATTGCTGCATCTACCGCAAATGCATTTGGTTCCGCAACTTCATCTGTATTCAATCCCCTCCACATTTTATGACGGAGTACCGGATTGGCTGCCATAATTGATGCTGTCTGCAATCCTGCAATATTAAATGTTTTTGTCGGTGCCCAAAGGCTCACACTAATATCCTTACACACTTCCGATGCTGCTGCAAATGGTACATATTCTTTTCCGGGTGCTGTCAAATCGCAATGAATTTCATCTGAAAGTACGGTAACATGATGTTTTTGGCATAATGCACCAATTTGCTTCAATGTATCTTTATCCCAGATTTTCCCTACCGGATTATGTGGATTACATAAAATCATCAATGTAGTCTGTGGATTTGCCAGATCCTTTTCTAATTGTACAAAATCAATATGATATGCCTTTCCATCATATACAAGTGGACTTTGTAGCACATTCCTTCCATTGTTTAAAATAGAATTGAAAAATATATTATAAACCGGCGTTTGAATCAAAACATTTTCTCCCGGCGTCGTAAGTTTTCTTACTGCGCTGGAAATCGCTGGTACAACCCCAGTACAAAATACAAGCCAATCCGATTCTACGGAAAAATCATGTCTTTTTTCCCACCAATTCACATAAGCCTGATTCCAAGTTTCCGGAATAATGGTATATCCAAAAACACCATGTGCAACCCTTTTTTCCAGTGCTTCACGTATTTCGGGTGCTGTCTGAAAGTCCATATCCGCTACCCACATAGGCAACTCATTTTCTTTTACATCCCATTTTAAAGATGCCGTTTTTCTACGATTTATCGGAGTATCAAAATCATACATATTTCCTCCTCCTTTCCTGTTGAAACAATACGTCTGACTATCCTGCCTTTAATCACATATAATTTTTACTTTGTCTACATCAATTTTGTCTTTCTCTAAAATGAGTTTATTAATATAATCTGCTTTAATGGTTCCTGCTGTAGGATTTAGAACACTTTCAATGGTTCCTGCAATCTGTGCATCTACCGTTGAATATTCAAATGCCAATGTAGTATTTAGCAACTTACAATTCTTCATTACAAGATTCTCAATGTAACACATTCCCTGAAGACTTTCTATTGTGCAGTTGACCAATGTAAGATTTTTGGCATTCCATCCTAGATACTCTCCAGAAATAAAGGAATCATACACCGTAACGTTTTCACTATTCCAAAATGCATCCTTAGAAAGTAATTTTGCATGATGCATTTCTACATTTTTTGCCCCATCAAAGGAATAATTTCCAGTAAGCGTAAAGTCCGAAATCTTCATATTTGCACTGTTCATTGCAAAATAATGTCCATTTGTACTGACATGCTCCATCGTAACATTATTGCAATTCCAAAGCGTTTCTTCTGCATTTGGAAAAGTAACCTGTTTTAATGTGATATTGCTGGAACGTCTAAAGTTCTTTGGTGCCTCAATCACCGCATCTTCTACTAAAATATTATCCGTATACCATACACCTGCTCTCGCCATATTAAACCAGGTACAATGAAATGCTTCTATATTTTTTGCATACCACAAAGGATATTTCCATTTAAACATACTTTCTCGTAAGGTAATCTTGTTGCTCTCTTTTAAAGGAGATTCTCCATCTTCAAAAATACTATCTACAATTGTTAAATTTTCCCCCTGGAACAATGCACGTTCTCCAGTTAGTATTTCCTGTGTAATCGTCTCGTTTTTTCTCACAATCGTTCCTCCTTTTTCTGTTTCTATGTCAAGGATATTCGCAATCCGCTTCGCTACTTGCTCATATAAAAGCGACACTGCATGTCCTACGAGGTATGGGTCTTGAATCCCACACCCCGTGCAAGAGTACCCACCGCCTAAAGGTAGTGGGTTTTCTTGTCCTTTTATAAATAATAAATTCACTTTCCCATCCTGTATTTTATATATCTCTCTTCTGTAACGTCTTTCATTTTACTACTAAATAGTTTGCAAAACAAGCATTTCTTACCTGCCTATATTTAGAGTAATTACATTGCTAAACTTAGTGTTACTCCACCGTTTTAACAATATACACAATCGCTAATTCTTCTTTTTTTAGAGAAATTTTCCCTAAACCCCAAAAACACCCCAACAACTTTTTATGTCGTTGGGGTGTTCGTTTGTACGGAATATTCGTGTACTTTATTTTATTTTTATGAATTTCGTTGCATAAACAGTTGCAGAACTGTCTTTTGCATACATCGTAACTTTGTAAGTTCCTTTTTTCTTAACTTTTAGGATTTTACTTCCCTTTATAGAATATCCATAACTCTTTACTGTTTTTTTGCCTAATTTAACAACATATCTATATCTTACTTTTCCTTTGGCAGGTATAACATTTGCATTCATTACAATTTTCTTTCCAACTGCTTTTAAGGTGTACGTTTTTAAAGTAAAATATGTTTTTGTCACATTGAATTTCATACTTGCTGTGGTTGTTTTTCCGGTAAACATATCCTGCACACTTACGACAACATTATAAGTGCCTGCTGCAGTTGGTGCCCATGTAACCTTATTTTTATCACTATAGTTTTTCTGAATATATTTAATATTTCCTTTTGAATCCTTTGTGTAGAACTTATACAAATACATACCAGTTCCACCTTTTGCCTGTGCCATCAATGTAACCTTTGCACCTACTGCCTGTGGTGAACTCTTGCTTGCCTGCAAAGTAGCTTGTATTTCATCCTCGTTATCACCACTCGTTGCTGTTGGTGTAGGTGTTGTTTTCACTGAATCTGTTGGTTTAATTGTTGGCTTTGGTGTACTTGTTTTTGCTGGCTCCTCTGTTTTCTTTACTGTAGTTGTAGCCGTTGGTTTTGGTGTACTTGTCTTTGTTGGCTCCTCTGTTTTCTTTACTGTAGTTGTAGCTGTTGGCTTTGGTGTACTTGTTTCCTCTACGTCATCCGTTTCGGCTGGTGTTGGTGTTGCTGTAGTTACAGGATCTTTTGTCTTTACAGGTCCGTCTCCTTTTGCATACACATAAGTAACTGTTCCATCTTCCTCAAATTCACCAGTAGCATTCTTTGGTGTTTCTACCAACTTGTATCCATCAATGTCTGCAGCGTATGTTTTATATTTTTTACCAACTGCACCTACACGATAAATAGACTTAAGTACTTCTCCGTCTTGATCTACATAATTAACCGTTACCTTTCCAGGATCTCCGGATGGCAATTCTGTTAATTTGTTTGAACTCTTGTCATAAGACATACTTCCCGTTACTACAAGACCCTTGGCTTTATCCGGCGTACTTCTCCATGTACCTCCTGAATTTGCAGTTGCTCCAAGAGATAAGATAATACAAGCATCCTCTTCTCTATCCTCAATGGAGAACGACCAATAATCTGAATCATCTGGATCCTGTTGCATAACAGTACCTGGCCATGCACCATTTAATTTAGTCTCTGTGGCATCGTTTGTATAAACGAATATATTCGGTGCCGTTGGGAAATCTGCCTTACTTGTCTTTACACAAAATGTACCATTGCTAATAGTAGGCTCTGCACTACGTTTATAGGTAACAGTTTTACTTAAAGCAGAACCGTCATCTTCGGAAGTACCTGTAACCTTTAATGTTGTCTCTTCTCCATAAGCAGTATCTCCACCAAGTGTAATGACATCACCTGTTTGGAATTCCTTTTCTGCTCCACCATTGATACTATATTTTGTATCTTTTGCCTTGTTTGCTTTTAACGTTACTTCAAATGTATCTGAACTATAAGTTTCTGTCTTAATCTTACTCTTGGCACTAACGCTGGCCTTTACAATGCCAGAACCTTCTAATAAAATAACACCATTTGCGTCACAAGTTGCAGATACCGAACCACCGGATACTTCATATTTTTCGCCAGAATAGAAATCGGTAACTGTCTCTCCGTCTTCAAATACATCTCCAACAGCAACTTTATAAGTACCAGCTTTTCCAGGAAGGGAACATACAACCTTATCTTCATCGTCTTCCTCTAAATGATACGTTCTGGCAAATGTATATGCATCACCATTTAACTTCTCATGCTGTCCTGCACCTACTGCTAAATGCTTGTTACGGAATTGTCCGAGTTTCTGCCAATGTGCAAGACAATCCTTATCGTAACTGCTCCATGGCATATCTGTACGGAATCTTTGATCCAGATAATCCGTACCAGTAAAGAAATCTTTCCAACCTAATCCACGATTGACCTCATTACCATAATAAATTTGAACTCCACCCGGTGCTAACAAAAGACATGTACCATTCTCTTTCATTTTTTGCGAAGAGATATCCCATGTTCCCTTTGCACTTTCATTATCATCATGAGAATTAATATAACTTAATGTATTCCATTCCGGATCATCATTCATAGCAGCATACGCACTATAAGTTCCTTCCATCTCAGAAGGTGTACCATTTTTAGGGAAACCAAAGTTAATCATAGAGTCAAATCCACCCGTTGTATGATATGGACTCTTGCCCATTCCATGTCCCCAACATTCACCTGTCATCCAGAAATCATCTGTCCATTCTGCACCAGGCTTGTCCGGATTATTTTTTCTCCATTCTTTTAATGCCGAATCTGCTTCTGTCTTTAAATCTTTCCATGCATCTAAATCTACGTGTTTTGCAGTATCACAACGGAAACCATCTACACCATATTCACGTACCCAATCTGTCAACCATTTGATAATATAGTATCTTGGCTGTTTTTTATTACCGGTACGTTTGAAGTAATCATCTAATTCGCCTTGTTCTTTGTCTAATCTGCCTTCCTTTGTCCACTTTGTTACAAGCATCGGTGGAGTTGGCACTTCTTTTGCAGAAGACTCTGTAATAACATCTGGCAATCCACACAAGCTCATGTGCTGATCGTCTCCACCTGCCGGATCATAGCTCGGATAACTTGCACGTACAAATCCAGGGCCCCACCATTTTGACCAGGCAGCAGATTTTGCATCCCAGTAATTTGTAGCTTCCGGATCACCACCCATCAAATACGTAGCATTTCCATAATAATAGGTTTTCCAGTCACCCTTCAAAGCTCCGTCAAATCCATAATCTACCGCATCCTGCATAGTAGTATAACCAACATGGTTCATAACCACGTCCATTACCACGCGGATACCTTTTTTATGGCAAGAGTCAACAAAAGTTTCAAAAACTTTTTCATCTCCCATATTTTCATCAATATTACTGTAATCTAATGTCCAATATCCATGATAAGAATAGTATGGGAATCCTCCCTTCTCAGGATCTGGATATGTATTCGCATTATTACTTCTGTTATTACCAGAAGTATATCCATGTATTTGCTCGTATGGTGCTGTAATCCAGATTGCATTTACACCAAGGTCTGTGAAATATCCATCGTCAACCTTTTCTGTCAATCCCTGTAAATCTCCACCATGGAAGGTTCCCGGATTGGTAGCAGTGTCTAACCCTTCTACCGGAGTCTTTCCATCTGCCTGTAATCCTCTTCCATAAGAATGGTCATTACTAGGATCTCCATTTTTAAAACGGTCAGTTAAGACAAAATATACCGTTGCATCGTCCCAACTAAATCTCTGTTTCTCTAAGTCAGTAGAATTGTCGGAAGTAATCTTTCCACTTTCGTCTAATTCTACCTTAAATACATTTTCATCTGTTGTCTGCTCTGTCTTCACTGCTTGCGCTTTTACTGCTGTTTTATCAATCGGATAACTGGATACCGCTAAAACAGTAGAAAGCGTAATTGCCAATAATCTTTTAATCTTTTTTCTAACCATACATTTCCTCCTAACTATTTTTAAACAACTTGTCCCTATTATTTTAGCAAATTTTTATCAAATGTACTAGTAGTTTTTCCAAAAAAAACCTATTTTTTAGGGATTTTAACTAAAGAAATATTGGTTTTCTTATTCTGTTTTGTTTTTGCAAAAGTTTCTCTTTTCTTTTTATGTGATTTCTTTTTTCATTTCATCACTATGTTAATAGAGTACAGAATTGCCAACTTTTAGCAAAAAAATTCTTAATTGTGAAAATTTTATGAATTTTCCTAATTGTTTGTTCCAACAATTCTATAATAAGTTTTTGCTGTAAGTTTATAAACGATTCCATATCCCACTAAAAAAACAAATATACTACCAACGGTACAACAAATAAATAAAGTTCGATTGCTCATAAGAAACATTTCCAGGATTTTCTCTACACATGGAAATGCAAAAGCAATATGCAACGATGCCAAAAAGATTGGTAGGAAAAACACTTGTAAAATCTGCGAACGTATCACTTTCTTTACTTCTTCCGTAGTCATACCCACTTTTTGCAAAATACGAAAACGCTCTTTATCTTCATATCCTTCCGAAATCTGTTTATAATAAATAATTAAAACTGTCGTTACCAAAAACAGACTTCCTATGAAGATGCCGATAAAAAACAAACTTGCAAATATACCATAAAAGGCATCTCTGTTTACAACCAAACTTCGAATTTGACTATCCAGGCCTGCTTCCTTTAATGTTTTTTCCAGATTATCTACAAATGTCTCCATTTTTTTTGCATTTTTTTCTGACATATTAAATGCATAAGCATACTGGAACGTTGGGTAAGAAAAATTTCCCTTCTTTTCCAATTGTTCTGCCTTTTTCTTCATTTTGCACAATTCTTTCACATTCGGTAGAAAGAAATTTATGGTTTCACCAAGACTACTTTCATCTGTATCAAAATACAGCCCTTTCTTCGCATCCCGCATCTGCTGGAATTGTTCCTGTTTTAAGATACGCACGGTATAAGCTTCATCTGCCAAGAAAATCTTCTGTCTGTCTTTCAATGTTCCTTTTTCATCATAGGCCCAGATTTCTTTTTCACCTAATTCCGGCAATTTATTATCGTTATCTGCTAATTGATTATATTCCTCCAGACTATACATCGTTAAATATTGCATATTATCTACGTCAAAAGTTCCGGCAATCATGTAATGATTGTTTTTTCCTTTGCAACCTAAATAATTGAACGAATACCCTTTCTTTACCTGCAATGTCTCTTTTCCGGCCTTCTTCACCTTCTGCTGAACAATTTTTTCCATCTTGTCCGTATTGATTTCTTCCTTTTTTACATCACACACAATCCGCAAATCTCTTGGATATTGCTGATGTAATACATCCTCAATTCCCATATATAAACAAACGGTGGAAGATAAAATAATTAACACTGCTGTACTTAAAATACAGATATTGGCTAGTCCAACTGCATTTCTTTTCATACGATAGGTCATACCAGATACAGATATAAAATGGGACTTATGATAATAAAATCTTTTGTTCTTTTTTAATACTTTCAGTAGCATTACACTACCACTGATAAACAATAAATAGTTTCCCAGAATTACCAATAAAACCGCCATAAAAAATGTGTTTAATGCTTTAATTGGATTTTTTGTTGTTACCGAAAGATAATAGCCGATTCCAAGACTAACAATTCCAAGTACGGCAAGCAGCCAATTTGCCTTTGGTTCTTTTTCTCCCTTTTTTTCACTTTGCAATAATTCAATTGGTTTTAAACGTGCTACGCGAATATTTGCTACAACAAAATTGACAAAATACACTGCCAAAAACAAAAGAATCGTACTCATTACGGATATTGTCGGTATGCTAAAACCTAATTTTATACTTGTTCCAATCATTTTAAATAATAGTAATGACATAAATCTGGAAAACAAAATACCAAGAATCAATCCGCCAGCTAAACCAGCCAGTCCAATGATACAATTTTCCCAAAATAAAACCTTAGCAATATGCCTTTTCTCCAAACCAAGCATACTGTATAATCCCAATTCTTTCGAACGCTGTTTTAACAAGAAACTATTGGTATAAAATATAACAAGTGCTGCAAAAATGCCGCAAACGTAAGTTCCAAACTGTAAAATCATCTCCATAGGTTCCATTCCATAAAATCCCTTTGCATGAGAAACTTCATAGGATATAAAAGATATAATGTAAAACATTGCTACCATGATTAAAATCGAAATAAGAAATGGGAAAAAGGTACTTTTGTTCTTTTTTATATTGTTTTTTGCCAAAGAGTAGTACAGTTTTCTAGTCATTTACCTCACCCCCAGATAATAATACCGTTAACGTATTTGAAATTTTCTTATACATTTCTTCATTGGATAAATTTCCACGATATAACTGATGGTAAATCTCTCCATCTTTAATAAATAATACCCTTCCTGCATGACTCGCTGCCTTTACGCTATGTGTCACCATAACAATGGTCTGCCCTTTTTCATGAATGTCGGTAAAGCTGTTTAACAAATCATCCGCAGACCGAGAATCCAATGCCCCGGTAGGTTCATCTGCCAATAAAATATCAGGATTTGTAATCATAGCTCTTGCCACTGCTGTTCTTTGTTTTTGCCCTCCAGATACTTCATATGGAAACTTTTTCAATAACTGCGCAATACCAAGTTTTGATGCTAATCCATTTAATTTTCCATTCATTTCCTGATACTTTTTCCCGGCTAACACCAGAGGAAGATAAATGTTATCTTCAATGGAAAGCGTATCTAACAAATTGAAATCCTGAAAAACAAACCCTAAATGTTCTCTACGAAATCTTGCTAACTCTTTTTCAGGAATAGCTACTAAATTTTCACCTTTTAGTAAAACCTCCCCCGCAGTGGGTCGATCTACAGTAGCTAATATGTTCAATAAGGTCGTTTTACCAGAACCGGACTCTCCCATAATCGCCACGTATTCGCCCTCTTCCACAGAGAAATTAATATTTTTTAATGCCTCTACTTTATTCCCTCCAAATCTTGTGCTATATACTCTCCTTACATTCTTTACCTCTAATAATGCCATATTTCCCACGCCCTTTCTTTTTATTATTGCTTCAACTTTCTTACTTATCATAACAAAAAAAGAAATGCATTGCCTTAACTTTGGCTTACATTTCTTTTTCTAACCTTACACTTTTGTAAGGTTCCCTTTTTCTATTGTTATAACAGTGCGAAAAATCAATTTCCACACAAGTTCCTTCTCCTACTACAGAGTGAATTCGTATCGTATGTCCTAATTTTTCCATAATTGTATAGGACAAATATAACCCTATCCCTGTAGCTTTTTTTTCCATTCTACCATTATAGCCTGTAAAACCACGTTCCATAATTCTAGGCAGCTCTTCTTCTGCAATTCCAATCCCTGTATCCTCAATTACCAATACTTTTTCCCTTTGTGGTGCCATGTAAATTGAAATTTTCCCTTTTTTTGTATATTTTAGCGCATTGGATAGGATCTGTTTCAATACAAAAACAACCCATTTTTCATCTGTTATCACCTTCACCGATGTCTCCTCCATCGCAAGTCCAATTCCTTTACGAATAAAGGTTCTGGAGAAATAACGCACTGCCTGCTTTACCATAGAAAATACATCGTTTTCTGCTAACACTAAATCCGACGTCATCGTATCCAACCGCATATACTGCAAAGAACTATCTACATACTGCTCAATTTCAAATAATTTATCCGATAACTCTTTTGTGTATTCTACAGTTGTCTCTTCCAATGGAAACTCTTGCAAAATTAACTCCATGGCTGTAATAGGGGTCTTTATCTGATGCGCCCAAAGCGTCATATATTCCCTATTTTCTCTATTCTCATTTTTTCTTTTATTATTTTCCCTTTGCTGGTGCATAAAAAGGATTTTTAAAAGACTTTGGTAATCCTGCTCCAACAATCCTGTTTCCAACGGTAGATTTTCCAGAGTTTCCGACACATGTTTTTGCATTTTCTCCAGCATAATGTGCTTATTTCGGAATTTCCAATAATCATGGGCGGCATAACAAAGAAGAAAAAAGAAACACAATACACTCGGATACCAAATTGCATCCACCTGCACATCGGATAAGTAAAAGCAGGTAAGAAAGATAAGAAAAAACAACAAATCCAACGCAATCCGTTTTTTCTTTTCTTTTAAATATATAACAATCATACAAAATACCCGATTCCTTTTTTGGTCATTATAAATTCTTCCACACCAATGCTTTTTAGCTTTTTCCGTATACGTGTTACATTTACGGTCAACGTATTGTCATCAATAAAACTATCATCTTCCCAAAGCTGTTGCATAATCTGTTCTCTTGTAACCATTTCCCCGGCATTCTCCATAAGTATCTGCAAAATCTTAAACTCATTTTTTGTAAGCTCTACCTGTTGCTCTCCATAAAATACAACTGCATTGAGCAAGTTGAGACGAACATTTTTATGCTCTAAGAAATTAACCTGACCTTTAAAACTGTATGTACGTCGAAGCAATGCATTGATTTTAGCGGTAAGCACGGGAAGAGAAAATGGTTTTTCAATAAACTCATCTCCTCCCATATCCATCGCCATAATAATATTCATCTCATCGTTTTTGGACGATACAAATATGATTGGCACTTTTGAAAATTTTCTTATTTCACTACACCAATAGAAACCATTGTAATAGGGCAAATGTATATCCATCAAGATTACATCCGGTTTTTGTTCCTTGACCGACTGCAATACATTCTTAAAATCGGAAACGCAAAACACTTCGTACTCCCATTTTTCCAAATGTTCTTTTTCCATTTTTGCAATCGTTTCTTCATCTTCTACAATTAAAATGCGATACTGTGCCATTTTTTCTCCTTTGAAAGCCTTCTTCACTATTTTGTAGTCATATATTTTGCAATTCTTCCGGCAAATTCACCCATATTTTGTGTCTGTAATACTACTTTTCCCGGACCAGTCAATTTGGTTAAAAACAATCCTTCTCCTCCGAGGAAAATATTTTTGAAGCCTTTTATTCGTTCGATTTCATATTGCATTCCTTTAGAAAAAGCAACGATATTACCTGTATCAATCTTAATCACTTCTCCTGGTTGCAATTCCTTTACAACAATATCCCCATCTACTTCCAAAAATGCCATACCAGTGCCTACCAGTTCCTGTAAGATAAATCCTTCCCCGCCAAAAAATCCTGTGCCAAGCGCCTTATTGAAAATAGTATTTAACGTTACACTTGGCTGTGCACACAAAAATGCATTTTTTTGGCAAGTCATTGGACTATCTGCCAAATCAATAGGCAAAATTTTTCCAGGAACAGTAGACGCAAATGCTATTGTTGCATCATTGACTGTAGCGGAATAGGTTGCCATAAACATCGATTCCCCTGCAAATTTTCGTGTAAATCCTTTTAATACCCCACCATTCGTATTGGTTTCCATTTTAATGCCTTCTGACATCCATACCATACCACCAGACTGTGTATACATTTTTTCCCCCGCCTGCATTCGAACCTCTACCGCAGGCATTACATCTCCAATTAATTGATACTCCATTTTACTTACATTTCTCCTTTTATATTGTTTTTTTTATAATAACGTATTGCTGCACAAAATACAGATAATACAATTGATACAAATCCTATATCAAAAATTCCCAATAATACATTATGATACGTAATCGCCAAATATCCTACCACAAGGATTAATGCCACATATAATAACAACCAAAGAAGTGGCACGAGAATTCTTACCCAAGTTGGCATGGTTTTCATGACCTCTTTTAATCCCTCAAAAAACAAAGCTTCCACTTGTTCTCTACGCCTTCGCATGTTATCCTTCCTCACTAATCTTCAAATTCGTCTTTGCTCAATAAAATCCGTCTTCGAATTGGTTTATAACGCATACAGATCGCCTTTGCAATATTTTCAATCTTCATTTCTTTTAAGGTACCACCATACTCGCCATCCAACGTCCAGGAAATCTCACTTTCCCCTTGAAATTCTACTGTATTCGTACGGAAAAAGTAAAAACGATCCGATGAAAAATCTTTTGTCACCAATGCATTTATTGTTTGTTGCAATTCAATTGGGTTTTCTGGATTTCGAACAAGCAATGCCTCAAACATGCCATCCTGCAAATCAATCTCTGATTTTTTTAATAAATTCATTCCACCTACGGATTCCGTATTGGATATCATTCCATAAATAAATTCATCTTCAAATTCTCTGATTTTCCCATCTTCATCCACATATTGCACCTTTACCCGGTAACTTTCCAAATTTGCCAGGCTTTTCAACCCTTCTAATATATAGGCGATATGTCCTAAAGCATTTTTTGTCTCTTGAGGCGTATCATATGCTACATTGGTAAATGCCCCAAATGCAGCTACATATGCAAAATAACCAGTAGATGCCTTTCCAACATCGCACCAAAACTTCTTTCCTTTCACAATTCCCTTTGCCGCCGTTACCGGATTTTTGGAAATAGAAAGTGTACTGGCAAAATCATTGGTACTTCCTGTAGGAATATATCCAAAAAATGGACGTTCTTCCAAAGGAAACTCCATAATACCATGAAAACTTTCGTTTAGTGTTCCATCGCCTCCAGAGGATACAATCATCCCATAGTTAGCACCTGTATTTTTAATTGTTTCATAAGCATCCTTTTCACATTGCGTAGGACGAACCGTAATCTCATATCCTGCACCTGCAAAAATATTTAATATTTCAGATAATTTATTTTTTATCTGTCCCTTTCCAGAACGGGGATTGTAAACAAACAGTAATTTATTTTCTCTATTCATCTTTTTCACCAAAACAGAGCCAAAACAGGTTGCTTTTGTCTCCGTCGTTCCTTTCCTTTTTATTGAAATACTAGGTAATTGCGAAACTCTATTATTTCTTAAGCTTAGGTTGCACAAAGAAAATGAAATATTGGGACATTCCACAATCACTTACGTTTACCAGACACCTTGTACACACGATTATAATTCTTTTCTACTTGTCGAAACACATATTTTTTCTTTTTCTTGGAAACTGGCACAGCTGTACCTAACAATGTATTTGTACTTTCTTCTTGAATCTGCTGTACACGCAAGTAATCCTTATCCCGAATTAGACTCTTTCTTTTTGCTTCCGACATCTTTAAAATATCATACACACTAAAAACTGTAAAGTTTCTCTTTCCTTGTGCGTCTGTAAAACGACACCACGTTGGTATTGCTGCCACTTGCTTTAATGTAACTGCACCATTATCCACCTTAGAAAGTGTCAACTGTAACATAACACCAGCATCTCTGGGTTTCGTCACCTGTGAAGAAAGGAAATTTCCTAAAGAATACATAATAAGACCATTTCTTGTACTTCCATCCTTATCTGTAATATTCTGATACTCCATTGGTTGTAACACATGTGGGTGACTGGCGATTACAACATCTGCCCCAGCCTCTAACATCTTTCTATATTGCTGCTGATATGTCTTTGCTGGTGTTTGCTGATACTCTACTCCATTATGTGGAAGCGCCACTACAAACTCTGCTTTTTTTCTCGCTTTTTTCAAATCCTTATAAAAGGAATCATTCAACAATTTCACTTCATAAGAATGATCGTAAGATAAGCCATTAACACCATACGTTCCATTGACAAAAGCTACACGAATTCCATTAATTTCTTTTACAAATATTTTTTTGCTAGCTTTTTTTGATGAATAGGTTCCAATCTGCTCTACTCCACTCTTTTTTAAGGTAGAAATGGTCCTTTGGATACCGGCAGAACCCTTATCCGCACAATGGTTATTTGCAGTAGTAAGCAAATCAAAACCAGCCGCTTTAATCGCTTTTGCAAAAGAATCCGGTGTATTAAAGCGTGGAAAATCACTAAATCCACGATCTGCTCCGGCAAATGTAGTTTCTAAATTTCCAACAACATAATCTGCCTTTTTAAAATACTTCTTTACATAAGTAAAATTATTTGAAAAATCATAGTTTCCCGTACTAGCATCATAAGCAGCTTTATATTGGTAACTATGTACCATAAGGTCTCCTGTAAATAAAAGTGAAGCTTCTTTCTTTTCAGGCTGTGGCGTTGCAGTTGGTTCCGCTGTTGCGGTACTCTTTGCCGTCACGGTTGGTTCCTTCTTATTAGAATCTCCCTTTTTGGCAACTGATCCCACATTCTTTTCTGTCGTTTTCCCACTCTTGTTGCTAAGTCTTTCATGCAGGGTATATCCTCCTGCAACCAAAGCAAATATTCCTAAACTTACACAAAGCGTAATCAACAATATACTTTGCAATTT
The DNA here is from genome assembly GCA_902786205.1 of uncultured Lachnospiraceae bacterium. Taxonomy (GTDB): domain Bacteria; phylum Bacillota; class Clostridia; order Lachnospirales; family Lachnospiraceae; genus CAG-411. Next base: position 36,775 of record CADABQ010000017.1, on the reverse strand, counting down.
TTTTTCTTTTCGTCTGCCATACAAATATTTTTCCCGACGCATATCACGCCACATAATACTCCATTTGCTTCTTCTCTTCATCTTTCCTATTCCTTTACTTTTTCTTTTATCACTTGTTACCTTTTCATTATACCAAATACACAGATTTCTTCCAACCAAAAAAATTAGGATTACGCATGTATGCATGTATATCCAAATATATAGTTATATTTACACTATTGTTCTAAAAATTTTATCTATTTTATATTGTAACAGTTCAGCCGGGTACATTCATAAAGTGCCAGAATATACAACATGGCTAAAAATATCCTTTTTGGCTGGATACTTCACTCTGTACGCTTTCTCACTAGGCTCAAAAATACTTCGCCAAGTGTTCAATGTGTATTCATGTCAGGCGTTAGCCCGATAGAAATGATTGTAGAAATTGCACTTAGCCTGCCAGCAGTCATGTACAATTTCCACAATCATTTCTGCCCGGCTGAACTGTTACTTTATATTTTTACATTCTCTCTGACATTTTTGCATTCTCTTTTCCAGTATGCTAAAATGAACCATAACAAACATACAGAAAGGACCGACCTTTCAATGGTCGTGTATATAGGATTATTATTATGGTAAAAATAGATTTAATTACAGGATTTTTAGGTGCTGGAAAAACAACCTTTTTAAAAAAATACGCCCGCTATTTAATGGACCAGAGCGAAAACATAGGGATTCTCGAAAATGATTTTGGTGCTGTCAATGTGGATATGATGCTTTTGCAAGATCTGATCAGCGAGCATTGTGAATTAGAAATGGTCGCAGGCGGTTGTGATTATGATTGCCACAAAAGAAGATTTAAAACAAAACTCATTTCCATGGGAATGTGTGGATATGACCGAGTCTTAGTAGAGCCTTCCGGCATCTATGATGTAGATGAGTTTTTTGATGTATTAAATGAGGAGCCTCTAGATCGCTGGTATCAAATTGACAATGTAATTACTATTGTAGATTCGAATTTGGAGCAAACTCTGACCAAACAGTCAAAATACCTGCTTGCTTCACAGATTGCACAGGCAGGCAACATTGTTCTAAGTAAAGTTGAGGATTCTACTCCAATAGAACGAAATAATACGATTGCTTATCTAAATGCAATCTTAAAAGAATTTCAATGTAAACGAACCATCAAAGATGAGATTTTACAAAAAGACTGGGCAACACTAACTTCTCAGGATTTCGAACAAATCCGCAACAGCGGCTATACGTTCGACCACACTTCCAAACTATGGTTTGATGAAAAAGAAGCCTTTACCTCACTCTATTTTATGAATGTTCCTATAGCTGAAGATGCGTTAGCAAAGATTGCAAAAAGTATACTATGGGATGTGTCCTGTGGCAACGTTTTCCGTATCAAAGGTTTTATTCAAAACAAACAGGGACAATGGCTGGAATTAAATGCTACTAAAAAGAATATCTGCATCACTCCAGTCGCACAGGGACAACAGGTTATTATTGTAATCGGCGAAAATCTGGTGGAAGATGCAATCGAATCCCATTGGAAAAAATAATCATTAGACAACTATTTTATAGCACTGAAAGGAGCTTGTACTTATGATAGAAAACATTTTAGATTATAAAAAACATTTTTTTGATCGTTGTATCCATTATCGAATTCCCATGCAAAACAAGTCTATTCTATGCTATGCCTTGGCAGATAAAGTAATGGAACAACCGGATAATATCGAACTTCGGGATTTACTGATTGCGGCTGTCTGCGATGATACTTTTCTTATTTCTCATTTTTCAACAGCACAAAGCGAAAAGAAAATTGGAAAAAAATATAAGAAATTGAAAAAACGAATCAAAAACTTAACAAAGAAAATAAACACCCAACATTCTCTTCAAAAACAGTGGGAACAGATTCTATCTCTGGAAAAAGTTTTAAGCTACGAAATTAATCCAGAGCAATCCTACGGTTACGATGAGGAAACTGAGCAATTGTGTTTTTTATTCCGCAAATGCTTTGAAATTGGTGAAAAAGATTCTCCTCAATTACATTGGCAAATACATCGTCTCGTTCTTCTTACCGGAGAATATACAGAGCTTCGCACCATTGCTCCTATTTTCTTTTACCAGCTTATGATAAAATATACCGAACAATTAACAAATTCCAGCGAACCGTTTCCAGTTTTAATGGAAGATTTATGGAAACCGCTGATCTATAAAATGAAAAACAGTTCTAGTGCCTATGCAGAAAATTATTATATGTTTGGCTGGCTCTTCCGAAAGCTTTGCAACTATTACCAAACAATTGAAGATGTCAATCTTCCACTCTGTCGTTATGCTTTTGAATGTTCTTCAAACTTGATTCAATGGTTGCTTTCAGAAGACAAGGAACACGCCAAGAAATATTTAACCCCTTGCCACTATGCATTAAATGAACTTCCTGTTTTTTACTGGGAACCAGACGAACCCGCAGAATATGATATTTATGAAATGTTTTCTGTTGATGCCGACGCAGATGCCAATTATTTTAATGAACAATATGAAGTACACGCCTATTTTGACACCATGCTTCGAAACTATATTCTAAATAAACATGTAGAATATATTATGCAATTCATGTATGCCATATATTTAGATGCCTCTCGTCTAAAATCTCTTTTAGTAGAGATTTACAACGATTGTATTGCAACAGACACGCAGGCAAAGCAAGTTTCAAAAGAATGTTTTCTTGTGCAGATTTTTGAAATCATGATTGATTGTATGGACCTTGCAGTCTCGACAAAGGTAAGTGCCGCATTAGGATAAAGAGATCTTTATTCCGATATAATTTGTGCTAGGGGAAACTATTTTAACAACAACGATTTGTTTTTGTCTTCTTTATATGCAATCTTTTGCAAAGGATATATTCGAATCGTTTCATCTATTTTAGGGGGAATTTTCATGAAAAAATATTTCAAATTTTTACTACTATCACTTTTCCTATTTCTTTGTGCATTTTTTGTAACACCTTCTTCGAGTCTTCATGCAAGCACAGACTCCTTTTACTACACATGCACAGAAGGAGAACAAAAAGACGGAAGCTATATTATCAAGATATCCAAAGATGATTTATCCTATGGATGTAAAAACATTTCTTGGGCACTTACTACTGCACAAGATAATGCATCCAAGAAACACCCATATATTATTGTAGTAGAACCAGGTACTTACCATTTAGACCGTTGTCTTTATGCTTATAGTTATACCACACTCTATGTAAGAGGTGTTACCTTTATTTCCGATTACGATGCAAATATGTTTAAGATAGGACATGGCGGCATGGCAGGTGATAATCAGAAAGGATATTACTATAAAGATATCACCATCGATGGTGGCACTTGGGATGTAAACAAAAAAGCCCGTGTTGCCATCAAGGGCGCACATACTTCTAACTTTACCATTCGAAATGCTACGGTAACCAATAGTACAGATAGCCATTTTGTAGAAGTTGCAGCTCTGGATGGTTTTACTGTGGAAAATTGTGTATTTAAGGACCAGATTGTCTCTGCCAAAAGAATAAAAAAGAAGGCATTTGCCATTGAAGCCATTCAAATTGATATTTTAATTGATTCTCATTTTAAAGGATATGCCTACGAAGATTTAACCTGTAAAAATATTACGATTAAAAATAACAAATTCCAAAATGTGTGTCGTGGAGTAGGTGCCCATACACAATGGAATGGAAAAACACACAACAACATTTATATCGGTTCTAATACATTTGAAAATTTAAAGAGTGTTGCCATTGAATGCCTCAATTTCACTTCCTGTGTTATAGAAAAAAATACCTTAAAAAAATGTGGTCGTGGTATTACAGTATGGTCTTACACCCCTACAAACGGTGTATTTTCTTCTAAAAAAACAGAAGCACCATATACTTTAAACGCAGAGACAATTGTTCGAAATAACACTATGTCCATTTTCTATACAGATATCAGCCAACCTACAGGTATTGATATACAAGGTTATACCATGACAAAAACAACCAAGCAAAATGGGACAACCTTTAAACGAGGATTTTATGGCATTAAAAATGTTTCCATATACGATAATAAGATCACTTCAAAGGGAAATGGTATTACTATCCGAAATGCAAGAGAAATAAAAGCCTACAAAAATAAGATTACTTGTACCCAGAAAGCCATAAACTTTTATGGTATGGTAGTAAGTGATGCCTGCAAACAGATTACACTTACCTCTAATACGATTTCTTCAAAGGCAAAGGCTGGAATTGTGGTTTATAAAGGCGCAAAAGCTTCTAAACTAGACAAAAATAATATATCCGGTTCCTGTGAATATGGTATCTGGATTTCAGAGGCAAATGTTTCTTCTATCACAAACAATACCATTAAGAAACCGAAATACGTTGGGATCCGTGTTGGTCAAAAAGGCTCCGTATCTAATATAAAAAATAACACAATCCGTTATGGTGCCAGTCAGTATGGAATCCTCTCTTTTGGAGGTTCTCACATTAAAAACATATCTGGAAATCATATTTCAAACATTGGTGGTCAGAAAATTGTTAAACGATGATTCGCAGAAAAAATGCGTCACAAAATTGTGACGCATTTTTTTACAATTTACGCACGCAAACATGCTTCTTTCATCTCTTTTACATATTTTGCGATTTCTGCCGGTGCGGCTTTTCCATGAGCTGCACACAATTTCACAATGGCAGAACCTACGATGACACCATCTGCCTGCTTTGCCATCTTTTCTGCCTGCTCTGGAGTAGAAATACCAAATCCCACTGCACAAGGAATATCATTTACTTCCTTTACTTTCTTAACCATAGCACCAATGTCCGTAGTAATATTGGAACGCACACCAGTTACGCCAAGTGAAGATACACAGTATACAAATCCATTTGCCTCTTTGGCAATCATCGTAATACGTTCTTCTGAGGTAGGTGCAATCATAGAAATCAAATCTACATCATACTGTTTGCACACTGCATCAAACTCTTCTTTTTCCTCAAATGGAATATCTGGCAAAATAATGCCGTCAATGCCTACTTCTTGACAATTTTTCATAAACCGTTCTGCACCATAAGAAAATACTACATTGGCATAGGTCATAAATACCAATGGAATGGTTACCGTCTGACGCAATTCCTTTACCATTGCAAATACATCATCTGTTGTAATTTTATTTTTTAATGCACGGATGTTTGCCTCCTGAATGACAGGACCTTCTGCAGTAGGGTCAGAAAATGGAATACCCAATTCAATCAAGTCTGCTCCTGCCTGAACCATCTGGATAACAGCCTGCTTTGTAGTATCTAATGTAGGGTCTCCACAGGTAATAAAAGGAATAAATGCCTTTCCATTTTCAAATGCTTTCTTAATGTTACTCATATAAATCCTCCCCTCTGTAGCGGGCAATTGCTGCACAATCCTTGTCGCCACGTCCTGAAATATTGATTACCATAATCTCGTCTTTACTCATTGTTTTTGCCATTTTCATTGCATGTGCCACAGCATGTGCACTTTCAATAGCAGGAATGATACCCTCAATTCTAGAAAGATATTCAAATGCTTCTACTGCTTCATCATCTGTAACTGCTACATATTCTGCTCTTCCTATGTCATGAAGATATGCATGTTCTGGTCCAATTCCCGGATAATCCAATCCTGCTGAAATAGAATACACTGGTGCAATCTGTCCATACTCATCCTGACAGAAGTAAGATTTCATACCATGGAAAATACCAAGCTTTCCTGTATTGATTGTAGCTGCTGTTTCAAAGGTATCAATGCCTCGTCCTGCTGCTTCGCATCCAATCAAACGAACGCCTTTATCTTCGATAAAATTGTAAAATGCTCCAATGGCATTGGAACCACCACCAACACAAGCTAATACCGCATCTGGGAGGCGTCCTTCCTTTTCCAAAACCTGCTGTTTGATTTCCTTGCTGATGACAGCCTGAAAATCACGAACAATCGTTGGAAATGGATAAGGTCCCATAACAGAACCCAATACATAATGGGTATCTTCTATTCTGGCAGTCCATTCACGGAAGGTTTCTGAAACCGCATCTTTTAAAGTAGCAGTACCACTTTCTACAGGATGTACCTTTGCTCCAAGCAGACGCATACGATATACATTTAATGCCTGTCTTTCACAGTCTTCTTTTCCCATGAAAATTTCACATTCCATGCCCATCATAGCAGCTACCGTTGCCGTTGCCACACCATGCTGTCCTGCACCAGTCTCTGCAATGACTCTTGTTTTTCCCATTCGCTTTGCTAACAACATTTGACCAATTACGTTGTTGATTTTATGTGCTCCTGTATGATTTAAGTCTTCACGCTTTAAGTAAATCTTTGGTCCGCCTAAATCTTTTGTCATATGCTCTGCATAATACAAACGACTTGGACGTCCTGCATACTCATTCAGCATCGTTTCTAATTCTTTATTAAACTCTGGATCATCTTTGTATTTTTTATATGCTTCCTCCAGTTCTAACATAGCATTCATCAATGTTTCCGGAATATACTGTCCACCATGTATTCCAAATCTTCCTTTTGACATACTGTTACCTCCTATTTTTTAATGGCATTTTTGGGTAAATCATGTTACAGGGCATTTCCCTATAAAGCAAAAAAAGCCTCCTATCCTACTTTCATAGGACAGGAGACATGATATACAAATCTCTTGCGGTACCACCTATCTTTATGCAAAACTGCATACACTCTGCTCGTGCAACATGACACGCTCTCCCTGTAACGTAGGAGTTACGTCGGACATTACTAAGTCGGCTTGCGACTGTTCTTTCCGCCCTTATGAGTCCATTCACAAAAAGTGGTCCTGCTATCTTCACACCAATCGATAACTCTCTGTATTTCCCATGCTCTCTGCTACTCTTCTCAATCATTGGTTTGTTCTTTACTAGAATACTCCTTCTATCCCAAAATGTCAATAGGAATAAATTTCAGCCACAATGTCATTTACTTACGCTTTGAACTTTTATGAAAGAGTTGCAATGCCAACATAGCTTTCAAAACCCGCTTCCGCTTGGACTTAAGCCTAGCGGTACTAAACTCACTGAAAAACATCAGTTCGTTAAGTGCCGAGGCTTTCGTACAGTTTTTTTCAGCTATATTGGCATTGCAACTCATAAGACAAAATTATGAGCTTAAGTAAATGACATTGGTTCAGCCATAAAAAAAGAATATTTTTAATTGCATTTTTTTCTAGACAACTAGTCACAGTTGACATTCCATTTCTTTTATGCTATATTTACTTCAACAGTCGTACTACGACAGTCATAGTATGTCAGACGTAGCATATGGGGAGGTGAGTCTATGGTCAGTATTAGCAGTGACGTCATTCGTGGTTATAACGACACCATTATATTATTTTTGCTTATGAAAAAGCCTTCTTATGGCTATGAAATTTCCAAACAGATTCGACAGATTTCCGAGGAAAAATATGTAATCAAAGAGACTACTTTATATTCCGCTTTTACCAGAATGGAGAAAAACGGCTATGTAGAATCTTATCAGGACAGTAATAATGAAACAGGAAAGCGAAGAACCTACTATCGCATTACAGAAGAAGGCAAACAGTATTATCAGTTAAAATGCGAAGAATGGAAAGTAACACAGGATGTTATACAACGTTTTATCTGTAGCAGCTCTGATGCGTAAATCCACAGAGTCAATGCTATTCGCAATCCACTTTACTACTTGCTGTATGGTATACAAATATTCATTTGGATTGTGAGAATACAAAACAATTCATTTTATATTAAGAAAGGGAGTTTTTATATGGAAACGATTCAAACTTATCTGGAAAATATGTTTCGGACACTTCCAGCTACTGCAGAAGTGCTTCGGGCAAAAGATGAACTTTATCAAATGATGGAGGACAAATATTTAGAGTTAAAAAAAGAAGGAAAAAGCGAAAATGAAGCCATTGGTATTGTAATTTCTGAATTTGGAAATCTAAATGAAATTGCAGAGGATCTTGGCATAAAAGATATTGTTACATCAAAAGAAGAACACAAAGAGGCTGGAAGATTACTTTCTCTAGAAGAAATCAAACAATATTTTAAGAAGAAAAAAACGAGTTCCTTCTTTCTGGCACTTGGCGTACTGCTTTGTATTGTATCTTGTGTCGGTCCTATTATAGGAGATGCGTTTGCAAACCAATTCAATACTTTGGGGGATAGTTTGCAAGCCGTTGGTGTGATTGCTATGTTTCTTTGTATTGCAATTGCTGTCGGTTGTTTCCTTTATTCCGATGCAATGCTGCAAAAATGGAAAACTTGGCAATTTGAACCATGTAGCATCCGTACAGAAACCGTCAGCTTTATCAAGGCAGAATACGAAACCGTACAAATGAAATATGCCCTGTTATTAACACTCGGCATTGCTCTTTGTATCCTTTGCCCTGCTCCAGCTATACTGATTGATACAAGGAACCCCTCTTATTTTTGGGAAAATATGTCTGGTGCTTTTGTTTTACTGTTCGTTGGTTTCGGTGTATTTTTTATTGTTTATAGCCAAACGCAAAAATCCGCTTACCGTAAAATATTAAAATGGAATGGTACCTCAAATGGTGCTTATTATTCCACTCCAAAACACGACACTACTTTAGTTTATAAAAATCCCATCATAAATGTTATGATGTCTTTATACTGGACTACAATAACGTGTATTTATCTTTGCTGGAGTTTCCTGACTTTTGATTGGCATATCTCATGGATTATCTGGCCTGTTGCTGCTTTGGTATATTCCCTTCTTAAACTATTATTCCAATCGAACGAGAAACAGGAATAGGGTTATAGATTTTTGTAAGCACTGAAAGAATAGCAATAAGAAAGGAGAGGATTTCATATTATGGGCAAAAAAATATACCTGACAATTCTATATATTATTACGATTTTCTGCATCGGCTTTGGAATTTTTTATCACTTCTATGGAAATTTCACAAACTGGAACACGGGAAATGAAAAACAAGTAAAAATAGACAAAAAGGAACTTTCTGCATTTGAAAACTTAGACCTTGATTTAGACACTGCTGATATTACATTGAAACAGGAAGGTACTACTTATACTATTTCTTATGCATTTCAAAATAAAACAGAGCCAACGATATTCAACAAAGATGGTCTGTTAAAAATAAAACAAAAGACCAAAAAATTAGGCTTTTTTAAAAATATGAAGCATAAGAAAAAAGCACAGATTACAATTACAGTTCCTACCAATGCAACGTTTTCTTCCTTGATTCTTTCTAATGATGTAGGAAGTGTAAAAATCGATTCCATACAGGCTCAAACGATGAAGCTCACTGGATCAGTAGGTAATTTGGACATAAAAAATTGTTCTGGAAAGGATTTTACTTGTGAAAATGATGTGGGCGATAGCAAAATAAATAACTGCTCTTTTACTAATATGAAAGTAATTGGAGACACGGGAAATATAAAATTGGAATCCTGCGTTTTTTCTACCTTAAATGGTAGCAATGACGTTGGTGATATAAAAGCCACAAAATGCGAAAACCTAACAGATTACAAGATAGATCTTACTACGGACCTTGGCTCCATTCGCGTAGGAAAGAAGAAGCAGGGAACCTCTTACCATTCCACTGGCTCAACTCAAAAATCTATTATTCTAAAAACCGATCTGGGAAATATAAAACTAGAGTAAGTAGTAGCCACAAAACAACAAAAAGAGTAGGCAGCAAATTGCTATTGAACTGTAACGCTGCTCTACTCTTTTATTTTTACTCTATAGAAAGGTACATCCTATAAAACCAAACACTCCGCAGGATTTGCACAGATGCATAGGAAGATGCTTCAAGCGGCTATTCGCCAACCGCATCTGGCATGCAAAAAAGTGTAACGGACTTATCCAAGTATTCTTAAGATAATGCTTCTGGTTTTTCTACCGCATAATCAGAAAAGCTTCCACTGCTTGCCGCATCACTATCCTTGGATGTTTCGCTATAATTACTTACCGTAACTTTCACTTTACTGTTTCCCTTCACCAAAGTATTTCCATCTTTATCTACAATCGTGACTTTATTTCCATTCTTGTCAACAATATTTCCTGCATTATAAAGATTTGTTACCGTACTATCTCCAGTTACTACCCATGTAGAATCCTTGCTAACAGAAAGATTGCAGGTTCCATCTCCACCATTTCCCGCATTGCTTTCATCCTGTACAACCGCACCAGTCAATTTACTTCCCTTTAGCATATAAAAGTTCAGATTACTAATGCTATCCCATAAAATGTTGCCTTCCATCTTCTGCTTACTTGCGGTAAAATTACAATCTGCTCCATTGCTTCCTGCACTTCCCCAACCTCTTGCATTGGAATTGCCTGTACATTTTAAGAAAAAGTCATTATCCCTTGCATATGTAATGTCTACATCTTCAATATAAAACGTAGATTCTGTATTGGTTGTGTAGAACATTCCACCAGCTTTTGCGGTCAAGCTACCTCCTACCATTTCAAAGGTACTGTTTCCTACCTCTGAATCTCCTGACATACTTTGATATAAGATTACATTCCACTTACAATCATTCTGCTCATTGTCTCCCATATTTCCTGTCAGGTCACAATCGTAAAGTCTGAGGCTGTTTAATCCTTCTATACAAACTGCTTCCGAATGATTTGCCGTAAGTTTTGCCTTATTTACTGCAATATCTGCGGTACAATAAATAGCTGGAGACCCCGTTCCATTAGAAGTGTAGGTTCCTTGATCCACAACCATTGTACCACCGCCACGGTCACTTCGGATGGCTGCTGCCGATTCCCCTTGTGTAGTTGCAGTTACATTCCATGCATATAAACTTCCACCACCAGCGGCGTGTAGCCCGCCAGAAGTGTCCTGTTTTGTATTGATTGTGGTATCCGCTACATAAACTTTGCTATCTCCATAGGCAAATACGCCAGCTCCTCCAGCTGCATCTGTATCAATAGAGGTATTGGATACATAGGTTGTTCCACCAGTTCCCAATACGGCTGCACCAACACCATAAAAGCTGGAATTGTCTCCACCAGTGCTATCTGATGAGTTTCTCTTAACTTTTGCATCAGAAACGGTCACAGTTCCATCTTTTACCAATATGGCATTTTCATCTGTTCCTGTAGAAGAAACGGTTTCACCTTTTACCGAACTATCCTTACTATACTCCTTCGTTGCCGTATAGGAAACATTGCTGCTTTGTCCACCCATATCAGGCGCTCCTCCAGTATTTTCAGCCGAGCTTACTTCCATATCCAAAATGGTCACTTCTGTAACTTTACCCTTTTTATCAATGGTCAAACGTACTACATCTCCCACTGCTAAAGTTGCTCCTTTTTTGTCTTCCTCCTTTATGGTAGTCTTGCTACTCATATGAACAGTAGCAACCGTATCACTTTCTATAAACTGCTCCTTTGAACTACCCATACCACCTGGTGCATTTCCATTGCCTCCCTGTGGTGCATTATTCTTAGAATCTGACGCCTGTTCACTTTGGTTCTGACTCTTTGTACTATCGGTATTATCCTTGTCTTGTTTCTCTGTCGTTTCTCCATTGGCTGCCTGCTCACCACTTGGTTTTTCCGGCATCTGCTGTTCTGTCTTATTCTGTGTATCTGACTTTTCTGTAGAGTCTCCGCTTGTTCCGTTTGCACTTTCTGGCTTTTCTGGAGCCTCTCCATCTGTTCCACTTGCATTTCCCGGTTTTTCTGGTACCTGTCCATCCATTCCGCTTGCATTTCCTGGTTTCTCTGGTGCATTTCCACCAGCACCCTGTCCATTTCCAGGTGCCATTCCCATACCAGAAGAACCAGAAGAAGAAATTGCCCCCATCGTAACCATAACTACATTTCCATCTACACTTGCCACTTCTGCTACTACTGTTGTGTCTGAAAGTTCTACACCTTCTGATTTACTTGCACAACCACTAACACTTGTAAGCATTGTAGCTGTCACCATCATCGCCATTGTTTTTTTTATCCATGCCTTATTTCTCATAAAAATCATCTCCTCTCCTATTGTTTCCTTGTGAAAAACAGTATATACTATTTTTAAACTATTTTGGGGGTTTTCACAAAAGCTACATAAACAATTCAAAATTTGGAAACAATTTCTAAGGGGGTTACAATTATGGATTATAATACAATGCAACGTTTTGAATCACTGATTCGAACCAAACAATTATCAGAACAGGAACGGGAAGAACACCGAACACAACTTCTTCCTTTTTTGCTTGCTGAACTAACTGCATGTCAAAAAAGGTTTCCTTTTCTTATTTTATCCGAATACAGCACATTAGAAGAACGGGCTGTTGCCATTTCTAAAATACTTATGGATGCAGATCAAGATGCGCAATTATTAGATTTGCTCCTACAAATAAAGGAACAGGCAAATAGTCTTTTTTTGCATTCTGCACAAGTATGCTACATTTCCATGTTTCTAAAAGAGCAGGAACTAAATATTCCTTCTGCCTCAACAAAACAATTCAAATTATATTATCCAGATATCATTCATCTTGGCGTTGCCGGTCTTTTACATGATATTGGAAAATTTCTTCCTCAGAATGGAACTGTCATTCCTTATAAAGAAAACATGACAGCAACAGAAAAACAACGTTATCGAGGCCATGTAATCAACAGCAATGGTCTATTAAAAAAGAAACGACTGGATGGCAATATTATACAAGGGATTTTGCAACATCATGAAACATTGGACGGACGTGGATTTCCTCTCAACCTGCATGGAGATAGAATTGGTATTGCCGGAAAAATATTAGCAATTGCAGATTACTATGCACACTGGATGGAACAAAACGAAGACCCGGAACGGACGGATCCTTTTGCAGTTTCCTATATTCTACGCTCACAAAATATATTATACGATTCAGAACTAATAAAAAAATTCTATATGGGATTTTTAAATGCTTTGATTGGAAAGGAAGTACTATTAAGTGATGGAACAACAGCCAAACTTTTAAGTATAAATGAAAAACAACCTAGAAAATCACGCATAGAATTACAAGGAAAACAATATAATTTAGAAAGAGAAGAAACTACGTTAGAAATCCGAAAACTTCTTGAATGATAGTTCAATAAGAGTACACCCAGCAATACTATATACAATTTGATTTGCCACTTATTACTCTAGGCAGTAGAAGTGTGGGACTTTCTTGATTATGTAAAAAAATCCACTCACTACAGTCTATGGATGTTCTTGAATTTTTATAAAACAAATGCAACAATCCAGAGGATACATAACCTTAAGCACTGACATTCTCTCTGTATAACAATAAATTTCATTTATGCAAAGGAGTTTTTATTATGACACAATCTTTAGAAAAGGTAGCAATGAAAGTATCTTTCGTTACGATTCTTTTAAACTTTTTACTTACAATTTTCAAACTGGTAGCTGGTATTATCGCCCATTCTGGTGCAATGCTTAGTGATGCCATTCATTCTGCATCAGATGTTTTTAGCACCTTTGTGGTTATCATCGGCATTAAACTGGCAAGCAAGGATTCTGACAAGCAACATCCTTATGGACACGAACGAATGGAATGTGTGGCAGCTATCATACTTGCAACCATTTTGGCTGTTACAGGTCTTGGAATTGGATTATCTGCCATTGAAACAATTCACAATGCAAAAATAACGACTATTACTGTACCGGGAAAACTGGCTCTAATTGCTGCCATTGTATCTATTTTAGTGAAAGAAGGCATGTTTTGGTACACAAAGATCAATGCAAAGTTAATTGATTCCAGTGCACTTATGGCGGATGCCTGGCACCACCGTTCGGATGCATTGTCTTCCATTGGTGCATTAATTGGTATTGGTGGCGCCCGTATGGGACTTCCCATCTTAGATCCTCTTGCCAGTATTGTGATCTGTCTCTTTATCTGGAAAGCAGCCTATGATATTTTCAAAGATGCCATAAATAAAATGCTGGATACGGCCTGTGAAGATACCATAGAGCAGGAAATGCTTATCCTTGCCTTAAAACAACCTGGTGTAGATGGCATTGACTTACTTCACACACGTGTTTTTGGAAACAAAATTTATGTGGATATGGAAATTTGTGCGGACGGTCAGAAAACACTACAAGAAACACACGAAATTGCGGAACAGGTACACGATGCCATTGAAGAGAATTTTCCAAAAGTGAAACATATTATGATACATGTAAATCCAACGAAACACAAATAACACATATGGAATATCTCTACTTTTATTACTTTTCCATAACTACTATTATTTTTGTAGCAGATATGGTGTCCATATTTGCAATAATAGCTGCTCATATAAAATCAGCACTGCGTGCCTTACAAGGTACGCAGTTCGAACACCGCACCTCAAACGGATGCTGTAATCAAATTTGCTCCTTGCATCTCCCTATACGATTAAAAGTAATTTGTGGAACGCAAAACAATAAGGTCTGTTCTATCATAACGATTGTGTCCCTGTAATTGCTTTTTGTACTTCCAGCATTTTATTGCATCTTCCAAAACTTTTCCTTTATTATCTTCAAAGAAATCACGTATATAGGTATTGTACTCAAATTGTTTCTCAATTTTTGTTTTTCCCTTTTTCTTATTTTCAAGAATCAGATAATAGGCATCTATCGCATCCTGGTATGTTTTTCCAGCATTACTTTTTAGCCATTTTTGGAACATAACATTAAACGAAAAACGGTTGCCAATTTGTTCTTTAAAAAATGCTCTGTGCCTCTCAGAACACACAAAGTCCTTTTCGATTAACGTGTCTTTTGTAATATTCCCTATACAGGCTTTTTTTCTTTGTGTCTTTTTCCCCGCAATAATTTCTCCTGTATCTAAAAAATGAGCAATTCTTTCCGTAATTTCTAGCTTTCCACCCGAAGTTGGAAGTCCGTTTTTTCTACAAAAATCAACCAATTCCTCCTTTAAATAGTAAAAACTTAGAAATGTTGTACGATCCATTTTCTTACTCAAGGGTATTTTCTTTTCTAGCATAATTTTCCTTTCTATTTTTCATATTTTTTTACAATATCGGAAGTAATTTGATGCAGTCTTTCTCTAATCTGTATAGGTTCTAACACCGTCACCTTATCACCACACGAAAGTATCCATAACAATAGACTCTCGTCATCCGAATATTCCTGTTCAAACAATAAATTTCCATCTGGCTGCACAGTATAAGAATCCACTCCATATGTTTCAATGAGATGCCATTTCATAGAAGCATCAAAAATCGCCTTCACCTTTGCTTTTACCGGAAATATGTGTTCATTTACAAGATTTGGCATAGGAACTACTTTTTTCTTTGAAAACGAATCTCCAGTTGCAATTTGATCCACACGATTCAGTTTAAACATACGAAAATCTTCACGAAGCAAACAATATCCATATACATACCAACTACTCCATTTGAAAATCAAGAAATACGGTTCTATGTCTCTTATGCTATCTCCACTTGGTGCATAATAACGAAAACTTAGCATTTTTCTTTCTTCCATTGCATCTTGAATCATCTCAATTTTGGATGCCAGAACCTCCTTATTCCAAGCGGAAAGATCAATCAATATAGATTCATTTCCGCTTATGTAGGAAGAAGATCCTGTTTTTACTTTTTCCATAAGCTGTCTATAATAATGACTTCCACTTACACTATCAAGTCCTCTTAATCCTGCCAATAGTGCTTGCATATCTTTCGATGTTAATAGTGTTCGATCCATTCGATATCCATCCATGATACGAATACCGCCGCCAATCCCCTGTGTAGTACGGATTGGGATTCCTGCCTTGCATAAATCCTCAATATCTCTGTTAATTGTTCGCCTTGATACCTCAAACTTTTGCGCAAGCTCTGGAGCCGTTACTTTTTCTTCCTGTAATAATACGGAAAGAATTCCTATCAGTCTGTCTATTTTCATACTTTCCTTCACTTCCTGTCTTATTATAGCACTATAAACACGCCAACTGTATGTCATGTTTATGATGTCATTTAGAAAGATTTATCCAATACTCCAATCACACACCTTCACCCATCCCAATTCTTTGCTAGAAAAAATGGCTGTCTATATAAAATTTTCTCACATAAACAGCCATTTAACACTTACCATTATAAAATTATAATTAAAAAGAGAGCCAGACGCATCCAACACTCTTAGGTGTTGTCCGCAGACAACCATCGCATTTCTATAATATAGTATGCCATATTACCCTCAAAAATACAAGCAAATTATGGCACCCTTTGTTATTATTATTTTGCAAATATAAAGGTCAAGGATAACTTTGACAAGGAAACTGCTAGAGCACATACGCTCTGGCTTTTTCTAAATTAAGAAATTTATCCCTTAAACATCATTACATGTAGCTTTGAATATAACAATTTAATTTTTCTTCTGTGTCAACACCATATTTGTTAGCAACACTTACAAAATAATTTTTTATTTCATCTTTACTGATTATTTCTCTAGAAGGCTCTGACGTTTCATAACCCACTCTGGCATTCTTCCATGGCAATTCTTCATGAGTGATATCTTCTAATACTTTTCCACTGTATTTTCCAAATGTATTAATCACTAAATCAATGACCATTTTTTCATGCTCATTTAATTCTTCAAATCTGTCCTTAAAGATTGCAAATCTATCATCTTCAATTGGATTATATTTAAAATCCTTAAATAAATCATATACTTCCTCATAAACTGGACCATGAACCCAAGCCATACAATCTTCTTTGTACAATGGTTTTCCTAATAAAACCATATAAATACCCTGGATAAAATATAGAATTTTTTGAAGTGCTAATGGAGTAACTTCTCTCATTTGTTCAAATATATATGATATAGTTAATAACATTTTGTCTGAAACACAAAAAAGCCCCGCTATTTCTTCCGCTGCCTTTATTGCTTTCTTATATGCTGTTTCACCCATCTTCTCAGCATTATCATTCAAAAGCTTTATCATATAATTGGGTGATGTCAATGCTTTCTTAATAATATTGGAATATTCTTTTGAAGGCATCTGCCCAGACAAATATCTAGTAATTGTTATTTCTCCAAACCCCAACGCAATTGATAAAGGTGCTTTTCCTATATTATAAATATCCATGATTTTATAAATATCATCTATACTAATCAATCCTTCAGCCTGCCTATACTGTTCATCAATAACTTTTATATTTGAATCTAAAAGGCCAGAAATATCCATCTCCTTTCCACATTCATCGCATAACGCAACAGCAATTTCAAATTCATAAGATTTATCTTTGATTACTTTTTGTATACTTTTCTTACATATTTTGTATGACGTTTCTTTTCTGCATGAAGTACAAAAGTCAAACATTCTCTCCTTTGCCATTTTGTTTTCCTCCTTTATTTTCCAGTCAGCTATTTAAACATATACTTTATTGGATATCTCTGTTCATGAAATGAAATTACAATTACATACCTTGTTTCTAATTTATTAAACTTTATATACAGTGATACCTGCTCTTCTCCAGACGAGAATCTACGTAACAATTTAACATCTTTGCCAAATACATATAACAGTTCATGTTCATACCCTTTATGAGTATTATGTCTAATTTCAGAGAAATCTATAGATTCCAGACTCAAAAGTATTTGTTTTCTCTTTTCCTCACTAATAATATAATTCAGAAACAAATCTTGATTATCTTGTCTGTTATCATTTATCTCCACTCTATAACGACCAGCATTAATAGCTGCTTTTACTTCTTCAAGGTACTTCTCAATATCTGTAATTGTAACGTCCAAATCCTATTCTCCAATCATCATGATAGTTTTTTGTTGATTTTCTATCATTAATATACCTCAGTGATAGTTTTTTGTCAATATCCTATCATAAAAAGAAGTAAAAAAACGTAACAGTTCAGGCGGGAACATTCATAAAGTGCCAGAATATACTTCATACCTAGCTATTTCTCAAAAAAGTGTAGTAGAGTACTTTTTTGCCTTCGGCTCGCTCTCTTGGGCGTTCCTTGCATGAGCCTCTTTTCTTACGTTTTGCGTAAGTTTATTTCTTATTTGCAAACTTTACATTGCATTTCGCGAAAGTTTATGATATATTTAATTGTAGGAGGTGAACATTTATGAGTAGTACTTTAGAGGTTTTAAGGCAAAGAATTAAACGTATGAGAACTAATAAAAATCTCACATTAAAAGAAGTGGCAAATTATTTAGGAATAAAAGAAGCCACCGCTCAACGTTACGAAAGTGGAGATATAAAAAATATTCCATATGATAATATTGTATCTATGGCTAAATTATTTGACTGCTCTCCGCAATATTTAATGGGCTGGGAAAAACAGAATTTATCAAACAAGAAAGGTATCAAAATTCCAGTTCTAAGACGGGTTCCTTCTGGTGTTCCAATAGAAGCAGTTGAAGATATTATTGATTATGAAGAAATTCCAGTTGAAATGGCAAAAGATGGGGAGTTTTTTGGTTTGCAAATCAAAGGGGACAGTATGGAACCTCGAATTTGTGAGGGAGATGTTGTTATCGTTCGCAAACAAGATGATGCGGAAAGTGGCGATTTAGTAATCGCAATGATAAATGGAGATGAAGCAACCTGCAAAAGGTTGATGAAATATAGCGATGGTATCAGATTGATGCCTAGCAATCCAACATATGAACCACTCTACTTTTCTGACAAGGAAATAGAAGAAAAGCCTGTGAAAATTATTGGTAGAGTTGTGGAGAACAGGCAAAAATATTAAAAATAAGAAACTAAAATAGGAAATACTAATTTTATGATTTTTGATATAGATTGGAGGTTTTATTTATGAGTAATAAAGAAACAATTATTAGCTTACTTGACAAAGTTCCAGAATATAAAATGGGTTATATTCTTGCATATGTGCAAGGTATTACCGCGGATGAGGAAGCCGATGATAATTTCTGCCAGCAAATGCTTAATGATTACGAAAACGACACCGATCCAGAAAAGGACGATACCTATTCTCTTGAAGATTGCAAAAAGGAATGGGGGATCGACTGATGTATCGTGTAATTTTAAAGAAACGTGCCAAGAAATTTATTGATAAATTGCCAAAAGGCGAAAAAATCCGTATCGTTAGAGCTATTGAGCAGCTTCCAGATGGAGAAGATATAAAAAAGTTAAAAGGTCACTCTAATTTGTTACGCTTACGCATTGGAGATTACAGAATTATATATACAGTAGATAACGGAGAATACATTATTCTTGTAATTGACGTTGGAAACCGAGGAGATATTTACAAAAAATACTAATACAGTTATTGATTGAATTAAGATTAAAATAACCAATCAAAAAAAGAGTCCATTATGAAGCTATTAAATTTTATTTTCTTAGAAGAAAAAATAGAAAATATTTGTATCAAAAGAATTATTTCAAGATCAAAAACTTGAATGATAGATAAGGAAAATTTTAGAGACATACTCCTCTAGGTACACAACAAAAGCTAACCAGGCTATATATAAGTTAATGGTTATCGCACTAAGAGCAGAACTTCAAAATATATTATATTCTTTGAAATACGAAAAACTAGACAAAAGTATAGACGAAATCAAAGAAATTACAAGTAAATATTTAAGCATTGTTGGTTCTGGTAACCAAAGCATTCTAAGTACTCTCACAAAGTTTATTGGAGAAATAGAATATCTCTTTATAAACGCAGCCAAAATAGAATACAATTATTATGTAAAATATGTGAAAGTAAACTGCTCCTTAAATACAGTAGCAGACTACCGTGGAATTATAAAGAACCATATCAAGCCAAAGCTTGGATCATATAAATTAAAATCGGTTTCTCCGTCAATTCTACAGGAATTTATAAATGATATCTACTCTCACGGATACAGTAAAAACATGATTATAAACATAAAAACTGTGCTTTCTGGTGCATTTGCCTACGCAGCAGATGTTTGCAAATTTATACAAGACACTCCAGCGGCTACAATTAAATTGCCTAAATTCGCAAAGGAAAAGAAAGAACGTTCTGTTGTTACCCCGGAACAGTTTAAACAAATTATAGAAAAATTTAACGAGGATACCAATTTTTATTTACCTATCATGCTCGGTTACCATTGTGGATTGCGAATAGGTGAATGTTTTGGATTAACCTGGGACTGCATTGATTTCGAAAATAGGACCTTAACGGTTGATAAATCTCTAAATTACGACAGATTAGGCAAAAGATGGTATTACGGTTCCCCAAAAACAAAAACATCCAATCGAACAATTTTCCTTGGAAACACAATCCTGTCTTTGTTAAAAAAGGAAAGGAAAAAGCAAAAAGAAAATCGATTAAGATATGGAGAATTTTATACCGTTCAACACATAAAAGAAATCCAATCGAACGGAAGAAAACACAAATATATTGAAGAAAATTTTCTGTGTGATGGCACTTCTGATGTAGAACCAGTTTGTGTCAAAGAAAATGGTTCTATACTTACATCTGGAAGCTTTCGATATTGTGCTCGCGTAATCCATTATGAACTTGGGAATCATTCTTTCGATTATCATTCTCTTCGACACACACATGCAACAATCTTAATTGAAAATGGAGCTAATATTAAAGATGTGCAAGAACGACTTGGACATTCTAATATAGAAACAACGATGAACACTTATGTTCACAATACCGACAGCATGAAAAAAGAAAGCGTATACATATTTGAAAAAGCAATTAATCAATAAGCCATTTGCCTACCTGCTAAAAAAAGCGTAGGCAAATGGTAGACAAACAGGTATTTCACACCCGTACAAAAGCCTATAAATCCTTATTTTATACGGCTTAGCAAGCACACAGTTTCAACATGATAACTATTCCCAAACATGTCGCATCCCCTAACTTTTTTTAGATTATATCCATTTTCACAGAGGATTTTAAGGTCACGGGCAAGGGTCGCAGGGTCACAGCTTACATATACGATTTTTTGCGGGTTCATTTGTAATATGGTATTTAATAATGCTGGATCGCATCCTTTTCTCGGTGGGTCTACTACAATAACATCTGCTGCCATTATTCCGGCACTTTCTTTGTATTTCTGCGGCAATACCTCTTCTGCTGCTCCAACAAAAAATTCCGCATTGGTTATGCCATTTATTTTTGCGTTCTGCTTTGCATCTTCGATTGCTTGTGGCACAATCTCTACACCGTAAACCTGTTTTGCTTTTTGTGCCAAAAACAGAGAGATTGTTCCAATTCCACAATACAAATCCCACACAATTTCATTTTCCTTTAAGTCGGCATAGTCCAATGCGGTCTGATAAAGTTTGGTCGTTTGCACTGGATTTACCTGATAAAAGGATAGAGGAGAAATTTGATACTTAATATCTCCAATGTAATCCTCAATATAGTCCTGTCCCCACAAAGTAATACATTTATCCCCCAAAATACGATTTGTTTTTTCTTTATTCACATTGATACTGATGCTTGTCATACCTGGGATTTCTTTTAACTTTTCAACCAATACTTCGGATTTTGGAATACGATCCCCATTTACAATTAGACAAACCATAATTTCCTTTGTTTTAAATCCCACTCGTGTCAATATATGACGAACCAATCCTGTATGACTCGTTTCATTATAAGGTTTTACATGACATTCTTTCATATATTCTTTTACAATGGCAAGCAATTTGTCATTTTCCTTCGCCTGTATCGCACAATGACTGGTATCAATAATCGTGTGTGTGCGCCCCGCATAGAAACCAGTAATAATAGCACCATTTTTATCATATCCTACTGGAAACTGTGCCTTATTTCGGTAATAAAATGGTTCCTCCATTCCCATAATAGGCTCCATAGGAATTTCAGTAAAACCTCCGATACGCTGTAGACAACTTTCTATCTTTTTTTGCTTGTATGCTAATTGTGCTTTATAACTTAAATGTTGTAACTGACAGCCACCACAGGCTTTGGCAACAGGACAGACTGGCTCCACTCGGTCTGGCGATGCCTCCAAAATTTCTAGTATTCTGGCATATCCATAGGTCTTTTTTGTCTTCATAATAGAAACACGCACCTTGTCCCCAACAATCGCATCCTTAATAAATAAAGTATAACCATCCAGCTTTGCAACCCCTGCTCCCTCCGCAGTCAAATCCTCTATTTCTACTACAAATTCCTGATTTTTACTAATTGTTTTTCCATCAAATGTAACACATTTTTTCATTGCTCTTATATACACCTTTCTCTTGTTTATCCTTTTGCGGATATGCCTTTGTCTATTGATGCGTGTTGCATGCCTTTGTAACAATCTACCCTACACGTCTGCGTACAGCCCGCAGAATGTTTTTTCTTTATAAAGCCAATGATATTTGCAATCCGCTCTGCTACTTGCTCTTTTATAAACTTTTCTATGGAGAAAAAAAACGGGAAGCTGCCTCCCCGTTTAGCCATTTTCAATTGTTTTAAAACAACATTTTAATCAATGAAGGCACACGCCCTTGTTAATATTTCAACGCTCACCTAAAATGAAGCTTTCTATTTTCCGGTTCTTCTAAGATTCGTATCCAATGTTCTTTGGAAACCAAGCCAATCTAAATTTTCCTCATCACCTGACATAAGCTCAATCAATGTCTGGAACTTTGCATCTGCATTATCTGCAAAGTTTAAGGCAAAGGCCTCTATCAGTGCTGGCTTCTTTGGCGAACCATACTCCAATTCACCATGATGGGCTAAAATACAATGAATCAATTCTCTTTTTAATCTCTCAGGAAATCCCTCTACTTTTTCACAAGAATTTTCTACCAAATGTGCTCCAATATAAATATGTCCCAATAACTGACCTGCATCCGTATAATCATTTTCCGGGAAATCCGATAATTCTATAATTTTTCCCATATCATGAAACATGGCTGCTGTAAGTAATAAATCTCGGTTTAGGATTGGATAACTCTTTGCAAAAAAATCACACATCTTAGTAACACCAAGCGTATGCTCCAAAAGACCTCCCATAAATCCATGATGTACGTTTTTTGCTGCAGAATGTCTTCGGAACGCCTTCTGAAAAGTCGCATCCAACTTGAAATACTGTTCCAACAATTCCTTTAAATGTGGTTCTTCTATCGAAGCAATAAAATCCAATAACTCTTGATACATCTGCTCTACGTTTTTCTTTGTGCATGGCATATAATCCGCTGGATCATATTCTTCTTCTCCACATTTTCGAATACGTTCAATGTTTAATTGCAGATTTCCTTGAAAACTAGTCACACGACCAGATACATTTATATAATCTAAACTGGAAAATTCATCTATACCTCCAGACATTACATTCCAGACTTTTCCATCTAAATTTCCTGTTTTATCCTGCAAAACCAATGAAAAATATGGTTTTCCTGCTTTTGTTGTTAACTCCTGCTTTTTTCTACAAAAGTATACTTCATTAATAACCATATCCTCGCGCAAATCTTCAATATATCTCATTTTTCTACCATTCACCAGTTTTTACTGGTGCACAAACACATCTGTGTCTGCAACATTCCTTTCTTTTTTACGTGAAGCACCCATTCAAATCCACTGGGCTTCCTTCTTTCTAACTTTTATAACCAACTTGCTTGCTTCTATTCGTCCCTAGCTTTTAATTTTAATATTTTCTCTTTTTTCGTTGGATTTTGAAATGGATTTTTTAATATAGAAACTGTAATCTTATCTCCAACTTCATACTTTTGAATACAATTATAAAAACCTAGTACCGAAGTAATCTCTTCCCCTTCAACAGTAGAAATCACATCCCCTACCAAAATACCAGCTTTATAAGCTGGTGAATTTTCTGCTACCGCAGTCACATATATACCACCACGCACACTGTGATTTGCCAAAATTTTTTCTGGTATCTCTTCTGCTGTAATTCCAACATAAGATAATTTTTCTTTATTCAAAATACCTTCTACTAATTGCCTGAGTGTATCGATTCCATAAAACGTACAATTTTCCGTTGAAGTGTCTTGTCTGCTTATCACACCCAATAACTGACCATGTGCATCACAAATAATACCATTTCCATCACTGTGATACCCCATACTAGTAGTATACACATCCAACTGGTAATCCTCAACACTTTTTTTACTTTTCAATCCAGATATATAACCATACTCCACCGAATGCATTTCTCCGTTTGGTCCTCCTAAAGCAAAGACCAGACTACCAACCGACAAGGTATTCAAATCACCAAACGAAACAACCTTCACTTGCTTTTTTAGCTTTGCATCCAGCTTTTTCAAGGAAACAGAAATAATTGCCAAATCCGTTCTGGTATCCTTCCCATATAATTTACCTTCGATGTACGTTCCATCAAAAAAATGCACAATCACTTTTTCCGACATTAAGCGATTATAATTAGTTAAAATCATAAAATTGGTTCCAGTATTGGCAATGATGGTTCCGGTCATTTGATGTTGTGTATTATACTGTTGCTTGTCACTTTCGCTACTATAATCCGAAATTCCAACGATTGATTTTTCGCATTGTTCTTTTAATGTATCAAGCTGCATATAAAACTTCTGCATATCATCAAATCCAAAATTTCTTTCTTGATTTTTTCCATTTTTATTCTTTTCTGTTTTTTCTGCTTTCGGTTCGGTCGTAGGATGCTCAGACACCTGTAAGGTAATTCTTTCCGATGTTTTATGTGGCTTAAATGCGACTGTTTTCACACTTTGCACCACACTAAATGCCACACCTGCACTCAACCCAAAGCATATTCCACACAAAGTTGCCTTCTTCATTAATGCCACTTTTTCTCTTCGTGGTTTTTTACTTTCCATAAATTTTTCTTCTATAAATGAAAATTCTTCATCCTCTATCATACTGTTCCTCCATGACTATCTGTTCAAAAGAATATCCCATATACAAGGTCTTACGTTCAAAACCTCTCAAGCATTATAGCAAACAGATATGAATGAAGTATGAATGAAAGGTAAAAGTTTACTAGACAATAACGTATCTACTCTAGCATTATCCCTAACATAAGTCAAGTAAAGTGCCTCATCTGTAAACCCGTCAGATCTAGTTGATGTCTAAATTACCATCAGCGATAAATTTTTATCTTACTTTCAAAAGTTATTCACATATTTCCCCTATTAATTCAACAGGTTATCCACATATTTATCCACACGATCAACAAATTCTTTCACTTAGGCATGCCTTCACAAATGCCTCTAAAATTTTTCTACTATTTTCATCTTTTTGAAAGGAAAATTCCGGATGCCACTGTACTCCCCATACAAATTTCTTATCCGATGCATATATCCCTTCTATTATCTGATCCTCTGCATATGCCATAGGTAATAAATATGGAGAAATTTTCTTTATTGCCTGATGATGATAACTATTCACCATCAATTTTTTTGTTTTTAAAATGTCATATAAAGGAGAGCCTTCTTCAATCTCTACTCCATGTACAGGTACATCATATGGTGGTTTTTGATGATGCTCAATCCTAGAGGGATACTGCGTTTCCAAATCCTGATAGAGCGTACCACCAAGACTGGCATTTATAAATTGTATGCCTCTACAAATACCTAAAATCGGTTTATCCAACTCATACACTCTAGAAAAAAGTCTTGCTTCCATTTCATCCCTATCCATGTTGGTTTCTCCACAACAATCCAGTTTTTCTTCGCCATATCTTTCTGGTGATACATCCTGTCCACCCGAAAATAAAAATCCATCATAGGATTCTGCAATTTGAGCAAGCATTGCTTCATCTGTCGTCAACGGAAGCATAACAGGAATAGCCCCTTCCTGCATCAAACCATCCATATATCCGGGTAACATCCACAAACTATCTCGTTCCACATCTACTAATGGAATAATACCTATCATTGGTTTCTTCATTTTCTCATTCTCCTGTCTTCTAAAGCATCTTTATTTCTTATCTTTACAATTATTTCTTACAATAGTTTCCTTCTAAGATGATATCTTATTAGGTCAAGCTATTACAACTATACTATATCACAACACGGTGATCATACCAACAATTCCAAATATTTTTTCAAAAGTTATACACACGTATTCCCTATTAATCCAACAGGTTATGCACATATTTATCCACACAATCAACACTTTCACGCTCTTTTGCTTTTTTTGATATTGCCTTGTTCCTTTTTCTAGAATAAAGCGGGCAAGTCCATGTTAACTCCCTCTATCCCTTACTCATAAGGAACTTGCTACACTTTGCGTGCCAAACAAAAAATAAAAATAATAGGCTGTGAATCCATGTGTATTCACAGCCTATTGGTAAGCATCAACGACTCTACAAGAACAAAGCGTTCTGTCATTTAATATTATAGTTCAATCGTGATATTTCCGTTATTTTTGTATTGTAAATAATCATACGTACGTGAAGCATTTAACAATTGGATTGGTTCAAGGTCTATATCCATAAATTGAAGATCCACTTCATCTTCAAATTTTTCAAATTCTTCATTTGTCATAGCGTTCACATAATCCTTCAATTCATAAATTGTCATATTTGTAATATCTTTCATCGTAAACAACTCCGTTTCTATCTAAAAAAGGTTATCAAGTGTCTTTTTGTATTTTACTACAATTTTATAGGATTGACAAATGAAGAATTACCCTGTGTTACAATTCATCCCTAGTGTGAACATTAACCACCCTGTCTACATCTTCTTGGGTAAGCTTTCGTTTCTCAGTAAGAGCAATTTTCAACAATTCCTGATACACCTGTCGTCGTTTTTCCACCTCTGCAATTTTTTTCTTCACCTGTGGGCGAATCGCACCTAAAAAATCATTTGCTTCTTCTAATTGTTCTGTCATTTCTAATGCCGTTTTTTTCTTTATATATTGCGCTACTACTGGTGCTTTTCCACCACTGGAACAGGCCACAACAACGTCTCCTCTTTTCGTATAAGCCGGGAAGAAAAAGCTGCTTTCTTTCGTAATATTCACCACATTCACTAACACATTTTTTTCTTTTGCATCTTTTGCAATATTGTGGTTCACGTTCTGATTATCTGTGGCAGCAATTACTAAAACTGCTGTTTCCAAATCTTTCTTCTCATATTCCCTTTCTTCCCATGTAACTCCCTCTAATTGTTTGATTTCTTCGGAAACAGATGGGGCAACCACAAAAACCTCTCCACCAAACTCTAACAATGCCTGTATCTTTCGCAAGGCAACCTTACCTCCGCCTGCTACCACACATCGTTTTTCCGTAATATCCATAAAAATTGGAATTTGTGCCATACTTTCTCCTTTATTAATATTTTCTCAAATGCAAAGAAATGTTTATTCACACTATGACCACTTACAAACTAAGAGCCTTTGAAGCAATGTCATTTATGCCTCATCTTCCCCTTTTTTCTGCTCCTCCCGATCAATAAACATCAAAATAAATGCAGCTAACAAAATACAGGCACTGATCCAAATGGTTTTTTCTGCAAAAATTGTAATACAACGATTTCCAATAACTGCACCAGTAACAAAGCAAGTAATAATTCCAAAATACAGCAACCCGGCATACAGATTTTTCTTATTTCGTTTATTGATAAAATCACACATATTTTGGGTGGCACTTCGCAAGTTTCCAATACACATGGTAGTGGCAATCCCTTTCCCATGAATCTTTCGAAATGCTTCTACTTGTATTCCACAAGCCAAAGAAGTCAAACTGTTTGCCAGCAGATTATTACGCAGAGAAATCCAACCCACTCCAAATAAAATAATGGACTCTATCACTACTGCGGTCTGACGCCAATGTAATTTTTTACCAAATTTTA
Source organism: uncultured Lachnospiraceae bacterium (assembly GCA_902786205.1). Taxonomy (GTDB): domain Bacteria; phylum Bacillota; class Clostridia; order Lachnospirales; family Lachnospiraceae; genus CAG-411. The sequence continues at coordinate 9,030 of CADABQ010000017.1, read as the reverse complement.
TACGCACCATATCCGATAATAAGATTCCGAGGGTAAATGCCAAAATAGGACAAAAATAATGCAATGCCTGTGCAAATTTTCCTTCCGATAAATATACTCCAAATAAAAGCATATTTCCCGTCTGTGCATTTGCAAAGACTTCCCCTCTCATAATATACGAATAGGCATCCATCATTCCCCCTGAAATAGCGAGCAAAATACCCAATTCAATTGATTCTGATGTTTGTTTTGCCTTCATTGTAACTCATTTCTCCTTTTTCGTTTTGTGACTTTTCTAAGCCCTGCATTTATGGATTGTTCCGCTCTTTGCACTTACACAATCTCTATACAATTCCGGATTATCGTAAATTGTATGATAATATCCTGGTTGCAATAACTTTTTTATAGAAAAACCTTCTAATCCTACCTTCACTCTATTGGGCATAATAAAGCCAAAAAAAGGCGGCATATAGGTTACTATATCATTGACATTTGCAAAGTTCCAACATTCCTTATAGATGCTGTTTAAATATTGTTTCACCTGACACCTGTTAAAAAGAGTGTATTTAAAGGGGCGTACACTTCCAAAGGTATACAAATACGGACACACACCAAAGTTGTAATTCAAATCCTGACAACAAAGAATGGCTTGTGCGGAACCTAAAGACCAACCGATAATCTCGGTTTCTGCGGTTTGATATTTCTTATGCAAACGACTCCATTCTAACCGAATTTCGTTTTTAATACTTCGATACATATTCGCCCATCCATGATGTGCTCGAAGACATAGCATTTGTCCTTCAAAATAAAATGCATCATAATATTTATCCGTAAATTCCACGATATTCGCAATCCAATCAGAGAAACCATTGGTTTTCTGAAAATTAATCTGAATGACATCCCGCTCTTTTTCATAACGGATTTCATAATTCATTTCATGTTGAAATCGAAACAGTTTTTCCAAACCTGTACATTGATAGATGACTGCCTTGTAATGTAATTCTTTGCTTGCCTTCCCTGTATGATTATAATCTTCGCTATTATCAATAAAATACTGTTCAAAATCCAATCTACGATATGCCATATCTATGCTCCGGCTTTTCTTACAGTATATGCCTCTACAAAAAAAGACGGAACCATTCAACCAGTATTGTTTCGAACATACCAAAATATATAAAAACAAAACCTTGAACAAGATACTTTTTCTAATCTTCCCACGGGCGAATACGATAGGTTACCGCAAGCTTTTCACAAATCTGCCTGCATTGCTCCTCCTCCTCTTTGGAAAGAGTAGTATCTACCGTTGACAATACTACATTTGGCACATATTTTTTGGCTTCTCTTGCAAAATCTAACATAGCACCGTAGGCTTTGTCGCCATAGATACTGCGCACCATTTCATTATATTTTTCCTCATTCGGCGTATTTAAACTAATAGAAATGGTATCAACCAGTCCCTTCAGTTCTGGTGCTACATCACGTCCATTGATTAAATTGGCTTGTCCATTTGTGTTGATACGAATTGGCTTTTGATAGTTTTCCTTCACAAATGCAGCCACTTCAAGCAATAGATCCATTCGTTCTGTCGGTTCTCCAAATCCGCAAAATACAACTTCCTCATACTGACTCATATCTTCCTTTGCAAATGCATCCTTCACTTCCTGTAAAGTCGGCTCATGATCCAACCATAAAGAATCTGACTCTTCCATATGGTCTCTATTTTGCCTTAAACAAAATACACATGAACAAGAACAGCGATTTGTCAGATTTACATATAAATTATTGTGCACTTTGTATACAATTGTCATTGCTTTCTTCATCAAAATTCTCCTCACTTTTTTTAGGTACTTGCAAAACGCAATTTACTCTGAGACTTTTTGTACAGAACTTACCTATTCCTATTTTTTTAATGTGTGTAATACTTCTTCAAAACAAACTCCATCTGTAGTAGGAATTCCCAACTCGATGGAACGTAAAATACATTTTTTTATGAAAGTAGACGCTTTCTTTACCGATGCATAAAAGTCCACTCCATTTACTGCATCTGCCGCAATAATAGCTGTAAAGATATCCCCCGTTCCAGAACGTTCCGTTCCTACTTTATGGGTCTTTACAATTGCTGGCTCTTTCCCTTTTTCATAGCACAAATTGCAAATATAACTTTTCTGAGAAAAACCAGTAATTACTACTTTTTCTGGTCCTTTCTGTGACAATTTTTCTGCCAATTGCACCAACTCTGCTACTTTCCAGTCTTCTTTGTATGGCGTTTCTGTGAGAATACACGCCTCCGTCAAATTTGGTGTCAAAATATCTGCATATTCAATCAACTCTTTCATTCGCTGACACATCTCTTGTGTATAGGTTGGATATGGTTCCCCATAGTCCCCAATCACTGGGTCGATAATAGCCAAGGTGTCCTTTGTTTTAAACAATTTCATAAAATGTCTCACAATCTGAATTTGATCTGCGGACCCTAAAAAACCTGTACAGATTCCATTAAAGGTTAAATTAAGTTTCTTCCATTCTTCCATATATGGTTCCATGTTCTCCGTAAAATCTCTATAAAAAAAAGAATCATATCCTGTATGATTGGAAAATATAGAGGTTGGCAATGGACAACACTGAATCCGCAATGTAGAAATAACAGGAAGTGCCACGGCAATAGAACAGCGTCCAAATCCAGACATATCATTGATTACTGCTATTTTTTTCTGGTTATTGTGGGATATGTCTTTTTGTAAACTGCTATCCTTTGTATTCTCATTCTTTGTCATGATGAGCCTCCTCAAACTTGCTTTCATTATTGTGTATTATAGCAAAATGCCAAAAGAGGTGCAACCATCCCGCGTTACACCCCCTTTTCAAATAGTTATCTTCTTTTTCGTTTTTGAATATCTTGGTCATACATTTTATTTTTTCATGTAAGACACCTTTTAAATTTCTTTTTTTACTTTTCCAAACGTACCAAAAATAGCCCATACAAGACTCATTCCCAAAGCAATGGCGACGGCAAAAATAGTAGTTTCCACTCCATAGGAATATACAAAATCCCAATCCTCTCTTACAAAGGCACTCATTGTATAAAACAAACTACTTCCCGGTACAAGGGAAATGACGGCTATGATAAGATACAAAGTTGTCGGTGCCCGCTGTATTCTAGCTAACACCTCCGCATACAAGGCTCCACTGGCACTAGCTAAAAATACGGGAATAAAGCCATTTTTTATATAGATACTGCAAATCATATATACCAAATAGGTGCATACACCTCCCAAAGCAGCACGCAAGTAATGTCTGCTTTGCAAATGAAATAACATTCCAAAACCAATGCATCCAATAAAAACACTGAGCAATTGTATCATATTCTACCTCCTGTTCTGTTCCAATGCCATTTCCTTAATCCTTGAACTTTCACGAAAAAGTTGCAATGCCAACATTGCTTTCAAAAACACGTTTCCGCTTGGACTTAAGTAAATGAAATTGGTTCTGTTCTATACTCCTCGCTCTACAAGAGTTCTAGTCTTTTTTCAACCATTTTCTTTCCCATACCAATGCCTTAACGGTATGAAAATGCTACTCTGCGCTCAAAGAGAAAAGGACAACCAGATTGCGGTCATAAATCCACATGCCAATGCCCCCGCCCACAAAAGACTTTCCGCCAATCGAAGGAAACCTGAAATCGTGTCTCCCACTAGAATATCACGCACAGAGTTTGTCATCGCTAATCCTGGAATCAACAACATAATATCTCCAATCATAATATAATCTAAATGAAGGAATGGAACACATTTGGTAACAACCGATATTCCGATTCCAATTACAAACGAACAGAACAATTGAAATACCGCCATATTCGTACAATATTTTTGAACATACCTTTGCAACAGGCAAATAAAAATGGCAAACAACATAGAAAATAGTCCGTCCAGCAAACTGCCACCAAAAAACACCGAAAAACTTCCTGCACTTAACATTGCGCCAATCAAATACTTTTTAAAAGAATAGGGCTGATTCTTTATTTCTTGTATTTTTTCCTGAAGTTTTGCAACTTTCATTGGTTCCTGGCAACATTTTCTACTAAGTGCATTTAATTGCTCTAATTTTGTAAAATCATTGCCAATCGGTTTACGGATACGACGAGTAAGTGTGATCTCCTCCCCATCCTTATGAAGCATAGTCACCACCATACTGGTCGTAATCACAAACACATTCATTCCTTTTGCTCCATATGCTCTTCCCATTCGTTCCAGCGTATCCTCCACTCGATTGACTTCCCCGCCGTATTCCAATAATGCCTGTCCTAAATCCAGTAACGCGCGTAAAATCTTTCTTGCCTGACCAAAATCGTTTTCTTCACCCACTCGTCTCACCTGCCTGTTTTTATATTTTTAACGAAACTCTATGCTATTTTTTCCCTAACCTAGAAAATCTGTTTTTCATTTTTATTCTACCACCATGCATGATACTGTTACCATTAAGATTGAAACTTGTTCCCATGCTTTATTATGTCCAAATGTAATGAAGTATCCACTTTTACACAATATTCCAAACTTCGTACCCCTGTCTTTTTGCTGAATCATAAACCGGACGCATATTTTTCTCTAATATTTTATAAAACTCTTCACATGTATTCCCTTTCCGGTACAACTCTTTATTTGCCCAAATAGAGTGCAGATTATCCCTGTAACAGGCTTCATACAATTTATGAATTTCTGGCTTAGTATGTAACAGCTCATACAGTATATATTGATTAGCTGCAAATTTTTTGAAAAAGGAATCCCATAACGGAAGCTTATTACTTTTTTTCGAATTCCAAGTAGAATCCATTGGCATTAAATTCCACAATTCATCATTCATCACAAACGACCAAGGAATAAAATGATCTACATCATAATGATTTTTATCTATTCTTTCATTTGTAAAGACATCTATAACAGGTTTCCTATCCAAGACACCTTCCCAAAGTTTTCTAACATGATCCAGTTTACGCATTTTTTCGTCCAACGGTACCATTTTATAAACCAAACCTGGCATCTCTGGATTATTATTTTGCAGCCACTTCACTTTCTCCAATTGTATCCATCCTAATATTGCCACTGTATTATCCTGAATCATTTGTATCCAACCATCATTAAATAGAATTGTCCGATTCAAACCTGTGCCATCACCAAATACATAGGGCAAAAGTATCTCTGTTCCGCTTAATTTATTGTAATATGCCATCATTCTTCCTGCCGTGCTGTTTAAATCTATCTTCTCTGCCCCACGATTTGCAAATCCCGATAATACCTTATATGGTACATACTTTGTAAGTTCCATTTTGTATTTATGTAATTTCTTATCTCCGCTATATTCGGTCAGTTTATTTTTTATCTCTATCTTATCCGCGTGATTTGGTAATTGACTTAATTCTTGTAATCTAAGAACAGCCTTTTCAAGATTGTCTTTTAGCTCTCCTTCCCCAAATAAACCACTTAAATGAATATGAAACTCCAATACAGAATACCAGGCATTGTAAATCATTTCATTTATAATCTCATCATATGTGACCTGTTTTTTATTTTCCGCAATTAACTGAACGATTGCCTCAAGCCAATAAAATTTATAACAATAAGTAGGGTTTTTCATCATTCTTGAAAATCCCTCAATATCAATAGAATTATAATATCTTTCATCAATAACTAAATCAGCCATGTCCTCACCTTCTCTCTCAAAAACACGTCTTATGTATATTTTCCTATTTAATTCTTCATTTTTCGTTCTCACTTCTAGCATAACATACCATCTTCCGTAAAAGCAAGAAAGACAGCCGTATGATAATACAACTGTCTTTTCTGACTTATTTTTGAACTTTATATGCATTTGTTACTTTTTCCTAATGCATCAATCAATTTTGTCATTTCCTCTTTGGATTTTACCTGCTTACTTTTTTCAATAAATTCTGTTTTCTCCCTCTCACTCATATTAGAAAAGTTTTTCATGGCATCCATATGCATTGCCAATGAAAACCCCAATCCTTCCAGTAATGCATCCGACATCTCATTTCTAGTTTCACTCATAGTATCCCCTACCTTTCTATCCGTTTTACCAAAACCATATTTTTAAAAGGAATGATGTCAGTGCCAAATATCCAAAACTAGGTTGTACTTACAAATGTACTTCTTAATCGTGTTAAGGTAGTATAACCAAAGTTACTATAACTATTCAAATTTTATATTCTAATCTATTTTAATCTTTCCCTCTGAAACTAAATATTCTAAAAATCCCTCACAACCAGCTAACACGTCTTTATAAGTAGCATCAAAATCCCCTGTATACCAAGGATCCGCCACATCTCGACCACTTCCTGCAAAAGAACGCATCTTATATATTTTGTTCTCTGGATCTCCACCAGCAATCCGATTCATATTGCGGATATTGGCAGTATCCATACCAATTAAATAATCATACTTCTTATAATCCTCTTTTGTCATTTGTACAGCCCGATGCGGAACAACTGGTATCCCCATCTCCTGTAACTTTCTCACAGTCCCATAATGTGGACCATTTCCAATTTCTTCCCGACTGGTAGCCGCGGAATTAATGTAAAATAAATTTTCGATGCCACGCTGTTTTACCATGTAGGTAAAAAGACTTTCGGCAAGGGTGCTGCGGCAGATGTTGCCGTGGCAGATGAAAAGTATTTTTATCATTGTTTTATTTCTCCTTGTTTTGCCCTGAAACGCCCTGCTTTGCTAGGGTTTTCGGGTGTTTTATTAAATGCTCTGAAATTACAGATTGTGGCAAATCAGAGCAGAATTTGCTGTTAGTAGTAAAAGAAAAAAGATTACTACTAAAAATTTTTCCACAAAAAAAGCCGTAGACACATCATCTACGGCCTTGATCCTATGAACACTGCTTTAAAATATAATCCATTCCATCATCTAATTTCATAACCTTCGCATTCTTCGATAGTATCTTTATGATTATATTAAGATTGCTTGTATCTTCATAATCCGAATCATATATAAACAATACTTTCTTCTGTGCTCCAAGTTCATCCGCTACAAATGACCATTGTCTAGCATTTCCAATAACTCGTTTCAAATTTTTACCTTTAAAAGAGAACATCTTAATGCACAAATCTTTAACTTGATAATCAAAAGAGATTTCATCACTATATGGTCCATCTACCTTTTGTGTTGAATACTCAAGATTATTTGATTCAAGAACTCGTCGAATTAATTTCTTTTCTTCATTTCCATTCAACCTTTGTGATTTAGCTAAATCGTATTTTAGATATATCTTAGATAAATCTTCAACATAGTTCTCATTTTCATTAACAGCAAGAGTTCTAATTGATGAAAATCTAAATTCATTGGCATAAACTTTTACATACGAAGCAAGGTCAAATTTTTGTTTATAATTTTCTGTTTCTTCTTGTATTCCTCTCAAATACAGCTTTACAAAATTAATATCGGCTTCATCATCAAATGAATGAAAACGTCGGAAATTGGAGATATATTTAAAATCACACTGTCCAGTAGTTATATTATTAAATAAAACTCCAATGCATAAACATTCATCTGAAATTGGCGAATGATAATAATTCAATGCAGCATATTCAATGTGATACATAAAACTTCTCCTTCCTTATCTATTATAATATGTCATAATTGTAGATATTATTACATCTAAATTATCAACCCTGTAAAGAATATAACTTACCAGCTCATCCAAATCTTTTTGTTTAGGTTTCCATTCATTCGGAATACAACCGATAAGTTCTACAATTATATCACGATTAATCCTACTTTTAAATAGCAAACTTTCTTTTTCAAGCATTTCCTTCGTAACTGAGAAATTTTGAAAAAACATTTGATAAAGATATGTATTATATTCCAATACCTTTGTATTTAACAAATCGTTTTCATCCATTGCTCTTTTCAGACAATTCGCATCCCAAAAGGTCTGATTAATAAAAACATGAGTGTGATCTATTACTTTAAGTGATATATCATCCTTACAAAATCTAACTAAAAGATTCCCGGGATTTCTATCTGTATTAAAAATAATATGGTCAAATAATAAAATTTTCACAAAATCTTCTTTATTCCTCATCTTTCCAATAATGGTTGGAAGTAATTTGGTAACCTTAGGCATATACTCCGAAAAGAATGCTTTTCCATAATTATGTGAATCGGCAAGAGTCTCATCTTGTATTTCCGATGAACTATCTAAAATGCATACTCCCGCTCTTGGCATAGGAATGTCTAACAGAATAGCTAATCGATAGCATAAATACTCATTAAAGAGAACCAAATTTCCTTCCGGTCCATTATACAATTTTGTAACCACTTGCGTTCCATCTTCTAAAATTGCAAATTTGGGTTCAGTAGAACCAAGATTCATATTGTAGCATAATTGACTGATTTTTGGCTCGTTAATGAATATCACCTCCTCATAACTATACATTGCTATTATATCAGAAATCATATCAATTTACGAGCCATTTTTACATTAAATTACTTTAAACACCTTCTGAGACACCGTTTTTCATTCTTCTTTTTTATTTCCGCCTGCGCCTTTCTAAATTACTCCATCCGTTCCAGTTCTTCCTCAGTATCATCAAAACTGATATGCGTATACACATTCATTGTTATACTTATGTTCAAATGCCCCATGAGGTACTGTAACGTCTTAGGATTCATTCCCGATTTTGCCATATTCGAACAATAGGTGTGTCGGCATACATGCGGTGTAATGTTTGGCATCTGTACTCGGTAGATATCATTGTATCTGCCAACCATATGATTGAAGCGGTGCTGCCAATGCATCGCAACAAGTGGCATTCCATTGTCATCGTAAAATATAAATCCGCTATATCCGTCTATAGCTTTCTCCACTTTCGGTGCATTTGTACCTTCGATGATTGCCTGAAACATCTGTGCTACATCCTGTCCTACTATAATATACTCAAACTTCGCACATAGATTTTAGCTATGCACCTTGAAAATTCAATACCTGGCAGTTATTCAGTTGTCAATATTCAGATCTTAAGCAGCTTGGAGT
>CADABQ010000016.1 GCA_902786205.1 uncultured Lachnospiraceae bacterium | reverse complement strand
GTTAGCCCAATAGAAATGATTGTGGAAATTGCACTTAGCCTGCTAGCAGTCATGTGCAATTTCCACAATCATTTCTGCCCGGCTGAACTGTTACAAATACTAAAAGAGGGCTTGCATAGAGGTGGCAACTTTTACTACAATACAAGAGGATTTTATTTATATAATTTAGCAAAGTGAGGAAATATAAATGTGCAAGAATAAAGGAAAGAAAACTGTTTTAACAGCTTGTTCCGATGGAATTGGAGTAGAGAGAAAAGAGGAGATACAGCTTTTAATAGAAAAGTTAGGTCAAATGGGCATTTTAGCAGATGTAGGAGAGTGCTTATATGACAGGGGAGATGGGCATTCTGGTACACCAAAAGAACGTGCCCAGATGTTAATGAAAAGCTATGAGGATGTGGATAACTTTTGTATTTTTGATGTGAGTGGTGGAAATCTTGCCAATGAAATTTTAAGGTATTTAGATTATAATAAAATAAACGAATGCAAAAAGCCATTTGTAGGGTATTCGGATTTAACCGTAATATTGAATGCTATTTATGCAAAAACAGGGAACCCTGGAGTATTGTATCAGGTTCGTAATTTGTTATATACGGATAAGATAGAGCAGGAGAGGTATGTTAAGCAGGAGTTTATAGAACAAAAACCATGGAAGCATAATTGGACATTTTATCAGGGACGGGAAATGGAAGGTATTGTTGTAGGTGGAAATATTCGATGTTTTTTAAAGTTGGCAGGAACGGAGTATTTTCCAAATTTGCAGAATAAGTTGTTATTATTGGAGGCAAGAAGTGGGGACGTTACGTTAATGCTTACTTATCTAAATCAATTAGAACAGATAGGGGCATTTGAAAAGGTTGCGGGAGTTTTACTTGGAACGTTTTCGCAGTTAGAAAAACAATTTGGTAAGAATAAAATAATGGAACTTATATTGCCGTTTTGCAGGCATAGAGAGATACCAATTGCAAAGACACAGAGCATCGGGCATGGAGAGGATGCAAAAGGAATTTGGATTGGCAGGAAAATAAAAATTAAAAAAACGGATGTTTGCTAAAACTTGCAGAAAAAATACTGAGAGGTGCAATTTTTGAGCATTCACAATAATCTTAAGAAATTCTTAGGAATTTAGTATGTTGTTTCTTAAGAATCGTATTATATAGTATATAGTGTGGAAGGAAGAAAGAATGCTAGCAAGAAATCCACAAAAGAAAGAGGTAAAAAATGTATCGAATTTTAGTATGTGAAGATGAAAAATCCATAGCAGATGCGCTGGAGATTTATTTGACAAATGAAGGTTATGAGGTGCTTCGGGCGGAAAATGGAATTGAGGCATTGGAAATTGTAAAAAAGGAAGAACTTCATCTAATTTTAATGGATATTATGATGCCTAAAATGGACGGAATTAAGGCAACCATGCACATTAGGGAAGAAAAAAATATTCCAATTATTATTTTATCAGCAAAGGGAGAAGATTATGATAAAGTGCTTGGGTTAAATGTGGGAGCAGATGATTATGTGACAAAACCTTTTAATCCATTGGAATTGTTAGCGAGAGTGAAAAGCCAATTGAGACGTTATACTCGTTTGGGAAGTATGGAGGAACAGGTAAAACATAATGTATTGCAAACCGGAGGTTTGGAAATTAACTTGGATACCCATGAAGTATGGGTAGATGGAGAGCCAAAGAAATTAACTCCGGTGGAATTTGGAATTTTAGCCTTTTTAACAGAAAATGCCGGAAGAGTCTATTCGATTAATCAGATTTATGAAAAGGTATGGAAAGAGCCTTGTGTAAATGCGGAGAATACGGTGTCTGTACATATTAGAAGAATTCGAGAGAAAGTTGAAATTAATGCAAAAGAACCCAAATATGTAAAGGTGGTGTGGGGCGTTGGATACAAAGTGGAAAAGATTTAGTAGGAGCGTACCGGTAAGGATTGTGTTAAATGCATTACTGGTATTATGTATTGTTGTAGAAATGATTTTAGGTGTTACGATGTTACAAACAAGGGAAAAATATGAAAGGTTAGATATTGCACGTTATTCCTCTAGTGACTTGTTTGGAAACGAAGATTTAATGAAAAAAATAAATACAAGTGCAATAGCTATTCTGGACTATACAATTGCCAGTCAATGTCAAACAAAAGAGGTTGCAAAGGAAAAAGAGGATAACATGAAAAGCGTTGCAACGAATCTGCAATACATCGTAAGCAAAACAACGAAGGACGGAAAAAAAATTGAAATTGCCAATTGCAATCAAAATTTGGATAACATAACAAATGTTCCAATTTTTGCATTATATCAAGGCAATTTAAATGGAAAGGAGTATATCAAAAAGTGGACCAACTATTATAGTGATGCATATACAAAAAAATATGAAATGGATGCCACATCATCTTATGATTCAACGGATATGGATGACGTAGATGAGGATGCAGATGGATATGATTTTTCATGGTTATCGATCAATACGATTTTACAGGATTTATGTAAAAATAATCCGGTGTATGCAAAGTTCGTTGCAAAAAATATTGTAGAGAATTTAAGTACGTATAAGAAAAACATAAAAGAAAGTTTATGTTCTCGTTATGAGTATAATGTTGCGGACGAGGCAATGTTGAAAACTATTTTACCAAAACTCTATGAAAAAAATTGTTTAAATGAGTTGGAATCTGCATCCGCCAGACAATTTATGAAAAAAATGGTGGATAGGGATAAAAATGGATTACAGCTAGAGGATTTGGAGTATAATGAGGAAAGCGGGTTGGTATATAATTCGTATAGGGATACCTATTACGATATAGAAAGTGGATATAGCTTTAAAGGTGAAAATGAAAAAGAATACAAAAAGTATGTAGATTTGAAGACAAAGGAAAACGAGAAAAATAATGCATTAAATGGTCATTCTTTAACAAAAGAGGAAAAAAGCTTTTTACTTACTACCATTACGGAAATACTCTGTAAAGAAAGTCAAAATGATGTGTACTCTGGAGTGGATATTCCAATTGGAACTGTATTAAATACACCAGAAAAATACAATATATATATTGGAATTGATCAATCGATATACACTCGTACACAAGGCAAATATATGATAAAATATGATAAACTAAAGCAGCAGGGAGATGGCGTGCTAAAAACATTAGAAAATGAATGCATAGCTATTGTTGCAGTTGCTATTGTGTTTGTAGTTATTTTGTTTTTATTATTTTATGTATGCGGAAGAAAGGTTGGCACGGAGGAAATACAATTCCTTGCAATTGATAAGTGGTATACAGAGATAGAAATGATAGTGATGTGCATATTTATGGTAACTGGATTCCTGCTTCTATTTTCCAGTTTAGCTAGTATTGTAGAGGACTTGACTGGCATAAAGGCACATTTGGAAACTATATGGGGCGGGTTATTTTTTATAGCATTGTGTTTGGTATTATGTGTACAATTTTTGTGTTCCTTTGTAAGGAAAGCAAAAGGTGGCATATTATTTAAGCAATCTATAATAGGAAAAATAACAAGCGTTGTAAAGAAGCAGGTTGCAAACTCTAAAATAAAGAAAACAAGTATATTTTTGTATATACTTGTTTGTGGAGGCTGGTTGTTTGCAGAGTTTATTGGATTTGCAACAGAAAGCCTTACTTGGTTGGCATTTATGCAAATAATTTTGGTAGCAATCATGGTTGCATTTGGACTGTGGTTGTGCCGCCATTTTGGAAAATTGGAAAATATTCGAGATGGGGTAAAACGAGTCAAAGAAGGGGAAATAAAGTATCAGATTCCTATTGATGATAAGGACGATGTTTTAAACAATATGGCGAAAGATATTAATTCGTTGTCGGAGGGGTTGGAAAAATCTGTAAATGAAATGGTAAAATCCGAACGATTAAAGACGGAATTAATTTCAAATGTGTCACATGACATAAAGACACCGCTGACGTCAATTATTACCTATGTGGACTTAATTAAAAAGGAGGATGTAAAACCGGATAAAGTGAAAGAATACATTTCTGTATTAGATCAAAAATCGCAGCGATTGAAGGCATTAACGGATGATTTGTTTGAAGCAGCCAAAGCAACTAGTGGAGCAATGTCTATGGACATATCCAAAATTGATCTTGGTTCTTTAGTAAATCAAGCATTGGGAGAATATTCTGAAAAACTGGAAAAGGTTGATTTAGATATTCGAAACAATATTGGCGAAAAAGAGTTTTTTGTTTATGCAGATGGCAGATTAGCATGGCGTATTTTAGAAAATCTTTTAGGAAATATAGCAAAATACGCATTGCCAGGAAGCCGGGTCTATGTAGATGCAAGCAATGACAAAGATTTTGTAGAATTAATCATTAAAAATATTTCCTGTGTGGAATTAAATATTAGTGCCAATGAATTGATGGAGCGTTTTACAAGAGGAGATCAGTCCAGAAACACAGAAGGAAGTGGATTAGGACTGAATATCGCACAAAGTCTTGCAAAACTACAAAGTGGAAAGTTTTATGTGGAAATAGATGGAGATTTATTTAAGGCAATATTGAGATTGCCAAAGGCAGCAGAATAAGTTTATAAAAACAACCAGAACAATATGCAAGTGCAAAAATGTTCTGGTTGTTTTCTAGTTTTCTTTATTACTAATTTTTAAACAGTATACTTGTTCGTTCATCAATTCAGCAGCAAGATCATCCATTTTGTCGTCAGTTGAAAAAGAGCCAACGGAATTGATAATTTCGTTTCCTTCATGAACCATACCTAGTGATAAAGAGTTCTTATCGATATCTCCATCATCTGAATAATATCCTATTTTTGCTAAAAGAGAAAGGTCTTTTGTTCCAAGATAAATACAATTTAAATTAGAATTTTTCTTTACTAAAGTAACTATTTCTTTCCATTGCTTTTCGTTCATATTAGCAGTATTCTTTAAATCATTTACTACCAACATTGCATGTTTATTGGAAGATAGGTCTATGTTTTTCAGTTGCTTTCCTGTAATATTGTATACGGAAATAGAAGCGTTAAAATCTATTTTATCGCCAATTACATAAAAAGTGGTTGGAAATGTATGGGTTAAGATTTGAATGTTTTCTTCTTCTGTACTCATTTCCTTTTCGAGTGCAGCATCATGGCTATAAAATTGTTTGATGGCAAGTAAAGCTAAGAAACATAGTAGTAGAATACCTACAATACCAAATATTATTTTTTTTACTTTGTTCATTTATAAAATCCTCGCTTTCACCTTTTTCTTGCTTGTTTGTAATATAAATTTATTTAATTTGCAATTATTTAAAGACAAAAAAATAATGCAGTATCATTTTTAACATATATTTATTCTGATGTCAAGTTTTTGAAAAATATTTTATATATTTTGTATATGCTTCTATTTTATAAAGAAAAAATATATTGCAAATATGAAATAAATATATCATGAGTTACAGAGCATGTGGAATATAACGGTTTAAGTCAATGTTATGCATAAAATATTTATAATCCGCTTTTCCCTTGCTACTTTGCAAGGTTTTGCTTATAATAGTAGCTAGACGTGAAATTTCCATCGGATGGAAATATATGATAAAATGTGATAATAAAAAGGACAGGGAGGTGACAGGGTGCATAGCTATTTGCGGGCAATTGGATTTAGTAATGTCAAAAATCGTGCAGACTTACAAAAGATAGTTGGGATTATTATGGAAAATCCATCAGAACAGCATATTGTAGAATTGGGAAATAAGATTCGCTTTGCTGAGTTTAAAAAGGATTTTATGAAAGATGTGGGAATCGGAGTTGTAGGAGAGTATGACGAGAAAGGATTCTTCTATTTAGGTCATTATTTTCCTTATTGTAAAGGAAGTTATATTAGTACAAAAGAGGATGTAAGTATTAACAAAAGGGTTGATACGGATGCTTATACAGGAATGTGTGATGATTTACGGTTCGGTGTATCTATGATTTTTTATTTAAAGAATATAGGGGATTTTCTTGGAAATGGCAGTATGTTACAAGTTGTTGCAAAGGGTGGATGTGTATATTTGTCAGCATTATCGATAGAGGGAAAAATTATTTTGGGAATTACGCAGAATGAAATGCAGATACAAAAAAGCAGAGAAGAGCGGGCATTACGAAAGAAACTTATAACAGAAGCCAAGTGTGGAAATCAAGAGGCAATTGATAGTCTGACAATTGAAGATATAGATACGTATGCCAGAGTTTCTAGAAGAATTCATAGTGAAGATTTATATTCGATTGTGGATACCAGTTTAATTCCTTATGGTTCAGAGTCTGACAATTATTCTGTCCTTGCTACTATTTTAGAATGGAAAGCAATTCAAAATCCTATTACGGGAGAGGAGTTATATACGATGACGCTTTGTTGTAATGAAATGGTATTTAATTTGTGTATTAATCAAAAAGATTTACAAGGGATTCCAATGGTAGGAGCACGTTTTAAGGGAAATATTTGGATGCAGGGTGATGTGTTATAAAAGTCTTGCTTTTTAAAATAGATTATGATAGAATAGGCTTCGTCAGTTTTACTATATGGCTCGTTGGTCAAGCGGCTAAGACGCCGCCCTCTCACGGCGGAAACAGGGGTTCGATTCCCCTACGAGCTGTTCTGTTTTTTACAATAAAAACAGCCCAACCCGAAAAACACCTGAATGCAATCTATTTGCATTCAGGTGTTTTTTTCTATAGAAATTTGCTACATTTTGTTCCTATATCAAACTGCATTATTTAATTAAAATAACAAATAACCGGTGTTTTAGAACTAATATTTGCAAAGATAGTTGCAGCAACTGCCTTTGGTAAATTAATGCAACCGTGTGAGCCATTTGTCAGGTAGATGGAACCACCAAATTTGCTTCGCCAAGTGGCGTCATGCATACCAATACCACCATTGAAAGGCATCCAATAAGATACAGGTGTGCGGTAATCTGCATTGGATCTAGCTCCAAGAATAGCATTTCGTTCCAAATACATGATACTATAAACACCTTGTGGTGTATTGTATCCTTTACTTATGTTTCCGGATACAAAATCGCTATCTATAATCAGCTTCTTATTTTTATAATACCAGAGATGTTGCTGGCTAAGATTGATTTCTACATAGGTATTTCCCCAGTCGGGTGTTCCGTGAGAAGCTGCCGTTTGTAAATAGGTTGGCTGTTTTTTCTTTTTTGCACCCTTTTGAATCAGGCGAATAAGTGAATCTGTTTCTTTTTCACGGTCCATAAGCCATCCATAGTCTCCTCCAGATACGGTTGCTTTTTTTCCAGTAGAACAAGTAAAAGTACGGTTTCTACCATATGTATTATGAGTGGAAGCTAATGTATCGATGTAGGAACGAACCTTATCTTTGTTAATATTTGCTTTCATCTTTTTATTGTCAACAGTAATCCAATTATGTATTTTTGAGCTATCTACAACAGCCTTTTTAGAACCAAAAGTATAAGTAATCTTTGCATTTGAATAGCGTTGTATTTTAGCATATAGCTTTTTGAGCTTTGGCGTTTCAACCGTAATTGTTGGCTTTACATAGCATTTGCTTCGCTCCAGAGAAAGGGAAGGTTCCAACGTTAGAATTGCTTCTTTTACGTTCTTTTGTAATGCTTTTTTATTTACCTTTGTACCTGCCTTTTCACTAATCAGACAATATCCCTGTCCTTTCAGGTAAGCAATCGTGGCGTTTTTTGGTTTTGTAATGTTTTCCTTTTTAAAGAAAGCTAAAGAATCACAACGTACCTTCAGTTGATCTTCATCAAAGGAAATACAATGTGTTACATCCTTTTTGGTTGCATGAAAGACAGAACCGATCCAAAGAAATTGATTTTGTTTTTTTAATAAATCATGTATTTCTTTGTTTGTAGTATATTTCATGGAAATATCACTGGCAGAAATCGTATCTGTCAAATCATTTCGTCCCTGTATTGTCAGGGAATAGTCGTCCACTTCTTTGGCAAAGGCATCTTCTAATTGCTGTGCTGTCATACCAGTTGCGTCAATTCCATTTATTTCTGTGTGAAAAAGAAAATGGTTGGAAAAATAAATGACAAAACCAAGATAAGCTAGAAAAATAGCAGCCAAAGAAATAAATAGTGTACACAAAAGAATTTTGCGTAAATTTGTTTCTTTTTTCATAATCATACCCCTCATTTTTACGAAAATATAGATGTTTTCCCACATTATAAAAATGGAGCGTAAATACACTCCATCTTTTGTAAGAGCACCCCCAGTAGGAATCGAACCTGCAACTAACCCTTAGGAGGGGTTTGTTATATCCATTTAACTATGAGGGCATAAAATACATACATTGTAAAACGGCAGTGATAATGCTGGAAATGATACAATATATGCAAGCCTTATCAACTAAAGTCCATTATAATAAAAGAACTGTATAAAAGTCAATACAGGAAGGGAATTTAGGTAGAAAGTTTTGGAAAAATCCGATATACTAAGATGTGAATGTTATTACTATTTAGGAAGCATAGGAGACAGGAGTGAAAGATTTGTTAGAAGAATTAAAGAGGTATGTTGAAAATGAAAAAGGGGGAAAATTAAAAATGAATAAGAAAAAAAGTATAAGAGTTAGTTTAGTGTTTGTACTTGTATTGTGCCTATCTTTTTCCTTTTGTGGAAAAACAAATGCAAGTGCCAAGGATACAGTAGTAAGAGTCAGAATCATAAAAAATGTAAGTGTTAAAAATAAGGTAGTAAAGATTAAGGTTATAGAAAAGGAACAGAATAAGAATTATAAGTTTTATGGAATTGTAAAGGGAATTGACAAGAAAGGAAGAGTTGTTTGGCAATATCGAACGCCCAAAGAATCAGCTGGGGAAATATCATGCGTGTTGTGTAAAGTGAAAGGAAATTCTGTATATATTGTAACAGCAAGTAGACTTATACGATTGAATAAAAAAACAGGAAAAAAGATATGTGATGTAAAGAACGAAAATTTAGCTGGTGCAACCTCTCTAAATATTCAGAAAAATGGGATTTGTTATATAACTACATATTATGATAATACTATGGTTAAAATTTCAAAGAATGGAAAGATTTATTGGAAAACTAATTTTAATCATACAAAATATTATTGGCCATACAAAGTGAAAATACAAAAGAAAAAATTAGTAGTATGGTTTGACGCAGCGATGGATGATACTGCAAAAATACCACACAAGATGGTTATAAGTAAAAAAAGTGGAAAAATAGTATCTGGAAGAAGATAAAAAAGGTTATAAAATTTTGCAATAAGTTATAATTGGAGGTAGGAATATGTTGAAAATTGGTTCTCATGTGGGAATGAAGGGAAAAGAAATGTTTTTAGGCTCTGTAAAGGAAGCACTTTCTTATGGAGCGAATACGTTTATGGTATATACCGGAGCACCTCAAAATACAAGACGAAAAGAGATTTCAGAGCTTCGCGTGGAAGAGGGCTGGGAGCTTATGCGTGAACAAGGGATTGAGGAATTTGTAGTACATGCACCATATATCATTAACCTTGCCAATACGATTAAACCAGAAACCTATGAATTGGCAGTAGAGTTTTTGGCAAAGGAAATTGAGAGAACGGATGCTATGGGTAGTAAAACATTGGTTCTTCATCCCGGTTCTCATGTGGGAGCAGGCGTAGATGCTGGAACGGAACAAATTATAAAAGGATTAAACGAAGTGTTGACAAAGGATACGCCGGTTCATATTGCCTTGGAAACCATGGCAGGAAAAGGTAGTGAGATTGGTAGAAATTTTGAAGAACTTGCAAAAATATATGATGGAGTAAAATATTCTGATAAATTGCGCGTATGTTTTGACACTTGTCATACAAATGATGCAGGCTATGATCTTGTGCAGGATTTTGATAAAGTAATGGAGGCATTTGATCGTGTAATTGGAAAAGAGCAGATAGCAGTATTTCATATTAATGATAGTAAAAATGCCTTGGGTGCGGCCAAGGATAGACATGAAAATATTGGATTTGGGGCAATTGGATTTGAGGTATTAAAAAACATTGTATATGCTCCTGACTTCGAGAATATTCCGAAAATTCTGGAAACTCCTTATATTCCATTGCCAGATGATAAAAAGAAAACATTTCCACCTTATAAGTGGGAAATTGCCATGCTTCGAAATGGTGTGTTTGATCCAGAATTAAAAGAAAAGGTGTTAAAGGAAAACTAGGTTTGTAGAATGGAAAAAAAGAAAGAAAAATTGTATGACAAATTGAATCAATATGCAAATACGGATGCCTATCCGTTTCATATGCCTGGACATAAAAGAAGGGTAGATGTTATGCCTGTATGGAATCCCTACGCAATGGATATTACAGAAATTGACGGTTTTGATGATTTACATGATGCACAGGGAATTTTAAAGGATTTAATGGAGGAAATTGCTGCATTTCGTGGGGCGGAGCAATCCTTCTTGTTGATAAACGGCACTACAGCAGGATTATTGACCGCAATCAGTGCCTGTGTAAAGCATGGAGATGAAATTCTTGTGGCGAGAAATTGTCATAAAGCAGTATATCACGGAATATTTATCAATGAATTGCATCCTTACTATAGTTATCCACAGATTTCGGATAAAATGTGGATAAATTGTGGAATTATTTGCGAAAATATTGAAAAAATGTTGATAAAACACCCACAAATTCGATTAGTTGTTGTGACATCTCCTACGTATGAAGGGGTGGTATCTGATATTAATGCTATTGCAAAGGTGGTACATGCGCATGGAATTCCATTGCTAGTGGATCAAGCGCATGGGGCACACTTTGGAATACAAAAGGATTCGCCAAAATCTGCATTGCAACAAGGAGCAGATCTTGTGGTAGAGAGTGTACACAAAACATTGCCTGCTTTTACACAGACTGCATTATTGCATGTACAGGGAAAATTGGTGGATAGAAAAAAGCTAAAACAATATTTTGATATTTATCAGACCTCCAGTCCGTCTTATATAATGATGTCTGGCATTGCTTGGTGTATGGATTATTGTCGTAAGGAAAAGGAAGGTACATTTTTACAATATGAAAGACAATTGTGTGAGTTGCGCAAACAATTAGAACGATTGCCTATGATTTTATTGTACGATGGAGCAAAAGAGTCGAAAGAGGCAGCAGTATTTGATTATGATAAAGGAAAGATTGTGTTCGGTGTCAAAGACAATTTATTTTCAGGTGCAGAATTGTATGCATATTTGAGAGAGGTGCATCACTTGGAGCTGGAGATGGCATCTATGTCATACGTAATTGCTATGACTAGTGTTATGGATACAGCGGAAGGTTTTCAACGACTGTATCAGGCATTAGAAGATGTAAACGAAAAGGCACAGGAACGGGCAAAAGATGTTTTGTATCAAAGAAAAACGTGTATTGCGCAGCCACCACGTACGGAAAACGAATTTGTGTATTCTCCATATGAAGTAGAACAAAAAGAGGGGACGCAGATTTCTTTTGCACAGTCGAAAGGAAAAGTTGCAAAGGAGTATATTTATTTATATCCACCTGGAATTCCTCTTGTGGTACCAGGTGAAAAAATTACGACAGAGCTGATTTCTTATGTGGAAGAATGTAGTCGCCAGGGACTTTCTGTAAAAGGAATTGTGGAGGATACGTTTTTGATCGTAAAGGATTAGAAAGGGATAAGATGAATAAGATATTTGTAATCATGGGAAAAAGTGCAACTGGAAAGGATACGATTTATAAGGAGCTGCTAAAGAAAAAGGAACTTTCTATAAAACCAGTTGTTCCATATACAACCCGCCCTATCCGGGAAGGGGAAAAAGAAGGAGTAGAATATCATTTTGTGGATACGGTTACGTATAAACAAATGAAAGAGCAGAAAAAAATTATTGAATATAGAGATTACAATACAGTGCATGGTGTATGGAGTTATTTTACTGTAAATGATGCACAGTTTTCCGGGGAGGAGGACGTAATCTTAATTAATACATTGGAGGGCTATGAACAGATTGTATCTTATTTTGGAGCAGAGCAGGTAATTCCTATTTATATTCAGGTAGAAGATGGGGAACGGCTTTCCAGGGCATTGTATAGGGAAAGGCAGCAGAAACAACCAAAATATCAGGAATTGTGTAGACGTTTTTTGGCAGATGACAAGGATTTTTCAGAGGAAAGGTTGAAACAATGTAAGATAACTGCCCGTTATGATAATGTAGACATGGAACAGTGCCTAAAGAAAATAGAAGAAACAATCCGTGGGTATCATAGTTAGAGGGGAAAAGATACCTTGCTTTTGTTAACTGTTTAGGCTACAATAGAAACAAGGAGAGGCACGAAAAATAGGGAGAATACGGGGTGCGTGAGATATGGATTTTAAGATAAATCAGATGCAGCAGATTAATACGGATATGGGGACAAAAAATACAAATGAAGTAACAGATGGTACATTTAAGTTTACCCTTGCCAGTCAGATTGAAGAAGCTGATTTACAGGCAAGATTGACTGTCATGATGGAAGAAATTACACAGCAGGGAAAACGTATCAGTAAACGTATGGATATTCGTGATATGAAGCAGTATCGTACTTTGATTCAATCATTTTTAAATGAGGTCGTGACCCGTTCTCATAAGTTTAGTCGTGAAAATTTTTTGGATCGACGCGGCAGACATCGTGTCTATGGTATTGTAAAGTTGGTGAATGAGAGTTTAGATCAATTGGCATCCGAACTGATAAAAGATGAAAAAGACCATTTGGCAATACTGGAACGAGTAGATGAGATACGTGGTATGTTATTGGATATATTGACATAATAGATAGAAAATCGAATATCGGGTGGGGCATGAACGGATAAAACTATTTCTGTGTAAGCACAGATTGTTTTTTTCAGTTTTTGCTTCAAGGGAAGAGGTGGCGAAAATGAAAGATTTTACAGAAGTAATCGGACAGGAAGATATTATTGCCTATTTTCAGAAAGGAATAGAAGAAAATAAAATTTCACATGCATATATTTTATCTGGCGAAAAAGGTTCGGGAAAACATTTATTCGCACAGATTTTTGCCAGCACTTTGCAGTGTGAAAAAAAGGGCATTAATCCTTGTGGAGTATGTCATTCTTGTTTACAGGTAGAGGGTGGAAATCAGCCGGATATAAAGTATGTTACACATGAAAAAGTAAGCCTTGGTGTGGATGATATCCGAACCCAGGTAAACGAAGATGTGTTGATAAAACCATATAGCAGTCCGTATAAGATATATATTATTCCGGATGGTGAAAAGATGACGGAGCAGGCACAGAACGCCTTATTAAAAACCATTGAGGAACCACCAGAATATGCGGTATTTTTATTGCTTACAGATAATATAAATACATTTTTGCCTACTATTTTATCTCGTTGCGTGACCTTGCAATTAAAACCGGTCGCAGCAAATTTGATCAAGAAATATTTAATGGAACAAAGACAGGTGCCAGATTATGTGGCAGAACTGAGTGCAAAGTTTTCACAAGGAAATGTGGGAAAGGCAATTCGGTATTCTTCCAGTGAGCAATTTACAGAGATAAAGAAAGACACGATTCATGTATTGAGTCACATTGATGAAATGAAGAATTATGAAATTATGCAATTTATAAAGACAATGGCTGAGAAAAAACAAGATGTGAACGATTATCTTGACTTGATGCTTTTGTGGTATCGAGATGTTCTTATGTTTAAGGTGACTCAAGATCCGAATGGATTATTATTTGCTGACGAAGTTGCAACGATACGAAAACAGGCGGAAAGTAAGCAATATGAGGGGATTGAGGCTGTTATACAGGCCATTGAAAAAGCAAAGATTCGTTTGAAAGCAAACGTTAATTTTGATACAGCAATGGAACTTATGATCTGTGTAATGAAAGAAAATTGAAATAAAGGAAAAGATTTAAAATCAGATTGGAGGCAATTGTGGTAACAGTGATTGGAGTTCGATTTCGAACAGCGGGAAAAATTTATTATTTTAGTCCTTCGAAACTTCAAGTAAAGAAGGGAGACCATGTTATTGTGGAAACCGCAAGAGGCGTGGAATATGGTTCGGTTGTTTTAAGTCCTAAGAAAGTTTCAGACGATGAAATTATGCAACCGTTAAAACCTGTTCTTAGGATTGCAACGGAGGCGGACGAGAAGGCACAGAAGAAAAATCATGAAAAAGAGAAAGAAGCCTTTAAGATTTGCAAGGAGAAAATTGTAAAACATGGATTGGCAATGAAATTGGTTGAAACTGAATATACATTTGACAACAACAAAATTCTATTTTATTTTACTGCGGATGGTCGTATCGATTTTAGAGAATTAGTGAAAGACCTTGCATCTGTATTTAAGACTCGAATTGAATTAAGACAAATTGGTGTGAGAGATGAGACAAAGATTTTAGGTGGCATTGGTATTTGCGGAAGACCGTTGTGTTGCCATACTTATCTGACAGAGTTTGCGCCTGTTTCTATTAAAATGGCAAAAGAGCAAAATTTATCGTTAAATCCAACTAAGATTTCCGGTGTATGTGGAAGACTTATGTGTTGTCTTAAAAATGAGGAAGAGGCATATGAGGAATTAAATAGTAAACTTCCAAATGTGGGTGATCGTGTAGAGACAGTAGATGGATTCCGAGGTGAAGTTCAAACTGTTAGTGTATTAAAACAGATGGTTCGTGTGCTGATTACAACGGAGAATGATGAAAAAGAGGTAAAGGATTATCCGGTAGAGAAATTGCGATTTAAACCAAGACGTCGGAAAGATAAGGTTGCGTCTGCAAAGGAAATGAAAGAATTGAAGGAACTTGAAAAATTAGAAAAGCAGGATGAAAAGAAATCAAAACTGGATTAAGTAGGAGGTAAAGAAGGTGACTTTGTATGAGGATGAAAGAATAGATGATCTTAATATAAAGGGGTACCGTATTATTCAAAATCAAAAAAAGTTTTGTTTCGGAATGGATGCGGTATTATTATCTTTTTTTGCCAAAGTAAAACGTGGAGAAAATGTGTTGGATCTTGGAACGGGAACTGGTATCATACCAATTTTGTTGGAGGCAAAGACAGAGGGAAAACAATTTACAGGTTTGGAAATACAAGCGGAAAGTGCAGAGATGGCCAACAGAAGTGTAGCGCTTAATAATCTACAGCATAAAATAAAAATTGTTGAAGGGGATATAAAGCAGACAGCAGCTATTTTTGGAAATGGAGCCTTTGATGTAGTAACAACGAATCCTCCGTATATGAATGATGAGCATGGATTGAAAAATCCGGATTTACCAAAAGCAATTGCACGACATGAGATTTTATGTACGTTAGAGGACGTTATACGGGAAGGTGCAAAGGTACTAAAAGCGAATGGTCGATTCTATATGGTACATCGTCCATTCCGATTGGTGGAGATTTTTACTATACTAAAAAAATATAAGTTAGAACCTAAACGAATGCGTTTGGTGCATCCGTATATTGATAAAGAGCCTAATATGGTATTGATTGAAGCGATAAAAGGTGCAAAATCCAGAATAAAGATTGAAAAGCCATTAATTGTGTATGAAAAAGTCAACGAGTATCATCCTGAAATATATGAAATCTATGGAATGATAAAGTTCTAACTGTTTTACATTACTAGGATGGAAGGTGAAAAAAGAAAATGGCAGGAATGTTATATTTGTGTGCTACACCGATAGGAAATTTGGAGGATATTACATTTCGTGTGATAAATACTTTGAAAAAGGTAGATTTGATTGCAGCCGAAGATACAAGGAATAGCATTAAGCTGTTAAATCATTTTGATATAAAGGTTCCAATGACCAGTTATCACGAATTTAATAAAATTGAAAAGGCAAAGGTATTAGTACAAAAAATGCTGGATGGTATTGATATTGCATTGATTACCGATGCAGGAACGCCAGGTATTTCAGATCCTGGAGAAGAATTGGTTCGTCAGGCATACGCAGCAGGAATACAGGTAACTTCATTGCCAGGTGCAGTAGCCTGTGTAACCGCTTTAACACTCTCTGGACTTTCTACTAGAAGATTTTGTTTTGAAGCCTTTTTACCGACAGATAAAAAAGAGCGTGCTATGGTTTTGGAAGAAATGGAACGGGAAACGAGAACCATTATTTTATATGAGGCACCGCATCGATTGAAAAAGACGCTTGCAGAGTTATTTGAAAAGCTTGGTGATCGAAAGATTACTTTATGCAAGGAACTGACAAAGAGGCATGAGAATGCTTTTTTAACAACAATTTCACAGGCAATGGACTATTATGAAGAGCAGGAACCACGAGGAGAATATGTACTTGTAATAGAAGGAAAAAGTCATCAGGATATTATAGAAGAAAAGCAACAGAAATGGGAAGAAATTTCAATAGAAAAACATATGGAGATTTATCTGGGAAAGGGCTTCTCTAAAAAAGATTCTATGAAAATGGTGGCAAAAGATAGAGGAATTTCAAAAAGAGAAGTATATCAATACTTATTGGATTTGGAAAAGAAACTATGAGGGACAAGCTTTTTGAGTTTTGATAATTAAGTAGTAGTCGCTAAGTTTTCAACTAAATGCGTATTTTGGTTTGTTACACACGCAAATAAAAATGAAAAAAGTCATGCAAGTAAATTTTACTTGTGTGACTTTTTTCGTTGTAAAAAATTCTTCTATTATATTTTTAGATAAGATTTGCTTTTTTCAATTGTTTCTTTAAGGTAGCACCTATGGTCAATGCTAATAACATTTTAATGATATCACCAGGAATATAAGGGATTACTCCGGCAAAAAGTGCTGCTTTAAAAGAAAGTTTAGCAAGATATGCAAGCCATATTGTTCCAAAAGCATAACATACGATTGTTCCAAGGATCATACCTAAAAACTGTAAAATTACATTTTTAGGAAACTTATCAATTATAATACCAGCTATAATTGTCATAAAAATAAAACCAATGATATATCCACCTGTTGGTCCTGCAAGCTTTTGTAAACCGCCGGTATAACCGGAAAACACAGGAAGTCCAACCATTCCTAAAAGCAGGTAAATAATGTAACTGATCGTGGCTCGAGAGGTGCCAAGTAAATAAATAGAGAAATAGATGACCAAATTTGTTAATGAAATAGGTACTGGGCTAATAGGAATTGGTAATGCTAAAGGTGCAAGAATACAGGTAATTGCAGTCATAATTGCCATTAGCGCCATGTTGGTAATGGATAAATTGTTTGTTTTTGCTTCGTTTTTTGCTGTCATATGAAATACTCCTTTGTTGTATATTTTTGCAACTGTTTAGAAGGTGCTACTCGCAAAAGTTACAGTTTATAGATATGTGAGCTATAGTTTGTAAAATGCCAGATAGATATACATGCCTTTTGAACAGTACACATTTTTATAGACCAATTGTACATGTATAAAAATTAAATGTCAACCTATTTTAAAAATGAGTTTACAATCATTTCCGGCTGAACTGTTACCAATCTAAATGGCAGTTTAGCGGGTGCCTTCATAAAATGCTAAGGGTGCCAATAGGATTCAAAAGTGTTTTCTTGCAAAAATAGAAAAAAGAATGCCAGCTGCAGTAGAACAAATCGTTGCCAGAAGAGCCATACCAATAATAGCGGAAGGATTAACAGAGCCGTATTGACTACGGTATGCGATTACATTAACCGGAATAATTTGTAGAGAGGATATATTTATAATTAGAAAAGTACACATATCTACAGAGGCAATACCGGTAGCGGTTCCTCCGTGTCTTTCGCGGTCGATTGCAGCTAATTCTTTCATGGCTTTTAGCCCCATAGGGGTAGCAGCCCATCCAAGTCCTAAAACATTTGCAATCATATTAGAAGCAATATATTCTTTTACAATATGCTCTTTTGGTAAATCAGGAAATAATAAATTTAAAATTCCTTTTAGTTTTTGGGTTAGATAGGAAATAATACCAGCTTGCTTTGCAATTTCCATAAGACCAGTCCAAAATGCCATAATTCCTAACATTGTGATACAAAGAGATACAGCTTCTTTTGCACCGTCTAATAAAGCTGTGTTTACTTCTATAGATTGCCCGTTAATGATACCAACCATAATACCCAATAGAATTAGAATACCCCATAAAAAATTTAGCATACGGAACCATGCCTTTCGCAACTACTATAGTAATGTATATGCTAAAATTTTCTTTTTAGAATAGAAGCAACTGTTTTCTCTAGAGATAAGTAAGGTTCTGAATTTGTGTGGGGTATTAAGTTGTGGCTATAAAATTCATGAAATGTGAATAATTAAGGAGGGGCAAATTCTTGGACTTTTTTAATCTGCAAGAACGTAAATTTTTGTTTTAGAAGAGTTTTAATGACTTGTATTCAGAAAAACTAAAACAAAATTACTAAACATACTTTAAAAAGAAAAATTGCCATTAAAAAAGTTCACGAAATAAAGGGATATTGGTGAATTTTCCTTTTTTTGTTTTTAAAAGGAAAAAAATTGAAATAGATTAAAAAAATGCTATATATCACTAATATTTAAGGTTGCACTACTTTTGCTTTTGTGATAAGTTATAGGTATAAAGTAATAGATTTGTTGTAGCAAATCAAAAAGTTTTTGATTGACAGTAGATTAAACACAGCAAAAAGGAGACATATTATTATGAAAACAACAGGTATCGTAAGAAAACTTGACGAACTTGGACGTATTACACTTCCAATTGAATTAAGAAGAACGCTTGGTGTATCAGATAAGGATGCATTGGAGATTTCAGTGGAAGGCGACAAGATTATTTTAAGTAAATATGAGCCAGCATGTATTTTTACTGGCGAAAAAGAAAATTTAATTGAATTTCATGGTAAGAAGATTTCTAAAAATTCAATTATTGAATTGGCTAAGAGTGCAGGTTTAACAGCCGCAGATTTATAGTAAGAAGAGATACAAGTCCTCTTCGGATAAGCTATAGAAAATTAGCTGACTCCTCTTGTAAACAATGTTTTACTCCCAATGTTGTTTACAAGTTTTGATATACTCCCTCTCGGGGCAGATAAGTACCTCCCCTCAACTTATCTGCCTATATAGATGTATGACGACCAGCAAAAAGCGTGTTGTTGGTCGTCATATCAATGCTAACAGTAGAAAAACTATGAAGACAAGGAAAAGCCCTGTATTTTATTATTTCTTTGGATATATTCCAGGAAAAATAAGATACGGGTCTTTTTCGTTTCTGCTTGGTTAGGCTGGTGTAAAAAAAATGTAACAGTTCAGCCGGGGGACATTCATAAAGTGCCAGAATATATAAATTAACTAAAAATATTCTTTTTGGCTGGACACTTTATTCATGTCAGGCGTTAGCCAAATAGAAATGATTGTGGAAATTGCACTTAGCCTGCCAGCAGTCATGTGCAATTTCCACAATCATTTCTGCCCGGCTGAACTGTTACAAAAAAAATTAAAAAAAATGAAAAAAGTACTTGCATTTTGTTATTCTATCATATATAATACATATTGTTGACGCGGGAAATTGAAAAAGCGACAATGTGTAAGCGCCGCTAGCTCAGTTGGTAGAGCACCTGACTCTTAATCAGGGTGTCCAGGGTTCGAACCCCTGGCGGCGCATTAAAGTCCTAGTTTGACAGACGTGGAGCTGTTGGGTTGGGGCTTTTTTGATTCTATAAATAGTTATCTTATTGTAGGTATTAATAAAAAATGCAGAATATAGAGAAAGGTGTATTTTTTTATACCTATCAGAAATTGAATGAAGGAGAGGGAAAGCATGTTATCCAAAATTAGCGTAAAAAAACCATATACAGTGTTGGTTGGTGTGGTTTTGATTATTGTACTTGGCGTTATGTCTTTGCGGAATATGAGTACAGATTTACTGCCAGATATGGAATTGCCTTATGCAATTGTTATGACTACTTATCCTGGTGCCAGTCCGGAAGAAGTAGAATCTACGGTTACAAAGCCGGTAGAACAGGCAATGGCGGGGATTAGCAATATGAAAAAGGTGTTTTCTATATCGAATAGTAATGTTTCCATTGTCATATTGCAATTTAATGATGGTGCAGATATGAATACCGCTACAATTGATATGCGAGAAAGTCTTGATAATATTTCGGCGTCTTGGAGCGATTCGATTGGAAGTCCTACTATTATGAAGATTAATCCGGATATGATGCCAATTATGGTGGCGGCAATTGATTGTGATAAAACAGATCGCTATCAATTGGTAGATAAAATGAATAAAGATATTTTGCCAGAGTTGGAAAGTGTAGAAGGTGTAGCATCGGTCAGTACTTCTGGAGAAGTGAAAAAGAAAATGGAAGTTGTGCTGAAGCAAGATAAAATTGATGCGGTAAATAAACGTGTACAAAATGCCATTAATGGAAAATTCAGTGATGCGGAGAAAAAAATTTCTCAGAATGAAGATAAGGTAAAGGACGGAAAGCAAACACTTTCAACGAAGCAGGAGGAGGCAGCACAAAAATTAGCGGATGGAAGTACGGCTTTAGATAAAAATGGTAAGAAGATTTCAGATACACTTGTGACGATCAATAATGCGTTGGCAGAATTGAATCTAAATGAGAAGACATTACAGGAATCAGAAAAACAGATTAAGTCGGGAAAAACGCAAGTTGCGACAACAAAAGCACAGTTAAAAGCTACCATTTCCTCATTAACTGCGGCAAAAAAAGGATTGGAAAAAATAAAGGATGCCTTGGATTCTTTATATAGTCAAAAAGCTTCTTTAGAGCAGATGATTGAAACAAGTGGCGAAACGACAGAGTTAAGAACAAAATTGATAGCAGTAGAGATGCAGATTAAGGAGGCAGAAAAGCAATTAACTGCTCAGGGCATGACACGAGAGGATCTTACAAAAAAATTAAAGGATTTAAATAGTGGATTAACACAGGCCCAGAGTGGATTGGATGCTATAGAAAAACAGGAAGAAAAATTACAGGATAGTCAGACAAAGATAACCGCAGGAAGAAAGAAGATTGCAGCAGCAAAAAAGAAGTTACTTGCTACAAAAGCACAATTGGAAGCCGGAGAAATTACAATTGAAAGTGCAAAAAACGAGTTAAATAAACAGACGACTTTGGCTGCAATAAAATTAAGTGTGGCAAACATGGAGGTAAATACTGGTTCAAACCAGTTGAAAGAGGCAAGGAAGAGTTTGCAAGATGCAAAAAAGACTGCAAAACAAAAATCAGATTTAAATGCAATTATTACAAAATCTATGATTGAAGGAATTTTAACAGCGCAGAATTTTGAGATGCCTGCAGGATATGTTACAGAGGATGATGCATCGTATCTTGTAAAAGTTGGTGAGGAGATACAATCACAAAAAGATTTGGAAGACTTGGTTCTTTGTGATTTGGGTATAGATGGATTGCGTCCAATACGTTTATCCGATGTAGCTGATATTGCGGTGACCGATAATGCAGATAAAACTTATACGGTTGTAAATGGAAATCCTGCAATTGCCCTTACAATAGAAAAGGCAACTGGATATTCTACTGGAAATGTGACGCATGATTTGGTAAAGCGCATGAATCAATTAGAGAAACAGGTAAAAGGACTTCATGTGAGTGTATTGATGAATCAGGGTGTCTATATTGATATGGTAGTAAATTCTGTTGTTCAGAATTTACTGGTTGGTGCTTTTCTAGCAATTATAATTTTGTTTTTCTTCTTAAAAGATATACGACCTACTTTGATTGTTGCATGTTCCATTCCGTTAAGTGTGGTAGCGGCAATTGTGTTGATGTATTTTAGCAACGTAACATTGAATGTTATTTCGTTATCAGGTTTAGCGTTAGGTGTCGGAATGTTGGTAGACAACTCCATTGTAGTAATTGAAAATATCTTTCGTATGCGACAGGAAGAAGGGGCTAGTGTTAAGAAGGCAGCCATAGAGGGTGCAAAACAAGTTGCTGGGGCAATTACAGCTTCTACACTTACAACTGTTTGTGTATTTGCACCAATTATTTTTACAGAAGGACTTACCAGACAGCTATTTGTTGATTTGGCATTAACGTTGGCATATTCATTGCTTGCCAGCTTGGTGGTCAGCCTTACACTAGTTCCTGCAATGGCACAAGGATTACTAAGAAAGGAAAAGAAACAGAAAGATAGAATAGAGAAAAAGGGTCGAAATTGGTATGCAATTCTATTAGAAAAAGTATTACATAAAAAGGCTCTTGTTCTGCTTGGGGCATTGGTTCTCTTGGTAGTTTTTGTAGGATTAGCCTTTTCAAGGGGAACTGTATTTATGCCAAGTATGGGAAGTACACAAATGACTGCTACCTTGTCTGCTCCAAAGGATAAGGAAATGACGGACCAGGAACTTTATGCTTTGTCAAATAAAGTAATTAAGAGAATTGTAAAAGTAGATGGTGTTGATAAGGTAGGCGCTATGTCTGGTGGTGGAGGCGTTATGTCTATGATGTCAGGCGGAAGTAAAGGCGGCATTAGTATGTATATACTGCTGGATGAGAATACGAAACGTTCGAATAAGGACATAAAAGAAGAAATAGAAAAAAGGACAAAGGATTTGAAGTGTGACCTTTCTGTAGCGGAATCTGCTATGGATATGAGTAGCATGATGGGTTCGTCCGGAATGACAATTGAGGTAAAGGGAAAAGATTTAGATAAATTACAAAAGATTACAGAGGACATTATTAAAAAGGTACAAAATGTAGAAGGAATTGAAACGATTACAAACGGAATGGAAGATAGTGAGCAAGAGTTTCGTATTACAGTAGATAAAGACAAGGCAATGAAGTATTCATTAACCGTTGCTCAGGTATTTCAACAAGTAAATGAAAGGCTTTCGGAAGCAAAAAAGGCGACTACATTATCTACAGATACGGATAGTTTTGGTGTGTATGTAAGTAGCGAAAAAGATACGAGTATGAGTCGTAAGCAATTAAAGAATTTAAAGCTGACATATACAGATACGGAAACGCAACAAAGTAAAACAATAAAATTATCTAAAGTAGCAAAATTTACTATGGCGGATTCACCAACTAGCATACATCATGATAATCAGACTAGATATATGAGTGTATCTATTACGATAGACGATAATCATAACATAGGGCTTGTAAGTGATAAGGTAAAGGGAAAATTAAAGAGCTATCATACGCCTGCCGGTTATGAGATTAAGTCTACTGGTGAGGATGAAACCATCAATGATGCTATGGGGCAGGTTGTTTTAATGATGATAGTAGGTGTCTTATTTATGTATTTAATTATGGTAGCCCAGTTCCAGTCCTTGTTATCACCATTTATCATTTTGTTTACGATTCCGCTTGCTTTTACTGGTGGATTTATGGGCTTGTATTTTAGCGGAAGTGAGGTTAGTGTTATTGCTATGATCGGATTTGTAATGTTAGCCGGTATTATTGTAAATAATGGTATTGTGTTAGTGGATTACATTAATCAGTTGCGAGCTTCTGGAGTTGAAAAATATAAGGCAATCATAATGGCTGGAAGCACTCGAATTCGACCAATTCTTATGACCGCACTTACAACAGTGCTTGGATTATTGCCAATGCTTATTACAAATGATAATGGATCAGATATGGTAAAACCAATGGCTATTGTAACAATTGGAGGATTGGTTTATGGAACACTGCTTACTTTGTTTGTAGTGCCATGTATTTATGCCGTGTTAAATCGAAAATCAGATGCAAAACTTGTGGAAGCGCAATTGGATGAATAATAAGATTTGTTTTCCTTTATAGAAAAAGTGCATCCGATAGAGCAAAAGACGCTCTGTATGGATGCACTTTTTCAAAATAGTAACCGTTTAGACGAACACCATTAGCCTGCAAGCAGGTACATGTAGTATGAACAATCCTTTCTGCTTGGCTGAACGGTTATTTATAGTAGTATTATTTTTGTGTTTTAATCCAATCCTGCATATATTTATTGATTACAGAAAAAGGAGATGGTCCCATGTTTAAAAGAAATGTGTGAAATTTTTTTGCATTAAACTTATTACCAAGTTGCTTTTCTGCATCTGCTCTTAAATTTGCAAATTCAATATAACCAATTACATATTGCAGATAATTTCCAGGATCATCTACTACAATATCAAATACTTCATCAACGGCACTTTGGTTTGTAACACCAAAGTCTTTTAAATAATTTGCCAATTCTTTTTTATCCCAACAATCATAATTTACACCAATATCCATTTCTGCGTACATGCAAAGATTAAAAATAGAATACTGTTTTGCATATTCGCCAAGATTTCCTGATAATTTTGCAATATCATAAGAGTAAATCTCAGCATAAGTTGCCCATCCTTCACTATATCCACCATAATTTAACATGGCACGTAATGGTGTAGGATTTTGTTGTTGGAAGTAAACGGTCTGTAATAAGTGTCCTGGATAGCCTTCGTGTGCCAGCGTTGGGAAAATGCTGGATAAATCGTTGTTAGACCCGTTGATATAAATATTATTATTTTTATAATTATCTAGTTGTGGTGTCAAATAAAAAGCAGGACTTACATGATCCTCCAGAGATTTATCAACGTATTTTACCTTATAATTCACTGGTTTTAATTCCGGAAAATCTGAGGTTACGGTTTCCTTTAGATATTCCACTATTTTGTTTGGATCTGTCATAGGAAATTTCATGTTATAGTAATAATCCCAAATGTTTTTGTCGTCCTTTGATAACTTGGCAATTTTTGTAGCGGCTGATTGCATTGTTTGTTTTAATGCACGCTTCATTTGTTTTATACTTTTATCGGAACCGGTACTTGCTTGTGCCATTTTTTCATAATAAGTTTTCCCTTTTGGGAAGTTTCCGATACCACCGGAATTTTTACCGGTACCTTTTAATTTGGTAATAGTATCGATGAGTTTTTCATAAGCTGGGATCACTGCTTTTTTAACTGCATTTTCATTTTGTTCTTTGTATGTTTTCTTTTCTTCGTCTGTAATCCACTTAAAAGAGTCTAGACGATCATTGAAGAGAGTAATAAGCAGGTTTTGGTCTGGATCACTTATGAAGTCATTACACTGTGAGATAATATTATCTGCTGTATGGTCACTCATAAATAAACCAGCTTTTGATTTTTCTTGTTCAAATGTTTCAATTTTTTCAAAATAATCATCCACAGTATAAAGGAGTTTTAAATAATTTTTTATATCTTTTTTGTTGGAGAAATTATACTCAGATAATAAAATTGGTAATTGTGCCTGAATGCCAGTTGTATTTCCCAACGCTTCCCCGTAAAGTAGATAATCTTCTTCATCGTTTTCGACTTTGTAGTAATCTTCTAAAATGTCGTAAGTAATTTTTTGGTCTTTTGTAAGTGCAGAGTATGAAAAAGAAGTAAGTCGTTTATATATATTTTCTACCTGTGCAATATTTTTCTTGGAATAATCTACCCCGTAGTCTCCCAAAGTTGGGGTATAATTGCTTATGCCATATTTTTCTGGGTTTTTAAGAGTATAATTTAAAGTAATACTGTCAGATTGTACCTCTTTTAAAAATAGTTCATTTAAAAATTGGTCAAAATCTGCCTGTTCCTGTTTGACATCTACATTTTTTTTCTCGGTATAATGTGTCGATTGGGTTGTATTACTACAAGAAGTTGTTTGTAAACATACAGCAATCAGACAAATAAAAGCGAGAAAACGTTTTAATTTCTGTTTCATTTTTCTAATCCTTTCTATTGTAGTGTAACAAGTTAAAATTGGCGTATGGCCAAAAGAGTAACAAAGAGTTACATTATATATTATATCATAAAGGAAATAAAATCAGAACTAAGATTATATGTATAAATGAAATGTTTCCTACATAAATAATTATAATAGGATTAGCAAAAGTGTGGGTGTCTATGTTAATAAAAATTTCAAATTTACTGATTCCATTGGTTGTATTTTATATTGTGGGATATGGAATGCTAAAGAGGGTAAATATATTTGATGCATTTTTAAAAGGGGCACAGGATGGAATTAAAGTAGTAGTGGAAATTTTGCCAACTTTAATCGGTCTGTTAGTTGCGATTGCAGCAATACGTGCCAGTGGTATTTTTGAATGGATGGGAGAACATCAAAGTGGAATCTGGGATGTTTTGCATTTTCCGCAGGAATTGGTGCCATTGGTTGTAATAAAGATGATTTCCTCTTCTGCAGCAACTGGATTATTATTAGACATTTATAAAACCTATGGAACGGATTCACATATTGGGGTGATGGCATCCGTTTTAATGTCCTGTTCAGAAACAATTTTGTATACTATGGCGGTGTACTTTGCGGCTGCAAAAGTAAAGAAAACACGTTATACATTGGCTGGAGCGTTATTTGCTACGTTTGTTGGTGTGGTTGCAACCATATTTCTTGTTCCATAAAAAAAGAACAGGTGAAGAAAAAGTGAAAAACATCCGAAATATAATATAAGGTAAATAAGGAGAAAAGATGAAAGCGATTGGAATTGTAATATGTAATTATAATAAAGCAGAATATGTTTTAAAATGTATTGAAACGGTGCTTGCTTCTGATTATCAGGACTTTGATATTTATGTTGTGGATAATGCTTCCACCGACCATTCCGTTGAGGCAATCAGACAAAAATACAAAGATAAAGTGACTATACTTAAAAATAAAGAAAATTTAGGCGGTTCCGGGGGATTTAATACCGGAATTCGAAAAGTAATAGAAAAAAAGTACAACTATGTTTATTGTTTAGATAATGATGTACAGGTCACGCCGGAAGCAATCGGTTCATTGTATCGTTTTTTAAAAGAAAACCCGCAGGTAGGAATGGTTGGCTCGAAGGTTAAGCATTTGCAAATGCCGGAATATGTACAGCAAATGGGGCTTAAAATACGTTTTGATTATTTTTGCGCAGAAACTTTATATGCAGATTGTTTGGATAGTGAAGAAATACCGAGAGTAGTTTACTGTGATACAGTAGCCGCCTGTTCTGTTATGTTGCCAACAAAGGTAGTGTGTGAAGTTGGATGCATGCCAGAGGATAATTTTATTTATTGGGATGATATGGAGTGGGGATATTTGGTGTCAAAGGCGGGATACCAGGTAGCTGCCATAAGTGATTCTACGGTTTATCATGAAATGAGTGCCAATATGAGAAGGGAAAATACTTTTTCCAATTATTATTTATGGAGAAATCAACTACATTTTTTTATGAAATACACACCGGATTCCTTGCGGGATAAAATGGTTTTTTCTATGCTTTCGGCGGTGTTTGATGAAATGTATATTTGTATGTATCGGGAAGAACATAATATATCAGCAACGACTGAATATGCGTTTTGGGATGCAATTATGGGAAAACGTGGCAAAGCAGAATTGGAAAAAATATTGCCAAATGATTCTTCCAATCAAAGAGTACTGTCGGTGTTGAAAAGATATAAAAAGATCTGTGTGGAAGATGTGGCTGGTATAGGATTGGAAGATGCAATCAAAAAATTGGCACCAGAAATGCGTTTTGTTTCAAAGGAGGAGGCAGAAAGCACATGGAAGAGTTGCCACAATATCATGCGAGTAGAGGACACATCGTTATCTTGTATTTATGTGGACGAAGATTGGAATATTTTTTTAGATTCAGAGGATGCGCAGGTAATTGAACAGTATTCGTATTGCAAACAGCTTTTTCTTTATATGCATCAAAATGCATTTTATTTGCGCAGTAAGCAGATTTATGATGATAATTTAAAGGTTACTCAAAAAATAACAAAGATAAAAAACAATTAAAAAATTTAGCGATCAGTTGAAAAAGTCTTAGCTATAAATATATTGGTAAAAAAATAAAAATATGTTATAATAAATAGTGAAATATCCCCAGGCTTTACATGATATGTGAGTAGAAAGGATAAATAAAAACAGATTTCTGTTTTCAAGACTAATTAGCAGGAGGATTATAGTATGATAGAAAAAACATTAGCACTTGTTAAGCCAAACGGCGTGGAGGAAAATCATATAGGAGAGATCCTGGATGATTATGAGAAGGCAGGTCTTAAGATTCGTGCATTAAAAATGATTAAAGTAAATAAGGAATTTGCGCGTCAGCATTACATTGATTTAAAAGATAAACCATTTTATCAGGAACTGGTAGACTTTATATCCAGAAGTCCATTGGTTGCCATGATTTTAGAGGGTGAGGATGCAGTAGATACGGTTCGTCGTGTAAATGGAGCAACGGATCCGGCTGAAGCAGAAGAAGGTACAATCCGTTATAAATATGGTGGAGGAAAAACGGATAATACGGTACATGGTTCTGATTCAGTAGAGCATGCAAAAAGAGAAATATCAATGTGGTTTCCGGAATTTTTGGATTCATATTTAGATGATTAAAAGGTGAAAGGGCTGCGGGAATGCGCAGCCTTTTTTCTCTATAGACGAAGATTCGTCTACAAAGAAAAAAGGTTTCGTCAATTTTGCAGGCAAAATGGAAAAAGTCTTTTATGAGTGAGGGAGAGTTAGGAAGTTGATTTGGATTTATCTATATTGTTTCTTATAGAAATTTCAATTTCATAGTGAGTTTTATGTAAGAAAAGAGGGGGATGTCATGATTCGTGAGAGTGATGCTAATATAAATAAAATATTGACGGAATTATCAGATGAGATTTCTTTTGAGTACGACGTTTCCTCTGATACGATGTTGTTTTCTGAACGATATAAAATGGTATATGGAAGAAAAAACAAAATACCACATTTTTATAGGGAATGTAGAAAGAAAGATTCTATTTCTGAAAATACACTTACACAGTTAGATGAGCTTCGGCGGATGATTGATTATGGGGATGTAAATCGTTATTTACAGATACAATGGCCGGATAAGAATGATAAGTATGAGTGGTGTGAAATTGTATTTCGACATGTGATAGATACTGCGGGGAATATAAAGGCAGTAGGAATTTGGAGAAATATTGATCGGCAAAAGAGAGAGCAGATTATGCTTAAATATCAGATTGCCACAGAAGATATTGATGGAGTACAAAATCGAAGCGGAATTGAACAGCAGGTGGGAAAAGAATTGCAATTGCTGGAATTAGGGGAAACGGCAGCAGTTTTTTTAATTGATATTGATAATATGAAACAGATACAGTCAACTTTTGGTGTGTTGGCAGCAGAGGAACTTCTTCGGTTGTTTTCAAAGGAACTTCTTGTGCATTTTCATGAAGATGGCATTGTTGGACATCTTGGAAGTGATAAATTTTTGGTTTATGTACGCTCGGTGAAAGAAAAGGAGACTGCCAAAATTTTAGCAAGACGAATGCAAAAGTTGTTAAAATTACTTTCTTCGCGGCTTAATTTGAATAAAGAAGTAACCACCTGTATTGGTATCGCTATGATTAAGGAAAGTATGCCTTATAAGGATGCGTTGACAGAAGCAGACATTGCTCTTCGCCATGGAAAAAACAATGGAAAGAATCAATTGGTGTTTTACAGTCACAATATGCATACGGAGCGTTATATTCGAAAACCGTCAATCGGACGTATGGAACGTAGCAAAAAAATGTATGACGAGGGAAAAATTTGGTCAGATTTGTTGGAACTTTTGTTTAACAATGGAAATACACAAAAATGTATTGAAGATGCATTGGAATTGGTCGGCGCATTATTCCGTTTGGACAAGGTAATGGTTTGGGAATATACAGCAGAGGATGGCACAATTTCGAACACAATACAGTGGGCAAGAGAGGGGATTCCCAATACAAAAGCACATCAACAGAATGTAAAGTTTTTAGATAGTGAAATTAATTATGTACATAATTCGGAAGGCATCTTTTATTGTACCAGTCCGGAATCTATGCCGGAACGTATGCGTGAATATGCCAACTGGGAGCGTATCGAGTCTTTATTGCAGGCGAGAATTATTGGGGATAATGATATTTGCCTTGGTTTAATTGATTTTGCAGTTTGCCAGTCTGGACGTGTGTGGGTACAGGAAGAGGTAGATTTACTTCTTCTAATGTCAAAGGTTATTGGTGAAGTGATTCGCAGACGCCAAATGTCTTCAAAAATGGAAAAATACTACAGTAATACAAGGGATATTTTAGACAACGTTGTAACCGGGATTTGTGTTATTGATAAGGAAACAAAGGAAATCTATTATCAAAATGATGCAATGGATGGGTTGATTTCTGAAATACCAGGGCAATGTGATTCTTGTATTTTAAATGTAGACAAGCAGGAAAATAATTGTTTGGTAGATCAATTTGCAAAATATAAAAATAGGGAAAATGGTTTAGTTGTACATGACGATAAGACTGGAAAAGATTATGAGGTTAAGTCTACCAGAATGCTTTGGGAAAATAAAAAGAATGCCTATATTATTACGGTGAATGAGCATCTTGCGTCTGCAGAAGAGTTAGAACGAAAGCGCAAACAAGAATATATGGAAAAAAGGTACGCGTTCATTTATAGTCATTCCTGCGATTGCATTTTTGATATTGATGTGGAAAATGATGAATACGATGTTACAATTGTAAAAGAAGGTGCTGCGTGGCCTGGACTTAAACTGCATGGAAATTATAGTGAAATGTTCGGTAATCAGATTGAGAAAAGCGTTGCAGAAGAGGATAAAGAGCGTGTAAAAAGTAAGTTCTCATTAGAGGCTTTGCGCAACAGTATTTGCTGTGGTGATAGTTTGATCATGGACAGTTTTGTAGTTTATAGTAGACAGGATAGCTTACACAGTAAGGAAATTCGTGCATTTGTTTTGGAGGAAAACGGAAAAAGAAATGTAGTTGCAACGTACTGTGATGTGACCGAACAAAGAAAAAAGGAAATGCAGGATGTATTGGAACGACAAAAATTAAATCAGGCAGTAGTCAGTGTTTATCCGGTAGTATTTTCTGCTAATATTACAAAAAATGAATTACTTATTATGGCGGATGCAAATGATATTTTACCACTGAATCGTCTAGATACTTATTTTTCCAGTGCTGTATTGGAATTAGCAATGTATTTACATCCAGAGGATAGAGATCGTTTTATGGCTACGTTTGATCGGGAAAATCTACGCAAGCGCTTTACAGAGGGAAATTATGAAATTGGAATCGAGTTTCGTTTCCGTTTTTCCGGAGGTACATACCATTGGGTTTCCCTTGCCTGCATTCGGATAGATAATCCGTTAAATGAAGAATTGCTTATCTATGTTTTTGCGAGAAATATTGATGCGCAAAAAAATATGGAGCAAAATTTAAAGGATGCATTGAGTGTGGCAGAAAGAGCCAGTGAGGCAAAATCAGATTTCTTATCTCGTATGTCACATGAGATTCGTACTCCGATGAATGCAATTATAGGAATGACAGAAATCGCCAAAACAGCAGTAGATAAACCAGAGAGTATTTCTAACTATTTAAGAAAAGTAGAGGTTTCAGCACAGTATTTATTGTCATTGATCAATAATATTTTGGATATGTCGCGCATTGAGAGCAATAAGATTGTGATTGAAAAGAAAGAATTTCGCATGCAATATTTGTTGGATAACATAAAAAATATCATTGCACCACAGGCAAAAAGTAAGGATATTCATTTTATGATTGAAAAGAAAAATTTGCTCGACCAGACGTACCTTGGGGATTCATTGCGTCTCAATCAAATTTTGATTAATCTTTTATCCAATGCCTTAAAATTTACAGAAGCAGGTGGAAGCATAACACTGTCCGTAAAAGAAAATAGAAGAGAAGGAAGCGAAAGTTATATTTGTTTTACAGTATCGGATACTGGTGCTGGAATGAGCGACGAATTTATGAAAAAGATGTATAAGCCTTTTGAACAGGAAGATGCTACCAGTGCACAAGGAATGAAAGGAACTGGTTTAGGACTGTCTATTACCAAAAATCTTATTGGACTTATGGATGGGCATATTAAATGTAAGAGTAAAAAGGGCGAGGGAACTACGTTTATTGTGGAAATTAAAATGGATACTGTGAATAAAAAAGAAAATTTGTGGACAATGGACGAGCCCGAAAAGAAAACGGTGGATAAACAGCGTTTAAATTTGTTGGTTGGAAAAAAGATTCTCTTGGCGGAAGACAATGAACTAAATCAGGAAATTGCAGTTACTATGTTAGAAATGCTTCATATTGAAGTGGAATGTGTAGGAAATGGAGATTTGGCAGTGCAAAGATTCCTGGAAAGAGGAAGTTTTTACTATGATATGATTCTTATGGATATACGGATGCCAGTTAAAAATGGACTGGATGCCACAGCAGATATTCGAGCTATTCATGGGAAATATGCAGAAGAAATTCCAATTTTGGCTATGAGTGCAAATGCATTTGCAGAAGATAAGGCAAAGGCATTTGCAAATGGAATGACGGATTATATTGTAAAGCCAATTGATATTGATTTGCTAAATGAAATGCTGGTAAAATATCTTACATAATAATTCAGCTTGGTATAAAGTTACAGTTCACAGATATGTGGACTGTAACAGTAGCCGTACTGTTTAGATGAGAAAATGAAGTTTTTAGTGTAAATTAAAAAAAAATATGTTATACTAGGCTGTGAGTGACTTAATAGATGAAATATTATGTTTTGCGTTGCAAATGATAGAGTGAAGATTTAGGAGGAAATAAAATGGCAATTACGTATAAGAAGCCTGTACCTACTCCGGAGCAGATTCGTGAGGAATATAAGGTACCACAGCATGTAAAAGATTTAAAGGTAAAGAGAGATCAGGAGATTAAAGATGTAATCACAGGAAAAGACGATCGTTTTCTTGTGATTATTGGACCATGTTCTGCAGATAGAGAGGATAGCGTATTAGATTATTTGACACGTTTGTCAAAGGTTAATGAAAAAGTAAACGATAAGTTAATTATTATTCCTCGTGTTTATACAAACAAGCCTAGAACAACAGGAGAAGGCTATAAGGGTATGGTGCATCAGCCAGATCCAGAGCAGGCGCCGGATCTATTAGGTGGTTTAAAGGCAATCCGTGAATTGCATATTAAGGCTGCAGATGTTAGTGGAATGACTTGTGCAGATGAGATGCTTTATCCTGAAAACTTTATGTATTTAGATGATATTTTATCTTATGTAGCTGTAGGTGCTCGTTCTGTAGAGAATCAGCAGCATCGTTTGGTTGTTAGTGGTATGGACATTGCTGCAGGTATGAAGAATCCAACGACTGGAGGATTAGGAGTAATGTTAAACTCTGTTCTTGCTGGACAGATTCCACAGGAATTCCTATATCGTCAGTATGAGGTACATACAGATGGAAATC
Organism: uncultured Lachnospiraceae bacterium; assembly: GCA_902786205.1. Classification (GTDB taxonomy): domain Bacteria; phylum Bacillota; class Clostridia; order Lachnospirales; family Lachnospiraceae; genus CAG-411. The sequence goes on along the minus strand of CADABQ010000016.1, from coordinate 22,610 downwards.
CATATGCACATTGTATCCTTCGTGGTGCAGTAAATAAGTATGGTGCATCTTTCCCTAATTATTATTATGAAGATTTAGTAATGCTTAGCCAGTTATATGCAAAGAGAGAATTGCAGAATCCGGCAGCAGTAGTAGATGCAAACCATGCAAACTCAAACAAGAAATTCAAGGAACAAATTCGTATTGTTCATGATATCTTAAATTCAAGAAACTTAAATGGAGACATTCACAAGCTTGTTAAGGGTGTTATGATTGAAAGTTACATTGAAGAAGGTAATCAGCCAGTTGGTGGTGGTTGTTATGGTAAATCCATTACAGATCCATGTCTTGGCTGGGATGACACAGAACGTTTGTTATATGAAATTGCAGAAAAGTGCTAAGATTATAAAAGAAAAAAAGGGGAGTCCTAGACTGGAAGTTTATTCCGGTTTAAGACTCCTTTTGGTTCTATAAGAAAATGTAATATCTATTTATGAACCGTAATCTGTATTCAAATAGTTATCTATTTTTTTATATTGAATTTAATTGTTTTTTTGTTTCCAGCCAAATCTGTAAGTACAAGGGTATATTTCCCGGCTTTCTTTAATTTGGTTCCAGATTTGATTTTTTTTCTGTTTATAGTTGCCTTTTTTATACCAGCATTGTCTTTAAATACGACTTTTTTCCCAATTTTGTATGACTTTCCTGATTGGACATTCGTTGTTGGTAATAATTTGTCAATCATAAAACCATTGGTATGCATTTCAATTTGTTTTCCGGAAGTATTCTTATATTGGATATAAACAATACAAGGTTTGCTTGTTTTGGTAATTTTAATCGTATTATTCTTTACAATATTCCAAGTTTTCTTCTTTTTCTCACCCTTTTTTACAATTTGGTATTTTATCTGCGTGTTTTCTGTTGTAATGAGCTTTAATACCAAGGTCTTGTTTGTTATGACTTTGTATGTAGCAGTATTGCTTAGTTTTATAGAAGAAATATTTGAGAAAACTTTGCAAGTGTTTTCTTTTATAGAACCATTACTGACTGCAGGTACATTTGGAATGTCTGGTTCTTTTATATCTGTGTTGTTATCTGGTGATGTGGTAGGTGTTGGTGTGGTTGTCGCATTAGGATTGCTTGCCGGTGGCAGTGTTATAGCGGGTGTTGCAACGGGCGTTTCAGAAGGTGCTGCAAGGTTAGGGATTCCTGGAACAATAATTTCGCAAGAAAAGGAACCATAATGAAGGGTTACCTTATTTTCTCCAACATTATAAATAGTTTCATGTTCGAGCAAAATTCCATTAGTTAATGTGCTTAACGTTCCATCTGCATGAAGTGCGTAAATCTGAAGCGCATTTTTTGGTACGTCTTGTCCTACCGGCACACCAGAACCTATGTATTCGCCTGAGATAGATACTAATTCATTTGGAATTCCCCAAATTGTAAATGTGGAAGTAAATCCTAAGTAAGTTACTTGTATGGTGTTTTCCTGATTTGCTAAAATTGTATAAGGATTAAAACGAATGTTATCTTCCTGGATAGTGGAAGAAGATAATTCTTCTGTTATACCATTGTTATAAAAAATCTCAATTTTAGAGATACAGTTTTTGTCCAGTTTGGTACCTTCAATCGCGGAGGCAATCGAAGGAGTCACAGAAATGCCAGTGATCTTTTTTTCTGTTACAGGGATCAAAAAAGTATCGGAGGTAATATTTTTATAGTGTACGACGGCAAGTATAGTATTACCAGTGTGCAATTTTTCTTCAATAGTAAAATCATCTGTTAGTTCGTTTGCTATTTTGCGTGTTCCGTTATTGAACTCGACATTCATTATAATAGATTTTTTGTCAATCTCCCTTTGTCCATTAATAAATTGGAAGTTTTTACTATCAAAAGACGCGTATACTTTTGTAGGGATTACATCGGTTGCGTGCAAAATGAGTTCACAAGAAATATCGTTTACATAAACTGTAATTCTGTTTTCACCAACTTTAGTTAACTGTTTTTCAGAAATTTTAGTAAATTTAATATTTTTTTCTAAGGTATCATCTGGGTACTTGTAAATGGCAGTTACAATGATTTTGGAGATATCAATCGTATCGCCTACAAATAGTTCTTTGTCTTTTTGGTATTGTGCAGAAATTGCTACAATTTTATTTGGAGCAATCGTAAATTTTTCTGCAACAAAGACAGAAGGATTTTCTTTATAGGAAATCTTAAACAAATTTTCACCAAGTATAGTTTTTGTGTTCTCTAAAATCAAATCATCCGTTGTAATTGGTTGTGAAGAACCATCATTATAATATGCAATTCCGCCTGTTATAATGGCACCAGCAGTTACCGGTTGGTTTGCTACCAGATTTGTAATTGCATCGGAATTCCATTCTACAGAAATTTTTGATACCTGCTTTTCCTTTACTACAAGTTCACTCTTATAACTGATACCGGAATAAGTGATTGTATATGAATATTTTCCCGGAGTCAGCACTTCTGGAATTGCTCTTGTATCAACAATGTAGCCTGTGGTATCATTGTTTGTTAAAGACATTGGAACAGAGAAAGAACTGAGTGGATCGGTGCTATAGGAAGCAGTAACACCTAGGTTGCTAAAATCAATATCCTTTTTATTTACAGTGCCGTAAAGTTCTAGTTCGTTTTTTACTTGCAGTGAAGTAGGGGAAATAATATTAGTAAAAATGGCTTTTTTAGTAGATTGTGATAACATCCAGGATTCCGTTAAGCGTTTTGATGCATCAATACTACTGTAACCAATTATATTATGTAATTGTACTGTATTATTTTGTAAGCAGATATTACTATTTGGGTCCTTAAATATAAGATTTTTTAAGGTGTAGGCGCTATATTCAATTGAGCCATAAATATTTGTAACATCATAAGTGAGCGTTTCAATTGGATGGGTAATTGCAACCGAAACACGTGGTTTGCTTACTTTTCCTTTTGAAAAAGTTAAATTTGTAATATTTGAGTTTAGAAATGGTCTATCAGTAGCATCTTCTTGTCGAATAGTGCCTGTCATGGTGAGTGTATTTAACTTTGCGCAAGAGAAAAATAACTGGTCACCAAGAATTGTTTCCTGCGAATTAAAAATAATTGTGTGCAGGTTTTTGCAACCCTCGAAGCTATAGCTAGGAAGGAAATTTTTTTCTCCTAAAAAAGATATTTTGGTAAGACCACTACAATTTAAGAATGCGCCAACTTTTGCACTTGGATCGGAGTTTTTAAAGGTTTCAAACGATACATCGGAATGAAAGATAGCTTCTTTTTCGACGAGTTTTCCATTTTCATATTCCTCATAAAACGAATTTTCAAAAATACCCATTGCAGCACCATATAAGGGACCTTCTTGGACAAGTGGTCCTATGCATTCTAATTTTCTTAAGTTTTTAGAACCGGCCACAGATTTACATGCTAAAGTAACCTTACAAGGAAAAATGAGTTCTTTTACATTCGTGTTGTATAATCCACAGTATCGAATGGTAATGGATGTAAGATTTTTATCAAATGTAATTTTTTCTAGTGGTGCGGAATGAAAAGCAGAAGTTCCAATAAAAAGATCCGTTCCTTTAAAATTTACATTGGTAAGTCCAGAGCAGGAAAAAGAAAAAGATCCGGCCTTATTTACGGCTGGTGAAAAAGTTTTTAGCGCCGAGCAGGAAAAAAAAGCATTCCCTTCGACAGAAACTGTGAGATCTGTTGTGGCAGCAACGGATTCGAGAGCAGTACAGTTATAAAAAGCACTGTCACCAATTTCCTTAATACTTTCTCCCAAAGTTACTGTTTTTAAATTTTTACAATCTTCAAAAGCCGAGGCACTGATGGAAGTAAGATATTTATTAAGAATGACTCCGGATATAGAGGAATTTTTGAAAATACCATCATCTAAAATTGTAATGTAGGCTTTTATGTTACCATCATAAGATAAATAATCTGGAATAGTTATGGTTCCGGTAAGATTTTCTGGATTTTTTACAGAAACACTTTTAACTCTTATGAAAGTTTCTTGTTTTTCATCATCAAAGGATACAATGCCGGATGCTGTCCAAGTAACACCGTTAATAGTTTGGGTTATACTAGTGTCATAATAGCCAGTTACTTTAGCATGTAAAATAACTTTTTTTGGCACTCCTAGAATGCTTAAGATAAATAAAAGCATTACAAATGTGGCAGTCCTTAACTGTCTAGTTTGATTCATATAAAATTCTCCTTTTTTTGAATAGTATCCCGATTTGGGAAAGTTGATAGTAATAGATAATAGATTTTGCGTAGATTGACATAGAAATGCGAGAAATATTGTTTGTACATAAGTATTTCTTGCAAAAAATGTGAAAAGCCTGGCTAAAATGAAGATGTAAAAAGTCAAGATGGCTTTGCGTTGCAAAATCAGTCCTTTTTGGGACTTGCATTGTTCTTTTTTTCTGCGGGGAATTTCAATAAAAAATAGTAATACTAAGAAAGTGTTGTCGTTCTATTTTTTATGCTCAGAAAAGCAGAAAGTGGAATACATAAAAAATGTAGACCAAATAAAAAATAACAAGTATTATCTGTTTGTTACAATACGTGTCATATTGTATATGTAGTGAAATGATTTGTCAAGACATAAAATTAAAATACAGATTTTTCTAGTAACAGTTTTGTCTGGCTGAACTGTAACATAACAGTTATAAATAAATACAAAATAATTTATATTGTCAACTTGACAAATTCATATAGGATAAGGTAGAATAAAGAAGAATATGTTATAGTAGGTTTAACAAGTATTTATATAAGAAAAAAAATTAAAATATTAAAGGCAAATAAGAGGAATAAAATGAAAAAAAGAGTATATAAAATAGTTATTTTTTTTATGATAATTGTGTTGCTTTCTAGTGCAGCTGGTTACTATTATTTTATTGAATGTCTTAATATATTAAAATTCACTCAAGTTTCAAATAAAACAAATATTACCCTATTTGACAAATATAATAATGGTGGAGAAAAAGTTAAAATTGCAATCCTAGATAGTGGAGTTAATTTAAAACATCAAGATTTTTCAAACAATATAAGATCAGGCTATGATTTTATTAAAAATCAGGAAGAGATTAGTGATAAGTATGGACACGGAACGTGGATTACTGGAATAATTGGTGCTCATGACAACAACATAGGAGTTTGTGGAGTGGCACCTAATGCGGAAATATATCCATTAACCGTGTTAGATGAGATGGGTAAGGGGAAGATAGATGATGTTGTTGATGCAATATATTGGTGCATTAAAAAAAATATAGATATAATTAACGTTAGTTTCTCAACTAAAAAAAATGATGAAAATTTGGAAAAAGCAATTAGTGAAGCAACAAAAAAAGGAATTCTTATAGTTGCAAGCTATGATAATAAAAAGAATAGAAGCAGTTATCCAGCTCAATACGAGAATGTGATAGGGGTAAAAACAGAGAAAAAATTTGATAAAATTTACATTAAAGATGAGATTTGCTATGCGCCTGGATATGATATTGTAACAACGAATAGGAAAGGGGGGTATGAAAAAGTTAATGGAAATTCAGTAGCCACTGCATATGTGACAGGATGTGTGGCGTTAATAGTGTCTGAGTACAAAGCAAATAAAGAAAACTATGATGTAAATATTATAAAAAAATTATTGATAATTTAGGAGATATGAAGGTAAATGAAGAAGAAATTGAAAGTGATTATATGTTGTGTAATGGTAGTTTGTTTAGTAACAAATCTATCTTATTCGAGGGCATATGCTTCAGATAATAAGACAGTGGAGGTTGATGGATATACCATAGATATTGTAGCAAACAATGATAATGAGGCAGTTGTGTCAACAGACATTGATGGTGTTACATATACTTTGTCTTTGGATAAAGAAGATGGAGACTTTACATTACTAGAAAAAGAGTATCCTACAACTGTGTTGGGAGTTGGAATAGGAATACCAGAAGAGAAAGAATATGATGTTAAAGTAAAAGACACGACAAATGATTGCATTGTAGCCGAGGCTGTAAATACAGAAGACGATTCGGATACTGTGTCTGTAAATCAAACAGAAGTGGTTGCGCAGGCAGCTCTTGTAATTGGAGTAGGAATTGGATGGGCACTAGAAGCTTTATTGGAGGCCTTGTTATCTATTGTGGCATCTGTTGTTGTAGCGGGAATCGTGTATTATGCAGCAAAAAGCGTTGTCCGTACATTGAGCCGAAAACAACCAAAAGTTCATTATTATATGGCATATTTAAGTTATGGTGATGATGTGTATATTGGACCAAAATTAAGTTCAAAATCAGCAGCTGCACGACATTTAGCTACAGGAGGAAATGTGTTTGCAATTAGTTCAGGATACGCATATGACGCATGTAAATCTGCTAGTCCTATAAAAAAAGTATCTTCAAAGCAAAAACATTCAGGCGAAGGAAAAAACTATTATCATTATCATCCGATGATAAAGAATAAAGTGCAATCACATGCACACTGTTGGTTTATTTAAATGCTAGAAGTTATTGCTATACTAACAATGATTATTGATCATGTGGGTATAATTTTTTACCCGCATGATTTAATTTTTAGAATAATTGGTAGAATATCTTTTGTTATTTATGCGTATTTGCTTGCTGTTGGTACCAAAAGAACATGTAACAAAAAGAAATATTTATTAAGAATTTTGATATCGGCAATGATGTCGCAGTGGGTCTATTATAGTCTTATATCACACAAATTAAATGTATGTTTTACTTTGTCGGCAGGACTACTAGTAATCATTATTTATGAGAGTAATATTTTAAGAACTAAGAAATATTTCCTAATAATGAATGTTTTTATGATAACTATGATTATAGGATTTGATTATGGAGTATATGGAATTTGCGTAATTTTTGCATTTTATTATTTTATCAATAGACCTATAAAGGATATTGTTGTATCTCAGATAATTATTTTATCTATATCTTGTTACATATTTGGAATTCCTATAGTACAGTATGTTTCTTTGATTGCGCTAATGTTTATTGCTTTTGCCAAAAATAAAAGCCCTAAGTATACAAAAATTAATTGGAGAATAAGATATGCTAATTATTTGATATATCCAATACACTTAATAATAATATTGCTTCTAAAAGAAGTAATATTATCATAAAAAGATTAATAAAAGTATTGAGTTGTAAATTATTGTAATAAAAATTATGGTATTAATAATCGTATCAAAAAATCACATTAAAGTTAGGAGAAAATTATGGCTGAATATTATGTATTTGGAATAGAAAATACCAAGTATAAATTAATGTTGGATAGATTGTGTAATTTAAGTGATAGGTTTTGCTTGGTAGAGCCTATTGCAGACACAAAAGATTTTCCAACTGACCTTCCAGAACCCAAAGGAGAGTTGGAAAAGTTTCTAATTCAAAGGAAAAGAACATGCGTCTGGCCGGGAACAAAGATTAAAGTAAGAAGCAAAAACAAAGAGGCAGTTCAACATTTTTATAAATGCTCTAAGGCTAGTATAGATATATTGAAAAGGTATTCAGATTTCTTTCAATATGAAGATCAGATGGATATTGCCTTCTTTGCAAAAGAAAACTGTGTTTTATATACGATATCACATGAAGAAGTTATAGTGGTGGATATGAAATATTGGAATAATTTTTTTGAAAAAATAGAATGTAAGTTAATTAAGAAAAATATATAATCGTGTTCAAGTCCTCAAAAAATAGGAAGACTTGTAGAATAATGACTTATTGCAATATATTTATTTGGAAGCACATATAATAGATGAGTACAGAGATGAAGGTATTTACTATGTACGAAGGATGAAATGGTCTATTTGTGGTGCAAACAACATGGCAAAACTATTATATAGACGCGAAAATGATGAACTCATTGAGACAATAGACCGATATACGGATGATTTTGTGATGACTATGGAAATGCAAAAAATAGTGAAAGGTTTAACAGCTGCAAAGGTACCAAAATGAGACGGAAAAGGTTCTGGATACATAGATGCAATCAATCATCCGGTGCCATTGTATGGAGCAATGATGACGGCATCCAGAAAAGCATTTAACACGATTAAGAAAGTCCTCCACTTCTATTGAGCAGGGCAATAAGTGGAGGGTGGGGACTTGCTTGTATCAGGATGGGTACAAGCCCCTTCTGATATGCTGCACTAGCAGCGAATCGTGTTATGAGCAAGTAGCGGAGCGGATTGCGAATATTCGCTTGATACGATGGTTGCAGTAAAAATTGAACAAAGAGTGAGCTTCCCTCACAAAAAGGAAAAGCAGTTGGAGGGGGAGTTTCCTGGAAAAACTGTTTGAAACCGTCGGTACTCAGCGAGGTGTTTTCGAGCCTAGTACCGCTACGGTTGAAACCAAGCGGGAGCGTGTTTTGGAAGGAAGATGCCCCTTCAACTGCATATTCAAAAAATGAAGAGGGGAGCGGATGTTATAAAGAAAAATGAAAAAAGTACCAATTATTATTTGACACAAATAATAATTGATAAAAAGTTGCAATAACATATTCTTTATGCTAAAATAAAGTCCTAACCTAGAGGGAGTAATCAGCATAAGGATATGTAATACTGTCGACATAATGGTGAAAGCCCGGTAGTATTTTAAATGATGAGACTCGTGGATAGACATTCTGTGCTATCCATGAGTCCTTTTTCTTTATGTGGAGATTAGTAAAAATACTTTAACCCTATAAAATTTTACACAAGGAGGAAGATATTGTATGAGTCTTTTGGAATTATTTATTTTAGCGGTAGGTTTATCTATGGATGCCTTTGCAGTATCCGTCTGTAAAGGGTTGTCACTTGGGAAAATTAAGGGAAAACACATGTGTATTGCAGGAGCGTGGTTTGGTGGATTTCAGGCAGTGATGCCATTGATTGGTTATTTTCTGGGATATGTATTCGCAGAAATGATAACAAAGTACGATCATTGGATTGCCTTTTTCCTACTTTGCTTTATTGGAGGAAAAATGATACAGGAAGCACTAGGAGAAGATGAAAATGTGGATGCAAAGATGGATCCGAAAAGTATGTTTTTACTAGCTATTGCAACTAGTATAGATGCGCTTGCAGTAGGCGTTACATTTGCGTTTCTTAAAGTGCAGATACTTCCAGCAGTATTGTTTATTGGTGTAGTAACTTTCGTCTGTTCAGCCATAGGAGTAAAGATTGGAAGTGTGTTTGGAGATAAGTACAAAGCAAAGGCAGAGATAATTGGTGGTATTATCCTTTTCGTGATTGGGTTAAAAATTTTGCTAGAGGGAATTGGTTGAAATACGACAATTAATCCTAGTGTGACCATTGGAAGCAATGTAGTTATAGGTTCTGGATCTGTTGTAACAAAGGATGTTCCAGATGGTGTAATTGCGGTTGGAAATCCATGCAAAGTAATTAGAAAAATTACAGAAGAAGATCGGATTTTTTGGGAGCGTCAGGAAAAAGAATATTTAGAAGATGAAGATATCAAAAAAGATAGTGCAGACCATAATTAATCTATTAAAAAAATATAAAACAATTAGAAACTCTCTTGTGTTTAAAAATTTCTTGTGCTACTATTGTGGCAAGCACAAAGTACGTAATATTAAGTTGTTATGTTACTATTCACAGCCGATTTGTATTAAACAACTAGACATGTCGTGCTCGCACGTAAGGGGCTGGTTGCTTGATACAAAACTGCCGTGTAGGCAGTTCTTCTGTACAGGAAGAAAAAGGAAGCTGCTGATTTTGCAGCGTTCTGTGCAGGTTTTGCACAGATTTTTCTGAATGTAGAGAAGAAAGGCTGTGAATAGTAACGTTGTTATGGAAAGGATAGGCGGTAGAATGCGTAATTTGAGATGGAAATTGCAAGATTTTATGCGGGGAAGAAATGGATTTGATGAATTAAATCGAGCACTGTTTGTTGGATATTTTGTCCTTTTTTTGTTAAATGTTGTGACAGGTGTAAGAGTGTTATATCTGTTAGACCTATTCGTGCTTATTTATATGTTGTATCGTATGTTTTCGCGTAAAATATGGGATAGGCAGCAGGAAAATAAGTCTTATACAGATTTTACACATTTATGGAAACTTCGTTGGAAATATCGTAAAGAGTATCGTGTATTTCGATGTAATAGTTGCAGTAAGATTGTTCGTGTGCCAAGACATAAAGGTAAGGTTGAGGTGACTTGTCCACAATGTGGAACAAGGAGAATATGTAGAACAGGAAAATAGATTGCAAAAAGACTGGTGTAGGAGAGTACACTGGTCTTTTGTTTTTTCAATTAAAAATACGGATTGACTTTCTTTGCTATATATATTATATTAAACATATAGAAATAGTATGAAATAGAAAAAGAAAGGAGCTGGGTACATGAAACAGATATTGTGCTTTGGCGATTCAAATACATATGGGTTAATACCGAAAACAACAAAACGTTATGATTGGGGAGAGCGCTGGACTAGCATTTTGCAGGAGCGAGTGGAAAAATATGGGTACCGTATTGTGGAGGAAGGTTTGTGTGGAAGAACGACTGTGTTTGAGGATCGTACCAGAGCAGGAAGAAGAGGGGACAAGATACTTCCTGTTCTATTGGAGTCACACGGACCATTGGATACCATTGTTTTAATGCTTGGGACTAACGATTGCAAAACTTACTATAATGCTTCTCCAGAACAGATAGGGGAGGGATTGCAGGTTTTGTTAAGACAGATTGCAGAGTTTGCACCAGAGAGCAAGGTGTTGATCATATCCCCTATTTTTCTTGGAGAACAGGTCTGGAAGACGGAGTTTGACCCGGAATTTTCAAAACATTCTGTGACCGTTTCACAGAAATTAGGTGATGTTTATGAGAAGATTGCAGAGCAATGGGGGCATTCTTTTTTACGTGCGGCTGATTATGCAGTGTGCAGTGAGGTGGATCAGGAACATTTGAATCAGGAAGAACATAGGAAACTTGCGGATGCCATTTTTGAAAAGCTAACGTTAGAAGTGTTGCGACGGGTGTCTTAAAAGAGAAATTTGAATAATTAGGTTAGTATGTAGTTGTATTGGAAATGATAGAAAGAATAAATTATATTTTTGTAGAAAGTATGTTAATGGGAGGGGATATATTGCAGTAGACTTTAGTAAAGTATTTATTGCAAGGTAAAATCTTAGTTTTTAATTAGTCGGGGTATTGGTGTATTTAGTTCTGAATTAAAAAAATTAAAGATTGATTGGAAACATATAGCTAATGTAGTGATGGCAATAGGATGCAAATTTTTTTGTTGAATGTTATAATAGCATTATTGTAAATAAAATTGTTGTTCTAGTGGAGGTTTTACAATAATCTCTACCAGAACATACATGAAAATGGAAACGGAGTTAAGGATGCTGTTAGTTAGAAAAATTAATCATGAAAGTGTAGAAATGTATGAAATAAAGGATAAATTATATTCGAAAGTGAAGTATTTACTGATGATGTTTGATATGCATAGAAGAGACTCTGAAGATGACTATAAAGAAATGAAATGGTTTGATAAAGAGGATTTTGAAGTTTCAGAGAATATTATAAAAGCAGTAATTATTTTTGATAAGAACGAAAAGATTAGTACAGAGGAGAAGGAAGAGTTGTACGAAATAGTAAGTGGTTTTTTGGAAGATAAATCAGATTGTGCATGGAATTTATCATTTTATGAAATGGATTTATGTGAATATTTACCAATACAATTGATGGATGATAAGGTATGTGATTATATAAACAAGGTTTATTTTAAGGTTACTGGGGATAATCTTAATTTACAAATTAAAAATGAAACATATAATAATTTAATTCAGAAGTAAATTTAACACGATCAAGCAAGTTCCTTCTGATATGCTGCACTAGCAGCGAATCGTGTTATGAGCAAGTAGCAGAGCGGATTGCGAATATCTGCTTGACTTGAAAAGGTGTAAAAGGAATATACAATTGCAAAAGATTGAATATAAGGTAAAGAAATTATATCACATTTTTCAGCCGATTTTCAAAATGGAAATGTATATTGCCTGTTTGCAAAAATGGATCAGGAAAAACTACTTCATTGACATTTGGATATATGCTTTTTGGGTGGGTAGCAGAGCGAAAAATTATGTATCATAATGTGTGATGAGTAAAAAATAATGTGTTTTGAAATGCCACATAATGCAATCAACAGTAGAGGAATTTTGAGATTAATGTTACCATTATCACAGGAGGTTTTTATGTAATGAAATATAAAAATATAATTTTTGACGTAGGGGATGTTTTGTTACAGTATCGATGGAAAGATATGCTTGTCGATTATGGATTGTCAGCCGAGGAGGCAGAGCGTGTAGGAACCGAATTATTTGATGATCCAGAAAGATTGTGGAGTGAATTTGATTTGGGCGAGATTCCGGATGAAGAGTTGATTTCCAGGTATAGTAAGAAGTATCCCAAGGATAAAGAAGCAATTGCATGGTTTATTCGTCATGGAGAATATATGCATGTAGCCAGACCTGCTGTTTGGAAGATGGTAAAAAAATTGAAGCAGGAGGGTTATGGAATTTATCTGCTTTCTAACTATTCAGAAGGTTTGTTTAAAAAACATACCGAATATGCAGATTTTATGCAGGATATCGATGGTATGGTGGTATCTTATATGGTGAACAAAGCAAAACCAGATAGAGCTATTTATCAGGCACTTTGCGATAAGTACAATTTGAAACCAGAGGAATGTTTGTTTTTTGATGATAGAGCAGAAAATGTAGAAGGTGCAGTGAAGTTTGGCATGGATTCTATACAAGTTGTATCACAGAAACAATTATTAACTGAATTAGAAAAGTTGTAATGCAAACAGTTGTCTTTATAAAAGAGTAAGAGTCCCCACTGTCTAAAGGCAGTGGGGACTCTTGTGCGAGGTTCGGGGTTCAAGCTCCATAACATGTTAGCTGCTATCACAGCATATCAGAAGGGACTTTTTTGATAATGTTAAAAAACAAAAGCACTTTGCTATAGTTTAAAACTATGGCAAAGTGCTATTTTTTTATATTTTACACTTTAGGGCTGTGTTAGTACAATCAATGTAACAGTTTAGTTGATTAAATAAAGACAGGAGGATACAATATGCAGACATCGGTAATTGGATTTCCAAGAGTGGGAAGTCTTAGAGAGTTAAAATTTGCAACAGAAAAATATTTTAGGAATGAAATTACACAGGAAGAGTTACAGGAGACAGCGAAGGAGATTCGTACATCACAGTGGAAATTACAAAAAGAGAGTGGAGTGGATTACATTTCATCCAATGACTTTTCTTTTTATGATTGCACACTAGATACAGCAGTGCTTTTTAACATTGTGCCAAAACGATACAAGGAATTGGGATTATCTGCGTTAGATACCTATTTTGCTATGGCGAGAGGGTATCAGGGAGAAAAGGGTGATGTAAAAGCACTTGCTATGAAAAAATGGTTTAATACCAATTATCATTATATGGTACCAGAAATTGAGGACGACACACAGGTTAAGTTGGTTGGAAATAAACTTTTTGAGGAATATCAGGAAGCAAAAGCAGAAGGTGTGGAAACAAAGCCAGTTGTAACAGGAGCCTTTACGTTATTAAAATTGTTGCGTTACACAGGGAAGAAAACAGAGCAGGATTTTGTAAATGCTATTATTTCTGTGTATTGCGAGTTATTAAGAAAATGCAACAGCCTTGGAGTAAAATGGTTGCAGTTTGATGAACCTTATTTAGTACATGATTTGACAGAAGAGGATTTGCAGTTATTTGAAAAATTATATAGCGGTATTTTGGTTTCCAAGGGCAACAGTAAAATTTTATTACAGACGTATTTTGGAGATATTCGCGATGGATACGAGAGAATAGGAAAGTTGTCCTTTGATGGAATTGGTCTGGATTTTGTAGAAGGAAAGGAAACTGCTCATTTAGTTAATAAATATGGATTTCCAAAGGATAAAGTGTTGTTTGCAGGCTTAGTAAACGGAAAGAATATTTGGCGTAACCATTACGAAAAGACGTTACAGGTATTAGATGGATTAAAAGAAAAAGGATATTCGGTAGTTATCAGCACATCTTGTTCTTTATTACATGTACCTTATACATTGGAAAATGAGACAAAACTTTCAGAGGAAGTAAAGAAATACTTTGCGTTTGCCAAAGAAAAATTAACAGAGTTGGCAGAGTTAAAGCAGATTAGTGAAGAAGCAGACAAAAGTGCAAATGCAGCCTATAAGAAAAATGTGCAGTTATTTCAGTCAGACAGAAAGTGTCAAAATGAAAAAGTTGCAAAAAGAGTGGCAGCCATTGAGGAAAAGGACTTTACCAGATTGCCTGTATTTGAGGAGAGAGAGAAAGTACAAAAGGATACTTTTAAACTTCCATTGTTCCCTACTACAACCATTGGTTCTTTCCCACAGACCGCCGATGTAAAATCTACAAGAACAGCATATAAACAGGGAAAGATTACGGAAAAAGAATATGTAGAGTTCAATCGAAAGAAGATTGCAGAGTGCGTAGAGTTACAGGAAGAAATCGGAATAGATGTGCTTGTGCATGGAGAATATGAGCGAAACGATATGGTGGAATATTTCGGAGAAAACCTGGATGGTTATTTATTTACAGAAAAGGCATGGGTACAATCGTATGGAACTCGTTGTGTAAAACCACCAATTATCTGGGGAGATATTTCCAGAAGTAAGGCTATGACGGTTGATTGGTCTGTGTATGCACAAAGTCTTACAAAGAAGCCTATGAAGGGAATGCTTACCGGTCCGGTTACGATTTTAAACTGGTCGTTCCCAAGAGAGGATATTTCCTTAAAGGAAAGTGCTTACCAGATTGCACTTGCTATTCGTGATGAAGTATTGGATTTGGAGAAAAATGGAATTTCTATTATTCAGGTTGATGAGGCAGCTTTGCGTGAAAAGTTACCGCTTCGTAAGTCTGATTGGTATTGTGAATATTTGGATTGGGCAATTAAGGCATTCCGTTTGGTACATAGTGGAGTGAAACCAGAAACACAGATTCACACGCATATGTGTTATAGCGAATTTACGGATATTATTCCAGCGATTGATAACATGGATGCAGATGTTATCACATTTGAGGCATCTCGTTCTGATTTGACAATTTTGGATTCCTTAAAAGAAAATCATTTTAAAACACAGGTTGGTCCTGGTGTGTATGATATTCATTCTCCAAGAATCCCAACAGTGGAGGAAATTGTAGCAGCACTTGAAAAAATGGCAGAAAAAATTAAACCGGAAAAATTATGGGTAAATCCAGATTGTGGCTTAAAGACAAGAGGCGTAAAAGAGACAAAGCCAAGTTTGGAAAATATGGTTGAAGCAACAAAACGCTTTAGAAAAGAATTTGAAAAGTAGGTAGCGTAAAGAAAAAATAGAGAAGTACCAGGGACTGTTACCGGTTTGGTACAAACAAATTTCGTTCTCTCTTGCGTTTCACTAAAAAATGGAATATAGTGTTTATGGGAAAGGTTACAGCGGTTGTAACCATAAAGAATAGGCGATTGCCGAATCTTATAAAATGCAGGAGGTATGATTATGAATTTAGAAACACTACAAAAAGATATGATTGCTGCAATGAAGGCAAAGGAAAAGTTAAAAAAAGAAACCATTTCTTCTTTGATTTCTGCCGTAAAAAAAGCTGGAATTGACAGTGGAGATCGTGAAAATATTCCAGAGGAATTAGTAAACCAGACAATTCTAAAGGAAGTAAAGACATTGCAGGAACAGGTAGATACCTGTCCAGCAGAACGTGAAGATTTAAAAGAAGAATATACACAGCGTTTAGCCATTGCTAAGGCGTATGCTCCAACACTTCTTTCAGCAGAGGAAGTAAAAGAAATATTGGAAAAAGATTTTGCGGATGTGATTGCAAGTAAGAATAAGGGTCAGATTATGAAAGCAGTTATGCCTTCTTTGAAGGGAAAAGCAGACGGTAAAGTGATTAACCAGGTTGTTGGAGAGTTGTGTAAATAAGACAAAAGCAAGGGACTGTCACAGGAGCAGAAGCATAATTTTTGCAAATGTGATAGTCTCTTTTGTAATTTTTTTTGTGTTTATCTCACAAAGTCTTGACGGTTCTGTTACTTTTATTGTATACTTTACAGGGAGAAAAAAATGTCGAATTTTGGAAAATGTTTTATAACAATTTTAGCTTTTTACGTTTTGCTTGCATTTCTGGGAATTGGTTGCCCGATACGTTTTATAACCGGTATTTCTTGCGCTGGTTGTGGCATGACAAGGGCATATGTGGCATTACTTCATGGAAGAGTATTGCAGGCATTCCACTATCATCCATTGTTTTGGGTGGTGCCGTTGGTGGGATTGCTATTATGGAAAAGAAAGCAATTGCCAGAAAAAGTATTTCAAAATATTTTGGGAGTAGTAATTGGAATGTTTTTGTTGGTTTATGTGATAAGGCTAGTGGATTGTAACGATACCGTTGTGACAATAGATATAAAACATGGCATATTTTTTCAAATCGTTACATATTTTGGGATGATTATAAAAGATTAAGGAGAAATGTATGAGAATTAAAGAAGACAGAAGTTTATTAATGTATATTGTACTTACTATCATTACTTGTGGGATTTATAGTTACTATTTTGTGTACAAATTAGCACAGGATATGAATGTAATGTGTAGTGGAGATGGTGAAGAAACCGCAGGATTATTGAAATTTATTTTATTGTCCATTGTTACATGCGGAATTTATACTTGGTTTTGGTATTACAAATTAGGAAATCGTATTTACCAAAATGGTTCTAAGTATGGATTAGACTTTGTAGAAAGTGGTACTACAGTTATTATGTGGAT
Source organism: uncultured Lachnospiraceae bacterium (assembly GCA_902786205.1). Lineage (GTDB taxonomy): Bacteria > Bacillota > Clostridia > Lachnospirales > Lachnospiraceae > CAG-411. The sequence goes on along the minus strand of CADABQ010000016.1, from coordinate 5,792 downwards.
GCTGTTTGGTTCTTTCCTTTGTGGAGTGGGTTATTTCTACGGTGTATATATTATTATCAAGAATACAAATGCTATGGCACAGGCATATAATAGAAATCTTGGAAGCTCAATGAATTATTAAGCCGAAAACGGTTTATAAATCAATATACTCTCAATAAAAAGGGACTCTAGTGAAAACTAGGGTCTCTTTTATTTTGTATTTAACACGATCAAGTAGCAGAGCGGATTGCGAATATCCGATTGACTTTTCGTAAAAAATTCCTTGACACAAATGGTAAACATATGTTACCATACAAACAACAAATAGTAAACAAATGTTTACAAAGGAGGATGGTTATGAAAGAAAATGCAAAGGTTAGTTTATCCAATGCGGAATGGCGTGTTATGGATTTGTTATGGGATAAAAATCCGATGACCATTGCACAGATGGTGCAGCATTTTGAAGGGATTACGGATTGGGACAGACACGTTATTATTATGATGCTCAAGCGGATGGAGGCAAAAGGTGCTGTGTCCTATCATACGGTTGGCAGAGCAAAACAATACTATCCGCTTGTGGATAAAAACGAGGCATGTGTGCAGGAGACAGAAGATTTTTTGGATCGTGTTTACAAAGGAAGTTTGGGGTTAATGTTGACGACAATGGTACAACAGGAGAAAATTAGCAGCAATGAACTGGATGAATTACGCAAAATACTGAATGGGGGAGAAGAGGATGTATAGTGTAGTTGTATCATCAAGTGTACTGATACTTGCCATTTTGCTCATTCGCAAGATTTTTTTTCATCGAATTGGAAAATGCTTTTTGTATGGATTGTGGCTTTTGGTGGCTATTCGATTATTATTGCCCCTTCCGGGAATGGTTTTGCAGGGAACGATAGGATGGAGTGGGCCAACCATAAATACACCGTATAGTATTATGAACGTTGCAAATAAGTGGTTACCTGGACAAAAGACAATACAGACAGAGAATTATTCCAATCGACAGGAAGAAAAAAATAATTCCAAGATTGTGGAAAAACAGGTAGAGACAAAGGATGGACAATCGACAAATAGAATCAATGCAGACAAAATGAAAAACAAGAAGTTACAGAAAGGGAATGTGGCTACTACAAAACAAAATAAATGGTTAAAACCTGCAAACTGGTTTCAATGGTTCTATCCCATTACGGTTAAAAAAATAGCTGTGTTGCTATGGTTGTTTGGTATGGTTTGTTTGCTTGGCGTACAAATGCAGGTGGAAAGAAAATTTAGAAGAATCTTAGTGGAAAATAGACGCAAAGCGGGAACCTATGGACCGCATGTTTATATTGCAAATGGAATTCGTACACCACTTTTATTTCGAAGTAAAGGTATTGCAACTGATATTTACCTTCCAGAACATATTGTTCAGCGGGAGGATCTTGTGGAGCATGCAATATTACATGAAAAAGTACATAAGAGACATGGAGATATTTGGTGGGGATATCTTAGAAATTTTATTGTTGCTGTATATTGGTTTCATCCATTGGTATGGGTTGCGGCAATTTTATCGAAAAAGGATTGTGAATATGCCTGTGACAGTGGAGTTATGAAAGGAATGAATCAGAAAGAGCGTATTTCTTATGGAAATAGTTTGTTGTCTTTGATGCAAATTGGAAAAGGTATTAGTTTCTTTTCTGTGGCAACAGGCATGTCAGTAGGAAAATCTGAGATAAAGGAGAGGATAACTATGGTGAAAGTTGGAACAAAGAAAAGTGTGTTGGCAATTTTGGCAGTGTGTATCATTCTAGCAGGGGTAGGTGTGGTTGTATTTACAGGTGCAGATCGTGGAGCAGCAAAAACGAAAGAAAAAACAGAAAAGATAGTTGCATCACTTGACATCAATAAAGGAGATGTGGTAGCGGTAGAGGAGGCATCCTATCAATTAACAGATTCTATAGGGGCAGATGAACCACAAATATGCTATGAAGATGAGAAACGTATGATATTTTCTGGGTATTTTGGTTTATTTGTGTACGATAGAAAGAATTGCAGCATTGTACAGTCCCTTAATTTGAAGGCAATTGGTTGTGATTCCACACAAGGAGATGCCTATTGCGAAATTCAGGCATCCGCAGATGGAAACACTGTATATTTGCATCCATATATGGATAAAGGAAACATGTACGTGTATAATATAAAGGATAATACGATACAAAAGACAAAATTTGATTTGGATGGGAAAAAGTTATATAAAGGAGAAACGGAAAGTAGGATTACTTCAGGAATGGGCTCTATGATTGGTGATTTGACTTATCAAGTTGCAGATGGGTTACACTTTTTGTACCAGCCACTTTTTTATCAACCTTATGGAGTTTCCGTTAATTTTAAACCATCGGATATTTGTGATTTGCAGGAAGTATCGTTTTTCTTTAAGGGAAAGGAATATAAAATTACGGATGCAAAAAAGCTTGCTTGGATGGAGGAGCATTTTTTAAATCCGATAAATGAAGTCGTAGGTGGTAGTGCGTGTCCATTTTATCATCCAATTTATCTAAAACGTAAGGATGGAAAAGTGGGTAGACTTTATGTGGCAATGGACAGTTGTACTGTTTATAAAACGGCAAATGGGTTGTATTATGAATATGCAAAAGGAAGTACGCTTACAGCATCTAATAAGGATTCCTTTTGGAAATTGTTCGGGCTTACAGAAGAAGATTTCTTTGAATAAACACGCTAGTAAACATAGGCATTGCAACTCGTAAAACAAGATAGAGACGATATTAGTAAATAGGAGGGGAAATGTTTGGTGGAACATTTCCAGTGGCTTCTCTTCATTGGTTAATTGCAGATGCCAAGGAAGCAATCACAGTAGAAGTGATGAAGGATGGTATGCATATTTATGAGAATCCAATTGGAGTATTGACGAATAATCCGCCATTTGAACAGCAGATGTTTTTACTTAATAATTATATGCATTTATCTCCAAGGCAGCCAGAAAATCAATTTGCTCCAGAAGTAGCATTGCACACATATAGTCGTGGAATGGGTGCAATTGGATTGCCGGGAGATTTATCTTCTGCTTCTCGTTTTGCCAGAGTAGCTTTTACAAAGATGCATTCCAAGTCTGGCGATACGGAAGAAGAAAGTGTGGGACAGTTCTTTCATATTTTAGGCGCAGTGGAGCAGCAGCGTGGTTGTTGTGAAGTAAAAGAAGGGGAATATGAATATACCATTTATACATCCTGCTGTAATGCGACAAAGGGAATTTTCTACTACACCACATATGATAATCGTCAAATTACAGCCGTTGCAATGCAAAAAGAAAATTTAGATTCCGAACAACTGATTTGCTATCCAATGAAAAAACAAGAACAAATTTGTTACCAGAACTAAGTACTTTTTAATTGTTGCTCACAGGATACCATTTGTAAAATTCCATATATATGCACATTCTGAACAGGGGCTTCCAATTTGCCCTACAAAAAGAAATGTGCTACTATAAATAATATAGAAGAAATCAATTAGCCTGCAATTATGAATGTTTGAAACATACGTTACAGTTTACAGGTTGGCGAACTGTAACAAACATACATTTTTGTGGGTTAAATTGTTATAAAAAAAGAAATGGAAGTGACTTTACAATGGAAAAAAATGAAGCAAAGGAACAGAAACCTAAGAAGGTATCGGACTCTAGAACGGAGCAATTGCGAGTAGTAATTTATCCAGATATTAATGGTTTTGGAAGATTGTTTGGTGGAAGATTACTGGCATGGATTGATGAGGTAGCTGGTGCGACTGCCCGAAGACATTGCGGATACAATGCAACTACGGTAGCCATCGACAACCTTTATTTTAAAGACGGTGCTTACTTAAACGACATCATTGTGCTGATTGGAAAGGTAACGTATGTAGGACGAACTTCTATGGAAGTACGTGTAGACACCTATCGTGAGGATCAGGATGGAACGAGACATGTTATCAATCGTGCCTATTTTGTAATGGTTTCTATGGGAGAGGATGGAAAACCAACCCCAGTTCCACCGCTTATTTTGGAAAATGATGGAGAACGCATGGAGTGGGAAAATGCGAAAAAGAGGCGGGAATTACGCTTGATGCGTAGAAAAGAGGGGTATTGATTGGCTTTTTATTTAGGTTGAAGGCTTTTTCCTATTATAAAACATTGACAGAAAAGCATGCCACTGGTATAATAAAAATCCAAAACCATGAGGATGGAGTGGATTTTTCTAGAGTATAGAGGCTCTATTTTTCGCCACGTAGTTAATCGTTGTTAGCTACGTGGCATTTTTTGTGCAATCAGAAACTTCATGTTATTGTGTAAAAAAGAATTAAGGAGGAACATATCGTGAATCAGGAATTTATGAGAACAAGACCTGTATTGCCTTTGGTCATTTCTATGGCATTGCCTATGACAATATCCATGCTGGTGAATGCATTGTATAATATTGTAGATAGCTTTTTTGTGGCTAAAATTAGTGACGATGCCATGACGGTATTATCGTTGGTTTATCCGATACAAAATTTAATGATGGCTACAACCGTTGGATTTGGAATTGGTATCAATGCTATGATTGCCTATTTTTTAGGGGCAAAAAAAGAAAAAGAGGCCAATATATCCGCCTCAGTGGGGGTGGTTTGCAATATTTTTCATGGATTATTGCTTACGATCGGTTGTATTTTGGTTATGCCTGCATTTTTAAAAATGTTTACAAAGGATGCAACTATTATTGACTTGGGACTTCAGTATTCCAATATTGTTTTTCTATTTGCTATCCCTGTTTCCATATCCATTAGTCTTGAAAAAATATTTCAGTCAGTTGGAAGAATGCGTACATCCATGTTTTGTATGATAATTGGATGTATTGCAAATGTGGTACTGGACCCATTGCTTATATTTGGAATTGGCGTTTTTCCAAAGCTAGGGATAGAAGGTGCGGCAATTGCAACGGGCGTTGGAGAAATGGTTACATTAGCGGGATATATCATTATTTATTTTGTCAAACCGATTTCTGTTCGGATAAATATTTGTTATGTAAAATTTCGTGCCAATATTTTAAAAAGGATGTATGCAATCGGTGTTCCTGCAACGCTTAATATGGCATTGCCTTCCTTGCAAATATCTGTGTTAAATGGCATTTTAGCAGTATATTCGTCGGCTTATGTTTTGGTGTTGGGAGCGTATTTCAAATTACAAACATTCCTATATTTGACTGCAAATGGCGTAGTACAGGGAATGCGACCATTGCTTGCCTATAATTATGGTGCAGGAGAAAAGAAAAGGGTCAATCAAATTTATAAGACAGCCCTTAGAATTATTGCAGGGGTTATGGTAGTAGGGACGTTGCTTTGTATGTCTGTGCCAGATAAGCTTATTGGATTATTTACCAATAATGCACAGACCATTAAAATCGGACAAAATGCGTTAAGAATGATTAGTCTTGGTTTTGTGGTATCTTCCGTATCCGTAACCGCTTCCGGAGCCTTGGAAGGACTGGGAAAAGGTGCAAGGTCGCTTGTAATTTCTCTTATGCGATATTTGCTTATAATGCTTCCTGCTGCATTTATATTGAGCAGAAGTTTTGGTCCATCAGGGGTATGGAGTGCGTTTTGGATTACAGAATTTATAACAGCGATTGTAGCGTATAGATTATATGCGCAATGTCAGGATACCCGTAGTAAAAAGCCTGAAACCGCATAAACTAACTCAAATGGTAACAGTTCAGCCGGGTACATTCATAAAGTGCCAGAATATACAACATGACTAAAAATATCCTTTTTGGCTGGACACTTCACTCTGTACGCTTTCACAC